>NZ_ADGQ01000001.1 GCF_000147675.1 Peptostreptococcus stomatis DSM 17678 | reverse complement strand
CTCCTGTCTCAACCCTATCGTCCCCATCTACTCTGCCAGGAGGATTAGGTGTGGTTTCTCCACCACCGCCTCCACCGCCTCCACCTCCACCTGGAGGATTAGGAGGTGTAGTACCCATTGTACTTCAATGTAAACTGGATATTATCACTATTTAAGGCCCTAAAGTCTGCACCATCTCTAGACTGCTTTCCCAACCACTTAAACTTAAAGTTTATTATCTTTCCACTTACTCTATTAGTCGCCTTTGCTGTAAAATTACCACCTACAGTTCCATTTATTGTGTACTCTGTATTTGGCCTAGAAGTTGAACTAAACTTGACACCCTTTACAGTTACATTTAGGGTATCATCAACTGCATTTATTGCATTAGCCAATTGTTGGTATGTATTTATACCAGCAGACTTCAGACTCATCTTTACAGTCAATGTTTTTCCACTTAGCATTGACCCTGTTATTTCAAACTTGTCTCTAACACCACCTAAAATTGCTGGTGGATTTGATGACGTAAATTCCATACCATCTGGTAGGGTAATACTGGCTGTAAAGCTAGTATCAATATTTGACACATCTATACCATTTGCCACTGCTCCTACATACTGGTTTTCTAAATCTCTTAATTTTTGTTTTATTGGTTTTACATTTAGAGCCCCTGTTATATCTAGGATATCTGACTTATTGGCCTCATAGACCTTGTCATGTTGTGTATCATTACCTATAAGTATATCCCCTTCTAAGTAATCCGTTCCCTCTGCAATCTGTGGATCTGTATCCTTATACATCAGTGTGAATCGGATATTATCACTATTTAGTGCCCTAAAGTCTGCACCATCTCTTGACTGTTTTCCCAACCACTTGAACTTGAAGTTTACTACTTTTCCACTCACAGTATTAGTTGCCTTTGCTGAAAAATCACCAGCAACAGTTCCATTTATTGTATACTCTGTATTTGGCCTAGAAGTTGAACTAAACCTAACGCTCTTTACAGTTACCTTTAGAGTATCACTAACCTCATTTATTGCATCAGCTAATTTTTTATAGGTATCTATATTATTGGCACCTACCAGCCTAAGTTCTACAGTTAACAATTGTCCATTTATGGTTGGGTTAATCATTTCAAATTTGCCCTTAGCTCCTTCTAGAACTAATCTATGAGGTGCAGAAAATTCCAGACCTTCTGGTAGGGTCATAGTTGCTGTAAAGCTAGTATTTATATCCGACAGCTTTATACCATTTGCCACAGCACCTTGATATTGATTTTCTAGAGCTCTCATCTTATCTTTTATAGGCTTTACATTTAGTGCTCCTACAACATCTAATGAATCAGACTTCCTAGCCTCATACACCTTATCATGCTGTGTATCATTACCTATAAGTAAATCTCCTTCCAGGTCATCTGTGGCTTCTACAGGTTGTGAAAAACATGAACTCATACCACTGACAAATGGTTTATTTGCTGTATCCGAATTATAAGTAGTTTTCATACTAAAAAAACTACGTCCTGTATAAAAAGTAAACTCTCCATTTGCAGTTATTAATTGGTTCTCTAACCTTTGTGCCTCTTCCCTACTAGACGCCCTCACTGTATAAGGTATTTCTATGTCAACCGTATGGTCGTTTGGATTAGCCTTGTCAGCCAAATACTTGTTGTATATGCCCTGCCAGTTTTCATCAACCAATGTCATCTTAAGTGAAACCTGATTATTGTTTATAGGCATAGCCTCTACCTTGTTTATAAAGCTTGATGTTTCTGTTGCCCTTATAGATCCAAAGTCTACATTTGATGGAAACTTAACATCATATGTTATATAGGCTATCCCATTTTTATTTTTATTCCATGGGTACAATCCTTGACCTGATGCTTGCTGCATATCTGCCTCATGATCCTTCATAACTTCAGTCATAGGTACCTTCATGGTTACCTTGCCACTGTAAACGGCTGATTCTGGATTAGCACCACACTGGGATGCTCCTGAAACATTTACGTACTTAGCTATTTCTAGTGTATTTTGTGTCTGCGCCTGTCCAGGTACTGTAGTGACTACCATACTTAAGAGCAGAGCTAAAGATACGAAAATAGAACTAAGTGCCCTTCTTTTATTTTTTAATTCCATTAAATCCTCCTTCAAATTTTCACATCACAATTAGATATGTGAGTTATTGCAATTTACGAATTTATTTTTTTATTAAATATTATATTGTAACTTATATTTTAATTACAAAACTACTAATACTTCTACCTCTACCCTTGCCCCCTTTGGCAATTCAGCCACTGCTACGCAAGATCTAGCTGGCTTGTGGTCACCAAAGAAGTCAGCATATACCTCATTTACTGGTCCGAAGTCTTCCATATCCAGTATAAATACTGTAGTCTTTACTACATTAGTTACATCAGCCCCTATTTCATCCAAAACAGCCTTTACATTCTTTAGGGCCTGACCAGCCTGAGCTTTTATATCTCCTTCTACTAGTAGTCCAGTTTCTGGTACCAGTGGCACCTGACCTGAACAATATACTACATTTCCTACCTTAATTGCCTGCGAATACGGCCCAACTGCTGCTGGAGCCTTGTTTGTGAATATTACTTCTCCCATTATTCTTACCTCCTACCTATTAATTATATTGCAACTTATATTGTAGCGTTATATTATACCATAATTGTATAAAATTTACAAGATATACTTAGAAGTTATAGCTATTATTAGAATTTGCTTCCTATAAGAATTCAACCTTTATACCATTTTCAACAAAGGCAGACTTCATAGCATTTATCTGATCAAAGTCTACAGTCTCTATAGTTACTTCTACCGTCTGCTTCTTTATGTACTTACCTGTAGCTAGCTTGTCCTGATTAATAGTAAGGACATTGCCACCCTTCTTAGCTATAATTGATACAAGTGTAGCTAGGGCACCTGGTACATCTGGTAGTTCAGCAACTATGCTGATTCTTCTACCCTGTCTCTTAAGGGCAACACTCATTATCCTGTAAAGGGTATTTATATCTACGTTACCACCTGATACAACGCATACCACTCTTTCACCTGCAAGTGGCTTGTACTTTTCAGACAAAAGGGCTGCCGTACTAACAGCACCTGCACCTTCACTTACCAGCTTCTGGTTTTCCATCATAAATAGGATGGCTTCGGCTATTTCTTCTTCTGTTACAGTTATTACATCATCCACAAGCTTAGATATTATATCAAATGTCAGGCTACCTGGAGTCTTAACTGCTATACCATCAGCTATAGTTATATCATTGAAGGCAGAAGTTATCTTACCATTTTCATATGATTTTTTCATTGAAGGTATATTGCAAGTCTGCACACCTATCACCTTTATATTTGGGTTCAATTCCTTTAGGGCAGTTGCTATACCAGCTATAATTCCACCACCACCGATTGGAACTAAAACTGTATCAACGTTTCCGTCTAACTGTTCATATATTTCTAGTCCTATTGTTCCCTGACCTGCAATTACATACTTGTCATCAAAAGGATGTAGGAAGGTAGCACCTGTCTGGGCCTGTATTTCTACAGCCTTGGCATATGCATCATCATATACAGTACCATGTAAAACGACTTCTGCCCCATAGCTCTTAGTTGCAGCAACTTTTGATATTGGTGCATTAGCAGGCATACATATAGTTGCCTTTATACCAGCATTTTTTGCTCCTAGAGCCACCCCTTGGGCATGGTTACCCGCACTTGATGCTATTACTCCACAAGCCTTTTCTTCATCAGTAAGATGGGCTATCTTATTGCAAGCTCCCCTGATTTTGAATGATCCTGTTCTCTGTAAGTTTTCACACTTATAAAATACCTGTGCCCCTGTTTTTTCTGACAATCTTACATTTTCTAGTAGGTCAGTTTTCAAAATCGCATCTTCAATTATGCCTCTTGCTTCTTTTACGTCTTCCAATGTTACTCTTTCCATTTTTGTACCCCCTTTTAAACTGGAGAGTTCTACAAACACCCTCCTTATTTTGTAGAAATAAAAAATAGTCCTACAGTTAGGATAATACTACTATAGGACGAAAATTTCAATATATTATTTAATTTTTTATAAAAAATTAACAAAGTTATATATTTAATTTATACACTTTAAAATTTTATGCGATTTATTTTTAACACTTTCAATAATTATATGACTTACTAGCCTTGCTTTTTCCTTATAGATCTTATAGTAGCCTGCTTCTTTGTTACCCTCTTGCCACTTGCTTCCCTCTTGTCCTTAGGCTTGGCCTGTTCATGACCTGGGAAAGATATTTTAGGGTTTTCGTTGTTTTTCTTATATATAGTAAACTTGCTACCTATAGCCTGGACAAACTCAGCCCTGATTTCTGCACATATAGCATTAGCAGCTTCCTTGGCATCTATACCGGCATTGTCTAGTATAGTCACCTTAACTAACTCCCTAGCCCTTAGCTGGTCTTCTAACTGGTCTAAAAAGTCCTGTGTTATACCTTCCTTGCCTATCTGGCTAGTAGGCTTAGTTGTATTGGCCAACGACCTTAGGTAGGCCCTCTTCTTGCCATTTAACATTTAGCTTCCTCCTTTTTAAATTCAACTGGGACTGATCCATTAGTTGTAGAATTCAAATTCTAATTCATAAATCTTAACAGTATCTCCATCTTCTATACCTGCTTGTCTAAGCATATCAAATACACCCTTGCTCTCCATCTGGGCCTGGAAGAACTGTAATGATTCCATATCATCAAAGTTTACCGAGTACATGATACGTCTCAATTCCTTACCAGTAACTACATAGATACCATCTTCATCTATTTCAACCTTTAGGGCACCCTCATCATCTACATCAAGTTCTGGCCTATACATTTCTTCCTGACTAACCAGTTCAACATCTTCAACCTCATTAAGAAGCTGGCTTACCCTGTCTATTACCTGGTCAACCCCATCCCTAGTTACAGCTGACATCTTGAATACTTCATAGCCCTTTTCTTCCATAGTCTTTTTGAAGTTTTCGTAAATAGTCTCATCAAAGAGTAGGTCAGACTTATTGGCAACCACTAGCTGGGGCCTAGAAGCCAACTTTTCATTGTAAAGTCTCAACTCTTCATTTATCTTTTCAAAGTCATCAATAGGGTCCCTGCCCTCTATGCCTGATATATCTACTATATGAACCAATACCTTGGTTCTTTCTACATGTCTTAGGAAGTCATGGCCTAGTCCTACCCCATCTGCAGCCCCTTCTATTATACCTGGTATATCAGCTATTACAAAGGACTCCCCGTGGCGTGTCTGAACAACACCCAGGTTTGGAGTAAGGGTTGTGAAGTGGTAATTGGCTATCTTTGGTTTGGCAGATGTAACCACCGATAGGAAGGTAGACTTACCTACATTTGGGAAGCCCAATAAACCCACATCAGCTATCATCTTTAATTCAAGTGTAATCCACCTTTCCTGGCCATCTGTACCTGACTTAGCAAAGGCAGGAGCCTGTCTAACTGCATTTGCAAAGTGCTGGTTACCCTTGCCACCATAGCCACCTCTAGCAACTACTGCCTTATCTCCAGCCTTTTTAAGGTCGGCAATGATTAGGCCCGTCTTTTCATCCCTGATGACAGTTCCCTCTGGAACGCTTAAAATCAGATCTTCGCCATTTTTACCAGCACGTTTCTTCTTAGACCCATCTTCACCATGCTGGGCAGAATACTTCTTTTTATACTTAAAATCCATCAAGGTCCTAAGACCTGTGTCAGCCACCATGATAATATTGGCACCCCTGCCACCATCACCACCATCCGGTCCACCTGCTGGCACGTACTTTTCCCTCCTAAAGGAAACTGCACCGTTACCACCATTGCCTGCCTTGACAAATATTCTAGCCTTGTCTATAAACATTCTTACACCCCCTTTTTTAAAAAATGGGCTATCGAAAATTCGATAGCCCATCATCTGTATTATTCAGCGATTTCTACTGGATATATACTTACTTTCTTTCTCTTCTTGTCTAATCTTTCGAACTTAACTTTTCCATCAACAAGTGCGAATAGAGTATCATCTCCACCCTTTCCAACATTTGTTCCAGGATGAATCTTAGTTCCTCTCTGTCTAACTATGATAGAACCAGCAGTCACTGTCTGACCATCGAATCTCTTAACACCAAGTCTTTTAGAAACTGAATCTCTACCATTCTTAGAAGAACCAACTCCCTTCTTAGATGCAAGAAGCTGTAAATTCATTTTTAACATCTGGAGTCACCCCCTACTTTTCATATATTTTTATATTTTTTGGATATTCTCTACTAATTTCCTCTAATGTACGTTTTAGGTGGTTTAATAAGAGTTGGGACTTTTCTATATCATCCTCTTTTATAAAGGCTGCTATAAAACCTTCCTCTGCCTCTTGAACCTCAAAACCTACATTCTGTAGCTCTTCAAGTGAATTGATAACCCCGATTGAATTAGTCGTGGCAGACGCGCACACTATGTCGTATCCAAATTCGCCATAATTTGCATGACCCCTCAATTCAAAGCCCTTAATTTTAAATTTGTCATTATAATAAAATGTTACTTTAATCATGATGACTATGCATTGATCTTTTCAACTACGATCTTAGTATATAGCTGACGATGACCGTTCTTTCTTCTGTAGTCTTTCTTTGGCTTGTACTTATAAACGATTATTTTCTTAGCCTTGCCCTGTTCTACGACCTTAGCCTGAACAGATGCACCTTCAACTACAGGAGTACCTAACTTAAGTTCACCGTTGTTTACTGCTAATACTTCTTCTAAAGTAACAACATCACCTTCGTTAGCCTCTAGCTTTTCCACGAATAGAACATCACCTTCAGAAACCTTATACTGCTTTCCTCCAGTCTTAACTATAGCGTACATAATACACCTCCTTGTTCTCAAACTCGCCGGGTCAGGTATCTACAAAGTAGAGTTTTTTGCCAAGCACTGCTCACGCGTGCAGCCACCTTTACCGTGCGGCAATTACTCATATAGTATACTAAATAGAGATTTTAATGTCAATAAGTTTTATCCTATTTTTTAATTTTATTTTAAAAAAGGGTTACAAATCTATATCTAGCACCAATAGTTAGATTTTTGGGTCTAACTATTGGTGGTGATATGAACCTAACCCTTTTAAAAATCCGTATATAATTCAGCTCATCTAACCTTGACTTGTACCATCTTTCTTTTTTCTCTTTGGTAGGTCCACCTGGGCCAATACTATGGCAATTACCATTACTAGACATCCCAGCATTTCCTTTGGAACCAATCTTTCACCCAAGATTAAAATTCCGGCTACCAGTGAGAATATAGCTTCCGTACTCATGATAAGAGATGCTATAGTCGGCGATATGCTCTTCTGGCTGACAACCTGTAGGGTAAAGCCCACACCACTAGATATGACACCTGTATACAGGATAGCCACACCAGCAGCCTTGACTGCCTCTATAGTCACAGTTTCCTTGAATAGGACTACTATCAAAGACAAGATACCACAAGTTATAAACTGGGTCATATTCATCTTGATTGAGTCAACCTTTGGGGCAAATATATCCACTACCACTATCTGGAATCCAAATAATATGGCTGATATAAATACCAAAAAGTCACCCTTCTCTATTACAAAACCTTCCTTGATAGATATTAGGTATAGACCAACTGCAGCAATTAAAACGCATATCCAAGTTTTTACTGACGGCCTCCTACCATAGAATACACCCATTAAAGGCACTAAGACTATATACATAGTAGTTATAAAACCTGCCTTAGATGCAGTTGTACTCACCATACCAACCTGTTGGAAACTCATAGCCAGGAATAGGGATACACCAGCAAGTGTTCCTCCTACCAATAGGTTTTTTGTCACTAGCTTTGGCTTGAAGTTGGCTGCCTTGTAGTGTCCTGCATTCTTGTACCTAAAAAACAAACTAACCAATAAGAGGAAACTTGTACCCAACAAACATCTAAAGAAGTTGAAGGCAAAGGGTCCTATGTGCTCCATACCCGTCCTTTGGAATATGAAAGCCAAACCCCAAACGATAGCCGTTATGGTCAATAAAACTATCCCCTTAGTTTCTTTTCTCTTTTGTTCATTCATTTCTAACCTCTACTTTACAACTATATTCACTAGCTTTGAAGGTATAGCTATCACCTTGACTACATTTTTTCCTTCTATAAATTCTTTTATCTTTTCGTCATTTAGGGCTAGGTTTTTCATGACGTCTTGGTCTATGCCTACTGGGGCATTAATCTTATTTCTAACCTTACCATTTACCTGGACGATTATCTCGACTTCATCCAACTGGATAGCTGATTTATCGTAGTCTGGCCATCCTATATCAAATACACTGGCCTCCTTGCCGATCATCAACCACAATTCTTCACCAAGGTGTGGGGCAAATGGTGCAAGTATTACAACAACAGCCTTTATAGCCTCCTTGATAACGGCGTCATTTCTATCTTCCAATTCCTTGTACTTGTACAGGTCATTGATCAATTCCATTAGGGCTGCTATTGCAGTATTGAAGCCAAACTTATCATTTAGGTCTTCTGTAACCTTCTTTAAGGTGTTGTTAGTCTTGGCCCTCATATCCTTATCAGCCTTAGTTAGGTTTCCAAATTCAAGTTCTAACTTAGCTACTGGTGCTAACTCGTCAACCAACCTATATACTCTGTTTAAGAACTTGAAGCAACCTTCAACCCCCTGTTCAGACCATTCAAGGTCTCTTTCTGGTGGGGCTGCAAATAGGATAAATAATCTAGCAGTATCGGCACCGTACTTTTCAACCAATTCTACCGGTGATACCGTATTACCCTTTGATTTAGACATCTTAGACCCATCCATCAATACCATACCCTGAGTTAGAAGGTTCTTAAATGGCTCATCATGGCTTGTCCAACCTAGCTTCTTAAAGGCCTTAGTAAACCATCTAGCATATAGAAGGTGAAGGATAGCATGCTCTACGCCACCTATATACTGGTCAACAGGTAACCAATTATTTACTACATCAGTATCAAATGGCCTGTCTGAATTCATATTGTCTGCATATCTCATATAGTACCATGAAGAATCCACGAAGGTATCCATAGTATCTATTTCTCTTCTAGCCGGTTTGCCACACTTAGGGCATGAACACTCTGTAAAAGTCTTTGAACTTGCAAGAGGAGACTCTCCCTTACCTGTAAATTCTACATCTGTAGGAAGTAGGACTGGCAAGTCCTTTTCATCTACCGGAACTATTCCACAGTCCAGACAGTATATAACTGGAATAGGGCATCCCCAATACCTCTGTCTAGATATTAGCCAGTCTCTTAATCTGAAGTTGGTCTTCTTGTTACCCTTGCCCATTTCTTCAAGCTTTTCAATTATCTTGTCAAAGGCCTCATCCTTGTTCATACCATCGAACTGACCTGAGTTTATCATCTTGTCATCTTCATCTATTACTGGTATTATTTCTAGGTCATACTTTTTAGCAAAGTCATTATCCCTATCATCATGGGCAGCAACACCCATTACGGCACCCGTACCATAATCTGCCAATACATAATTAGCTATCCATATAGGCATCTTTTTACCTGTTAGTGGATTGATTACATACTTGCCTATAAACTTACCTTCCTTTTCCAGGTCGGCAGCCTCCCTTTCAATCTGAGTCATGGTATGCATCTTGGCTAAAAATTCATCCAATACCGGCTCATATTCTGTACCTGCTACCAGGTCTCTGGCCAAGTGTGATTCTGGAGCCAGAACCATAAATGTTGACCCAAAGATTGTATCAGGTCTAGTAGTGTAAACAGATATCTCCTGGTCGCTTCCATCTATCTGGAAAGTAACATTTGCACCAAAGCTCTTGCCTATCCAGTTTTTCTGCATCAACCTAACCTTTTCTGGCCATCCATCTAGGCCATCCAAGTCAGCCAATAGCTCTTCTGAAAATTCAGTAGTCTTGAAGTACCACTGTTCTAATTCCTTCTTTTCAACCAGACTGTCACACCTTTCACACTGGCCCTGAACTACCTGCTCATTGGCTAATACTGTTTCACATGATGGACACCAGTTTACAAATGAATTCTTCTTATAGGCCAAACTAGCCTTGTAGAATTCTAAGAATATCTTTTGAGTCCACTTGTAGTATTCCGGAGTTGAAGTTGCTACCTCCTTGTCCCAATCATAGCTAAGACCTAGCATACTCAACTGTTCTTTCATTTCTTCTATATTTGACATAGTCCATACATGTGGATGTATATTGTTTTTTATGGCTGCATTTTCAGCAGGTAAACCGAAAGAATCCCAGCCCATTGGGTGTAAAACATTATAGCCCTGCATCTTCTTAAATCTTGCTACTACATCACCTATTGAATAATTCCTAACATGACCCATATGGATCTTTCCTGATGGATATGGGAACATCTCCAAACAATAGTACTTTGGCTTTGAAGTATCTCTAGTATCCATCTTGTATTGGCCCTTTTCATCCCAGGCCTTTTGCCATTTCTTTTCTATACTTTTAAAATCGTATACGCTCATAATATCTGCCTCCTTCAAAAATATAAATTTCTAATGGTTAACAACAAAAAAGCCCCTAAACAGTTTTGTTTAGGGACGATGATATTCTCGCGGTACCACCCTAATTTCCAAATAAATTTGGACTCTCGATGTTGTTAAACCAACTACGGTATATAAGTTTAACCGGCAAGTTCAAAGTTAACTACTACCAATTTCCACCACCCATTGGCTCTCTAAAAATAGCTGGCTCCTACTACTCCGCTTATATTCATATATGTATTTTTCTTTTGGCTAAAAAATTCAGCCTAAAACCTATGACTTATATTAACATAAAGCCCTTGCCTTGTCAATATTTAAAAGATAAACAAGTAGGTCTTATATAATAAAAAATCAAAATAAAAATCGACATATTGGTTAAAATTTTTAGGCTTTTTAAAACGATTTAATCCTAACCCAACTAAAGTGATTCAGGATCTACGTATGGAGCATCCTTCCATAACTTTTCCAGGTTGTAAAAGGCCCTATTTTCTTCATCAAATACATGGACCATTACATCACCATAATCAAGCAGGATCCAATTCTGCATCTCTCTGCCTTCCTTACCCCTAGGCTCAAGCCCTAATTCCGTCATAGCATCTTCAACGCTGTCTGCAATTGCCTTTACCTGTCTTGAAGACGATGCTGATGTTATTACAAAGTAATCACATAAACTAGATACCTTGCCTATATTCAGAATAGCTGTATCTTGACCTAACTTATCGTCGATTGCATCATACATTGCTTTTACCATATTTTCTACTGTTATCATATCTTTCTCCTCAATCTCCTTAACCTATTTACTTTTGACCTGGGTCAAGTAATAGTTTCTTGCTTCTATAGTCCTCAAATGTAGAGGTGCTTTTTTTCTAATAACCGACATAATAGCATTGTCCAAGGCCATCAAGACAGCCCTATCTAAGTCCCCACTATAGGCCACCTCTCTTAAGTCATCAACTCCTGGATAATCCCTGCCAACCTCTATTACATCTGCTACATATATAATCTTCTCTAATATATTCATACCAGGCTTTGCCGTAGTATGATACCTGATTGCACTCAATATATCTTCATCTTCAATACCAAATTCGTACTTGGCTATATAATAACCCAATACACTATGGGATAGGGCTGTGCTCTTCTTTTCCATTTCATCTAATTGAATATTGTACTTTTCACAGTAGGAACCTACATCTGCCAACTTTACATACTTGGCTGTATCATGTAAAATACCAGCTATTTCAGCCTTTTGTGAATCACAGCCCACCAATTCAGATAACTTAACTGCTGCCCTGGCCACATTTAATGAGTGGGTCCATCTTTTTTCCGGTAGATAATCCTTTAATTTTTCTATCATAACCGATTTTTCCATCTACCTAACAACACCTCCATACAAATTGTGTACATTTATATATTCCTCTACCCTACTAGGTACCAGGTACTTAATACTCCTACCATTTTTTACTAGGCTCCTAATATAAGTTGATGATATTTCCAAAGAAGGAACATATATCATATCTATATCAGCCTCATACCTCTGTCTGAATGTTTCTACATTTTCTTGGGTTTCTAAAAGATTTATGCCCGGCCTGATGGCTGCTACAAACTTGGCCAGCTTGAAATTTTCTTGAAATTCCTTCCAAGTTTCCATCTGATTTAGGGCATCTGACCCTGTTATAAAATACAACTCCTCATTGGGATAGGTCTCACTTATATGCCTTAGGGTATCTACAGTGTAGTCCCTCTCCTTGTCTGACAGGATTTCATAGTCAGAAACTAAAAAATCATCGTTCTTTAATGTTGACAGTACGACCATATCAAAACGCTTAAACTTATTCAAGACACACTTTTTATGTGGCGGGTCACCTGCAGGTATAAATATAACCTTGTCCAGGTCATACTTGTCCCTGATAAATTCGGCTGTAGCCAGGTGGGCATTGTGGATAGGATTGAATGTACCTCCCATTATACCTAGTTTTAGCTTAGATCCCTTGCTTAGCCTCAAAGATTCCAATTTTTCTATATTTCTTTTCTTAGACAGTTCAAGCCTGTCTTGTAATTCCATCATTATTCTATTCCCTTCAAAATCATGATAACTTAATTTTATCACAGGCTGAATCATAAGTCTATTTGATTTTTACCTTCTATCATCCATATACAGGCTAACGATGTTGTATATAGCAATTAATATACTGATAGCCAATATAATCATATTCTTCATCTTGACCTTCTCCAAACAATATTGCCATCATATGTCTAGGACATGACGTATGGCAGAATTTATAGTATCATATCCAAACCCCTTATAGGATAGGTGTTGGTATAGTTTTGTCCTAAGAACCTTCTTGTCATCGGACTTAATTTTCGCCAGTCTTTTTTCTGCCAGATATATGGCATTTTCGAGTTCTTCATCCTGGTTTATATCAGATAGGGTCTTGTCAATCATGGCACTATCTATCCCCTTTATATAGAGGTCCTGCTTTATCCTATTTTTACCAACCCTCTTAAACTTCATGGAATTGTTTACTATCCTGGCTGCAAACCTGTCGTCGTCCACAAAGGAATACTTCTTTAAAAATTCTATGACCATATCTATTATTTCCTGGTCAAATTCATCTTCCAACTTGTCCCTGACCTTCTTTTCTGACCTTTCTAGCCTAGAGATGTAGTTTAAAGCCTTGTTCTTAGCCTTCTCATAGTCATCAGCCTTGATTATCTCAGTCAGGCTTTCCTGGTCTATTTCTGAATTAAGACTGATATTGTACTTGTAGACCATTTCTGCATACATTGACATCAGATAGGCCCCATCAACATATAGGTTGACCCTATCCTTATTCTTTTTTTGAAATTCAATCGATGTAACCCTGGCCAAAACACCACATCCTTTCCCTCTGATTATACCACAAAAGTAAATTTTTATTTTATATCCATATATTTTGTATTCAATTGTAACTTATTTATCCTAATTTATGCTAAAATTGATATTAGAATCCCCAAGAGAATGGTGATATTATATAAATTGTTATTGGAGTTTTTATGTTAAATACAATACTTGTGGGTCTAGGTGGGGGTCTAGGTGCTCTTGCTCGCTACTCTACCGGTGTCTACATTCAGGATAAAATCGAATCAAAAATGCCCCTACATACCCTTTTTATAAATGTCTTGGGTTCTTTTCTACTGGCTTACATTTACAGTCACTTTAAGAGTAGGGGCTTGCTGGTCTTTCTAGGTACAGGCTTCTTAGGTGGTTTTACCACTTTTTCAACCTTTATAGTAGAAAATGTAAACCTAGCCTTGGAGGAACATGTACTCATAAGTTTTCTATATATAGGACTTAGTCTAAGCCTGTCTATTGGAGCCTGCTTCTTGGGGGTGGTCCTATGATAAAAAATTCTAAGTATGACCAGTCCCTACCATATATTTTTATGGGTGGTCTGATAGGATCTCTACTAAGATTCGTAGTATTCACTAGACTGGATAGTCTCACAGACCATAAATCTGACCTTATAGTTATTAAGGCTAACCATGTGGAAGGACTATTTTTGAGCCTATTCCACTACCTACCTATGGCTACCCTAGTGGTTAACCTAATAGGTTCCTTTGCTCTAGCCCTACTTGCAAGGTGTCTACTTGTAAGACTTAGGCCACAAATATACAACCTATTTGCTACTGGCTTGATTGGTAGTTTCACTACATTTTCAACCTTTAGCAAGGACTTTTGTCAGCTTGTTCTGGATGGTCACCCCATACCAGGACTTATATATATATTAGTTTCTATCTTCGGTGGCTTACTTATGGCAGTCATTGGAAACAACTTAGGAAAGAAGGTGAATAAATGTTAAATCTTACAATGATAGGTACTGGAGGCAATGTTCCCACTCCTGAAAGATTTTGTTCCAGTGCCTTTATAAACTATAAGGGAAGAAAAATTTTAATAGATTGTGGTGAGGGGACTCAAATTTCCATGAAGAAGATTGGCTGTGGTTTTAAGGGCATAGATTTAATATTGATTACCCACCTTCATGGTGACCATATAAACGGCCTCCTGGGACTCCTATCTACCATGGGCAATGCTGAAAAGAGAAGCCCCCTATATATAGTCGGACCAAGGGGGATAAAAAGAGCCCTTAGTGCCATGATGGTTCTTTGGGAGGGCCTACCCTACAGGCTGGTAGTAATAGAAAAGCCGGTTGGTTCTTTTTCTATAAACTCTGATGTCCTGAGAGAAATAGAAATATCAAGCCTTGACCTAGACCATTCAACTGAATGCCTGGGTTATAGCCTTTACTTTAAGAGAAATAGGGAGTTTGACCCTGATAAGGCCCTGGAAAACCAGGTCCCTAAACATCTATGGAGACACCTGCAAGCCGGCCAGACCTTCTATATGGATGATGTGTCTTACACACCAGATATGGTCCTTGGTAAGCCTAGACCAGGTATCAAATTTTCGTATATAACTGATACCAGGCCTATAGAGGCTATTATTCCCTTTATAAAATCAAGCAGGCTCTTTGTATGTGAGGCCATGTATGGTGACGACTTAGACATAGGAAAGGCTGTAAAAAATAAACACATGACCTTTAGGGAGGCAGCCAACCTTGCCTACAAGGGACAGGTAGACCACCTGCTTTTGACCCATTTTTCACCCTCACTGGACTCTCCTGGTGACTATATAGAAAATGCCACCTCAGTATTTAAAAATACAAGCCTGGCCTATGATGGTATCAATATATCTATAGGATATCCCGACAAGTAGGCTGGCATAAAATCAATAAAAAAATAGCTAGAGATTCATAATTACCCCTGCTCAAGGGCTAAATGAATGCCTAGCTTTTCTTTATTTCTAATTATTCTTCATTTCCTATTACACTTTATTTCCAATTACTTTTAGACTACCTTAAATTCCATGTCAAGTCCATACTTGTCCTCAATCTCTTTTAAGACATCTTTTTTATTAGCGATAAGCCTCTTATACTTATCGACTTCCATTTCAATGAGAAGGGTCTTTTTATCTTCACCATTCTTTATTAAACTATGATAAATTTGGCCTATAACCCTTTCTTCAACCATATCTACCAACCTATTGGCAGAATAGTAGTCCCTAGACTCTTGATTATAGTAGTAGGATTCAAATGAGTCCTGGCTCCTCCTACGGGATATCTCCAAAAGTCCCAGCCTTGTAAAACCATGGACCTTGGTATTTTTACCATCAGCCCCCAGGGACATCTTCATTTTTGCTATCAGGTCTTCCCTATCCCTTTCTGACTTCATGTCTATAAAGTCGACTATTATAATACCCGACAAGTCCCTCATGAGTATCTGCATAGCTATTTCATCTACCAGACCCATATTAACATCCAAGACTGTATTTGCATAGTTAGCCGACCCTATATACCTGCCTGAATTTACATCTATGACAGTCATGGCTTCAGTCTTATCTATCACTATATAAGACCCATTCCTCAACCTAATCCTGTTTGACAAGTAGTGGTTTAACCTGGCATTAACCCCATAGTTGCTAAATGTAGCCGGATTTTTATCCCTAACCAGCTTTTCCAGGTAGGCCCTGTCAAGGGACTTGACAAGTGCCCTTATATCAAATTTATCAATATGATTAGACTTATCTCTATCTGACTCATCATCCATATCTTCCGGATATATTATGGCCTCCAAGTCCTTGTCTAAATTATAGGCGATGAAACTTTCAATTTCACCCTTAGCCTTCTTGACCAAACCTGGATTCAAGCTAGACCTAAATACCTCTTCTAACCTAGCATAGGCCTCCTTAAGACTGTCAAAATCATTTTTCAAACCATCTAAATCAGCGAACTGGGCCTCTGTCCTTACAATAAGACCTGTAGAAGCCCCTATGTCTAGCTTACCTATCTTAGCTTTTAGGTCAGACACCTGGTCCTTGGACAACTTGTTCGAATAACTAAGCCTATCATTGGATGGTATATAGACCATATACCTGCCCTGGATGCTGACTTCCCTGGTAAGGCTGACCCTCTTGTCACCCTTACCAGACTTTGAAACCTGGACCAGTAGGATATCTCCAACGCCAAGTTTTTCTCCCTTTTTTATTTTCATATAAGCTGGCTGATCCTGGCCTATATCTACAAAACAAGCCTCCATACCCCTTACTACCTTATGGATACGGCCCCTATAGATATTGCCTACCAAGCCTTCCTCAAACTTTTCTTCTATAATTAGTTTTGTCAACCTGTCCTCTTCCAAGAGGGCCAGTTTCCTTGCATTACAAAAGTCTTCTATGATTATCTTCTTCATAAAATCCTCCTTACAATCCTAAGACTAGATCCTAGAGTGGACTGACCAATTGACCATCCTGCCTAAAATATAGGTCATTTCTCTTGATATCAACATCTAGGGGGTCTATACTTATACCTAGAACTTCCAACAACTTTGGTATAAATATATTAGTATTTAGGTTCTGCTTTGACCCCGTTGCCAGTATTGCCGACACCACAAACTCTTCCTGACCATAGTCCAGAAGTGATAAAGTATTTATCAATGGCTTGATGTCTATATCGACCATTTTACACTTTTTATTCTTCTTAGTCATCATGATAGACTCCATAGCCATCAAGTTATCTAGTCTCTTGCAGATATCTTCTCTAGAAATCTTATCCACATTTTCAATGGTAAACTCATAGTCTCCATATTCTATAGATGAGGCAAGGTTTCTCTCTCCACCCACTAGTTCTACTAGCTTTACAAAGGCCATACCATCTGGAAGTTGGGCATTTAACCTCTCTTTTAAGACCTCAATTGCTAGGTCAGCCTCTATCTCGATATCCACATATTCACCATAGCTCTCCACACCTAGGGCAAGAGCATTTCCGTAGGTAATTTTTGGATGGGGATTAAAACCCTGAGAAAAAGACAGTTCTATATCAGCACGCCTAAATACCCTCTGTAGTAGCCTCTGCACATCCAGGTGGGATATATAAATCATGTCCTTAGTTTTTATAAATTTCATCCTAATCTTCTTAGACATTAACACAAGCCCCTTCCTATATCATTAGTATTTATACCACAGCCCCTACAGCCATGCCTACAGTCTTCTGTAACCTTATCCTGCTTGGCCAATTCATTCTCCCTCATAAGGAATTCCTTAGTTACTCCTACATCTATATGGTCCCAAGGAAAGACCTCATCATAGGACCTGTCTCTGTGGGCATAGAAACTTGGATCAAGCCCATTCTTTTCCATGGCATCCAGCCACCTATCCAGGTCAAAGTACTCTGACCAACCATCAAACTTGGCCCCGGCCCTAAAGGCATCTAGCAAGACTCCGCCTAGCCTTCTGTCTCCCCTGGCAAATACTGCCTCCATTAAACTGGTCTGGGAATCATGGTAGTTATACTTGATATTTCCATGTCTCAACTTGCTAACCAGGTACTTTTGCTTGTCTCTGATTTCATCACCCGTATCCTGCCTATGCCATTGAAAAGGTGTAAAAGGTTTAGGAACAAAGGTAGATGTACTAACTGTAACGCCAAACTTACCCCTTATCTTGCCCCCGTGTATATCCCTATATATATCAACCACCTGGTAGCCCAAGTCCTTAATGCCATCAAGGTCTTCATACCTTTCAGTCGGTAGGCCTATCATAAAGTATAGCTTGACGCTGTTCCAACCCATTTCAAAGGCCTTGGAAACTGCATTTTGAAGTTCTTCTTCTGTAACACCCTTGTTTATTACGTCCCTCATTCTCTGGGTTCCTGCCTCAGGAGCAAAGGTAAGGCCTGTCTTCCTAACCTGCTGGATCTTTTCGGCTATTTCCATGGAGAAATTATCCAACCTCAATGATGGCAGGGATACACTGATATTCTTGGGTGCATATTCATCAACTAGGAAGTCGGTAATCTCACTAATATGGCTATAGTCACTGGTACTTAACGAAGATAAAGATATCTCATCATAGCCAGTGTTCCTTATCATATTTTCTACTATTTCCTTTAACCTGGCCACCGACTTTTCCCTTATAGGTCTATAGATCATGCCAGCCTGGCAAAACCTACATCCCCTAGTACAACCCCTAAAGAGTTCCAAGACTATCCTATCATGGACTACCTCTATAAATGGGACTATATATTTTTCGGGATAAATAACTGCATCCATGTCCGATATAATCCTCTTTCTAGGCTTGTCAGGGGCTTCCTCAACCAGCTTTACCAATTCCTTAACGGTTCCATCTTCATTGTATCTAAAGTCATAGAAGGAAGGTATATATACTCCATCTATGTTGATTATTTTCTTATAAAAGTCTGTCTTGTCCTGGCCGTTTTCATATGGGTTTGTCCTTATCCAGTCTTTGTAGGCCCTTATTACATCTAGGTTCATCTCTTCACCCTCACCAAGGACTACAATATCAACAAAGTCTGCCAGTGGCTCTACATTGTAGGCACATGACCCTCCCACCATTATAAGGGGGTCCTCATCTTTCCTATCCTTGGCCAAGAGCGGTATACCAGCTAGGTCTAGCATGTTTAAGATATTTGTATAGCACATCTCATACTGAAGTGTAAAGGCTACAAAATCAAAATATCTGATAGACTCCCTTGACTCTAGACCAAACAGGGGAATATTATGGTCCCTCATCTTGGTCTCCATGTCTACACCGGGTGCATATACCCTCTCACAATAGACATCTTCCTCTAAATTTATGCAATTATACAAGATATGGCTACCCAAATGACTCATGCCAACTTCATATAAATCAGGAAAGCAATGAGCATACCTGATCAACTCATTGCTTTCTGTATCTTTATGAATGGAGTTTAATTCGTTGCCCAAATATCTTGCAGGTTTTTCAACCTTTTTTAATATTCTTTTAATATCAACCTTTTCCAAAACTTGCCTCCATTTCGACTGGTCTATATATCACTTCCTATCAGTAATTTGGAAAAATATATATTCAAGACCCTAGCCTTTTTTCAAATCTCTCACACTTAAATTGCTTTCACCTATACTTCTTACTACTCGTCTTCCTAGTATATCCTTCTTCTCCTCAAATATACATTTAAGACTATGCCTATATTAGCCATGGATGTCAGTATGGAACTACCACCATAACTTACAAAAGGTAGGGTTACTCCTGTTACAGGCATTAGGCCCACTGTCATACCTATATTCTGTATTATCTGGTAGACAAACATACCTGTTATACCTGATACTATAAGGGTTCCATATACATTTTTAGACTTTTTAGCTATCATCAGAAGCCTTGTAATAAGGAGCATAAAGAGGATGATTACTATCAACATACCTACTAGGCCAAATTCCTCCCCCAGTACTGCGAATATAAAGTCACTATCCCTTACAGGCAGGAAATTTTCCTGGTTCTGGGACCCCATATAAAGCCCCTTGCCAAATATTCCTCCTGAACCAATGGCTATCATTGACTGGAGAACCTGGTAGTTACTGCTCAGCTCTGGATTAAAGAAGTTTACTATCCTGACCCTCTGGTGGGGTGCCATAAACATGTACATAAGTGGTGTTAAGAGTAATATACTTATAAGTGTATTCCTTATTATCTTCTTGTCCAAACCAACCACATATAACATAAAAAATATTATGCATACAAAGACTATGGCTGTACCCAGGTCTGGCTGGGCTAGTAGGAGCCCTATAATCGGCATGGCATATACTACTAACTTGAATAGGACCCTTAAGTTATTCATACTGTCTTTATGTTTCTCAACTATCTTCGCATAGCTAAGTATAAAGGTCATCTTAACTATTTCTGATGTTTGTAGGTTAAATTTACCTATACGTATCCAGGATATAGCGCCAAACTGCCTATCACCCAAACCTGGTATCCAGACTATTAAGAGCATGACTATACTGAATATATATAGCTCCTTGTAGTATTTGCCTACACTGTCGTAGTCAAATAGCATCATTAACATTATAATCCCTACACCCAACAAGAAGGCTAATAGCTGTTTATATATCTGGGTGTAATTTTTTGTGATATTAGCATGTGTTGCACTACTAAGTATCAGTATACCTATCAAAAAGATTACCAGGACTATGGTTACTAGTTTCCAGTCAATGTTTTTTACTATCTTGAAATTTTTTCTATAATCAATTTTTTTCATCACTCTGACCTTCCTTCATTAGCCCAAAATACTGGGCTATAGTCTCCCTGATTGGTAAAACTGCATATGAACTAGTCTCTCCCTGTGGTATCATACAGGCCACAGCTATCTTAGGATTATCTGCTGGGGCATAGGCTACACACCAGGCAAAAGAACCGTAGTCTTCCTTGTACTTATCGATATCTTCATCAGTAATATTAGAATTCAACTGTTTGATTGCCCTTCTTAGGTATTGGGCATTAACCTTGTCTGTATCATCCAATTTTACCTTGATACCGGCCTCTAATTCTTTTTGGTACTTGTCCCTCTGGTCACTACTTATACTGGTATCGCTTATCTTTGTCTTCAAGTCCTTGATTTTTTCATTGGTAAGTTCTCTTTCCTTGTCAGCCTTAAGCTTATTATACCTTTCAAGAACCTTATTCTTGTCCAATGAATAAGAAGACAAGTGTTTCATAAGATAGTCATATTCTTTTTCTGTAGGTATCTTACCACTCTTTTCTGCCGTACCTGTCTTAGTTGCAACCTTGATTGGGAAGTTTCCAAAGGCATCCTTGGCCAAGCCCTGCGTAGAAACATTGACCATACCTATCTTTATATCATTCAGGTTAGAATTATTCTTAAAACTGATCTTGTCTAGTCTTCTATTGGCCACTTCTGCTATCTTGCCATTTGAAGTTTCCACCTTATTTACCACATTTAGGTTTACCAGATAACCACCATTGGCAAGGGCTGCTACATACCTTACAACCTGGGATGGGTTGTAGGCATTTTCACCCTGGCCTATAGCAAGGTTGAAGGTATCACCCACACCCCACTTGGCAAAGTTAAAGTAACTGTATACCATATAGTCAGCATCACTTTCTATATAGGATTCTTTAACCCCTAGTTTCTTCAACCTCTTCATAGTTTCTATCCTACCAGGTGTCTTATCTTCATCTATCCAACTGACAATTTTATCTATCTTTTCTTCAAACTCATCCCTGTTTTCTTCATAATCTATACCTTCAAAGTGAGTTCTCATAGTCCTCTCAAGGGCATATTTCAACTGAACCTTCGTATTCTCTATTTTTTGTTCCTCACTAGGAACCCTGCCATTTCTTTCCTCTAGCTGGCCTTCTAGACCAGTATCACTATCTAGACCGAACTTCTTGGCATATTCAAGTATCTTGTTGGCATTCATTCCCAGGTTTAAGGACTGACCTGTCATCCAATTCCTATTGCTACCTAAGACATAGAAGTATATATTACAAGATTCTTGTATGGCCTTATATAGGTTCACCATACCGTGGTTTTTGCCACCATGGTGCCAAATATAGTCGGCGAAGTTCCTATTTCCAAGCCTTATAACACCAGGATCCTTTATTGTATAACTTGGATCCAGTCCTGACTCTAGGGCAGCCATAGCTGTTACCATCTTAAAAGTTGACCCTGGCTGGAAGACACCCTGGGTAGCCAAATTCAAAAGTGGATTTGGTGCCAACATATCATTTAGGTTTTTTGGCAGGTAGTTATTATAGTCCTCGCTGCTGATACCATTGGCAAACTTATTAGGGTCATAGTTAGGGTAGCTGGCCATGGCCAATACATCACCACTAGTTACATCTATAGCAACTATAGCACCTGACTTCGCCTTAGGAGCACTCTCTTTTATATTTATATCACCAAACTGGCTCTTGAAAGTTCCGCCTGATCTGGCTGATTCAATGGCATTTTTCAAAGATTCCTCAGCAGTCTTTTGGACCTTGCTATCTATAGTTAAGTAGACACTCTTACCACTAGTAGGATCAACCGACTTCATCTGTGAAATAACCCTACCGACGCTATCTACCTTAACTTCTTTGTAGCCATCCTTGCCCTTCAACTTATTTTCATAGCTGTTTTCAATACCTGATAGACCTATCATATCCTGGGGGCTATAGCCCTCTTTAATAAGGTCTTCAGCCTTGGATGATGGTATTTTGCCCACATATCCCAATACGTGAGATGCAAGACTACCAAAAGGATATACCCTCTTCTGTTCGATGGCAACTGATACTCCTGACAATTTCATGGAATTCTCTTCTATCTGTACGACTGTTTCCTTCTTTATGCCCTTGGCTATTGTCACAGGATTATACTGGGTATATATTTTTGACTTTAACAAGTCTCTTACCAACATAATTTTTCTAGCCTCTTTATCAGTCATGCTGGAATCTATCTTGTAGTAGTCGTTTCTTATATGCCTAAAGGCTACTAGGGCACTTACACCATCCTTAAGCCCATATCCTTTCAACCAGTCTTCCTTATTTTTTTGCTGGGTAAAGGTCCAAGAGTTTACCAAAACTGGTGGATAATAGCCTAGCTTATTAACCTTGGCCTGGAGTTTCACCGGGTCCATATTCCTATCAGATAGTGTCAAAAGTCCACTTTGTATCATGCTATCAACTACATAGTAGAAGGATTTTTTTGCATTATAGCTGGCCGGTATACCATTTTTGCTCTTGAACTCACTAATTTTTTGATCAAAAATAAAGGTATAGCTACCATTTACAAGGCTAATCGGGAATTCATCTGTATAGGTTTCCCCATTTTTTTCCAGTATATTAATAACTGAATAGGCCATCTTATTAGCCCCATCCTTGCTATTTTTACCTGCCTTATTGAATGTATCCGCAACTATCTGAACAGTGAATTGGGGCTCGTTACCAGCCAAGAGTACACCCTTCCTATCCCTAATCTCCCCTCTAGGAGCCTGGACCATAATCTGCTTGTAGGCCTTTTGGTCAGCTAAATCAGAATAATGCGAATATCTTATAGTTGTCATATATACTATTTTTATCAAAACCACACTAAGTATAATAAGGATAAACTTATTAATCACCTTTAGCCTTGGTTTTATCACTGAATTTTTACTCAATTTAACACACCACTATTCTTCCCTTAATTTCATTAACAGATCCCCAAATAAGGTATAGGCCAAAAAGGCTACACCCATATTTAAAAGGGGTATTAGTATTATCCCCTTAAACAGAACAAGTGTAAGTGGAGCCGGCACATAAAAAATCGATGAAACCACCGCATTTATTATGGAATATACCAGACTAATAACAAATACCAAAAATAGTACAATTAACTTCTTGTCCTTAAAGATCGATTTTTCTACCGTAGATATGAAGTAGGATGCTATCATAAATAATAGGGCTGTAATCCCTATAATACCACCTACTACTAAGTCACTAATCAAACCCAATAGGCCAACCTCAATAATCGCATAGTTTTTATCCATATAAAGGGATATCAAAGCTATATATACTAAAAGCAGGTCTATACTCACAAAAGAACTTATGTGATTAGTAAAAAAAGCCTCCAAAAAAATCAGAAAGAGGCCAATCAAAAATACTACTATATTTTTCATAACTGCCACCTATTGAACCTTTCTTGGAGGAATTATACTAACATTGTCAATATTTTTAAAATCTACACCAGGCCTAATCTTTATAGTTTTCATAGACTTGTTCTTGTCATATGTAACACTGGTAATAGTACCTATTGGTATATTTTCTGGATATAGACCCAAACCTGATGTGACTAGGAGGTCCCCCTTTTTTACATCTGACTTAGGGTCAAACAGATATCCCTGGAGCAACTTGTCTGTATTTGTAAAGTCTGCACTGCCAACTATAGATGATGTTGTAACAACTCCCTTGTAGTCATTCTTTCTAGCTAATTTAAAGCTAACCGAAGCCCTGGAGTCTATCAAGGATATTGCCTTAGAATAGTGGTTGCTCACACTATAAACAATACCAACTACACCCTGGCCATTGATTACTATACTATCCCTTTTAACACCATCACCTGCACCTGCATCTATTACAAATGATTTGTACCAGTCTCCGTTATTCTTTCCTATTATACTGGCTGAAACCAGACTATTACGTTGATCAGTAGACACATAGTTTAGCGACTTCTTCAATCTTTCCAGAGAATCCAACTTGTCTACATCACTTTCCATATCTATAATTTTTTGCTTTAATTTATCATTTTCACTTTTTAGGTCCTTGACAATCTTGGAATTAGACCTGAAGCTAACCAGGTCCCCAAAAAAGTTACCAACACCAACAACCACATTATTAAGGTGCTTACCCACAATGTAAAAAGCTGATATAGGACTCTTTCCTTCAACAGCACCTAACCTGCCAGCATTTGATAGAGAACTAGCTGTTATAGCCACTATTAAAACTACGACAATAGTTGCCAGTATAGTCTTTATACTCAACTTTTTTCTATTATCTTTTTCTAACTTCAAGGTAACCACCAACTATCCTTCATGATTCATCATAACGATACTGTGGAATATGTCAGTGTTTTCTATAGACTTACCTGCACCTGTAACTACGCACTGTAGTGGCTGGGCTGCTACTGATACATTTAAAGATGTCTCAGCCTGGATTAGCTTGTCCATACCCCTTAATAGAGATCCACCACCTGTCAGGAAGATTCCCTTTTCCATAATATCAGATGCCAATTCTGGAGGAGTCTCTTCCAAAGTAGTCCTTATGGCCTCAACAATTTCATTTATTGGCTCTCTTAGTGCCTCTCTAACTTCTGTAGACCCTATAGTTATAGTCCTTGGTAGGCCTGACATTATATCCCTACCACTCACTGTCATCTCTATTTCCTTGTCTCCTGGGAAGGCAGATCCTATTGCCAACTTGATATTCTCAGCAGTTCTCGCTCCTATGATTATATTATAGTCTTTTCTTACAAAGTTCTCTATTGCAACATCAAATTCATCTCCACCTATCCTAATTGAATTTGCAACTACAACTCCACCCAGTGATATAACTGCTATTTCAGATGTTCCTCCACCAATATCAACAATCATATTACCTTCAGGGTCATTTACATTCAAACCAGCACCTATAGCTGCTGCCATAGGCTCTTCAAGGATAAATACCTCTCTACCACCAGCCTGAATGGCTGCCTCTTCAATGGCTTTCTTTTCAACCTTAGTAATACCATAAGGCACACAGATAACTATTCTGGGACTAACAACGCCCTTTGACCCCTTTTGAATAAAGTAACTCATCATTGCCTGAGTAGCTTCAAAGTCCGCTATTACACCTTCTTTTACAGGCTGAATAGCAACTATATTTTCAGGAGTTCTACCTACCATATCCCTAGCCTTCTGACCCACAGCCAATATCTCATTGTTATCATCCCTGATGGCTACAACTGATGGCTCATCAACTACAATTCCCTGTCCTTTTATGTAAACCAAAGTATTCGCAGTACCCAAGTCGATACCCATATCGTTGGTAATTATATTATTTATATTAGATCCAAAAATCTTACTGAAAATTCCCATATCGTCCTCCATTTTTTTACAAGTTTTAATAGACTCGTCTATGCGCCTATATCTATTAGTATACCACGAAACTTAGTTCTTGTTGATATCTTTTCTTCAATCTTTTTAAAAAATGCAAGCAATATTTTATCAGAAAATAAGGAAGTATTTTTTATCCTACTAAAATTCATTGTTTTCTTTAAGGCTATAGTAGTTGCCATCGCCAATAACTATGTGGTCTAGCACATTAATACCCAGCATCTTGCCACACTCATTTAGCCTCTTGGTAATCATTATATCTTCCTTGGATGGTTCCGAATTACCAGAGGGATGGTTGTGCATAAGTATAATAGCATTAGACCTCCTCTTTATGGCCTCAATAAATACTTCCCTGGGGTGGACTATGGATGAATTTAAACTTCCAATTGATACATCTACATCCGATATTATTTCATTCTTTGTATTGAGTAAAATAACCTTAAATACTTCCTTTTTAAGATATCTCAATTCCTCCATATAGTAGGAATACACATCCCAGGGATTATTAATCTTAAACTTCCTTGGCAGGTATTGGGATACCCTGATACCCAATTCTAAAGCTGCCTTTATAATAGTGGCCTTGGATGGTCCAATCCCATCAATACTGCAGAGTTCATCCAAACTAAGGTCGGTCAAGCCCCTGACCCCATCTTTGGATAGGGTTAAAACCTTAGAAGACAGGGTTACAGCATTATTATTTTTGTCCCCTGTCCTAATCATAATAGCCAAAAGTTCGGCATCTGATAGGGACTTTACCCCTTTTTTTATCATCTTCTCCCTGGGCTTTTCATCATCACTCATTTCTCTTATTCTTAAAACTTCACTCATAATACCACCTATATCATACCCTATAATTTATCCCTGCTTAAGTAGGTTGAAATAATAAATCCATGAAATTTATTTTTTTACATTAAGCCTTATCCATTAATTATTAATCATTAATCATAAATTCTACAAGCAAACCACCGGCTTGTATATCTATTCACACTTATATAGGCATATTTTAAAAATAAAAAAAATCACCGTATATAATCAAATATACGGTGACCCTTAATATTAGTTAAGCTTTTAAAGCTAATTAGTTATTTTCTACTGGCTTAACTTCAGCCTTAGCTTCTTCAACCTTTGGCTGAGCCTTAACTACTGATTTTTTTCTTTCTTTTGGCTTTATAACCTTAGTCGGACACTTCATAGCACACTTATTACACTGCTTACACTTATCATAGTCAATACGTGCTAGCTTGTCTTCAAATATGATTGCATCAAACGGACATTCCTTAAAACAAATACCGCAGCCTATACAACCAACACTACAGTTATCCTTAACCTTCTTACCAAAGTCATTTGACTTACACTGAACTGTAACAGCCTTGTTAGCTGGCTTACGTTCAATAAGTCCCTTTGGACATATATCTATACACTTACCACAGTTAACACACTTTTCTTCATCAACTACGGCAACTCCATCTACAACATGTATAGCATCAAAGTTACAAACCTGTACACAAGTACCTAGACCTAAACATCCATAAGAACAAGACTTTGCACCACCAATTAATGATGCAGCTGCTCTACAATCCTGTATACCACTGTATTCATACTTTTCCTTTGTAGCTTCACATGTACCCTTACATCTAACATTAGCTACTATCTTTTCTCCTGCACCGGCTTCAACACCCATTATTGCAGCAACCTTCTCTGCAACTGCAGCTCCACCTACAGGACAACCATTTACTGGTGCTTCTCCCTTAGCTATTGCAGCAGCTAAACCACCACAACCTGGGAATCCACAACCACCACAATTGGCTCCTGGTAAAACTTCTAGTACTTCAGCTTCCTTTGGGTCTACTTCAACAGCAAACTTCTTAGAGGCAAAATCAAAGATTATACCAAAGATTAAACCAAGTATACCAAGTACTACTACCGCATAAACAATAAGCATTCTCTAGTACCTCCCTTATAATTTAATTAATCCTGTGAATCCTAGAAAAGCTATTGACATTAAGCTGGCTGAAATAAGTGTTATAGGGAATCCCTTAAACGCATCCTGAATGTCAGCTAATTCTAACCTTTCTCTGATACCTGCAAATATTACGATTGCAAGTGTAAATCCTATACCAGCACCTATACCATTTACTAGAGTTTCAATGATGTTGTAACCCTTAGTAATGTTAACTATCGCTATACCCAAAACCGCACAGTTTGTAGTTATAAGAGGTAAGAACACACCAAGTGCCTGATATAGTGATGGTGACGTCTTCTTTATAACCATTTCAACGAACTGAACGATAGATGCAATAACAAGTATAAATGCTATTGTCTGTAAGTACTCCAACTTGAAGTTTACTAATATCATCTGAATGAAATAAGTTATTATAGATGCTAAAGCTATAACGAATGTTACGGCAACACCCATACCTATTGCTGTATCTGTTTTCTTAGAAACACCCAAGAAAGGACAAATACCAAGGAACTGAGAAGTTATAACATTATTTACTAGAACTATGTATAAAAATAATAATATTAATTTCAATCTCTACACCCCTTTACGCTTTTTTCTTTGTTACCTTGTTAAATACAGCCATCAAGCATCCTAGAGTTAGGAAGGCTCCTGGAGGCAATATAAACAACAATGTGTTAAATGTTGCTGGTAAGAAAGCAAATCCAAATACGCTACCTGCACCCAGTATTTCTCTTACAGCACCTAGAATAGTAAGTGCTATTGTAAATCCAAGACCCATAGCAAAACCATCTACTAGTGATGGGAATGGCTTGTTCTTACATGCAAAAGACTCGGCTCTTGCCAGTATCAAACAGTTAACAACTATAAGAGGTATATAAAGACCAAGCGCCTTGTCAAGAGCTGGCACGTAAGCCTTCAATAACATCTGAACTATTGTAACGAATGTAGCGATTACAACTACGAAACATGGTATTCTTATCTTATCTGGAACAATCTTTCTAAGTAGTGATATTGCTAAGTTTGAACAAGCAAGAACGACTGCTGTAGAAAGTCCCATACCTATACCGTTTACTGCTGAACTTGTAACGGCAAGTGTTGGACACATACCTATTACCTGTACAAAGGTAGGGTTCTCATCGATTATACCATTTTTAAAAATCTTTCCTAAATTACTCATCTTTGACCCCCCTATTTATTTATTGCATCGAATATCGCAATAGCTTCATTTACACCACCAGTTACTGCCTTTGATGTAATTGTAGCACCAGATATTGCCTTTATCTGACTTTCACTAGGTGCACCACTCTTGATAACTTCTAGAGCTTTAGCAGCCTTGCCCTTATACTGTCCGTTAAAAGCTGGATCTGTTGCCTTGGCACCTAGACCCGGTGTTTCACTGTTGTTACCAACATTTACACCAGTAATTTTGCCATCTTTGCTGATACCAATTGTAAGTTCTACAGGACCACCGTAACCTGATGGGGCAGTCTTTATAGTATAACCAACAGTATCAGAACCATTAGCACCTTCAAAAACCTCTATAGCAGTCTGAGCACCTGCACTTGCATATGCAGACTTATCAACTGGTTTAAAATCTTTAGCTTCTGGTAAAACAGCTATTCTGGCTTCATTACTAGCCTTGATATTTAACTGCTCTATAACTGGGGATGTCACCTGGTTAGTAGCAGCCAATAACAATGCAGCTATAGCAGTGAAACCAAAAAGAGTTCCTCCTATTTTAACCATACTATTCATTATTTACGCACCTCCCCGAATACTCTATTGTGTACGTACTTGTCGATTAGTGGAACTAAACAGTTGGCGAACAAGATTGAGTATGACACACCTTCTGGATATCCACCGAAAAGTCTTATACAAGTAGCTATTACAGCCGCAATCGCTGCATATATAACCTGACCCTTCTTAGTCATTGGTGAAGTAGTATAGTCAGTTAACATGAAGAAACCACCAAGTAGTAGTCCACCTGCTAATGCCTGATACACTGCAAATTCAGCATTAAATCCACCAAATATGAATGTTAATACGAATACCAAACATATATAAGTTACTGGCATTACGTAAGATATAATTCCCTTGTAAATTAAGTATACACCACCGATAATTAACAACAATGAACATGTTTCACCGACTGTACCACCGATGTTACCCATGAACATGCTGCTGATAGATATTCCTGCATCATGCAACTTTGATACTGCATCTGCAGAAGATCCCATACCTTCAGCTCCCATTAACTTCATGTAGCTAAGTGGTGTTGCTACTGTAGTAGCATCTGCATTAGCTCCTGGCTTTAACCAAGTTGTCATTGCAACTGGGAAAGAAGCTAGTAGGAATGCTCTACCTGCTAGTGCTGGGTTCAAGAAGTTGAAACCAATACCACCAAATACCATCTTAACGATTATGATAGAGAATATTGCACCAACAACACACATCCATATAGGTAAACCTGCTGGAACATTGAAGGCCAATAATAAACCTGTTACTACCGCAGAAAAATCATTGATTGTTGATTTTTTCTTTGTAATTTTACAATATACCCATTCTGAACATACTGCACCGATAACACAAGCTAAGATTGTAATCAAGCCCTGAACCCTGAAGTAATACAATCCAGCCAATGTTGCTGGCATAAGTGCCAAAATGACTTGCTTCATAATATATGAAGTATCTTCCTTAGTCCTAATATGTGGAGAAGAAGACACTATCCATTGCTTATCCATTTCTTTTCCCCCTAACTACTATTTCTTCTGAGCTGCTGCAGCTTTTCTTCTCTTAGCACCGATTTCTCTCTTAGCCTGTCTGATTGAAGGCAATAAAAGTCTTCTAGATGGACATATGAATGAACATGAACCACATTCTATACAGTCCATAGCCCTGTGCTGTTCTGCCGCATCAAAATCATTTTTCAAAGAATATGCGCTTATAAATAATGGTTGAAGGAATGCTGGACATACGTCAGTACACCTACCACACTTTATGCAATTCATTGGTTCTGGTGCTACAGCTATATCTTCATCTAAAATCAATATACCTGAAGATCCCTTGTTAGTAGATATATCATCAGTGAACTGAGCAAATCCCATCATTGGACCACCAGCTATAAGCTTTCTAGCTACAACATCTTCCTTAAGACCACCACACTGTTCAATTATTTCACTGAACTTTGTACCAATCTTTGTAACTAAGTTCTTTGGCTCCCTTATACAAGGACCTGTAACTGTAGTTATTCTTTCTACTAGAGGCATACCAGTCTTTATAGCATTTGCTATTGCTGCTGCTGTAGCAACGTTGTCAACAACTGCTCCTACTGCTATTGGAAGTGCTCCTGATGGAACTTCTCTTCCTGTACATGCATAAATCAACTGTTTTTCTGCACCTTCTGGATACTTAACCTGTAGGCTTACTACCTCAACCTCTGGATATGGTTCTGCTGCCTTTGTTACATTAGCTATGGCTTCTGGCTTATTTACTTCTATACCTATGAAACCTTTACTCACATCTAGGGCCTTCATAAGAGCCCTGATACCATATACGACATCTTCTGGATTTTCTACCATCAATCTGTCATCGGCTGTAAGATATGGCTCACACTCAGCACCATTTAAGATAACGTATTCCGCCTTTGAGTCCGGTGGAGGAGAAATCTTTACATGGTTAGGGAATGTTGCACCACCCATACCAACTATACCTGCTTCTTTGACTATTCCAACAATTTCTTCCTTGCTCAAGTCTGCTATATCGCCATGAGGCTTTACACTTTCATGAAGTTCTTCTTTGAAGTCGTTTTCAATGACAACACACATCGCAGTACCATTAGGAACACCACATAATTCGATAGCTTTTACTACACCTGATACTGACGCATGAATGTTAGAAGATACAAATCCCTGAGCTTCACCAATCTTTTGACCCAGTTTAACCTCATCACCAACAGCAACTATACATTTTGCTGGAGCACCTATGTGCTGCTGAAGTGGGATATAAACCTTAGCAGGCGCTGCTGCTTTCTCAATTGGTTTCTTGTTAGCATACTCTTTTCCATATGGAGGATGTATTCCTCCCTTAAAAGTTAAGAGTTTCATTTTGTTACCCCCTATTCTTAACTAATATTAAAATTTTCTCATTACTAGTATACCACTATCGCTATAAATAAGGCAAATAAAATTTATATATTATTTTTTATCCATATATTTTAAGGAATTATAGGTTAATAACTTAATTTTAATAAGCCTACACCCTTTCCTTAATTTATTCTTAAGTAAATCCCCTTTTTAGGATTCATTTATAATAAATTCTCACTTTCTAAATGCAAGTTATTTTTCAAAATAGAATAAAAATATCTTGTAATTCCAATAAGTTTCTCATATTTTTGCAAGACAAAATTTCTATTTGATATACTGTTTGATAAAAATTATACAATATAAGGTAAATGCTTTTATTTTTCAATTAAGAAAAGACCATAAGAATTATATAACTCTTATGGTCTTTTTTATAGTCATTTTAATTTTTTATTAAGTTATACTAGAATCTTCTAGCGCCTAGACACTTAACCCAACCTTCTGACATATTAGACACCTTAACATGTTCTGGGTTAGTAGCTGTACCACTGGCATGTATAAACTTACCATTACCCATATAGATACCAACATGGCTAGTTGAACCTGAACCAGTTGTATCAAAGTATAATAGGTCTCCTGGCTTTATATTTGATAGAGATACTGGACTACCAGCATTTGCCTGTGCCTTAGAAACTCTTGGTATATTTATACCCATCTTCTTGTATACATACTGAGTAAATCCTGAACAGTCGAATCCCTGAGTACTAGTACCACCCCATACATACTTAGTTCCAAGTAATTTCTGAGCATAGTCCACGACCTTGTTGCCTGTTACAGTAGGCTTAGCTGTATTAGCCTTATTATTTTCTGCCTCTGTTTCAGGATTTGTTGTTCCCTTTACGTTACTATTAGATGTATTGTCAACGATATTAGAACCACCTGAAATCTTAGATATATAATTAGCACCAACATATCCTGTTGTACCATTATCTAACTTTATCTTATACCATCCATTTTCTTCACCAATTATATTGATTGTTGCATTATTTGCAAGAGTACCTATAACGGAATTTCCAGTACCTGCTCCTGATCTAATATTCAAACCTACAGAGCTGTTAACCTTACCCTGAGAACTTGAACCAGATGCCTGTGAACGACTATCCTGCTTAATGTTGCTAGGCCTATAATCAGTTATATTAGTCTTGTCCTGTTCTGATGTCAGGTTAATGTACTTTCCACTAGCCCAACCAGTTGTACCGTCTTTTAATACAACCTTGTACCATCCATTAGAAGACTTAGAAACAACCTTGAAAATTTCACCCTTATATACCACTCCTGATATACCATTTGATACAGATGGGCCTACCCTGATGTTCAAATAGGATGAAGATGACACCTTGGCATTTGAATTAACTGCCTTTTCAGTGTTATTTTCCCTCATATCTGTAATTTTTTCTGTATAATTATTTTCATCAGCCACAGTATTATTTGCCTTGGCTTTGTTTTCAACTTTATTAGTTATAATCTTCTTGCCCGCCTTGTTTGTATTATCTACATTATTAGCGGCATTATTAGCAGCATTGTTAGATACTATTGGGTTACCTTCTTTATCAGATACATAGTATCCACTAACCCATCCGCTCTTACCATCTTCAGTCTGAACGTTGACCCAACCATTATTTCTCTCTTTAACCGTTATTTTTGAACCTGCGTGAAGCTCTGAGACCTTATTTGAAGTCGCACCTGGTTGTTCTCTTAGGTTAATTCCTGTAGTTGTTTGAGCGTCCTGCTGTTCCACAACACTAGCATCCTGCTGTTCCATAGCACTAGCATTAGAAACTGATATAGCAACAGCTGCAGCACCTAAACCTAAGACTGTTATTGCTTTTTTCATCTAAATTCTCACCTCTCATTATTTTCTAACTTTATAAAATACAGTCATTCTATAAAGAAATTACATCCCAAATTAAATGTAACATTTTTTTAACTTTATCATTTTCTAAAGTTTTATCTTGAACTTTTATTTTTGCACAAGACTATAATACAACATTTTGTTACTAGTTGTAAAGTGTTTTTTAAAAAAAAGGTGACTTTTTTGCTTTTTTTATCATTTTTTGTAACTATTTTGTAATATTTACCCTCATTTTCCGGCTCTTTACGACTTATTTTTTGTAACTATTTTGTAATATTTGTATTTTTAAGCCTATTTATTTACTATTTTCTTTAGTTTTTCTTAAAAAATTCCTAGGCCTTTGATAATTTTACCTATTAAGCCCTCCCTACAATGTATATGATAGTTGATATATAGTAGATAACAAAAAAGGTTTAAAGCAAATATACCTTAAACCCTTTTATAAACTATTTAATTTCTTTTAATTCAAATCCAAGTTCTTCAACTGCTGCCTTTAACTGGTCATCACTTACCTTGTCATCTACATCAATATCAGCATACTTGCCTTCCAAACTTATCTCTAGTACCTTTACACCCTCTAAATCTTCTGTAAGTACATCATTTAAACCCTTTACACAGTTAACACAGTGCATACCTTCAACCATTAATCTCTTTTTCATTTATATTTCCTCCTAACCAGGTTCAATAATTACTTATACAAGGCCTTGTATTTTTTGTAATTATCCAAAACTTTTTGAGTATACTTGGATGTTTCTACAAAGGGTATATTGGCCAAATTTCTGCCATCCTTGCTGTAGTCTGCAGACCTTAACCACTTCCTCACATTACCTGACCCTCCATTGTAGGCAGCTATAATGAGTTTATTATTTCCCTTGAATTCCTTCTGTAGTTTACCCAAGTACCAAACACCTATATTAATATTAGTTTCAGGATCATATATATCTACCTTTCCCAAACCAAGTTCCTCTCGTCCCCAGTCAGCAGTCATATCTGTTATCTGCATTAGACCCTTGGCATTTTTAGAAGAAGTAGCTCTTGTATGAAACTTACTCTCAGTTTTTATTATACTATAAACCAAGTATTTATCAACACCATATTCAGTAGAATATTTTTCAACATACTTAGAATACTTAATAGGATAAAATGTTTTTTCTATTTTTTCACGGTTTATTAAGGCAAGCATAAACACTACAAATACAAGTATTAAGGCAAGTAGGCCCTTATTAACTTTTTTATTTCTTACTTTCACCTTCACACTTCCACTTTCTAATTTCTTTTATTAATTTTTCAACTTCACCTTCTAAAGCCCCTAGATCACCAGAATTATCAATAAGGTAGTCTGACATTTTTTTCTTGTCTTCTTGGCCCATCTGACTTCTTATCCTCTTAATGGCATCCTCCCTGGATAAAGAATCCCTCTTCATCAATCGGTCTAGTTGGACTTCTTCGTTACAAAATACAAGAACAACCTTGTCAACCAATGAGTCAAACCCTGCCTCCAAGAGTAGGGCTGCATCTATTACTAGCAAGTCTTCATTCCTGTTTTTTTCTAGGGCCTGGCATACCAGGTCATGTATTTTCTTATGTGAAATCCTATTTAGGTCTTTCAGCCTAGACTTATCTGAAAAAACTATTCCCGCTAAAATCTTTCTATCAACCTTGCCATTGACAAGGGCCTCAGGAAAGCTGACCTTCATTTCTTCCAAAACATCATCGTACTCATATATTTCTCTTGACAGGAGGTCTGCATCTATTATGATAGCCCCTCTTGATGCTAGTATTTTTGAAACACTACTCTTACCACAGCTAATATTTCCAGTCAAACCCATTACCAACATACCAACACCTACTTAGTTTCATACCATGACTTACCTATATTTAAGTCAACCTTCAAATCTACCCCTAGGTTTACTGCATTTTCCATCTCTTCCCTAAGCAAGACTTCAACCTGAGTCAACTCATCTGCTGTCGCTTCCACTATCAACTCATCGTGTACCTGCAAGATTAACCTGGATTTTAAACCTTTTTCCTTTAATCTATTGTAGACATTTACCATAGCTATCTTGATAATATCTGCTGCACTACCCTGGATTGGGGCATTCATAGCAGCCCTCTTACCCCTATTTTTTTCTACAAAGTTACTAGACTTGATTTCAGGTATATACCTACGTCTATTAAATATGGTTGTAGAATAACCCTTCTCTTCTGCTTCTGAAACTATATGGTCCATAAAGGCCTTGATAGTTTCATACTTGTTGAAGTAACTTTCTATATATTCCTTGGCCTTTTTTTGACTAATATTAAGGTCTTGGGCCAAACCAAAATCACTCTTACCGTATATTATACCAAAGTTTACAGCCTTGGCAGCAGACCTCAATTCTGGTGTAACCTGATTAAAGTCTACATTAAATACCTGGGAAGCCGTCTTTCTATGGATGTCCTCCCCACTATTGAAGGCCTCAATCATATGCGGGTCCTGACTCATATGGGCTAAAACTCTTAGCTCAACCTGTGAGTAGTCGGCATCTACTAGACTCATAGAATCACCAGCTATAAATACCTTCCTAATCTGTCTCCCCATATCAGTCCTTACAGGTATATTTTGCATATTAGGGTCGGTAGAAGATATCCTGCCAGTAGTAGTTATGGTCTGGTTAAAAGATGAGTGTATCCTTCCATCCTTAGCGTTCACCAGGGCCTCTATACCGTCTACATATGTAGACTTAAGCTTGACTACAGACCTATACTCTGTAATCATGTTTATAATTTCATGCTTGTCTCTCAACTTTTCCAAGACTTCTGCATTTGTAGAATAGCCAGTTTTAGTCTTCTTTATTACTGGTAGACCCAATTTTTCAAAGAGAATATGGCCTAACTGTTTTGGTGAATTCACATTGAAGTCTTGGCCTGCAAGTTCATGTATATTCTTTTCTGTCTTGTCTATTATCTCATCAAAGTCTTTAGCCAAGTTAGATAGGATATCCCTATCCACACATATACCAGCATATTCCATCTCTGCCAAAACCTCTACTAGGGGCATTTCCACATCATAGAAAAGCATTGACAACTGGTCTTCGTCAATTATCTTCTTCATCTTAGGATATGAACCTATAATAGTAGAAAGCATACCACTTACATACTGGTCCAACTTTTCTAGGTCAACCTGCCTGTAGTCAAGTGCCTTGGCACCCTTGCCCAGCAGGTCCTCCTTAGACATTATAGTCTTGTAGATATACTTACTAGAAATACTGTCTATATCATATGATGTAGAAGTCTTAGAATCTATCACATACTCGGCTATAGCTATATCAAAGGCCATATTTCTAAGGTCTATACCATATGGTTTAAGAGCCACATAGTCAGCCTTCATTTCATAGCCTATCTTTTCTATATCTTCATCCTCTAATATAGTTCTTATCTTTAAAATATCGTCACCATGGACCCTATACAACTTATCATTACCCAAGCTCAGGTAGGTCATATAGACATCCTGGTCCAATATATTAGCATCAGTCCTAAAGACCTTCATAAAAATCTGTCCCCTGTCCTTAACCTGGTCAATAAAGGCATCAAAGTCCGTCAACTTACATATTTCTATATCAGCAGCCTGGTCTTCCTGGCCTGTAAGGTCATTTAACCTAGCAATTAGGCTGGTAAATTTCAATTCCTGGAAGGCCTTTACTACTTCTTCTACAGAAAATTCTCCAAAAGCCATCTGGTCTAGCGAATAGTCTAAAGGTACTTCCCTAAATATAGTAGCAAGATCCTTACTCATTAAGGCAGACTCCATATTTTCTTCTACCTTCTTCTTTTGAGCTCCCTTCAACTTATCCACATTATCCAAGACACCTTGAACAGTCTTATATTCAAGCAATAGTTTTATACCGGTCTTTTCACCTATACCAGGTATCCCGGGTATATTATCAGACTTATCACCCATTAGGCCCTTAAGGTCTATAAACTGGTCTGGTGTCAATGAGTACCTATCCATAACTGCTTGGGCGTCGTACTCTTCGACCTCTCCTACACCCTTTTTAGTAATCAAGACCCTTGTATTATCTGAAGCTAACTGGATGGCATCCCTGTCCCCAGTAACTATATATACCTCATAACCCTCTTTTTCAGCATCCAAAGATAGGGTGCCAAGTATGTCATCCGCCTCATAACCTTCTATTTCTTCCCTATCTATATTCAACTTATCCAAAACATCCTTTAAGGGATCTAGCTGCATGGCCAGCTCACCAGGCATTTTCTTCCTGCCTGCCTTGTATTCTGTATAAGACTTGTGCCTAAAAGTAGGGGCCTTCATATCAAAAGCCACAGAGATATGGCTAGGTTCATAGCTTTTTATCATTTTAAATAGCATAGTCAAAAAACCATATATAGCATTAGTATGTAGGCCTTGACCATTATCCATTGGTGGTAGGGCAAAGAAGGCCCTATTTATAATTGAATTACCATCTATTAAAAGTAATCTGTTTTTCTTCATTCTATTAATCGCTCCTCTCTTTTATTCTAGACGACTAAGTTAAATTATACCATAAATAGCAAATATATTTTTTTATTATTTACTTTTTATTCTTGTTTTTATTTCTATCATATGGTAAAATACTCTATGTACTGAAGTCAAACTGTTTGACCTCATAAGCCGCTGTGGCGGAATTGGCAGACGCACAGGACTCAAAATCCTGCGGTAGCAATATCGTGCCGGTTCGACCCCGGCCAGCGGCACTTAAAGACACAGGATTTATCTTGTGTCTTTTTTCTTTACCCATATATAATTCATATAACAAAAAACCTATGGATGGGTCAAGGGCCCATCCATAGGAAACATAAGACTGGTGACGATATTGAGGATGTGAGGGAGTTCGCCACCAGCAAAAAATAATTACAGCTTGTAGCCGTAAAGACACCAAAGTAATCTTTGTACTTTTATGGTAGCAGACCTGTATGAATTAGAAATATATTTAGTTCGAATTTTTTATGAGATTTCACACTATTCTGATTTTTTCCTTGTAATATATAAATCTTCTCTAACCTAGTCACCTATTTAAATATAGCAACTTGAAATAAAACCCTTCCTATCGTATACTATTCCTATATAAGGTAGCCTATTTAGGGCCTATAATTACCTTTAAAATAGACATTAGCAGATAGGAGACAAGTAAAAGATGGATATTAAACAACTTGAGGCCTTTGTTGCCGTAGCAAAAAACCAAAGTTTCTCCAAGGCTGCCAAGGAACTCTACCTTACCCAGCCTACAATCAGTTCACATATACAAAATCTAGAAAATGAAATGCAGACTTCCCTATTTAACAGGAATAACAAGTCTATCACCTTAACTGATTCCGGTTACATCCTCTTCAATCATGCCATAGCCATACTCAACGACTGTAAGAGGGCTGTCAATGATATCAGGGACTACCAGGGTAAGATAGAGGGTAATGTAGACTTAGTGTATACCTGTGTTCCTGGGGAGGCTATCCTACCACCGATGATAAAAAAATTTTCCAGTCAATACCCTGGAGCCACTTTTACCCTTAAAAATATGACACATGACCAGGCTATTTCGGAGTTAAATAACGATAACGCCAGTCTCTGCCTGACATCTACCATCACAGAGTCAGACAGGCTAGTCTATACCTTATTTTCAAAAAACGACCTAGTACTTGTCTGCCCACCAGACTTGGATATAAAAAATAAGGACGGTTTCGTAAGCCTGGAAAGTTTTAAGAAACTCCCCCTTATCTTAAAAAGTGACGAGAGTTTGGATGGCGACTACCTATCCAGAAAATTAAATTCAGTCGGTATAAACTCCAAGGACCTACATATCAGGGCCTATATAGATTCAGACAACCTTATCATGTCCATGGTAAGTGCCGGCATAGGGTCTACCCTGGTAACAAATGGTCTTGCCCAATATGGAAAAAGGTACAACAACTTCAATATATATAGGATAGAAAACCTGAGTATGGTTTCGGACCACTACCTGGTATATTCAGACAAGAAGTTCCTATCTCCTACTGAGAAGGCCTTCTTAAACTATGTATTTGAACTATACAACCTTGACAAGCCCTTCTAGGCAAAAAAATACCGACACGGATTTATCTTAACTTAAATCCGTGTCGGTAATTCTAAACTTAGCAAATCACAAGACTAGCCAATCTTTAGTTTAGGTCTTCCGGTGTAACAACCTTTATACCACTTAACTGCTGGCTAAAGCCGGCCCTAAAGTTTTCTAAAAACTCTTTTCTAAGTATATCTCTTTCCTTTAGTTCCTCTTCAGTCAAGTCTCTCTCCTTAGCTATCCTAGCCAGCTCATTAATCCTTGCCAGCTTAGTTTTGTCAAATTCGTTAATCAAATCCATATCCAGTACTCCTTTCTTTTACCTCTATTTTATCCTATTATTCTACAGCCCCTTAGCCTCTATACGGCTAAGCGTGTAGAACTCATCTAGACTATCGCTGATAATATCTATAGCCTCTTTTATCCTATCCACAGTCTCCATTGATATATTTATCCTAAAAAAACCTGTCCTCAATATCCAAATCATAATATATATAGCCAGGTTGAAGGGCTACCTTTTTATTATACATGAAATTCACAAAATTTCTAGATGAAAATCCCCTATTTAAACCAAGAAAGAAGTTGATACCCCCCTTGTTCTTGATAATAGTCAGGCGTCCCCCAAGTTTTTTGTTTATATACTTGTAAGTCTCTAAAAATTTATCTGTATATATTTTTTCCATATCAGAAGTATGCTTATCCCAGTTAAACTTGGACATATAATAATAGAGTGATTTTTGAATTAGGGGTGAAGTAGATATATCAGAATTATGCTTTGACACCACAGTCCTCTCTACCAGTTCTGTTGGTACCACCATTAACCCCATCCTCAGACCAGGCATCAGGATTTTAGAAAAACTCTTTATATATATTACCCTATTATACTTATCATATGACTTCAGGGTCCTGTTATTTTCAGACAAAAACTTAAAATCACTGATAAAATCATCCTCTAATATATAGAAATTATATTCCTCGGCCAAGTCAATTAATTTCTTCTTCTTGTACTCTGAATAAGAAATCCCTGTAGGGTTCTGAAAATTTGGCATAACATACAAGAGTCTGGGTCTTATTTTTTCCAACTTCATTTTTAGGAGGCCTATATCTATACCATCTTCTAAAAGTGGTATGGATATGAGTCTGGTATTCCTCATCTTAAGTAGGTCTATAGCCCCAGAGTATGTTGGTTCTTCAATAAAAACCACATCCGAATAGCTCAGTAGGCTCTTTGAAATAATATCTATACCCTGCTGACCACCTGAAGTAATAATTATATTGTCAGGACTGGCCTGAATCTTTTGCTCGGCAAGGTAGTCTACCATTACCTCTTTTAATTCATAGATTCCATTGCCATCATCATAATTAAACAGGCTAGCCAGTTCATCATCCAGGGCCATATTGACTGCCTTTTTAAAGTCATTGATAGGAAATATATCTGCTAAGGGATTACCCGTATCCAACCTATAGAGGTCACTCTTGGCAGAAATAGACCTGGTCTTTTTAATCTTGGAAACATAGCAGCCACTCCCCTGTCTCTTTATTAAATAACCTTCATTTTCTAAGAGGTCATAAGCCTTGACTATAGTAACGCTATTTACTCCTAATAGGGCCGACAATTTCCTTATCGGTGGTAGCTTTTCGTCACCAACAAGTTTACCGTCCAATATCAAATTTTTTATCCTATTATATACTTGTATGTATTTTTTATTATTTTCGTCAAATTCAAACTTGTAGATGTCTAGAGTCATATTATCCTCCCAAGCAAAACAACTAAATAAAATAAAAGTGCTGCTAAAGCAACACTTTTATCTCCCAAAACACCGTAGACCAATTAAATTCACACCCGGAATCACCCAGGTGGGTGATCAGTCATACATTTTCTGAAATCCCGGAAAGTCCAGGCCTATCATACTCGTATATGAACATAATCTCCCGTATAATATATGTAGGTTGAACTTACATATAGCCTTGTCGCATGTTCTAGATATACATATATTATACCACTTTAAATAGTCACTAGCAAGATTTAATAGATCATTATTCCAAAAGTATATATGTCTGAAGGCAGTAATGAGTATGGTTTTGAAGTTTATTAGCAACTAGGACTTACCTCCTAGCCACACTATCCCTATCTGAAATCGTGTAAGGTAGTTCAACCTTTTTCTCATCAATTTCTATGCCCTTTACCATCTTTATTATCATCCTGATAGCAACTGCTCCCATGTCATATAAAGGCTGCTTAACTGTAGTCAGCTTAGGCCTACACATCTTAGAAAACTCGATGTCATAGAAACCTACAACTGAAATATCCTCTGGAACCTTGTATCCCAGATCAAAACAGGCATTTATAGCACCAATGGCAACCTCATCACTAGTAGCAAAGATTGCGTCTACATCTACTTTAGACTCCAACATTTCCTTCACAGCCATATAGCCGTCATCGAAAGTTGGTCCGCATGATTTTATAATATCTTCATTAACCTTTAGGCCCTTGCCTACTATAGCATCCCTATAACCTGTCAATCTCTCATCAGCCAGGTTTGTCTGGAATGTAGTATTTAGTAGGGCTATCTTTTTGTGACCCCTATCCAACAAGAAGTTAGTCATATCCTTGACTGCTGAATTATTATTTATAGATACATTGTAGATATTGTAGTCTCTTGTAGTCTTGCTTATATATACAGCTGGTATACCCGAATCTTCTAGCAAGTCTACTACATCCTTGTCGATATCCCAGCTAATCATTACTATACCCTCAACTTGCTTAGCCCTAAGTAGGTTGATATTTTTAACTTCCAGGTCTTTTTCCGAATATGTATTAGCCAAAAGTATATCATAATCATACATCTTTGAAATTTCTTCAATTCCATTTAATACTTCAGCTGAAAAAGTATCGGTAACTTCAGGAACTATGACTCCTATTAACTGACTCTTCTTAGTCACCAAGCTTCTAGCCAGAGGATTTGGTACATATCCTGTCTCTTTGATTACATCAAGTACCCTTTGCTTGACTTCATTTGTCACTGGCTTGGAGTCATTAATAACCCTTGATACGGTAGATATTGATACTCCTGCCTTCTTTGCAACATCTTTTATTGTAGTCGGTCTTTTCACTACCATTGTAATTCTCCTTCCTCGAGAAATCATAAAGCTATTATGGGTATAACCTTTTCCCTACACCCAAATAATTTTATATAGGTTTCAAAATAAAATCTAAGATATTAGTCTATAAAATTTAATTCCCTATTTAACTATTATATAACAAAGAACAAAATAAATATAGTTTTTTTGTATAATTTATGGTATTTTGTTGAATTTTTCCGAATTATATATTAATATACTCTATATACGATTTTGACTGCGAGAATCGTAGTAGAATAAAGGGTCAAGATAACCTACATATTTTTTAGGAGGCTAATTATGTTTGATAAGATTAAGGAAATTATAGTTGAACAGTTAAATATCGATGATAGTGACTTCATTAATTTAGACACTAATCTTCAGGAAGACCTTAATGCAGATTCACTAGATGCTGTAGAAATTATAATGAACATCGAAGAAGAATTTGATATTAAGGTTGATGACGATGAACTAGAAAACATAAAGACTATAGGAGATATCGTCAAATACATAGAAAACAATAAATAATTCATTTTAAAAAAGAAAAAACTTTACTTATATTGCATAAACTATAAGTAAAGTTTTTCTATTTTAGTGTCAATTTTCCTTTTGCTTTGGATTTTATATTATCAGCTTCTGTCCCTATTTTTCTTCATAAAATTCAATGTTCTTGATAGTTATATCAAAACTACCATCCTCATTTTGCTTAAAGGAATACTTCATAGGATCTTCAAAGTCATCCAAGAGACCCTTTATATCAAAACCAGTATTAGTCTTGATACTCCTACGCTTTAACTTCTTTTCAACCCAGGTCTTATCGATATTGAAATTTTCTGATACACCCTTTTCAACCATCAACTCCTTGTAGGATTCCTTCCTAGCGTCATCCTTGATAGACTCTTCTATAAACTTGTCCAAGTCGACGTCATTGGCCTCTTTTAGATTGTAATTTAAAATACTCCTTATACTTTCAGCCTCTTTAACATCACTGGCATAGGCATTAGTAATCCAATTTTCAGTAGTATTTTTAAAGACCTTAGTCAAGTACTTCTCATCCCTGACCTTTTCAACCTTTAAAAATTCTGTCACAAAGCTTGAATCCGCTTCCTGCTTTTCAGCCAGCTTGTCTAAGACCTGGAGCTGCCATTCATCATTTAAACCACTTGGTCCTATCAGGGCTGCATGGATAATCTTCTGAGAATCCTGGATTCCTATTTCATTGGTTACCATCTTGATAGAAACCCGGCTTTCCTCCTCATCATAGGCTATCTCATGTGTATACAATTTCTTGTAGTCCAGCTTGATAATAGCTACTCCCTTCTGGTCCTTGTGAGTATATAGGACTACAGCTAGGTCGCAAGAGTCTAGTTCGGCATTTATCTTCATGGCATCAAACATAAACCTGGCTATCCCCTGGGAACTAACTACAAAGGATGCCTCATCATATAGGATATGGTCTGCACATACCCTTATTTCATTGTCTCCATAGTCCTTGAACTTGGCCTTTCTTAAGTCTTCATCCCTCAATATACGCCTGATCACCTTTTGGTAAAAGGCATCCGTCTCCGGTGATATAGAGTTCTCTACATCATTTAAAACTGGAAAGTCTGAGTTCTTGTCCAAAACGTGTATGATAAACTTATTTATAATCATCTATTATTCCTCCTAATTTTTCTAGCAAGCCAACCATATCTTTAGGTAGACTGGATTTTAATTCTATCCTATCCCCCAACCTAGGTTGGTCAAAAATCAACTTGTAGGCATGCAGGGCCTGCCTATCAATCAAACTACTATCAGGCCTTCCATACAGGTCGTCCCCCATAATTGGATGGCCTATATGTGATAGGTGGACCCTTATCTGGTGGGTCCTGCCAGTTTCCAAACGAAGATTGAC
>NZ_ADGQ01000002.1 GCF_000147675.1 Peptostreptococcus stomatis DSM 17678 | reverse complement strand
TATTGTTTTTGGCCAATATAAGTTATATTGCCAAAAAAATGGTCGAGGTGAAGGGACTCGAACCCCCGGCCCCATGGTCCCAAACCACGTGCGCTACCAAACTGCGCTACACCTCGTCCTATGGCGGAGAAGGAGGGATTCGAACCCTCGCACCAGTTTAATCCAGCCTAATCCCTTAGCAGGGGATCCTCTTGAGCCTCTTGAGTACTTCTCCAAAATATGTAAATGGCGGAGAGGGTGGGATTCGAACCCACGGTGCCTCACGACATCACTGGTTTTCAAGACCAGCTCCTTAAACCACTCGGACACCTCTCCAAAAAATGATCTATCCGAGATTCGAACTCGGGACACCTTGATTAAAAGTCAAGTGCTCTACCGACTGAGCTAATAGACCAAACTATTAAATTCCTAATGGAGCTGGTGATAGGAATCGAACCTACAACCTGCTGATTACAAGTCAGCTGCTCTACCGTTGAGCCACACCAGCATATTAATGGTGGGAGTAACAGGGCTCGAACCTGTGACCCCCTGCTTGTAAGGCAGATGCTCTCCCAGCTGAGCTATACTCCCACATTATGACTCCTAGGGGAATCGAACCCCTGTTACCGCCGTGAAAGGGCGGTGTCTTAACCGCTTGACCAAGGAGCCAAGTTAGAAAGCTCCAAGGGTGGGGCTCGAACCCACAGCCTACCGGTTAACAGCCGGTTGCTCCACCATTGAGCTACCTTGGAATAACGCGGCTACGTCCTATTCTCCCAGGCAGCTTCCCACCAAGTACCTTCAGCGCTAAGGAGCTTAACTTCTGTGTTCGGAATGGGAACAGGTGTATCCTCCTTGCTATAGTAACCACATTAAACTTGAAAGTGACAAAAAAATTTGTCCATTTTCATACTTTCTTCAAACTTTGCCGTCCCCTCAAGGACAAGTATTATAATATCATACTTGCTATATAGCGTCAACACTTTTTTGTAAGTTTTTTTATCTAAAAAACAAGTTTTTTCTTTCTATATTTAATTATACGAATTATAAACTATATTTTATGTTATATATACGTATTTTGGCGAATTTTATACTGATTTTTCATCCTAAGCAGTATAAAAGACCCCACATTCCCAATAAAGAATTCTTGGGTGTAGGGCCTTTCCTTATCATATCCTATTATATATTCTTATTTAACTAAAGCCTTAGCCTTTTCAACTACATTAGCTACGGTAAATCCAAAGTGTTCAAACAATATCTTGGCTGGTGCAGATGCTCCAAATGTATCCATAGCAACTACATCACCATCTAGGCCAACATACTTATACCATGGCATTGGATTAGCCGCTTCGACAGCTAGTCTAGTTCTAACAGCTGATGGAAGTACTTCTTCAATATATTCAGGAGACTGGGCTTCAAATACATCCATACATGGTACAGATACTACTCTTACTGACTTGCCTTCCTTTTCTAATTCTTCCTTAGCCCCTACAGCTAGCTCTACTTCTGATCCTGACGCCAAGATAATAAGGTCTATCTTGTCCTTATTAGCTGCCTCTGCTAGTATATATCCACCCTTGAAGGCTTCCTTAGAAGAGCCCTCTAGCTGTGGTAGGTTCTGTCTAGTAAGTACTATGGCAGTCGGAGTTGCCTCTGATCCTATAGCACTAGCCCATGCAGCTGCAGTTTCTGTATAGTCAGCTGGTCTAAATACGTTTAGGTTAGGTATAGACCTTAACATAGCCAATTGTTCGATTGGTTCATGTGTCGGTCCGTCTTCACCAACTCCTATAGAGTCATGAGTCAGTACAAATGTAACTGGTAGACCCATTAGAGATGATAGTCTAATCATAGGCTTCATAAAGTCAGAGAACACAAAGAATGTAGCACAATATGGGTTCAAACCACCGTGTAGATAAATACCATTAGTAATAGCTGTCATAGCCATCTCTCTTACACCAAAGTGGATATTTCTACCGCTCCTATCAGTCGCTGAGAAGAATCCCTGGCCCTTCATTTCAGTCTTATTAGATGGTGCAAGGTCAGCTGATCCACCAACTAGGTTAGGGTATACGTCTTTTAACTTATTTATTATATCACCTGAAACAGCCCTTGTAGCCATGGCCTTGTTTTCATGAGCCCAATAAGCTTCTGAATCTATAATCTTTGTCACATCTGGCTTGGCAAAGTACTCATCCCATAACTTTGCTTCTTCTGGATACTTTGTCGCATATTCTGCAAACATAGCCTTCCATGCATCTTCCTTCTTGGCACCTTCCTCTGCAAGATCCTTATAGTGGTCATATATCTCTGCATCCACTTCAAATGCTGTCTGATTTTCCCAGCCTAGGAACTTTCTAAGCTCTACTATATTATCTTCACCTAGTGGCTCTCCGTGGGCAGATGCCTTACCAACCTTAGCTGGACAGCCATAACCAATCTGAGTCTTACATATAATTAAAGAAGGTCTTTCCTTGTCTGCCTTGGCCTTAGCTATTGCTGCATCTATAGCCTCTAGGTCATTTCCATCTTCCACCACCTGTACCTGGTAGCCAAAAGCTTCAAATCTAGCAGCTACATCTTCTGTAAAGGCCAGGTCTGTATCACCTTCTATAGTTATCTTATTTGAATCGTATAGGACAATGAACTTGTCTAACTTTAGTGTACCAGCCAATGATAGGGCTTCGTATGCTACACCCTCCATCAGACATCCGTCACCTGTTAGGGCATATGTATAGTGGTCAACTATAGGGTATCCATCCTTGTTGAACTTGGCAGCCAAGTGCGCTTCTGCCATTGCCATACCCACTGCCGTAGATACACCTGCACCTAGAGGTCCTGTAGTAGATTCTACGCCTGCTGTATGCTTGTATTCTGGATGCCCTGGAGTAAGACTTCCAAACTGCCTAAAGCTCTTTAAATCATCCAAACTAAGTCCATATCCAAACATATGAAGTAAAGAGTATAGTAATGAAGAGCCATGTCCTGCTGATAGAACAAACCTATCCCTATTTTTCCAATTAGGGTTCTTAGGATTATGGTTCATGTTATTAGCCCACAAACTGTATGCTATAGGTGCTGCACCTAGTGGCAAACCTGGGTGTCCTGAATTTGCCTTTTGAACCTGGTCAGCTGACAAGATTCTCAAAGCATTTACTGCCTTTTGATTAATGTTCATATTAAATATCCTCCAATAAAATTTACATATACTTTTCGATTATAAGGTATCTATAATTAAAAGACCTATAATATAGTCCATAAAATTCCTTATACTACTCTTTTTATTTTAACTTAATTATAGATAAATTACAATTTTTATCACAAAATTAATATATATTTTAGGCTCATCATTGACTATGCTTCCAAAATTTATATCTTTCTCTATTTAGGTTTTAATTTTTCATTATCTTAGTCAGCAATTGCTTATCTCTTCAGCAAATCTTTCTACATCTATCAGCCATTTTCCATCCTCCTTGATTAGGTGAATCTCAGGCAAGGAACCTTGTAAAATCTTATTTGCATCATCCAATATTTGAGAATACTCATAGAACTGACGGCCTTTTGGAAAATCTTTTATCTTTTGCCATTCTTCAAATTCTTTCAAAAAACACTTATGAGATGGTAATTCAATTTTTTCAAACATACTTTCATCAATAAATCTTACCAAGCGATATAAACCATGTATTTCCGGAACAAAGCATTTATCAATTTTTTTGATAGGATAACCTTGTTTTTGGTAGGCTTCACAAAGCTTTTCTAAGCATTCTGTCATTCCGTCCACATTTTTTTCGGCAAGAAAAATAAAAAACCTAACATAGTACTCTGCTATTCCGGTAAGCTTTTTCTTTGTTAAGAATGATTGGGCCTTTGACATAGCCTCCTCTAATTTTTTATCATCTTTGTAATAGATTGAATGAAAAAGGTTTATTACATTTTCAGTATAAAATGTACCCTTAAGTAGGGGTAATTTAGGTGGAAGAAAAGCTTGGATTACCTCAAAATCATTAGAGGCAAAACATGTAAAAATTCCTTTTATGATATTTCCTGAATAGGTTGTACCACTATGCCCAATCCCACCTGCCAGCAGACAAGCCTTAGCATTTTGCCAAATGGCATTGTTCAAATCCTCAAAATCCCCTTCACGGAAGGCGCAGTAGTAAGAAAAATATTGAATTTTGTCAAGAATAAGCTGGATATATAATTTAGTTTTCAATACCTTATCACTAGAATCCCTATACTTTTCTAAATGTTCTTCAAATATTTTTTGATTTAGTTTTTCGAAATCTTGCCAGTCTTCCGGATGGGAATAGGCTCCCCATTTTTGATAATAATCTTCCCTCATTTTTTTGTATAATTTGATATATTCTTTCACAATAAACTCCTCTTTATTTATGATATATAAATGCTCCTGTTAAGTCAGTACTATGTAATCTAGGAAGCACTTTGTCAAGTACCTTTTTTAGATTTATTGACCTTTTTCTTATAAAGTCCGAATAATAAAAAAACAGTAAACCTTTAGATTTACTGTTCAGTGAATTGCTATATTATAGTTTGTATTTATTTGAGTTAGGCAAACTAGTATTAATCAAAGATTTTAGGTCTTCGGTAAAAGACTTCTAATTTATTTCATATTAATTTTAAACAACTAATTTAATAACCCACTTTTACCAATCTAGTAAAATTACAGCGAATCATTATGAATAAGAACACTCATATATGCACCTTTTTTGAAAAGTGATGTACTGACACCCCAGGCAACTGCTGAGCAGGCTAATTTATTTGCATCTTTTGCCTTGATAGTTCTGGAATCAAGTACGATCCCCAATGGATATAGCTCAGCTGATAAATACTGGTGTAAGCTATCTGCTGAACCAGATTCAACTGCCTTTATCGAACGCAGGGGATTTGTATCCCACCATTCATCCGGCTTTGAAAAGGAACCGTCGGCTCTCATCTCACCTGAAGATAGTTGCTGTGCACAGATTTCTCTTATTCTCTCTAAAGTCTCATCGTCAATTACACCGTCAGTTATTGAATAGGCATAGTATGCGCATGCAACACCATCATCTTCCAACTCTTTAACCAGGTAAAGGTTTGAAATTCCTCTTTCCTTGAATTTTTTCCACTTACCTGATACCTTTTTAAGACTAGCATCAGTATAAAGGGATGAATTTCCGTCTTCTAGTGCATGTCTTAATTCCTCTAAATTAACATCCTTCTTTTCCCAGTTATCGATGAAATTGATTCTTAGGTCTCCCATTTTAATTATCCTCCTTCTTGTCTTCTTGCCAACTGGCTAAAGTATTATTATCAAATACGATCATCGTATCAATAAACGGTTCTACTAAGATTTCAGTATAAAAAGCCCCCTTCCTGCTACGGTATGCGGTAGCACCTGACCGTGAGTTTACAAAAAACTTAACCTCATACTTCCCCGGTGGTACTAGTATTGATGGGGTTAGTATCTCTTCAGAAAATAGGGCCTTATACCAATTTTCACCATCAGGACTAACCTCAACATCATAGAAATCACCATATCCATTATCTATCCTAAGATATACCTTGGATAATTCACGGTTATTTTTCATATCCTTAATCATCTTAAAAGCTTTCTTGCGCTTAGACTGCTTATATACCAAGCGTCCCATACTTATAAAGAACATTATCGTCATGACAAGAACTACTATCCAAGGTTTATCGTTTATAAAACCCATAATTTCTTTCATATCGTTTTCCCTTCATAGATAAATTTCAAAAAATATCTAAAAACACTTGATAATATTACACCATTGTTTAGATCTTTTTACTAGTTTTAAATTCCCCATCTACCTCTATGCTTTATGCCTCATGGTCCAAGGGCCAGTTTCTCATTGCTCTTTCCTTTAAGATTTTAAGCAAGAAAAAACAGCAAAACTATTTACTGTTTTTTCTCAGTTTATATTAATTTTTAGTTATTAAATATACTTTATCTTATAAATAAAACTATACTTATACCAAGCTTTATTTACCCATATCCTTTAACTTTGCATAATCTTCATCGGATAATTTCCAAGTAAAGTCTGGCATCTCTTGTATACCTGATAATGTCATATACTGATAGTTTTCATATACATAGAATTTTATTACAAAGTCTTTACCATCTTTATCCTTAGTAATAACTCTAAACTCACGACTAACTACTGCATCTTTTGGAAGTTGAGCAAAAGCAGATGCTGGATCTTTAAGATTTTCAGTACTCTGAGTTATAAGATCAGAAAAATACTTCAAATCTTTTCGACTGGTCATCTCTGAAATCATCTTCTGATTTTTATCATATACCTCTACCCTATCCCTGTCTTTACTTCCACAAGCCACTAATGAAATGGCACAAATCAAACTTAAGGCTAATGCAACAAACTTTTTCATACTCATATACCTCCAATAATTCAATTTTTTTAGCTGTATAACATTATATATCATAAATATTATATCATTTTTTTGCCAATATTACTACTACTAAATGTCTCCTTTAAAAATAATCTTGTCCCCCGAGGCCATACAATCCACCTTACCATCCTTGATTTTTATACCCTCATGGTCCAAGAGCCAGGTCTTCTTATCCATTCCCCCAGCATACCCTGTCAGGTCTCCATGGCTTCCAATGACCCTATGGCAGGGTATAATTATAGATATAGGGTTATGGCCTACTGCTCCACCAACTGCCTGGGCTGACATGGACTTTCTGCCCAACTTTTTGGCCACCTGCCTGGCTATACCGGCATAAGTTGTAACTTGACCGTAGGGTATGTCCATCAATATTGACCATACCCCTTGCCTAAAGTCTGTCCCCTCTGGCCTTAATTTTAAATCACCTATAGGTGGTCTTTGGCCTGAAAAATACTTATCAAGCCAAGATACCGCTTCATCCAGTATATCTAAACTGTGATTTGACGATTTACCCTTGGTTGAAACTATCTGGCCCCCTTCTAGACCACCTGCAAAGTACTTTTGACCTTCAGTCCATAGGCCTACTATATACTTTTTATTCTGGTCACACACTAGGGTCAACTTTCCCAGGGGTGACTTATATTCTCTTGAATAGTACATTAGATCACCTCCTCCCTATAATATATCAAAAAATTGCACAAATTTTATCACATTTATTCATTTTTTAGACTTTTCTATTTACAAATGCATTTATATCCCTTATAATATTCTACAAACTTTATAGGAATTCATACATGCGATTTAGCAAATCAAGCAAGGCGGGCTAACTGCACTTGCTTTTTTTATAAATTTACATAAGGAGGAAATTATATTATGGCTAATTTCGCAATTGTAGGAGCTACAGGGCTCGTAGGAACAAAGATGATTGAAAGACTTGGTGAAAGCAAGCTAAGGGTTGATAATATCTACCTTATGGCATCAGCCAGGTCAGCAGGAAAGGTCCTTCAATTTAGGGGACAAGATGTCATCGTAGAAGAACTAAACGAAGGTTCTTTTGACAAGGAAATCGATTACGCAATCTTTTCTGCAGGAGGAGATACTTCTCGTAAGTTTGCCCCTATCGCAGAATCCAAGGGAATTATAGTGATTGATAACTCAAGTGCTTGGAGGATGGAAGAAGATATAGACCTTATAGTTCCAGAGTGCAATGAGCCCCTATTAAAGAGAAAGATAATAGCTAACCCAAATTGCTCTACTATCCAGTCGGTAGTCCCACTAAAACCGTTGGCTGATGCTTTTGGTCTAGACCGTGTAGCCTACACAACTTACCAGGCTGTTTCAGGCTCAGGCAAGGGTGGTATAGACGACCTATTAAACGGGCAGGATGGAAAAGAGCCAAAGAAATACCCTCACCCAATCTACAACAATGTTCTTCCACATATAGACGTCTTCTTGGATAACGGCTATACAAAAGAAGAAATGAAGATGATTGATGAGACTAAGAAGATTTTATCCCTTGGCGAGGATGTCAAGATTACGGCTACTTGTGTTCGTGTACCAGTCTTAAATTCACACTCAGTAGACATCAATGTAACATTTAAGAAGGAAACTAGCGTTGAGGAAATCAGGGAAATATTAAAAAATGCCCCAGGCCTAGTTCTACTTGACAAGCCACAGGAAAATATCTACCCTACGCCACTAGATGCCAGCGGTCACGATGAGGTCTATGTCGGAAGAATCAGGAAGGATATTTCCCAAGATAATAGCTTCTACATCTGGTGTGTAGCAGATAATATCAGAAAGGGAGCAGCTAGTAATGCCATCCAAATAGCAGAGATGCTAGAGGCAAAAAAACAAGTTTAAAAAATGTAATTTTACAACAAATGAAAGTTTTAACTTGTAACTTTCCATATTTAGTGTTAGAATGTTTTTTAACACATAAAGTAAGACAAACCTAGTTTTATTTTATTTACGACTACATAAGGGTAGTCGAGGTCAACTTTGATAAGAAGGAGGAATTTATTTTGAAAACATTACAGATAGGATTATTTGGTCTCGGGACCGTGGGCTCCTCAACAGTGGAGATACTTACCTCCAACCGTGAATTGTTGGAGAGTCAATTAGGCTGCACCACGCAGATAAGTAAAATATGTGTCAGAGATACCGGGAAGACCCGCTCCGTTGATACATCCAACAGCATACTTACCTCCAGGCCCGAAGACATTCTTCTAGACCCAAAGATAGATATAGTGGTTGAAGTAATGGGAGGAATAGAGAAATCCAAGGAAATTATCGAAGCCGCCTTTAAAAATGGAAAACACGTTGTTTCGGCAAATAAAGACTTAATAGCCCTCTACGGCAAAGAATTATCAGAACTCGCCAAACAAAACAATTGTCATTTCTTTTTTGAAGCCGCAGTTGCCGGTGGAATCCCTATTCTAAGAACTCTACAAACTTCCCTTACAGGAAATCATATAAATAAAATCAGCGGAATCGTAAATGGTTCTACAAATTATATTCTCACTCGAATGGAAATAGAAAGTTTATCATTGGAATCAATCATAGAAGATGCCAAAGCCCTAGGTTATTTAGAGGCAGACCCAAGTGCTGACCTTGATGGCCTAGATGCAGCAAGGAAGTGTGCAATACTTGCTAGCCTTGGTTTTCACAATCTTGTAAAATCAGATCAAGTATACGTATCAGGAATTAGAAACATATCTCTAGAAGACATTAATCAAGCAAAGAAATTAGGTTATAAAATTAAATTATTGGCTATAGCTGAAAATAAGGACCGTGGTATCGTTGCTAGAGTTCACCCAGTCCTAATAGGAGAAAACCACCCTCTGGCAGGAGTTCAGTATGAATTCAATGCTGTATATATAGATGGAGACTACCTAGGTCAGACGATGTACTATGGTAGGGGAGCTGGTGGAAATCCAACAGGTTCAGCCGTTGTAAGCGATATAATAGCTATTGGCAAGGCTATCTTATCTCAGACAAAACCGGAATTAGCCTATGCTAGTATGGGAAACAAGGACCTAATAGATATTGAAGATCTTGACTTTGCCTACTACATCAGACTGGTTACAGACCACGACAAACTTGGTCAGGGTGGTCTAGTAGACCTACTTGATAAAAAGGGTCTCAAGATAAGGTCAATGGATAAAACTAATAGAAACCTAGAGATATCCGATATAGATAAAATACCTGAAAACACTGATTTAGGTCAAAACCTGGTCAATGTAGATCAATTTGTAATTGTAACAGAAAGAGTGAGAGAGAAAGATTTCAAAAAAGCAATCAAGGACTTGGAAGATATCAGTAATTCGATAACAGTTATTAGAATAGAAGAAGATATTTAGATAAAAGGAGATTTAATATATGAAATGGCAAGGATTAATAAATCAATATAAGGAATTTTTACCAGTTAATGAAAATACACCTTTAGTATCCCTATACGAGGGTAACACTCCCCTAATTAAGAGTTTAAACCTAAGTAAGGAGCTTGGCATAGACCTATACTTCAAATTTGAAGGTCTAAATCCTACAGGCTCATTCAAGGACCGTGGCATGTTTATGGCAATCGCCAAGGCAATAGAAGAAGGGTCAGATACTATCATGTGTGCCAGTACAGGAAATACATCAGCCTCAGCTGCTGCTTACGGTGCTAGGTATGGCCTAAGGACTATAGTCCTAATACCAGATGGCTATATAGCAATGGGCAAGTTAGCCCAGGCCCTACAGTATGGGGCCCAGGTGGTAGCTATCCAGGGTAACTTTGATGATGCCCTAAACCTAGTCAAGGAAATTACTGAGTCCCACCCTATTACCCTGGTCAATTCCCTAAACCCATACAGGATAGAGGGCCAGAAAACAGGTGCCTTTGAAATAGTGGATGACCTGGGTGATGCACCAGACTACCTGGCTATACCAGTCGGCAATGCGGGTAATATTACTGCCTACTGGAAGGGCTTTAAGGAGTACAAGGAAGCAGAAAAGTCTACAAGACTACCTAAGATGAAGGGTTACCAGGCCAAGGGGGCTTCTCCAATAGTAGAGGGCCATCCTTTTGAAAATCCTGATACTGTGGCAACAGCTATAAGAATAGGAAATCCAGCATCTTGGGACAAGGCCCTGGCAGCTAGGGACGAATCTGGAGGATCTATTAAGGCAGTTACAGATGAAGAAATCCTGGCAGCCTACAAGCTACTTTCAAACCAAGAAGGTATATTTGCAGAGCCTGCCTCAGCAGCATCCCTAGCCGGTGTCATCCAGTCAGTAAAAAATGGGGATATTGAAAAGGGGGCAAGGGTAGTTTGTATCCTAACTGGTAACGGCCTAAAAGATCCAGATACTTGCCTAGAATCAGCAGTTAAACCTCAGTCTATTCCAGCCAACCTGGAAAGTGTACTGAAGTTAATAGAAGGTTAGGTGGTCTTATGATTAGAGTAAAAGTACCAGCAACTACAGCAAATATGGGGCCTGGATATGACGTATTAGGTATGGCCCTATCACAGTATTCAACATTCCAGTGCCAGGAAGATGACAAAATTTCCCTTTCTATCAAGGGACTAGAAAGCGAAAAATTAGTTAACCAAGACCATGAAGCTAACCTAGTTGTAAGGTCTATGAACCATCTCTTTAAGTACGTTGACAAGTACCCAAAGGGATATAAGCTTGAAATTATAAATGATATCCCCCTGGCCAGAGGGATGGGGTCTAGTGCCTCAGCCATAGTGGGTGGTCTACTAGTAGCAAATTACCTGGTAGGTGCAAATCTTAACCAAGATGAAATTTTAAAACTGGCTACTCAGATAGAGGGTCATCCTGACAATGTGGCCCCAGCCCTAATGGGAAATATAGTCCTATCTACAAAGGCACCTGACGACCAGGTTATCTACCACTCTATCAAGCCGTTTGATGATCTGACTTGTGTCATATTTATACCTGATTATGATGTATCTACTAGCATGTCAAGGGCTGTCCTGCCCCAGTCTATAAGTATGGCAGATGCAGTCCATACTAGTGGTCACCTGAGCCTAATGCTGGCAGGTTTTATGACTGGAAACAAGGACCTAATAGGTCAGACTATGGTAGACAGGCTTCATGAACCTTATAGAAAGAGCCTAATCAAGAACTTTGATGACTTTAAGGCCTCTGCCCTAGAAGTTGGAGCCTTTGCCTTTTCATTGAGTGGGTCTGGTTCAACTATCATAGCCTACTGTGACCACGACTCTGCCCCCCATGTCAAGAGGGCCTTTGAAGAGGTCAGCCAGAAATATTCCATAAGTGGAACTAGCAAAATAATAGCACCTTGCAGCCAGGGTGCAGTCTGTGAGGTGGTCTAAATGGGACTAATTGTACAAAAATACGGAGGAAGTTCTCTTGCCGACAAGGAAAGAATCCTAAATGTAGCAAGGAGAATAGTCGAAACTAAGAGGGATGGTAACAAGGTTATAGCCATTGTGTCTGCCATGGGTAAGACTACAGACAAGCTGATACAAATGGCTAGGGAAATATCAGAAGTGCCTCCCAAAAGAGAAATGGATAGACTCCTGTCTACTGGTGAACAGATATCCATGTCACTTTTAGCTATGGCTATACAGGCCATGGGAGAAAAGGCAATCTCCCTATCAGGCCCCCAGGCAGGTATTATGACAGATGCCTACCATAGCAAGGCCAGGATCAAAAATGTGGCAGCTGACAGGTTGAAAAAGGAACTTGAAGAAGATAATATAATCATAGTTGCCGGCTTCCAGGGTGAAAATGCTGACTACGATATCACTACCCTTGGTAGGGGTGGCTCGGATACATCAGCAGTAGCAATTGCTGCTGCAGTAGATGCAGACCTATGTGAGATTTTCACAGATGTTGATGGTGTATACTCATGTGACCCAAGAATAGTACCTAAGGCTAAAAAGTTAAAGGTTGTGTCTTATGATGAGATGCTAGAACTCGCTATCTTAGGTGCCAAGGTATTGCAACACCGCTCTGTTGAGTTGGCAAAGACTCACAAGGTAGCCGTCCATGTTAGATCAAGTTTTAATCATAATTTAGGAACAGTAGTCAAGGAGGATACTTCTATGGAACATAACGGAATAATAACAGGTATAGCCCACGACTTCAATGTGGCCAAGGTCGTTGTCTTTGGAGTACCTGATAAGCCTGGTATAGCTGCCAGGATATTTGGAGAAATATCAAAATTAGATATAAATATACAGATGATAGTCCAGTCTGCCCAGACAGAAAATATGAACGATATAGCCTTTACTTGCTCTATAGAGGAAGCTAAAGAGGCCCAGGATGCCCTAGAAAAGGTTGTAAAGGAAATAGGTGCCAGGTCAGTAGTAATAACTGATAATCTGGCCAAAGTGAGTATAGTAGGTGCTGGTATGATGACTCATACAAATATAGCATCTAGGATGTTCTCTGCCCTAGCTGGAGCTGGAGTAAATATAGACATGATATCAACTTCTGAAATTACAATTTCTGTAATAGTAGAATCAGACAAGTGCCAGGATGCTGTCCAGGCCCTAGCCAAGGAATTTGATCTGCTAGAAAATAAATAATTTAAACAAAATATAGCATAATTAAAGGTAGTATTACTATTCTCTTTTAAAAAATGGCTCTATGTCAAATAACGTTGGTGATAATTTAAATCAACAAAATCTATTAAATTATGCGGCAGCATCCATAGCAAACTTATAGTTATGGATGTTGCCTTTTTGTATCTTATACCTTCCACAGAATCATAGCCAGCACAGTCCTGCTAGCAACCTCTATACCCTGACTCTCAGGACAATAAGTCTCCTTGTACTCCCTGATCAAGTCCTCAGCTTCAAGCCCCGTTTTTTCCCTAATATCCTCAAAGACAAAGGCATAGCCCCTCAATATATCTTCAACAGACAGAACATCCCTATCTTCCCTAGTCAGGTAGGAAATCTCTGGGCTATAGCCATCCATCCATAAAAGATTAAAGCTAGCCATGACAGCATTCCTATCATTGTGGGGATTATATCCTCTCTTGACTCCTGACCTCTCAATCAAAAAGTCGCTCAGCGAATCTGTTGCCTCTATAAACTGGTTTATCAGGCAGTACTTCCTTGATGAGTATACCATATTCTTGAGACCTTGCGGAGTCCTAACTGCTGGGCACATTGATGCAAAGGCTAGGTCAAACTTAGCATCCCAACCTATCTTGGCCAAGTCTGCTGTCTCCCATACCATCTTTTCGTAATTTATATTATCTATTCCCTGACTATTAGCATTCTCTCTTGCCAAGTCCAGCATATTTTTAGAAATATCAGTCATAGTCACCGACTGGGCTAGTCTTGCCATAGGGATGGCATACCTACCACTACCTCCACCTATATCAAGCACGCTGGCACCCTCTAGTATACCGGCCTCTGCCAGCCTGTTCACTACCTCATCTACAAAGCCCGACTTGTCCGTTTTTACTGCTTCATTGAAACTAGCGGCCCTCATATCCCACATCTTTTCTGAATCTATATCCTTATTTTGATGCCTTGTCAGCATTTCTTCGTAAAATTTCCTGTCCATATCTGACCTCCTATTTTTTATTTGTATATTTTTACCCCTACTTGATGATATATACTCATTGAAAACAAGTATCTTCCACTTAGATGAAAAAGGACGATTTGTTTCACTATATATTCGTATTTTAGCATTATTTACCTAGGTTTTCACTATGTAGATTATTATTTATTCATAATATAATGTAACAAATAATAATCTAGTTACTCATTATACCCTTTTTAACCAGCTAGGGTCATACTTATCGTCTAACTTGGTAAAGTATAGGACTCCCTCCCTTTCATCCATATGGACCTGTCCCCTCTTTACCATATGAAATACATGGGCCATTGTTTCACCGGATGCAAAGAACTTCTGGGCTGGTGGGAAATCATCCCAAGAATCCGCCTTAATCCTCCAGGTAATCCTAGGAGATAGGTCCCTGATAGTGTATTCTACACCAGGTTCCATGGCATCTAGTATTTCCTGTAGCCTCAAGATATGGTGGTCTATAATCTCATCAATCCTCTTTATATAGTCTAATACCGGGTCCCTATGTGTTGAAAATACATGGTCAAAATCCATCTTTCTCAAACCTAGCAGGGTATTCATATAGGTATTCAGGGCATCCCCCTCTTCAAAGCCCCAGAATGTGATATTAGGAGTAATCGTCTCTAGGATTGTATCACCACAGAAAAATATCTTGTGCTTCTTTTCATATAGGCCTATATGTCCCGGTGTGTGCCCCTTTAGGTCCATTACTTCAAATTCATATTCGCCCGTTCTTATTATGTCTCCTGGTGCTACTATGTCCATGTCTACCTCATCGGGTGCCTGGAATAAATAGCCTGGGTGGTCTTCTAACATTATTTCACCGCCAGTCACATTAAAGTAGTCTAGAAGCTTATACAAAAGCTGCCAGTAGCTACCATTGGCAGCATCGTTGATTATCTTTCCATCGGTAGCACTGGCATAGACCTTACAACCAGCACTCTTAAAGTTTGATGCCAGGCCAGAATGGTCGGCATGCATATGGCTAATAAACAAGTCTGTATCCGACATTTCAAGACCAAGGTCTGCTAGACCTGCTAACATAGAATCTAGGGTCTCCTGTGTGTGGTAACCCGTATCCAAGACTAGGTTCTTGTCCCTATCCTTGATTATATAAATATTTGTAGCCTTTAGGGGACTCTTGGGCAAAACCACCTGAAAGGTATATATATTCTTATAAACTTCCTTAACCATAAAAACTACCTCCTAACCTCTTTACTGAATTCTACTTACTATTATATTTAATTACAATATAATATTGGATCTTTAAAATCCACTTTTATTTTATGCCCATCAGGCCTTCTTGGTATATCCTTAAATCCATGACTTTTAGGTCCTCTGCTATCATAGGTCTAAAGTCCATCTGACCTAGGATATCCTTATCCAAGTCTACACCAGGTGCTATTTCCACAAGCTCTATTCCACCCTCTCTCAGGGCAAAAACACACCTTTCTGTCACAAAAATTACATTCTGGCCACTCTCAAGACTCTCTTCTGCACTGAAAGTAATCTCTTCTATAGTCTCTATAAATTTTTTCTTTTTGCCTTCCTGGACTATAACTAACCTACCATCCCTAACTTCTGTTACCAGGCCACCAGCAGTCATGGTTCCACAAAAGACTATATCCTTGGTAGACTGGGTAATATCTATAAATCCACCACGTCCTGCCTATTGATAGATTGAGAAGAAACTATATTTTTCACCTGGACTATAACCTTACCACCACAAGCCTTGACAGCCATGGCAACATCCAGGGAATCTATTATGGATGATTCCTCCTCCATACTTATATTTCCAAATTCATCCGCACTTGTCCCCCTGATAATACCTATATCATAATTGGGAACCTTGTACTTCAAATACTCTTTTCCATCTATTTCTATTAGGTCTACAAGGTCTTCCCTGGCAGCTTCATTGACCTTGCCACCCCTTAACCTGGGATCGCAGTAGGTTTTTAGGCCAATCCTGCTTATCTCAAAGTCCTTTCCACCTGCTGCCTGCCTGTATAGGTGGGCAATTACCCCCTGGGGAAAGTTATAGGCCTCAACCTCATTTTTCAGGACCATTTCTATCATTGGTCTATTATTGGCAAAATGGGCTGTCACATACCTCTTTATCAGGCCTGGATATGATAACTCACATATGCCTTGGTCATTGTTGTTACCAAGACCAGCTCCCTGATATAGGGTTAGGTTTTTAGGTTTCCCTTCATTTAGGTACCTCTGTCCAATTTTTACCATCATCTCCCTGGCAGCAGTTGCCAGCATAAATCCAGAAAAGGCTACTGTATCCCCATCTTTTATCAGGTCAATAGCCTGGTCAAAATCCATCAGCTTGTTCATATATTTCCCCCTAGTAGTTCCTATACTGGTTCAAGGTATCTATTACCTCTTTCGCAGTGACCATATGGTTTATCTGGTCCCTAAGTCTCGCAGAATGTTTCATCCCCTTTAGGTACCAACCTATATGTTTACGCATTTCCCTGACAGCCACATATTCACCATGCTCCTTTATAGCTAGGTCCATGTGTTTAATGGCTATATCTATCTTCTCATCCTTGCTAGGTGGGTCTAATAGCTGGCCTGTCTTCATATAGTGGTCTATCCTCTTAAATATCCAAGGATTGCCCTGGGCCCCCCTACCTATCATAATGGCATCACAGCCAGTATGGTCCTTGATCCTAATTGCATCCTCGACACTAGTGACATCTCCATTACCTATAACTGGTATTGATATTTGTGACTTTACCTCTCCTATAATATCCCAGTCAGCCTGACCAGAATAATACTGCTCCCTGGTCCTACCGTGTATTGTAATGGCACATATACCACAGTCTTCTGCTATTTTGGCTATTTCAAGGGCATTTACAGAATTGTCGTCCCATCCCTTGCGTATCTTTAGAGTCACTGGCTTCTTTGAGTTTTTTACAACCTGATCTAGGACTTGTCCTGCAAGCTTGGGATTTCTCATAAGGGCAGAACCATCACCATTTTTTACTACCTTAGGTGCAGGACATCCCATATTTATATCCAGGATTTCATTCGGGTAGTCATTCAAAATTTGGGCTGCCTTGCCCATAAATTCAGGTTCACTTCCAAATATCTGGACGGCAACCGGATGCTCCTCGTCTAATATATTAAGCATCTTCTTTGTATTTTTATCATCATAGCAAAGGGCCTTGGCATTTATCATCTCCGTATAGAGAAGGCCACAGCCTAATTCTTTGCATATTAACCTAAATGGCAGGTCTGTTACTCCTGCCATTGGTGCTAAAAAAACTTCATTTTCAACTTCAAAATCTCTAAATTTCACTATATTGCTTCTCCTATCTAAATAAAAGAACTATATATACTTTATCCTTCCTATATATTCTTCTCATATATTATCCTTAGGCCCTCCAAGGTAAGATTAGGATCTATGACATCTATAGCATCTGTTTCCTGGGATATCATATTGGCTAAACCACCAGTAGCAATTACCAGAGTCTCCTCATCCTTTAATTCCTTCTTCATTAGGCCTACTATTTTTTCTACCTGGCCAGCATAACCATATATTATACCAGACTGCATGGCTGATACTGTATCCTTACAAATAACTGTATCAGGAGTAACTAGCTCCACCCTAGGAAGCTTAGATGCCTTTTGGAAAAGGGCCTCACTAGAAATCTTCATACCCGGAGAAATTGCCCCTCCTATATACTCGCCCCTCTTGGATACGGCACAATATGTAGTCGCTGTACCAAAGTCTATAATTATAACCGGGCAATTATACTTTGATATGGCTGCAACAGCATTTACTATCCTGTCTGCACCAACCATCTTAGGGTCTTCATATTTGATGTTCAGACCGGTCTTTATACCCGGACCTACCACCAAGGGACTAATGTTACAGTACTTCCTACAGAAGTTTTCCAAAGAGTGCATTACAGCTGGCACTACTGATGACACTATAATTGAATCTATTACACTCAAAGATATATCACTTGCATCAAACAAGTTCTTAATAAGTACACCGTATTCATCAGAAGTCTTATTCAAGTCTGTGTTTATTCTCCAATCCCTGACTAGGTTATCTCCATCGTATACACCTAATACCATATTTGTATTTCCTATATCAAAAACCAATAACATATATATTTACCATTCCTTTATTCTTAATTATTAAAAATTATTTTCAAAATTTTTACAAATACTTGTCTACAGGCTTGAAACTGCCCTTTTATGACGTTTTCATTATATCATTAATATACCTTTAGGTACAGAAATTTTTTTATTCCTAGTCAACCATATATAATAATTATTATATTATTACCAAGTATTACTTAACTTTATAATTTTATTACAATAAAATACCCCCATCAAATGATATATATGATAGTATAATATATATAATACCAAATTTTTATTAGGACGGTGACACGATGACTAAAACCAGAGAAAAGGTGATAAATATACTAATAGATAATTCAGATAAATATATATCCGGAGAATATATGTCAGATATATTAGGCCTATCGAGGGCCTCTATTTGGAAACATATCAAGGCCTTAAAGGGCGAAGGTTTTGACATAGAATCGAAGGCTGGACACGGATACAGGCTACATCGAAAAGAAAAAAGGGGGCTTAGCTCCTACGAGATAAAACACAAGCTAAAGACTTCCTACATGGGCCAGGAGGTCTACTACTTTGATTCCATTGACTCTACCAATATATATGCCAATACCATAGCCAATCAGGCTTCTGAGGGCTCTGTAGTGGTATCCAAGGAACAAACTCAGGGAAAGGGTAGGTCTGGCAAGGTATGGGTTTCTGACAATGACCAGGGAATTTATTTTTCTACAATACTTAAACCTTCCATACCTATTAGTAGGGCCTCCTTCCTTACCCAGGTAGCAGGTGCAGCCCTGGCTACTAGCCTGGAAAGGCTCGGTGTAGCCTGCCAGATAAAATGGCCCAATGACCTGGTTTTAAATGGGAGAAAGATAGCTGGCATCCTAACAGAGATGAGGGCAGAGATAGAGAGTATTTCCTATATAATAGTTGGAATAGGGGTAAATATTGGTCCTAAGACCTTTGAAGAGTCCATAAGCACGGTTGCTACATCCCTGGCCAATGAAGGGTACCAAATTCAAGACCTAGACCTTTTAAGGGCCTTCTTTATAGACTTTGAAGACCTTTATGAGGATTTCAAAAACAAGGACTATACCCGTATATTAGGGATACTAAAGGACAAGTCAGCAGTCCTTGGCAAGGAAATCTACTTGATTAGGGATGGACAAAAGGACAAGGTCTTTGCTGAAAATATAGATGAATACGGTAATTTGATAGTTAGAAATGAATTAGGTTTCTTGGAAGAGGTCTTTACTGGAGAAATTTCCGTCAGAGGACTAGATTCTTATATATAGTTTAAATGGCTATCTTCAAGCAGGGTCTGCGGATTTTGTGGGTATGTAAATTAATCCTGCATCCCCTGCTTTTTGCTAGCCTTCACACTAACCATATCTTTATTTTTTATGAGACTCGTAAGTAATTTCATCATCTACGGAATGAAACTTTTCTAAATCAACTTTATTTTTATAAGCATCAACTATATTTTTTTCCCAATCAGATGAATACTTATTAAGATCATAAAGATTTTTTCCCATGTTATTATGTTTAAAAGTTCTTCTCACATCTGAGTTTGCATTTACATCTGAAACAGGACGAGGGACTTTTGAAAATATATCGTAATTTGAATCATACGGATTGGATAATTTGTTATCAGTATCTGCTACCCAAACTTTCCATCCATCTTCTCTTTTTACCATAAGCAATTTTACATTATAACTTATGGATGCTTTTGGTTTAGACTCTTCCCCTTTATAGTTAAATAGCTCTGTAACCTTTACAGATATATTTTTGATGTTTTCATTATTTTCATCATCGGAAATATCATATTCTTCGAATAAAGTTTCTTCGTTTGTAGAATTTCCAGTAACTGTAACTTCTTTTGACTTTCTTAATATTAAATCCATTGCCTTATTTCTTTTGATAAGATATTCTTTGAAAAAAATAGCATCTTTATCGACCATGTCATAATTTCCTTTTGATAAAAATGTTACTGACATATTACTAGAAATAAAACTTTCAACCACATTTTTTAAGTTTTCATCTTCACTTTTTTCAATTTTATTATTGAAAGCTGTTGGCGATGCAAAAATTATAATTGATATTGAAAATATAATAATAAATGATAGAATAAAAGTAACTCTTTTTTTCATATAAAACCCCTTTCAAATATCATGTTTTTATTATAACGATTATTATTTTTATTATAATTTATATTAGTATAAATATCAATAAAAAACAGAGGTTGTATTCTATGCCTAAAAAGGAGAATGCTGACCTCTGTTTTATTTACATCGTCTTACGTTTACTTTTACACTTGAGCTCTTAAACTCTAGTCCCCCAGATCAATAAATTTGGTCTCTTAGAATTCTATTCTTTCTTCAACCTTCATCATTGACCTGAACTCAGCAACAGCTTCTTCTAGCTTGAAGATCTTCATCTTAAAGCCTGTCTTTTCGTTGTATAGCTGCTTTAACATTGGTAGTACCTCAAAGGCCTTGGCTTCTAGGTCTGCTGATTCAACAAATACTGCCTTACCAAAGTAACGGATAAAGTCAGTTTCTATTGTAGCGCATATTTCTACGTATGGATTGGCCTGCATCTGTTTGTAAACTTCCTTGAAATCTCCTACACAAAAATATATTTCATCATCAACCAACATCTGGAAACCAATTGGTCTACACTTAGGCTTGTTACCATCTACTGTAGTTAGATAATACACACCAGCCTTGCCTAAAAATTCGCTTACTCTTGCCTTATTACTCATAATAATCAAACCCCCGTTCAAAAATTGATTCGTAGTTACCCTACCCCTATATTATATCATGTATGGGCCTATAATATCCTATTTATAAAAAAGTTCAAGTAAATTTTGTATATTAAAAGGGCTGGTTATAAATACCCAACCCCCTTACTATTCATGATTTACTCTTCATCTCTTCTATCTTCACTTACAGGATTGTCACTACCAATTGGCTTGTCATCACTTGCTAAATCCTGAGAAATTGTAGCCTTGTCTTCACTTACAAGGTCTTGAGAAGCAAGTAGCATGTTTTCACTGCCAGTATCTTCAGAAATGACAGGTTTATTGTCATTTGCAGGTTTTTCTGGAGTGCCGGCCTCTTCAGACTTGTTGTTTTGACCAAGTTCCAGTTTCATTTCAAAGGCCTCTTCAAACTGCTTATCATTAAGAGTTTCATACTCTAACAAGGCCTTGGCTATATAATCCAGCCTATCCTGGTTATCATTCAGGATTTCCCTAGTTTTTTCATAGGCATCCACAACTATCTTCCTTACCTCTATATCTATTTGAGATGCAACTTCCTCAGAATACTGTCTAGAGTGACCTATACTATTTCCTAGGAAGACTTCATCATTTGAATCGAATGTCAGTGGACCTAACTTGCTACTCATACCATATTTAGTTACCATGCTCCTAGCCAGACTGGTTACCCTCTCTAGGTCATTTGATGCTCCTGTCGATATATCATCCAGGTTAATCTCCTCTGAGACCCTACCACCCAATAGGACTATCAACTCCTGCAACATTTCTCCCCTTGTCGCATAATACTTGTCTTCTGTAGGCAACTGCATAGTAAATCCACCTGCCATACCCCTCGGTATGATAGTAACCTGGTGGACAGGGTCCATCAAGTTTAGGACATGGGCACAAACAGCATGACCAGCCTCATGATAGGCTGTTAAAATTCTTTCCTTTTCAGTAATTATCCTAGACTTCTTGGCAACGCCCACCACCGTCTTAGTGATAGCTTCTTCTATCGTTTCCATAGAAATCTTATTTTCTCTTTTTCTAGCAGTTAAGATAGCAGCTTCATTCATTACATTCTCTATGTCTGCTGGCGTGAAGCCTGCCGTAAATTTAGCCAGAACAGACAGGTCTACATCATCTGTTAAAGGCTTATTTTTAGAGTGAACCTTGAAGATGGCCTCCCTCCCCTTAACATCTGGCCTACCAACAACTATCTGCCTATCAAACCTACCAGGTCTAAGTAGGGCCGGGTCCAATATATCCGGTCTATTAGTAGCAGCCATTATGATTATACCTTGGTTTATACCAAAGCCATCCATCTCTACTAGTAGCTGGTTTAGGGTCTGTTCTCTCTCATCGTGACCGCCTCCCAGGCCTGCCCCCCTCTTTCTACCAACCGCATCTATTTCGTCTATAAATACTATGGCTGGAGACTCTTTCTTGGCCTGTTCAAATAGGTCTCTTACTCTTGATGCACCGACACCTACAAACATTTCTACGAAGTCAGAACCACTGATGCTGAAAAATGGAACCCCTGCCTCACCAGCAACTGCCTTTGATAGGTAGGTCTTGCCTGTACCTGGAGGCCCTACCATCAGGATACCCTTAGGTATTCTGGCACCTAGGTCCATATATTTCTTTGGATTCTTCAAAAAGTCTACTACTTCCTGTAATTCATCCTTTTCCTCACTCAAACCTGCGACATCATCAAATACCACATTTACCTTTTCATCACCCTTGTGAAGTTTCGCCTTGGACTTGGAGAAGTTCATCATTCTTCCCCCACCTCCACCTTGACTCTGGTTCATCAGTACGAAAAATGCCACAGCCATAAATATCAACAGTAGTATTGTTGGTATCATTTCTACTATCCAAGGAGTTTTTGGTTTTGACTCCCCTTCAAGAACCAGGTTATTCTTTTGAACACTCTTTAGTAGATCCTTAGATAGCTCTTCACCCTTAACCTCACTTGGTATATAGGACTTAAATTTTACCTTTGAATTCTTTAGGGTTCCTTCTATACCTGTTTCATCAACTATGTGCAAGGTCTTTATATTACCTGCCTTTAGTTCCTTGTACACTTTGGAAAATTCCATATTCTTGACATCCACTGTCTGGTTTGCACTATATCGAACGCCAAAGAATATAACCAACAGTAGGATTAGGTATAAACCTGCCCCTCTTAATGCTCTCTTCAAATTTTACCTCCTCCACAATCGACATCTTAGTCGATTGATATCTCTAAAATCCTCTTTGTATCATCGTCTACCTTGTAGTCCACATTTATCCTATAGCCATATATAGACACAACAGTATCATTGTTCACTACAAATGGTACAAAAGACCTTTCCTCCCTAGGCACCTTAAGGCCTATAAACAGGTCTTTAACCTTCTTAGTTCCACCTAACAATTTTATTTTATCACCTTGACGACGATTTCTCAATCTAATATGACCCTTTATTTTGTCAAAATCAATGTATTGTTTACCACTCTTAAAGTTACTCCTATCAAAATCGTTTTGACTTATCAACCTTGTCCTCAAAGTTTTATCGATCTCCTCTATGTATTGAGAAGTACCAGGGTTTATCTTGTAGTCGTATTCAACATCTTCTATCCTGATTTCCTTTTGACTTATGAGGATGTAATCGGCAAACCTGTAGGCATGTAGGCCTCTTGGCAGGTCTAACTTTTTGTAGCGCTTCTCTCCCGGCATCAATTCTAGTACTTCATCTATGTGCTTTTTTTCTATGGAAGTCACATTTCCAAGGAGACTCCTAATGGCCATAATTACTATCCTAGTCTTGATTGCTGGATGGGTATCCTTTATATAATCGACAAATATATAAGACCCGTCCTTGTAGGTCTTTACCGCATATTCAGCTATCTTATCCACCTGGAAGTTTATATAGTCACTGTCAACCCTTAGGCTGTCACCCATCCTGACTATGCTTTCCACTATATTGTCGTTAAATTCAGATTTCATATAAGGCAAAATCTTTAGCCTTATCTTGTTTCTTGAGTATATAGGCTCCAGGTTGCTGGAATCTATCCTAGGCAAGAGCTTGTGTTCCATACAATATGCCTCTATAGATTCCCTGTCGATATCTAGAATAGGCCTAATAACCCCGTCTTTTCTCTTGTATTCTATACCCCTCAAACCCTGAAGGCCTGTCCCCCTCATTATCCTCATAAGTATAGTTTCTGCCTGGTCATTCTTATTGTGACCTATGGCTATCTTCTTGGCACCAAGCCTGTCTCTTACCTCAGAAAATACCTGGTATCTCAACTTTCTTGCCCCATCTTCCAGGCCCAACTTATTTTCCTGACAGTACTTTGGTACATCAATGGTCCTTATAAAGCAAGGAATATATAGACTCTGACATAGCTTCATCACATAGAGGGAGTCTAAAAAGGCATCCAGCCCCCTTATCATATGATTTAGGTGGACTGCATAAATCTTTATATCCTTCTCTTTTGACAACCTATACAGGGTATGCAATAGGCAGACCGAATCTGGGCCACCAGACAGGCCTACTACTATGCCGTCACCATCTTCAATTAGTTGATGGTCTAGTACAGTTTGTTTCATCCTATCATATACCATACTACACCTCCGGAACTACCTTCATCTCCAACCTGTTGTTGGCATTCATGAGCCCACTTATGGATATCTTATAGTCCAAATTCAACTTGAGTTCCTTGTCTGATATCCTCTTGGATATCTTATAAGTATGTAGGTTCATATCAAATACACCATATGGAGTCCTGTACTTGGACCTGAAGTCCCTATCTTCCCTGAACTTCATCCTGGTCGTAATATCTCCAGACTTAAGTAGGAGGACCTCCTCATCAGATATCTTTATGGTACTGGACCTCTCCTTTGATGTGTCAAATTCTGAAAAGGTTATGTAAATATTGCCATTCTTTTCTATCTGCTCACCCTTGTAATAAGATTCTATGGTCTGAAAGTCACTTCCGTCTAAATATTGGGATGTCTTTATCTTGAGTTTTACCTTCATATTTTCACCTCATTCCATCCGCTAGTACTTGTGTATCTCTACCTTTTCTAAATTCTCATTCTTTATCTTTTTCTTTAAAAATTCAGATGCCACCTTTGAGAATTGTTCATTTATATCGGATACGAAGTACTTACAAGACCCCTTCTGGTCTGAATCGTTCATCATATCCCTCTTCTCTAGGACATCCTTTAAGTCCAGGGCAGTTTCCTTGGCTGGATTTATCAATTTTACATCCTTGCCTACCACCTCTCCAATAGTCCTCTTTAGGATCGGGTAATGGGTACAGCCCAATACCAGGGAGTCTATACCCTTTTCCACTAAAGAATCCAGGTACATATGGGCTGCCATAGTGGATATTTCCTTGTTGGACCAACCCTCCTCAACCAGGGGTACAAATATTGGACAAGCCTTACCTATAACCCTTATGCCAGAATCCTTTGCTTTTATAGCCTTGTTGTAGGCCTTAGACCTGACTGTAGCAGTTGTTCCTATCACACCTACAACCTTGTTTCTGGTTGAATATACGGCAGTTCTTGCCCCTGCCTCTATAACACCCATAATCGGTATATCGTATTCTTCTCTTGCTTCTAGCAAGGCCCTTGCAGATGCAGTATTACATGCAATTACAATAGCCTTTACATTTTGACTTGCCAAAAAGTTTATGGCCTGGAAGGTATACTTTATTATAGTCTCCTTAGACCTAGACCCGTACGGAACCCTGGCTGTATCACCAAAGTATATAGTATCTTCATTTGGCAAGTATTTATTTATTTCCTTAAGGACTGTCAGACCCCCTAAACCAGAGTCAAACACTCCTATTGCCCTATTATCCATAAACTACACCCTGTCATCCTGCATTAGCTTTTCTATCATAAATTGCTGGGCTAGCTCTATATGTTCCTTGGCTAGCTTCTCTGCAAGATTAGCCTTTCCTTTCTTAAAAGCTTCAATTATCTTCTTATGCTCATCCACTATATTCACAGCCGAACTATAGTCGGACATGTACATGAGCCTAAACCTGTAGACAGTCTCCCATATGTTGATCATCATGCTAATGAGCCTCTTGTTACCAGTCGCCTCAAATATAAGGGTATGGAATTCCTCATCCTTGGCTAGCATGGTCCCTACATCATTCTTGTAGACGGCCTCTTCCAACTCTTGAGAGATTGTTTCCAACTTCTTTATATGGTCCTTGGTCATCCTGTCTGTAGCACAATATGCCGCCAGACCCTCTAGACCCACCCTTACTTCTAGGATATCCATAAGGTCCTTTTTACTAATATTGGCTACATAGGCCCCCTTCCTTGGAAGCATGACCACCAAGCCTTCTAATTCTAACATCCTTATGGCCTCTCTGACAGGGGTCCTGCTGACACCCAACTGTTCAGACAACTGGATTTCCATGAGTCTTTCTCCTGGCTTTAGGACACCCTCTATAATAGCCTTCCTTATATTTTCAAAAACAACCTCTCTTAGAGGTTTATAGTCATCCAGGTTCAATTTATTTATTCCCATATATCTCTACCCCCTTGCTGGACATAGATGTTAAGTGGGTCTGTAAATATTGCTTTCTCAAGATATTCGCACACTTCTTGGCCTTTTTTTTGTCCTTAAAAAAACCAAATACTGTCGGTCCACTACCACTCATCATAGCCTTTTCTGCACCTTCCTCAAGCATTATTTTCTCTATACTTCCTATATCTGAACACCACTCTTTTGTTACTGGTTCCAGTACATTAGACATACTGGACACCAAAAGATCCATATTCTTATTTTTAATTGCCTCAATCAACTTTTCATTGTCAGGCCTATCTATTTCTATATTTCTTTCATACAAACTATCAAACTTTTTGTAGACCTTCTTGGTGGATACAAAAATATTTGGCCTACACACCAAGACATCCAAGTCAAGGTCCAGGTCATCTAACTTTTTCAAATCAGTCCCCCTACCTGTAGCCAAATAGGTTCCCCCCTTAACACAAAAGGCTATATCGGACCCCAATTCCTTGGACAGGTCTATCAGGTCCTCATCACTTAGCCCCAGCTCAAACAACCTGTTTATACCCACAAAGACAGCTGCTGAATTGGCACTTCCTCCTGCCATACCAGCAGCAATAGGAATATTCTTTTCTAGAAAGACCTCTATTCCACCATCTATCTTATATTTATTTTTCATCAGCATCCAAGTCTTGTATATTATATTTTTCTTGCCAACCGGTACATCTGAGTTGGAACACTTCATAGAGAAATTCCCACTAGACTTCCTAATCAGCAGCTTGTCTGCTAAGTTCACAGACTGCATTACCATTTCAACATCATGGTAACCATCATCTAATATACCCCTTATATCTATGGATAGGTTTATCTTACCCATAGCCCTCAGTCTAATACTGTCCATATCATCACTCCTAATAGGCATGGCCTACTATTTTTTATACTTGTCTTATTGTATTCAATATGCATTATTTCGCTTTACTTATTATATCATATAAAGCTAGCATAAAATATTACTTTTTGGGATATGCTTTACAAATTTAAATCTTTAGTTTGGATAAAGATTGCAAAATTGTCACCTTCTGTAATATTTTTCAATTTCTATTTTTTAGGCTATCAACTATACTGGACACATAAGAACAAAGGAGGTTACGAACATGTATCAAGAAAATATAAAAGGATATAAAGCAAATGCGTTTCAAATTAAGTTATTTATGGCATCGCTTATGGTCCTGGATCATTTACCACATATACCTGGCTTGGTTCCACCCCTATGGGAAGGAATCTTTCATGTCATGACACGATGTGTAGGTGCTTGGTTCGCATTTAATGCGGTGGAAGGCTTTCTACACACTAGAAACCAAACCAAGTACAATATAAGGCTATTTGTCTGGGCAACATTTATGCAGCTTGGAAATTTCCTTATAGAATTTCTACTAAAGAGCAAGGATATCCATGTCAACAATAATATATTTTTAACTCTGGCCCTAGGTGTTTTACTTCTAAATATAATAAGTCGACCAATTAAGAAGGCTACTAGTCAAGAAGGCCTACCACTAAAATTTTTACGAGTTGTATTGGGTGCTATCGTTTTACTTATAGGAATTATGTTATCAGAAGGTGGTTTAATTCTAATTCCTTTTATGCTTATTACCTATATATTTAGGAATTCTCCTAAAAAAAGAAATGTGGTTTATACCATCGCTACAATCCTTCTTGCAGTCTTGTACCTAAATGGAGCCTTTATTTATGATAATCCAAGAACTAATATAGAAATGATTTTATTCAACTCTGACTGGTTCTTTATTTCTGTATTGCCCTTCCTATACCTTTATAATGGCCAGCGTGGTAAAAATAGCAAGTTTACAAAATATTTCTTCTATGTTTTCTATCCGGCCCACTTATGGATAATTGCTATTATAAGTTATTTTTTTAAGTAGTATAAGAACTTTCAATTTTCCCCTATAAGGATAAGTACGCTCGTATAAAACTTACACATAAAAGTACCGACCTCCCAGCTTAGATATTTAAACCTAAGCTGGGAGGTCGGTATATTTTTTCTCACCTAGAATAGGGTCCTCTTGGTCGAAAAAATATGATAAGTTTTAGGATAGGGTCTTGTGCCTTCAAATAAAAAAGAGATTGTGTAACTTTACCCAATCTCTTATCTTCTAACTTGCCTTATTTTTAAACACTTTTATCTTGACTGTTTCAGTCAATAAATCAGAGTAGCTATATGCCACCCTCTCAAAGCCTTCATCTCCATGACCTACTTTGATTACAAATACACTTGGATATAGAGTTTCCAGTATACCCTGCTTTGTGACTATCTGCTTTCTTCCCTTGTTTGCCTTTAGCAAAATTTTCCTGCCCACATACTTCTCAAGAGTATGCCTGATATTGTCTAATGTAGCTGTTGTTGCCAAAAGTATCACCTATCCTTTCAGTCTATGCCTCATTATAGCATATTTTAAGGTTCGAGTCAAGGTATAACAGTATATTCTACATCATGAAAATGTTTTTGTCAATTTATTTTCTATTTTTTTTATGTTTTTTTGTGTTTTTTATCTAATAAGCCTCTATACTACTTTCCACAACACTTCTTGTACTTCTTACCACTACCACATGGACATAGGTCATTTCTTCCTACCTTATCATCCTTGATAACCATCTTTGACCTGTTGTGGTCTTTCTTTATCTGCTTTCTGACCTTTTCTGTCAGAATATCTTCCCAACCCTTTAGGCCATATAGCCAGTGGGCTTCAACATTTACCATGTTGTAATATAGTTTTTCCCAGTCTATCTTAATATTGATTTGAGTATCCAGTTCTATCTTTTCCAAATCCTGGGTCATTTCTATACTTTCATTTATACCATCTAAAAATCCCATAAAGTACTCAGGGCTAGTATTGTATTTTTCTGCAAGGTCTGATACCTTTCCAGCTACAAGCTGAGTCTTGTTGTTTAATATATCATTGTATATATAAGTTTCAGCCCTTAAAAACTCTTCCCAGAACTTTACTTCGGCCTCTTCACTTGCCTGATTTTCACTAATATTCTTCCATTCTTGAAATAACATAATTACCTCCATATTGTTTCACATTATTTTATAGTTACACCCCTAATGATAACATAATATCCACCTTTTTTCTAGACTCACATAATAGAAGGCCTAGAGTAGGTGGCTTCTGCCTTAGGGTATAATCTGCCTTATAAGTCAAATAGGTCCCTAAGTGCCTTTAGGGCCCTCTCCTGCTCGATAAAGTAGGGGCTAGTTGCTATTGTAATTAGGCTTGCCCCCTCTATATATTCCTTGATCCTACCTATTTTTAGGTCGTAATCTATATAATCCATATCCCTAGAGAAAAAATCCAGGTCTATATCCAAGACATAAGACTCTGGGTATTCCATATCCATAGAGTAGGTTGAGTCAACTATCATAAGGTCTGAAAATATACCATGGTGTAGGGCTGGTTTGATAAAGGACCCCACATTTAAGACCTCATTGGTGTACCTTTTCACGTCCTCCAAGTCCCCTATATCCACATCATAGTCTGGAGGTATCCTGGTATCCTTGTGCTGGTCCACATGCAGGAGGACCTGCCCCCTCTCCATAAGGCCCCTCTTTAGGGCCTGACACCAAAAGAAAAAGGCATGGTTGTGGTTGTCAAAGAGGTAGACTTCCTTGCCCATTTCAGTAATCTCCCTATCCACCAGGTGGTAGATATTTTTCATACCAAGACACTCCTTCTCCTGTCCGTCTTCAACCTCTATAAAGGCTGCCGGTCCACCAAGCTCTACCTGGTCTATCCTGGCATCTATCAATTTAGGTACATATATTCTCTTCTTGGCCCTCTCTTGATAGGAGAAGGCATTATTGCCTACTGGCCTGTCTATATAAAAACCACCGTAATCAATCATACTGGCCTCCTAAAAGATATTCCAGGGGTAGGCATTTGGCATCTTAGCTTCAAAGGCCATTACTTCCTTGGTTGTCGGATGGACCAACTCTATCCTGGCTGACCAAAGGGCTATCTGCTGGCCAACCTTAGAGAACTTAGAATACCTCTGGTCCCCATAAAGGGGGTGATTACGGCTAGAAAACTGGACCCTGATCTGGTGGGGCCTGCCTGTATGCAGGTCTACCTCAAGAAGGGAATAATCTAGCTTGTCCTTATCAGAATAGGTTTCCCCCAACTTCTTATAGGATAGGCTGGCCATCTTACCATCCTTGTTGGACTTATCAACAATCTTTACCATATTGGTTTTTGTATTCTTGTACAAGTAATCCACACAATCCCCAGCTTTTTGACACTTGCCCACAACCACTGTCCTGTAGGTCTTCTTCATAGTCCTAGTCCTTACTTGGTCTGACAGCCTTGATGCCGCCTTTGAAGTTTTTGCAAAAACCATAACCCCTCCGACTGGTCTATCTAGCCTGTGGACCAGGCCTATATAGACGTTACCCGGCTTCTTGTACTTTTCCTTTACATAGACCTTACACATAGACACCATATCTATATCTTGAGTATTATCCGCCTGTGAAAGGACATTTACGGGCTTCTCCACCACCAAGAGATGGTTGTCCTCATATATCACCTTTAAATCCATCTTATCGCTTCCTATCTTTCCCATCTGCCAAATATACCACAAGGTAGGACCATACCGTTTCTAGATGCTGGTATGCCGACTTCACCGGCATATATCTTTCCACCCTTGGCCTTCTTGCCAATAGTTGTTTCTAATACATTTTCCAGAACAATTGGTGAAAAGCCCGTAGTATATGAGTTAATCAAAAAGAAAAGGGGTTTGTCTGATAAGACCTGCATACACAAACTCACAAATTCAAACAACTTGTCCTCTATCTTCCAAACTTCTCCCTTAGGGCCCCTGCCATAAGAAGGTGGGTCCATTATAATGGCATCATACTTGTTGCCACGCCTGATTTCTCTCTCCACAAACTTAACCACATCATCTACTATAAACCTGACTGTCCTGTCCTTTAAGCCAGATAGGTCTATATTTTCCTTGGCCCAGTTTACCATACCCTTGGCAGCATCTACATGGCATACCTCTGCACCAGCATAGGCACAGGCCACAGATGCCCCACCAGTATAGGCAAATAAGTTTAGGACCTTTATAGGTCTCTTGGCAGTCCTTATCTTGTCTATCATCCAATCCCAATTGGCTGCCTGCTCAGGAAATAGGCCTGTATGCTTGAAGCCTGTTGGCTTGATTTTAAACTTTAGTGGCCCGTAGTTGATAGTCCACTGGTCTGGGTATTTTTTCTTAACCTCCCAGCTACCACCACCCCTATTGCTCCTGTGGTAGTGGCCATGCGGATTCTTCCATAGGGACCACTCTCTTTCTACAGGCCAGATTACCTGGGGATCTGGCCTTCTTAGGACATAATCTCCCCAACGTTCCAGCTTTTCTCCACCACCTAAATCTATTAATTCATATTCTTTCCACTTGTCTGCAAGTAATAACATATTTTCTCCTTTAAAACTTCTAAATTTCAACAATTACACTACTCATATTATACAGACTATGGTGGATAATAGCAATAATGATAGGCTAAAAAGAAGAACTGCCGGCCTCTTATGAAACCGGCAGTTCTATATATAAGGTTATGAAATACAGATTATATATTAAAATACATCTATATTTCTGATATATTTCTGACTTTTATATCTAATATATGTGTTTATATCACCTGCTTGTGGTCTGATATATTTTTATTGGCCTTCATTTTTTTATCTAAACTTTCAGACCATAGCCTATCTGCTGTAGGCTTCCATGAATCAGCATAAGGCCTGCACTTATCAGTCAAATGCTCCACAGTCTCTGGTGATATCAGGTCAGTCGAATGAGCTCCAGACCTCTTTACCATTTCTCTCAACAACTCTGGATTTTCCAACATTGGACATGGTCTTAGATGGTTATCATTAAAAGGTTGTCCAGCCCTGTATTCCATAAATATAGGTTGTTTCAAACATTCTAATAAAGACTTTTCTCTTATATTTGCATTTGAATAGTGTATAAATACACAAGGCTCTACATCTCCGGCAGAATTTATATGTAGATAGTTTCTACCACCAGCTATACATCCACCAATAAATTCACCATCATTCTGGAAGTCTATTAACATAATCGGCTTTCCACCATCTTTAGCTCTGATTTCTCTAATCCTGTGATATATATATTCTCTCTGTTCAGGACTAGGTATCAATTCAGGAACCGCATCATTTCCAACTGGCATGTAGTTAAAGAACCAACTATACATCACACCCTTGTCAATTAACAAGTCCATGAATTCATCAGATACTACAGTTTCCAAATTTTGACTAGTATAACAGATAGATGTGCCATATACCAGTCCATGGGCCTTCATTATATCCATGGCCTTCAAGGTAGACTGATATATCCCCTTACCTCTCCTGGCATCGTTAGTCTCTTCAAAGCCTTCTATACTCAAGGCTACTGAAAAATTACCTACCCTAGCAACCTCATTGGCAAAGTCATCATCAATAAGTGTACCATTTGTAAAGGCCAAGAAATAGCAGTCTCTGTGTTTATCACAAAGTCTAATCAAGTCTTTCTTTCTCATCAAAGGCTCTCCGCCTGTATACATATAAAAATATATACCTAGCTTTTTGCCCTGTTCAATAATATCGTCTAACTCTTCAAAGCTTAGACTTTGGTTATGACCATACTCAGCTGCCCAACATCCCTTGCACTTTAAATTACAGGCACTAGTAGGATCCATCAGAATCAACCATGGCACGTTACATCCATGTTCAAGCCTTTTTTCATTTATGATTTTTTTGCCGTAATAGGAAGAAGTGAAGCCTAAGTTTAGGGCTGTCATCTTCAATACATTTGTATCAACCCTATCTAAAAGACCATAAGCATAATTAATCCACTTTCCATCCTTGTCCCTAATCATCTCCCTAACCGTATCGTAGGTAGACTCTTCGAACATACTTCCAGCAAATTTTTGATAGATATCCACAAGATTTAGCATTGCTTTTTCCTTTTCATCATTATTCTTGGACTTCAAGCTCTTTATAACTGCTTCAATCCCCTTGCTGGCTACTGCTCTTTCTAAACTGTGCGCAATTCCCATAATGTGACACCTCTTTTCATAAATCCACTACTAAATCTTTATATACTTTATATAAAGGTGTATATTTTATCTATATACTTACATACTAGTACTATTACTTCCAATAGTCAAATCGATTTGTTTTCCAAAAAACCACCTTTATTAAACTTTTTTATAAACCACCCCCTTTAAACCTTATAGTATTTTGGTATTAACTCCCAATAACTTTAAAAATGTTTTATTATACTTTATTTTCGTAAGCTTTTTCAAATAATCTAGAAGTTTATATATATCTTGGATAATCTCATAATAATACATAAAATAACCCTTATCATATCTGTCTTTTTGGTATAAAATATATATAATGATACGCTTAAAGCGAGAAAGGGGTGTCTTAATGTTAAGTAAGACTTTAGAAAAAGCAATAAACGAGCAAATTAATTTTGAATTTTATTCAGCCTACACATACCTGGCCATGGCTGCCTATGCTGAAGACTTGGATTTTTCAGGAGCAGCAAACTTCTTCAAAATCCAGGCCCAGGAAGAGCTAGACCATGCAAGAAAGATGTATGACTATGTCTTCCAGAAGGGTGGTAGGGTTACCCTAGGGGCTATAGATAGGCCTAGGGAAGAATACAAGGGCCTGCTAGAAATCTTTGAAGAAGGCCTAAAGCACGAACAGGAGGTCACTAGGAGAATATATGAAATAGCCAATATAGCCCTTGAAGAAAAGGAACACGCTACTATGAGTTTCTTGAGATGGTTTGTTGACGAACAGGTTGAAGAAGAAGAAAACTTCACTAACCTAGTTAAGAAGATCAAGAGAGCAGGCGACAACGAGACTAACCTATTTATGATTGATGACGAATTGGCAACTAGGGTTTATATACCACCTACAAATGCCTAGAAAATATATTAAAATATCCTGCCAGTACCCATGGCAGGTCTATAAAGACACAGAAAAGGGCGACCCTACATCCATTTGGATGCGGTCGCCCTTTTTATATGGTCATATATAATTTTTCTACTTCTTCAAATTTTTACTTAATGGGATTATTCCCAATCCTTGGCTATATCTATCCATTCTGTATAATTGGAATACTTCTCCAGCTCCGGTATAGTTAGCTCTATGGCAGAGTTACCGCTACCTGCAGCCGGATAGACAGTTTCAAACCTCTTTAGGGACTCATCCAGGTAGACCTTGACCCCCTCCTTGATGGCAAAGGGACATACTCCCCCGACCTGGTGGCCTATAAGGTCTTCCACATCATCAAAAGAAATCATCTTGGCCTTCATTCCAAACTGTTTCTTATACTTGGCATTGGCTATTTTGGCATCACCTGCCAGGCATATCAAAATTGGGTCATCCCCAACCAAAAAAGACATGGTCTTGGTTATCTGCTTTGGCTCACAACCGACAGTCTGGGCAGCCAGTTCAACAGTCTCACTAGACCTATCAAACTCCAGGACCCTATCCTTCATACCAAACTGATCAAAATACTCTCTCACCTTTTCTATTGACATAAGTACTCCCCCCTATTTATTTTCTTCAAGCCACTTCATAGCCTCAAGAGTTTCATTTAACAAGTGGTCCAATTCCCAACCAAGGTCCTCAGCCCCCTGCCTTATCACATCCCTAGAACATCCAGCCGCAAACTTCTTGTCCTTGAACTTTTTCTTTAGGGACTTTAACTCCATATCTGACACACTCTTGGAAGGCCTCATCAAGGCAGCTGCCCCAACAATACCTGTAAGCTCATCAGTAGCAAATAATATCTTCTCCATCTCTTTTTCTGGCTTGACTGTAGATCCTGTCAGACCATATCCATGGCTAATAGTTGAATCGATAATAGACTGGTCAAGCCCCTCTGCCTTCATTAGGTCTACCTGCTTGACACAATGTTCTTCTGGATACAACTCAAAGTCCAAATCGTGCAGGAGTCCAACTACTTCCCAAAAGTCTGCCCTATCTGGATCAAACTTGTTTGCAAAGTACCTCATAACACCAGCTACTGTCTTGCCATGATGTATATGAAAGTCTTCCTTGTTGTACTTTTTCAAAATTTCCAAGGCTTGGTCATAATTTGGTATATATCCCATAAACAACACCTCTTTTCTCGTATTTTAAAAAATATTATACTCCATAGTCAAATTAATTTCTAGTGATAGGGGGAATTTTTCGAATATTTTATTAATTTCTTTTTTCCCTTTAGGTATGGACAAAGCCAAGCTATTGGTATACAATATTTATTAATCCCTAGTAAATTAATCGGAATTAAATTTTCAAACTTACTTCCTTATATTTCAAAGGGATTAAAGGCAAGTTTCTAAAAAGAAAAATCAAAAAAGGGTTCTATCAATTAAATTTCTATTTATTGATTACCAAAAGGTAAAGGAGATGTTCAAATGAAAAATTTACAAACTAAAAATTTCATATTCACTGCATTTGGAGGCATCTCTTGCTGTTGTTGCTGTTCTTGTAATCGCTAAGAGTAACAGAAATATACCTGTGCAATGAAAAATATAGGTATATTCCGCTATAATTTCACAGGAATACTCAGGCCCCATAGCCTAGTTACCTCAACAACAGATAAGATAAGGAGAAATAAAGATGAAAAAGAACGTAATAGAATTAATAGGAAATACACCACTTATAAATTTGGAAAAAATAGACAAAAACATATTTGTAAAATTGGAGAACAAGAATCCAGGAGGATCTATTAAGGACCGTGCAGTCCTAGGTATGATACTAGGTGCCGAAGAAAAGGGCCTATTGAAGGCTGGTGATAGAATCGTTGAAGCAACTAGTGGAAATACTGGTATAGCTACTGCCATGATTGGTAAGAGCAGGGGCTACCAGGTAACTATAATAATGCCTGAATCCATGAGCGTCGAAAGAAGAAGCATGATTAAGGCCTATGGGGCTGAGCTTATTTTGACTGAGGCAGCCAAGGGCATGCAGGGAACCATAGACAAGATGAACGAGCTACTAGCCACTGGTGATTACAAGTCTCTAGGCCAGTTCGACAACAGGGACAATCCTGACTACCACTACAAGACAACTGGACCAGAAATATACACCGAATTAAAGGATGTGGATATATTTGTGGCTGGTATAGGTACTGGTGGTACACTTTCAGGTATAGGGTCTTACCTAAAGGACCAGAATCCTAATGTTAAGGTTTATGGTATCGAGCCAGAAGCCTCTCCAATTATTACAAAGGGCCAGGCTGGACCACATAAGATTCAGGGAATTGGTGCGAACTTTATACCAAAGAACTACTTTGCTGATATTGTAGATGATCTAATCTTAATTTCTGATGACGAGGCCTATGAAATGGTAAGACAAGTAGCCAATGATGAGGGTATTCTACTAGGTATATCTGCCGGAGCTAATATAGCTGCTGCCAAGAGGTTGGCTGAAAGGTTCCCAAATAAGAAGATCGTTACAGTTGCTCCAGATGGCGCAGATAAGTATATGTCAATGGGTATATTTTAATCGGATGTCGCCGAGTATTTTGTTTGAGATTGAGATGGTGATGTAGATGAAATTTATAAAGAACATTGATTATATTATAGCTAATGACCCTGCATCCAGCAGGGGTAAGATAAAATTTTTGAATAGACTGATGGTATTTATCATATATCCATCTGTCCATGCCCTAATAGGCCACAGCATATCCCATGCCCTTAGCAATATGGGCTTAAAATTCCTAGCCAGGCTGGTATCCCAGATATTTAGGTTCCTAACTGGTATAGAAATCCACCCAGGAGCCACTATAGGCCATAGTATCATGATAGACCATGGTATGGGTGTTGTAATCGGAGAAACTGCAGAGGTAGGTAATAGGGTTACAATCTATCAGGGAGTCACTCTAGGGGGCACAGGCAACCACACAGGCAAAAGGCACCCTACAGTAGGTAATGACGTTATAATAGGCTCAGGAGCCAAGGTATTAGGTCCTGTGACACTTGGAAACGAGGTCAAGGTCGGTGCCAATAGCGTAGTCCTACACGATATACCAAACGGGGCTACAGTCGTAGGTATACCCGGCAAGATTGTAAAGATAAAGAATACTAGTTCAAAGGTGATCAACCTAAACGAAAGGTTGGCTGCTGAAGGTTCTATGTACTTCATTTAGTATATATTTAGAGTTAATAAGATCATAAAGCAAAAAGGCGTGCACTCTCCCAAAAAATGAGTGTTACGCCTTTTTTATTTATATTCCCTTTTTCTTATAATAGTCCAAGAGTCTTCCTTTACGTTCTTCCATAGCCTTCAACATCTTCTTTAGATTTTTACTAGTCAAGCCATCATTATCGGCAAAACCATCTTCAAAACCTAATTCTTTATTGGCATTAAATTCATCATCAATAAGGTCGGCTTCCGTATCCATCCTGGCAGAAATAACCTTGTACTGGTCTCCTATCTTTGCAAGATAAATGATAGAATGGTTAGTCCTACCACTCTTAGTACTCACCTTCTTACCAGCATATGAAACCTCTATAGGGTCTAATCCTATTTCACTTGTATCTAGATCTACCTTGACATACTTTCCTACCCTAGAAATCTCTATAAATTTAAACTTATAATCTAGCTTCTCGGTTTGAGAGTCTGACCTTATAAGCTCAGCATAGGCCCTCTTGATATCATTTCTGACTCTCAAGTATTCCTTGAATTTATCATTTCCAAGAGTTGAAAAATCGTTGCTACCTCTCAGGCTAGAAAAATCAGTCTTTATAAAACTTTCACTGGTTTCCCTGATCTTTCTTTCGTCCTCTTGGCTTATATGAGTATTACTATAAGCGTAAAAAGAAGACGATATAGTTATTAGTACAACTAGAAGAGGGAATATTACCTTATTTCTTGATTTCATTTACATCCACCTCCTAATGTAGAAAATATATATCTATACAAATTTAAATATTTAAAGCTATAACTATATGATATATGAAGTGATAGCTAATTTCAAGCACCTTTTTATAAATCTACCCTGGCAGGAATATGAAAAGCCTATAAAAAAAGACCATAAAGCTAGTTAGCTTTATGGTCTCCAAAATTCAAAAAACTATATTCTTTGACCGCAATGAGGGCAGTAAGGGTCTTATTTATTGATTTCTCTCAGGCTATATACCCTCTTGTCCTGTGAATCTATATGCCTTCTATTTACTGCTACCATAGCCTTTAATGTATCTAGAGAAGTCATTATCTCTGTCTGGAACTCTATGGCAGTTCTCCTCATCTTGAAACCGTCTCTAGTAGAGTCGTTACCCTTTGTTGGTGTATTGATAACCATATCAACTTCCTTGTTTCTGATTACATCAAGTATGTTTGGTCTAGGCTCTTCTACCCTGTTTACTACCTCACACTTAACACCTGCTTCATCTAGGGACTTGGCAGTTCCCTGAGTGGCTACAAATGTATAACCTATATCCTGCATGTCCTTAGCCAATTCTATGAACTCTGCCTTGTCGTTGTTGTTAACAGTGGCTAGGACCTTCTTCTTTTCTTCAGATACCCTCTGGCCTGATGCCAAGAAGCCTTTGTATAGGGCCTCTTCAAGAGTCTCTCCTACACCCAATACTTCACCTGTAGACTTCATTTCTGGTCCTAGGCTTACCTCTACCTTAGATAACTTTGACATAGAGAATACAGGTACCTTTACGCATACGTGTGAAGGTGTCTTGTAGACTCCTGTGCCGAAGCCTAGGTCTTTTAGGTCATAGCCTATCATACACTTAGTAGCCAGGTCTATAATTGGTACACCACTTACCTTTGAGATATATGGTACTGTACGGCTGGCTCTTGGGTTTACCTCTATAATATAAAGCTCATCCTTGTATTCTATAAACTGAATGTTTACCATACCTACTACATTCAAGTTAAGGGCCATCATCTTTGTATATTCATATATCTTGTCCTTTATCTTGTCTGATATACCCTGGCTAGGATACATTGTTATAGAGTCTCCAGAGTGGACTCCTGCCCTCTCCAAGTGCTCCATAATACCTGGTATCAGTATATCCTTACCATCGCAGATAGCATCAACCTCTATCTCCCTACCAGTCAAGTACTTGTCTATCAAGACAGGGTTCATAGGGTCCCTATCAAAGGCGTCTTCTAGGTACTGAGTCAACCTTACTTCATCATAAGTTATCTCCATACCCTGGCCTCCTAGGACATATGATGGTCTAACTAGGACTGGATAACCAAGCTGTGTAGCAACCTCTACACCTTCAGCCACTGACCATACACCCTTACCCTTAGGTCTATTTATATTCAAGCTTTCTAATAGGTCTTCGAACTTTTCCCTATCTTCTGCTGCATCTATATCCTTGAAGTCTGTTCCCAGGATCTTTACACCCTTTTCACTAAGGAATTTAGCTAGCTTTATAGCTGTCTGGCCACCAAACTGTAGGATTACTCCCTCTGGCTTTTCCTTTTCTATGATGTGGTATACGTCTTCTTCTGTCAATGGTTCAAAGTATAGCTTGTCAGATGTATCAAAGTCTGTACTTACTGTTTCTGGGTTGTTGTTGATGATTATAGTCTCTATTCCCAACTTCCTGAGTGCCATTACAGCATGTACTGAACAATAGTCAAACTCTATACCCTGGCCTATCCTTATAGGCCCTGAACCTAGAACGATGACCTTTCTCTTGTCGCTGATTTCTACTTCATCATACTCTTCATAAGTTGAGTAGTAATAAGGTGATACGGCATCAAATTCACCTGCACAAGTATCAACCATCTTGTAAGAAGGCCTGATCTTATATAGCTTTCTCAACTCTACCAGGTCTTCTGTGTCTATCTTCATAAGGTCTGCCATACCCTTGTCAGAGAAGCCCTTCTTCTTTAGTTCTAGAAGGTATTCCTTGTTAAGGTCTTCAATCTTCATGACTCTTAACTTTTCTTCCTGGTCTACTATCCACTTGAACTTGTTTAGGAACCATTCATCCACACCTGTAATAGTAGATATCATCTCTAGCTTGTAGCCCCTCCTGATCATCTCAGCCAGGTCGAATATTCTCTCATCATCTGGAACTACTATACTTTCCTTTAGCTGGGCTAGAGTCTTGCCCTCTGATGCCTTGTGAACTAGTGAGAACTTGCCTGTTTCTAGGGACCTGATTCCCTTTAGAAAGGCTGATTCAAAGTTTGAACCTATACTCATTATTTCACCGGTAGCCATCATCTTAGTTCCAAGCTTTCTGTTGGCATGCTTAAACTTGTCAAATGGCCACTTAGGTATCTTAACTACCACATAGTCTAGGGTAGGCTCAAAGCAGGCATTTGTCTTCTTAGTTACTGCATTTTCTATTTCATCTAGTGTGTATCCTAGGGCTATCTTGGCTGCAACCTTGGCTATTGGATAACCTGTAGCCTTAGATGCTAGGGCTGACGACCTAGATACTCTTGGGTTTATTTCTATAATTGCATATTCCAGACTCTTAGGATTTAGGGCCAACTGGACATTACAACCACCCTCAACTCCTATGGCATCTATTATATCTAGTGATGCTGTCCTTAGCATCTGATATTCTAGGTTAGATAGGGTCTGGCTAGGTGCTACAACTATTGAGTCTCCTGTATGTACACCTACTGGGTCTATGTTTTCCATATTACAAACTGTAATACAGTTACCATTAGAGTCCCTCATCACCTCGTATTCTATTTCCTTCCAACCCTTGATAGACTTTTCTAACAAGCACTGAGTTACCGGGCTTAGCTCTAGACCATGAGTCAGGGTTTCTCTCAATTCTTCCTCTGTCTCTGCTATACCACCACCTGTACCTCCAAGTGTATAGGCCGGCCTAACAACTACTGGATAGCCGATTCTATTTGCATAGGCTAGACCCTCTTCTAGGGTTGTAACTATGTCACTCTCTATTACCGGCTGGCCTATTTCCCTCATTACCTCTCTAAAGGTATCCCTATCTTCACCCTTCTTGATAGATTCAACAGATGTACCGATTATCTTTACCCCGTACTTGTCCAGGATACCTGCTTCATATAGGTCTACTGCCAGGTTTAGGCCTGTCTGACCACCCATACCTGCCAAAAGACTGTCTGGTCTTTCCTTTTCAATTATTTTTTCTATAAAGTCTAGAGTCAAAGGCTCTATATATATATGGTCAGCTATTTCCTGGTCAGTCATTATAGTAGCTGGGTTTGAGTTTATTAGAACTACCTCTATCCCTTCTTCCTTTAGGGCCTGACAAGCCTGTGTTCCAGAATAGTCAAATTCTGCAGCCTGGCCTATGATAATTGGACCTGAACCCAATACTAATGTTTTCTTTATACTCTCTATTTTAGGCATCTTTAACTCCTCCCTACTCTGCTATCTCTAAAAATTTATCAAATACATACTCACTATCAAGTGGTCCCGGACAAGCCTCTGGATGGTACTGGACACTATAAATTGGAAGTGTATTGTGCCTCATACCCTCAACAGTATTGTCATTTAGGTTGACCTGGGTAACCGTCATATCCTGAGGAACCTCAGTTACATAGTAGCCGTGATTTTGAGATGTGATAAATATCTTATTTTCTTCAAAGTCCTTAACCGGGTGGTTTCCTCCCCTGTGGCCAAACTTTAGCTTACCGGTCTTACCACCAAGGGCAATTGCTAGAATCTGATGGCCTAGGCATATGCCAACTATTGGCTTCTTGCCTATCATCTGTCTAACATTTTCAACTATATCTTCAAGGTCTGCAGGGTCTCCAGGCCCGTTTGAGAGGAATATAAGGTCTGGATCTATAGCCAGAACTTCTTCATAGCCAGTCTCTGCTGGGAAGATTGTAATATCACAGCCTCTTCCTGCAAAGTTTCTAATTATATTTTCCTTCACACCGAAGTCCATTATGGCCACCCTCTTACCTGGCCCTTCTATATGTTCTACGGCCTTCCTACCTACCATCCTGACAGCCTGACTATTGTCAAAAGACTCTATCCTTGACTTAACATCAGATAGCTTAGTATGTTCAGTAGTTATTACCCCCCTCATTGTTCCCTTATTTCTTAGAATCTTTGTAAGGGCCCTTGTATCTATACCTTCTAGGCCTATTACCTTGCTCTGCTTTAGGTAGGTGTCTATATCCATCTCACACCTGAAGTTTGATGGCATATCACTCTTTTCCCTAACTATAAAGCCACTTACCATCACCCCGTCTGACTCCTTGTCTTCCAGGTTTATACCATAGTTACCTACCAGGGGATATGTAATAGTTACTATCTGACCATAGTATGATGGGTCAGTAAGTATTTCCTGGTAGCCTGTCATAGAAGTGTTGAATACTACTTCTCCAACGCTATCTTCAATATAACCAAAGGCCTTGCCTTCAAAAATCGTTCCGTCTTCTAAAATTAATCTTCCCTTCATTTGATGCTCTCCTTTTAATGAGACTAGGTACTCCTACCACCCTAATTGGCCATAGTACCTGGTCAAGATTTATACTAATGCCTTTTCTATCTCTTCAACTATAAGGTCTGCCGCCTTTGCCGGGTCTTCTGCCCTAGTTATAGGTCTGCCTACTACCAGGAGCTTGGCCCCGTTTTTTATAGCCTGGCTAGGTGTTACAACCCTCTTTTGGTCGCCAACTTCAGCAGACTTTGGCCTGATGCCTGGACACACTGTCACGAAGTCATCACCACAGGCTGCTACTATATCTTCTACCTCCTGGGCTGAGCATACAACACCGTCTAGGCCTGCCTCCTTGGCCAGCTTGGCCCTCTTTATTGCTGCCTCCCTGGTAGATAGGTTACAACCCACACTTGCCAGGTCTTCATCACTCATAGATGTCAATACTGTTACACCCACAATTAAGGGTTTTTCTATGCCCAGCCTAGCCGCTTCTTCCTTGGCTATATCTGCACACATCTTCATTCCTTCGTAGTCTGATACATGAATTGTCATCAGCCAGACACCATCCTTGATACAGGCCCTTACAGCCGACATCATGGTATTAGGTATATCATGGAATTTCAAGTCCAAAAATACCCTCTTACCCTTAGATTTTAGGTAGTCCAGAGTCTTCCCCCTAGATGCTATATAGTTTTCTAGTCCCAGCTTAAAAATCTCTACACTATTATCCAGTTTGTCAATTAGTTCTACTGCCTTTTCATAGTTGTCGGTGTCTATTGCCACCATCAACTTACTCTTTCCACTTATCATACATTCTCTCCTGTCTGATTAAGGCTTTTAGGTACAAAAAAATCCTTACACCCAGTTGAGATACAAGGGTATAAGGATAAAATACGCTCCATAAGCTAGGATTGTTTAACACAATCCTCTATTTTAGACCTCTCAGGTCCTATCCTTACCAGTCTCTCTGGACCAGCTTAAAAGACTTAATCTATTTTTTAGTGCAGTCGCATCTCTGTACGACCTCTCTTGCACCTTACAGATTATCTTACCATAAATAGGGGTCTATTACAAGATTTTTTTGAGTTTGACTGTCTTTTACAGCAATGGTGTTACTTGTTTATTTTCATGATTTCTTCTGCCTTTTTCTTGAACCTCTTCCTCACTGAAATCTTACCTATAGACTTCGAATTACTTTTTAGGAGTTTCTTCATTGCTGATGCCAGTATTTCCCTGTTTTCTTCATCCATACTTCTTAGATTCTTAATCATAGCCAGGGCTGCCTGGACCTCCTTACCAGATATATCGCCCAACATGTTTGCATCTGTTGATTTCACTATCAGGTCATAGAATTCGTCTACAAATTTACCCCTTTCATCCCTGTCAAGACTGGCAAGCCATATCTTCAGGGTACGGTTGATATAGGTAGACTGGTCTGTGAACTTGTCTTTCTTAACAAACTTTCTACCTTTAACATCCCAGTTAAGGCCATCATGCTGGATTATACCATTATCACCCCTGGCATTTACTATGAAGTACTCTTCTTCATCATCCATGAGTATGCCAACTACAGATCCCTGGGGTAGAAGTTTTACTACTTTCTTGGCAGTTTCCTTATATTCAGGAGTCTTTAGTATTTCTTCGGTAAAACCCGGACCATCATTATTATATATTTGAACAACCCTCTTTCTGTATGCTTCTTCTATACCTACATGGGCATAGACCGCTAGATTACCTCCCTTAGAATGTCCACCTGTATAGACCTCCTGATCCTTGTATTTATCCAGGATATGCCTTAGGTAGGTCACAGCATCCTTCTGGGCCATTACAGGGGCGGAGAAACACATATTAAAATCTTCCTTAAAACCTACTAAACTGTCATCAGTCCCCCTATAGGCTACATATATCCAGTTTCCAAAAGCAAAGGTCATGGCACAAAATTGACTTTCATTGTCATGGTCATACTTGTATATGTAGTCTGATATTCTTACCGACCTATACCTTTCTACCTGACCAAGCCTATTTAAAAGCTTTTCTATCTTCTTTATAAAATCTCTTGTCTCCTTGCCTGTCCCTCTTTTTTTAGACTCAGCATAGGCTTTAGAGGCCTCCTCTAGGCTATTAGCCCCTCTCAGCATATCAAAATTCAGATATGATACCATAGAAAAGATTAGATTATCTACTTCATTTATTCCATCTTGGTCAAAGCTTATATCCCCTCTCCAGTCTAAATAGTCCATTATATTATTCATCTTTACCGTCCTCCACACATTAGTTGATATATTCCCATATAAGTAAGACCCCACTTCATCTCTTAGGCCTATTCCTCAATCTATCTCATGATTCTTTATACCTATATTTTTCTACTCCCCATACCTAAATACCTTTTTAAAATTCGTATACATTATAAATTTATTAAAACTAGTATATTAATAATGTATTGGATATTCTTCCTGTTTTTTCCCTAATTTCTGCTTTTAATTTTATCTTCAAAAACAGCCTCTATAATTACCATATTAGTACCTAAATAGGAACTGTATTTTTATAATAGATTAAATTAGTTACATATTAGGAACTAAATATACACTTTTAGCTACATAAATAGTACTTTTTAAGGAACTATTTATGTATATTTATATAAAAGTGTAGCTATTTAGGAACTAATATGTTATAATTATGAGGTAAAGGAGTTATAGGATTATGACTAAAAAAGAAATTCAAGACAAAAATATAGCTACAAGCAACCTTGATAACAAAAATCCGGCTTTAGAAGGGAATTTTTCAAATAAAAATATAGAAAAATCCACAGGAAAGCCAGTAGAAGATGAATATGAAGAAAATAAAAAAGATGAATCAGTAAGTGAAGGGCTTAAAACAGCTACCACTAAAAAGAAAAAGAGGGAGGAAGAAAAAATGGACACACAAATAATAGGATTAGACATAGGTAGAGGCTACGTAAAGGGTTATTCCCTATATAATGACAAGGAATATTCATGCCTTTTCAAGAGCGTATATGGGGATGGTAGAAACATATCTCTAGAAGACTACAAGAAAAACCCAATCTATATAGAGCTGGATGGTAACGAATATTTTGTAGGAGACCTATCTGAAAAAGAAAGTATGAAATGCATTAGGAATGCTGGTGATAGCAAGGTTTCACCAGTTGTAAGAATCCTTATAAGTGCTGCCCTAAGCGAGATTGCAGTATCTGACAGTGTCAGCCTTATCCTGGGCGTCCCATACAAGATCTTCAAAAAGTCCACTCTTAAAGAAGTTGAAAAAGAATATAGGGACTCTACAATAGTTGTAAAGAACAAGATAAACAACAGTGTTAAGACTATAAAAATAGAAAATGTAAATATATTTAGGGAGGCAGACTCTGCTCTTATCTATGCAATGGGCAACAGAATCAATGAAAACAATCCAGTTGGTATGGTAAATATAGGCTTCAGAACTACTGAGCTTAGTTACTTTGACAAGGGCTTCAAGTTCAACGACAAGCTAAGTACAACTATTGAATCAGGTAATCAAAACGCCCTAAAAATAGTTCAGAAAAGACTTGTAGACATTGGTATTACTAAGAGTTTACCTGAAATAGACACAGCAGATGACTATCCAGAACTAAAGGAACTAGCCTATAAATTGACTTCAGATGATACTAATGAAATTATCGAAGAAACCTGGAACAACCTAGGTGAAATGGAGATATTTGTATCAGGTGGAACTGCCCTAAACCTTAAACTAAATGCCAAGTACAAGGTGGTAGACGACAGCCAGATGGCCACTGCAAAGGGTCTGTATGAAGTTGGCGTAAAGCTTGAAAAATAAGAGGTTGGTGGATAGGACTTGAAAAATAATAGAATCAGATTAACGTCATACATTAGTCCGGACCTCGACGACTTGATACAGGATTATATGGATGACAACAACATCTCCACCAAGAGCCAGGCCCTTGAAAGGATGTTAATAGAGTTTAAATATATAAAAAATGAGGTCACTTTCCTAAGGGGAATTATAAGTGGTGGTGGCTTTCAACAGAATGCCCCCTTTATGAGCTCACAGAATGCCCCTAGGAGGCCTTTGAATGAGCGTGACAAGGTAAAGGATAGCATAGCGGATATTTTCTCTAATATGCCCGATTAGAGTCTCATATTGACAAGTTTATATGTATGGCTTACAAATCCCTTATTAAAATTGAATATTTACCCAGGAGAGACAGGAAAAATCCTGATTCTCCTTTTTTATAGTCCAATTTTATGCTTTTGGCCCTTGACATATATTACGGATTGTGATATATTACAGATAAAGATATATCATATAGTGTAATAGAAAGGGGAAAACATGGGAAGAACAGCAAACAGTGGTGCTCTTACCGAATCTATCTTTTACATCCTATTACGACTTCACAGTCCCGCACACGGTTACGCCCTTATGAAGGATATAGCCCAGATGACAGATGACCGCCTTAATTTAGGAGCAGGATCCCTCTACGGAGCCTTGGACACCCTTCAAAAAAGGGGCTGGATCAAAGCCTTGGATGAATATCCACAAGATAGAAAAAAAGAGTACATAATCACGGATACAGGAAAGGAATTCTTTGAAAGGGACTTGGTTCGCTTAGAAGAAATGTTACAAAATGCAAAGAAAGTAAAGGAGGCAGCAAATGAAAACTATCGTTAAAAAGTCTTTTTTGGACATCCAAAAAGAAGAAGAATGGTTGAACCAAGAGGGTGAAAATGGCCTTATGTTAATTGGTTACCACAATGGCGAATACGAATTTGAAGATGTTTCACCAACCAAATACCAGTACAAGATCGATATTCCAAATTATACTGGTTATAAGAGGAAGAACTATCTTGCATTTTTGGAAGAAAGTGGCATATCAGTTGTTTCAGACTATGCTGGCAGGGTCTATCTTAGAAAGAATACTGCCGATGGCCCTTTGGACCTCTATACCGACAGCAAGGAAATTAGAAATCAAATAAGCAAGCGATACGCTCATTTTTTCAGCATCGGCATAAGTCAGTTGATTTTGGGAATTTTTCTATTGTATAGTACTTTGAATACTGTAAAAGATAGGGGCCTTCCATTTGTGTTTACAATCATTGTCGACCTAGGTCTTATTGTTTCTGGACTTATCTTCTTAGTCATGGCTATACGAAAGCACAGAAACTACTCCATCCCTAAGGATGAAAAAAATCTTTGGGAGTAACTTGTAAAAGCAAATTATAAAAATTAGACCATAGAAGTATAAAATAAACCATAGAAGGAGGGCTTGTATTCTTATCAATATATCTAGAATACAAGCCCCCCTCTTTATCAAAGTCGCTTAAGGGCGATTTTTTATTTGTTTAAATAAGGCAGATAAGATATTAGTCTCATTACTCATTTATACTCAATATAGATGAGTCCGCATTGAAGGTATTAACATTGTACAAGAATAGGACATCTGTCACATCATTATTGTTAATGACATCACTAAGACTTCCAGTAAAGTACCTCATATCAACTACGCTTATCTCTGAGAAGCTAGTAGCTAGGAAAGGTATCATAGCATTGGCGTATGAGTCCTTTATAACTAAAATCTTCCTCTCTGTCTCTACACTCGTCCTGATCTTAATCTGAGAGTGGTTACCTCCTGTAAAGACCTCATACTGGTCCCTGGCCGATAACTTTGATGAGTCATAAAGACTTGGCACCTTCTTCTTAGTATCGTAATACTTTGTAATTACAGGTGCATTGTCCTGTGTTAGGTATAGGTATATATCCTCTGGCTTACCAATTTCTGCCCCTGTCTTGTAGTATAGGCTACCCCTAAATGAATCAGAGGCTTGTGACCTGTTAAAGTTGTTCTGACTAGTTGGCTCTATATTAAGTGCCTTGCAAAAATCTGTATATGCATAGAAGGCACCATCTGTAGTCCAATGATGGTCAGTCTTATAGTATAACTGCTCACTATTCTTAAGCTTATTAAATGTCTGTTCTACATCTACCATCCTCACCTTGTTGCTCAACATGGATGTTACAGCCTTCAAATAATCCGTCTGAGAGTCCACAGGAGCGTTTTTAGGCATTAGGTGACTATAAACATCAACCTTGTTAGGTACAAGCATCATAGATACCTTTAGTTTCTTATTTGAGTTAGCAAACTTATTGATTGCATCAACCTTTAGCTTGGTGATATTTGGATTTTCAGCCTTGAAACCTTCCATCAGGTATCCGTCTGAGCCCAGATATACACCATTTATCTCCTTCTTGCCCATCAACCTGTCTAGGTTGGCCTTGGTCTTTATAAAACCTGCCCTATTTGGGAATTGGTCTGACATATGTACGGCCTGTTTATCAGAGTACTTACCAGTTATAAATGATGAAATAGTAAACTTAGGCCTTTGCTCTAACTCCCTGTTTTCTGCTATGGATGTGGCCTGGTCCCTGTGAACTAGGACCGCCAACATTATCAAAATAGTCAATCCTACGAAGGCTACTGGTAGAATCCTATAAAAGGTCTTATCCAACTTTTCTCTTCTGTCACCCTTTATATACTTGCCCTTGTCACCCCCTGATACCAAGAAGTTTATAAGCAGGGTAAGTCCATATATGATAGTCGAAGGAATGGCCTTAAAGTTTCTAGACCTTCTTTTTGCTGGTCTGACCGCCTTATTTGGCCTCTTTTTAGACTGGATTGCCTTCTGATTTGGTCTAGTCTGGCTTGGTCTAGCCTTCTCTGGCCTTCTCTGGCCTTCTTGATCTGGTCTTGGCCTAGCATTTCTAGTTGGCTGGGCCTTCTGATTTGGCCTAGGTCTAGTCTTTGTAGCCTGCTTTGATACCTGCTTTGTAGCTGGTTTAGCAACCTTTCTTGTAGGCTGTTTTATCGGCTGACTACTTGACTTTTTAGTCCTTTCCTGTCTTTCCTGACTAGGTCTAGTCTTCTTGGTTTTATTGGCAGAGCTCTTTTGACTAGGCCTCTTTTTTGCAGTTTTTGTACTTCTAGGACCTTCTTCAGGTCTCTTTTTCTTCTTTTTCCTAGGTGGATCATTCTCTATTTCCATTAGTTTTCTTAGGCTTTCAGGCATCTTCGGTTCTTCATAACGTATTTTTTTATTCATTTATTTCACCTCCACCTAAAATTTAAAGTATAAGAATGGGCTATAGCTATCTCCTACCAAGGATGCTACTGATAGAAGTACTATCAATAGATAGCATACTGACAAGAAGGCATATCCACCCCTGCCAAACCTACTCTTTACATTGTTTATCAAGCCTAAAACAAAAGGACTAGCACCTATAATAGCCAATACAAATAACTTCCATGAAGTTTTTAGTATGTATAGGGCATTTCCATCTATAAATCCACTAGATCCGAATACCAGTAGCCTACTATAGAAGCTAGCTATCTGGGATATTCCCTGCAGGTCAAACATTACCCAACCTAAAACTACTATTAACAAGCAGTAGAAAAGCTGGATTTTTGGACTTAACTTCTGCAATATCTTAGCTAATTTGACTTTTTCTAGGTATATAATAAGGCCAAAATATAGACCCCATACCACAAAGTTCCAGCTGGCACCATGCCATAAACCTGTAACCATCCATACTACAAATATATTCCTTAGGTGCTTTTTAGCCGAACACTTACTACCACCCAGAGGGAAGTATATATAAGTCTTGAACCAGTTTCCAAGTGATATATGCCACCTTCTCCAAAATTCTGTTGCGCTCTTGGAAATATATGGATAGTTAAAGTTTTCTGCCCACTTAAAGCCAAACATATTACCTAGACCTATAGCCATATCTGAATAACCACTAAAGTCGAAGTATATCTGTAGGGTAAAGGCTATAATACCCAACCAGGCTGTTATAGCAGACATCTTTAAGTCCGGACTAGCCTTTACGCTGGCCCATACCAAAGCTAGGTTATTGGCTATTAGGACCTTTTTACCTAGTCCCAGTATAAATTTTTCTACCCCCCTACCAAATAGGTCTGGAGATGGTCTTCTCACCAATAGTTCCTTGGCCATATACGAATACTGGACTATAGGACCAGCCCCTATTTGAGGGAATATGCATACATATAAGGCGAAGTCTGTAAAACTCTTCTGAGGAGGAGTCTTGCCTGTATAGACATCAGCCATATATGAAATTATCTTAAATGTATAGAAGGATATACCAAAAGGAAGGCCTATCTCTACTATCTGTAGATTAGTCCTGAATATCGTATTTATGTTGTCTATCAGGAATCCATAATATTTAAAAAATGCCAATATTGCTAAATTAAATACCAATAGACACACAAAATAAAATTTGGCCTCTTCCCTCTTTTTTCGCCTGGAGTGGATAAACCTGATTCCAAACCAAGTAACTACTACAGATACCATAATCAACAATAGGTACCTAGGGTCTCCCCAACTGTAAAAGAATAAACTCAGTAGCAACAATAGGCCATTTTTAAACCTCTTTGGTACTATGGAATATAATATAATTGCTATCGGGAAGAAATAAAATAAAAATGTTAAACTAGTAAAACTCAATTATCTTCCCTCCCTTACTCATAATTTGCCTTGATTATTTTATTTATCAAGTCTACGTTCTCATAAGATATAAAATAGATGTAGTCGCCCTTCTTCTTCAAAAGACTAGAACTCATTATCTTATACTGGTCTGGCGCATAGTTTTTGAAGCTCTTTGACTGGTCATCCACCCTCTTTTGTATTCTTAAAAAAATGGTATCTGCATACTCTGGCTTGGCCTTTACTATAAGGATTTCATTGGCCAACATATTGCTCTTAGGCACATATGAAATATACTTTTCCACCTCTATCTTGTTTATACCATATAACTTCCTCAGGCTAAGGTCATTGCCCTTGACAAAGTTATCCATGCTTATTCTTTTTTCAATATTGGATCCAAGCGTTGCAAAATCAAGATTTCTAACCTTTACAAACTGGTAGGCCAATACAAAGACCAAAATCACCACCAAGATTAGGGCCATATACTTTTTCTTGTAGATAGAACTAGTCTTCATAGGTTTAATCCTGTTTAGCTTATTCTTAATAGTCTTCCCCTTCAAATCCGCCTCTATGTCCTCGCTCTTTATTATCCTAAGCCTGGCAGTCTGTTCGTAATTTACGCCCTGGCTCGGATTTGGCTCCTTGGCTGGATTTTTCTTATTTTTATCATTATTATCCAATCAGTACACCCCCCCTTATATATTTTCACTCAAGAAGTATAGCCAATTCTTGTAAAAATCATACTTTAGATGGATACCATCCGGTTCATACAGATTTTTTGATGTTATCAAGCCATCTGAAGGTAGGTAGTTGGCACCTGTAGCAGATGCAACAGCCTTGGTTTTCTGTATCAGAATCTTTACATTTTCATTGTTGATTCTGTCATCCTTGGCCCTTGTAATAGTCTCATTTACAGGTAAAGGGGCCTGTAGATATACCTTCACTCCCGGGTCAAGCTTTTTAATCTTCTTAACCAAACTAATGTAATTCTCCTTGAAGGCCTCAGGTGTCTGGGTATTTAGGTCATTTGCCCCATAAAGGATTACTATCTGCTTTGGTTTTAAGTTTTTAATCTCATTTAAGTGCTTACTGGCCTGGTTTACATGTTCACCCTTACTAGCTAGAACGCTAGTAGGTCCTAGTATATTAGCCTGTTTCAAATATTCTGTTATTGAGTCCCCAAGAAAGACCACATCATCAAACCTTGATTTGGCCTTGGTCATATTAAACTTAGTAATAGAAGTATCCTTATTTACCTTATTGATTTCTTCTTCCACATCGTCAATACGCTGATTTTCTTGCTTCTTTATAAATGACAATGTCCACTCTATACTGGCTTTGCCTGACCTAGCAGAATCTGCAGCATATGCCCCATATGCCGTGGCACTAGTCATAATCATCGCAGCACTAAGTGCTAAAAGCTTACTTTTTCTCATATACATCTTCCCATTTCTATTTTATAAATTCCTTATTAATTACCTTAAAAGTTCCTGAACTGCATATTGCAAAACACACTTATATTCTAATACTTAATTATACCATAACTGAATGATAAAAAAAGTAGAATTTGTGGAAAAATTGACTAATTTATCCACATATACACAGATTTATCCCCCATTTAGATCCTTTTTTCCAAAAATACCTAAATTCAGGCAATCAATAAACTAATCAAGAGGGATGATACACACAATTTCATCTAGTCTAGAGTCAAGTCTCTTGCTCTTTACTAGGCTCCCATCTCCCAATCTTTCAAATAGGACTATATCATTTGAATCCTGGTGACCTACTAGGATAAATTTTTCATCCGGGCTAAGGGCAAAGTCTCTAGGATTTTTTCCACCACTCCCTATATTTTGTAAAAATCTTATGCCACCCTCGTCACCTAATTCGTATACACTAAGGCTATCATGCCCCCTATTGGATACATATAGGTTATACTTACCCGCCTTATTTTTTATCTTGCTTACCTTGATAGCTGCCCCACTATTGCCTGTGAAGCTCTCAGAGCCCACAGGAAGGCTTGAAACCCTATTTACATGTCTTAATATACCCTTGACATCATCATAGGCTAGAACCTCAACTGTGGAGTCTAATTCCCCCATCAGGTATGCATACTTCGAGTCCGGACCAAAGACCATATGCCTAGGCCCCATACCAGGCCTTGTCTGGTAGCTTGCAACCAGAACTGCCCTATTATCATCAATACAATAGGTATCAATCCTATCTCCCCCTAAATTTACAACTAAGGTATATTTATCATTGGGGTCCTTGATAGCCATATGGCACCTAGGCCCATCCTGGTTGGGACTAACAGGACCAGATCCCTCAAGCCCTATGGACTTGGCCAGGCTCAATCCAACCTTGTCCAAGGATAGGATATCCAACCTTCCCAGGTGGTAGTTGCTGGCATATAAAAGAGATTTTTTCTGGTCAAAATACAGGTGGCAGGGAGCCTTGCCCAACTTGCCCACCTCACTTATAAAATCAAGTTGTCCCCTCTCCTTATCAAAATCGTAGGCTAGGACTCCACCTTCATCCCTAGAGCTAAGGACAAAAAGTTTATTGGCCTCAAGAGCCATATAGGAAGGGTCTTCTATCTCCAAGAGGAGCCTACTCTGGTCCTTAGCCCTAGGTCCAAGAAGCTTATCACAAGCAAGCTTTTCCTTACCAGCTAAGCTTGAATTCATACATCCTTTATTATCTGCCTTTTCATGGCCTAATCCGTCAATACCTATATTAAGGATATGTATACCCTTGTTAGACCTCCTGGTATAACCACCCAATATAAATCTATATTCTTTCATAATTTACCTCACTATAAGTCCAAAAACCCCCTTCTTCCGGGTTTTGACTAGAAAATACTAGGTTAGTGCCTTAGGCTTATATTAAAAAAGAGCCGCCCGATCCTAACGATACAGACAACCCTTTTAATAAGCAAATTAAATCTTTAATTATTTAACTTCTACTGTTGCACCAGCAGCTTCCAATTTTTCCTTGATCTGCTCAGCTTCTTCCTTAGATACGCCTTCCTTAACAGACTTTGGAGCGTTGTCAACAACTTCCTTAGCTTCCTTAAGACCAAGACCTGTTATAGCTCTAACTTCCTTGATTACTCCAACCTTTGAAGAACCAGCTGATGCTAGGATAACATCGAATTCGCTCTTTTCTTCTCCACCTGCAGCCGCACCACCTGCAGCACCAGCAACCATAACTGGAGCTGAAGCAGATACACCGAATTTTTCTTCTGCAGCCTTAACTAATTCATTTAATTCTAACACTTTCATGTTTTCTATAGCTTCTAAAATCTGTTCTATTGTCATTATATTGCACCTCCGTGTATTATTTGTTTTTCTAAATTAAAATTTGTCTTATGCGATTTCTCGCTGATTTATACTACCAAACCGGCAGCCTCAACCCGCCTTATAGGTAGATTTATTAAGCTTCTGTAACTTCTTCGTCCTGCTTCTTTGCAAGAGCATCCAATAGGTAAACAAAGTTTGACATTGGAGCCTTCAAGCTGCCAAGAAGTTTTGCGATAAGTTCTTCTCTTGATGGTATAGACGCAAGAGAAACGATCTTTGCTTCATCGTAGAATTCACCTTCGACTACACCCATCTTTAGAGTGATCTTGTCAGGATTCTTATCCATGAAAGCCTTAAGTACTCTAGCTGGAGCAACTGCATCTTCATAACCGAATGCTATTGCGTTTGGACCTACTAGTAGCTCATCGTTGAAGTTAGCATATACATCTCCTTCGATCTGGCTAGCAGCTCTTCTTACCAAAGTATTCTTGTATACCTTGTAATCAACACCAGCTTCTCTCATCTGACTTCTCAAATCTGTAACCTGTTCAACTGTTAATCCCTTGTAATCTACAACGATAACAGAAGCAGCCTTTTCAAACTTTTCTGCTATTTCAGCAACTACAGCTGATTTTAATTCTATAGCCTTACTCATATTCTTAGTGCACCTCCTTCACAAAAATAAAGTTTAGCACTCACCGTATAAATATTAAAGCCCTTGTTATCAGCAGACAACAAGGGCGCAAGTATCACGTATATCGCAACCTCGGTGGGAAATTAAGCTTAGGCACCCACTGTCTACGGCAAATCTATTCTTCTTTAACATTGACAATATATCATATATGTCAACCTGTGTCAACAGTATTTTTATTATTCAGTAACTCTAACTGGGTTTACTTTTACACCAGGTCCCATTGAAGAAGCAACTGTTACGCTTCTAAGGTACTGACCCTTAGCAGCAGATGGCTTAGCCTTGATTATAGCCTCTATTAGAACCTTGAAGTTATCGAATAATTTTTCCTGGCCGAAAGATGCCTTACCAACTGGAACGTGGATGATGTTAGTCTTATCTAGTCTATATTCAACCTTACCAGCCTTGATTTCATCAATAGCCTTAGCTACATCAAATGTAACTGTACCAGACTTAGGATTTGGCATTAATCCCTTAGGACCAAGTACTCTACCTAGTCTACCTACTACACCCATCATATCTGGAGTAGCAACAACTATATCAAAGTCAAACCAGTTTTCTCCCTGGATCTTCTGAACTAGTTCTTCAGCACCTACAAAATCAGCTCCTGCAGCTTCTGCTTCCTTAGCCTTTTCACCCTTAGCGAAAACCAATACTCTCTTTGTCTTACCTGTACCGTGTGGTAACACGATAGCACCTCTAACCTGCTGGTCAGCATGTCTAGAGTCAACACCCAACTTGATGTGGGCTTCTACTGTTTCATCAAACTTAGCACTTGCAGTTTCAACTACTAGTCCTAGAGCCTGTGAAGCATCATAGTAAACACTTCTGTCTACTTTTGCAAACGCCTCAGCGTATCTCTTACCTTTTCTTGCCATTTTAATAATCCTCCTTGTGGTAATACGGTTTTTAACCTCCCACTAATAAAGACACCGTCTTTACAGTGTTGTCAACTATTTATTAGTCAACTACTTCTACACCCATACTTCTAGCAGTACCAGCGATCATCTTCATAGCTGATTCAACTGTAGCAGCATTTAAGTCCTTCATCTTTAACTCAGCTATTTCCCTAACCTGAGCTGATGTTATCTTACCAACCTTCTTCTTGTTTGGTTCCCCAGAACCTGACTGTAGGTTGATAGCCTTCTTGATTAGTATAGCAGCTGGTGGAGTCTTAGTTATGAAACTAAAAGACCTATCCTGGTATACACTGATTACAACTGGTATAATCATGCCTGCCTGATCTGCTGTCTTAGCATTAAATTCCTTTGTGAAAGCCATTATATTCACACCGTGCTGTCCTAGTGCTGGACCAACTGGTGGAGCTGGAGTGGCCTTTCCTGCAGGTATCTGTAGCTTAATCTGACCTATTATTTTCTTAGCCATTGTGTTGCACCTCCTTATATTTTTTCTATATTTTCAAGCCCTAGTGTTACTAAAGCCTTCCTACCAAATGCATTTACATAGACTTTTACTTCTTTTTTCTCAATGTTTACATCTTCTACTTCTCCGACATTGTCGACAAAAGCACCACTAATTACTCTTACTGTATCGCCAGGGTTTAAATCTATTTCACCGCTGACAATCTTTGATGCCGGAAGTTCTATTCCCATAGCCCTTACCTCATCAACTGTTAGTGGAACTGGTTTTGATCCAGGTCCTACAAACCCAGTTACCCCCTTAGTGTTTCTGACAACATACCAAGATTCATCAGTCATCTCCATCTTTACAATAACGTAACTTGGAAATACCTTTCTCTGAACCATCTTTTCCTTGCCAGTCTTTGTAGTTGTTACTACATCTTCTGTAGGAACTATTACCTGTTCGATAATATTTTCCATTCCCCTGTTCTTTACAGTGTTTTCAATTGTAGTTTTTACTTTGTTTTCATGACCGGAATAAGTATGAACAACATACCATTGCATATCTCTTTCTTCTGACATCAAAATATTCCTTTCAACGCTTAAGATCAACCGACTACTTAATCAATAGACTAAGTGCCTTTGATAATCCTAAATCTACTAGCCATACAAATAGGGTAGACACAATAACAACTCCAAGTACTACACCAGTCTTACCTGCAAGTTCTCCAACTGTGGGCCAAGTTACTTTCCTAAGTTCCTGACCTGTACCCTTTATAAACCCTACTTTTTTTTCTGATACTTGTACATTTTCCTTTGCCATTAACTCACATCCTTTACTTAGCTATATTACTTAGTTTCCTTATGAGTAGTGTGCTTCTTACAGAACTTACAATACTTCTGTAGTTCAATTCTGTCAGGATTGTTCTTCTTATTCTTAGTTGTGTTGTAGTTTCTCTGACTACATTCTGTACACGCTAAAGTTACTTTAACTCTCATCTGTTACACCTCCAAATTTGATTTTATATATGATGATATAGCTTCCTGAAAAAATCAAGTAACTATTACCTTCCAAAAATTGTATTTTTTACACCTCAAATTGACGACTCTATTCGGCCGTCTAAAATAAAATACCATACTATCTTTCTTTTGTCAATGATTTCAATGTTTTTTCACCCACTTATTTTTATAGCCACCCAGATTGATTTTTCCTAGGTGGCTATATAGTGAATAAACTTTGAGATTCGAAGAACTAATAAATTAAATTCTTAAAAGTAGAGTTCTTCATCAGGTTCTTAAATAGGGGTACACCCAAGACTGTTACTATTATGAATTCAGACAACATTATCTGGGCAGTCACCAATATAAATGATACTGGCTCCGGAGAAACAAAGACTATCTCCAAGCCTATCAAGATACTAAAGACTGCTGGCATCAAGGATGCTATCCATATATTTTTTATCTTGGACATAGCAGTCAAGGCCAAGAAAGAGGCCAGGGTCCCAACTACCACATCTATCATACCCAGTGATGACAGTAGATTTGAAATTGCACATCCCACTGTCAATCCCACTATATATTCAGGATTGAAAAATGCCAATAGGGTCATTACCTCTGATATCCTAAACTGGATTGGTCCATAAGATAGGGATGGAATCATCCATGTAAGCACCGCATAAATAGCAGCTATCATGGCCTGTCTTACCAGTACCTTCCTCTTTACTAAAGTTTTTGTATTCATATTCCTATTCTCCTCCTACACCAAAATCAGTATTGTCCCAGAGAATTTCAATATTTTCCATATCTTCCATATAGGAATACTGGTCCCTAAAGTAGTCAATTATAGACTGGTCCGTCTTTACCGGAGTAGTATTCTCCACATATATATTGATACAGCCCCTCTTAAAATTCTCCTGTAGAAGTTTCATGTCCCTGTCTATCATCTCTCTCGTCTGTCCCTCTATACCCACTAGGAGACATATATTGTCAAAATATGAAGCCACCTCTTTAGCATCCTTGAAGTATATATTCTTGTTCAAGTAGCCATTTCTGAAATCATCATCAAAACTTTCAATTCCACACTTGAAGGATACCTCTATCCCATCAAAAAAGTCCCTAATTTCATCTAACCTAGTCCTGTAGTTGTAGTAGGCTTCAAAGAATATCTCCCTGATACCCTTGGCCTTACATACCTCTTTGATGTCTTTTAGGGTCTCTTTAGGCAATTCAAAGACTGAGGCTGAATTAATTACCTCCAGTCTGCCATACGAGCCCTTGACATCTTCTAGGACCTTCTTATTCACACTAATCATTTCTTCTTCATCAATTGAGTTATCGGCGATATAATCGCAAAAAAAACAGCGCCCCCATCTACACGGATGAGAACGCAGTAAAACTATCTCTCTTGGATTTTTATCGTCAATTACACTATAACGATTCATTTAACCACATCCTTGTTTTTTAAGTAGGTGACAAGAAAACTCTATATCTTGTTTTTTAAGTAGGTGACAAGAAAACTCTATATCTTGTTTTTTAAGCAGGTGACAAGAAAACTCTAGCCCCTATTATACCCACTTTTTAAGTCCGTGTCAAACATTATTACAAGCTATTTAGCGGCCCACTCCTTGGCAATCTCTACCAACAAATTAGCGCCAGCCTCCAGGGCCTCCACACTTATCATTTCATTCCTGCCGTGGAAATTGATCCCCCCGGCAAAGAGGTTTGGACAAGGTAGGCCCATAAAGGATAGTCTAGAACCATCAGTCCCTCCCCTTATAGGGATTATTCTTGGCTCTATATCCAGGTTTTCCATTGCCTTGACCGCTATATCTACCACTTCCATGTGGTCTTCAATTACCTCTCTCATATTGTAGTAGGAGTCTTCGATTGTAAGGCTAATCCTACCACCATGCTCCTTAGATAGGTTGGAAATTCTTGTTTCAAAAAAGTCTTTCATTTCTTCAAACTTATCCCTATCGTGGTCCCTTATTATATAGTTAAGGACTGTCTCCTCTGTAGACCCCTTGATATCATTCAGATGGAAGAAGCCCTCATAACCCTCTGTCGTCTCCGGCCTTTTGTTTTCTGGAAAGGCCTCCATAACCTGGCCTGCTATATAGATGGAATTGACCATCTTACCCTTGGCTGAACCTGGATGGACATTCCTTCCCTGTATTTTTACCACGGCAGATGCAGCATTGAAGTTTTCATACTCTAGCTCTCCAAGCTGGCCCCCGTCAAAGGTGTAGGCATACTTGGCACCAAACTTTTCTACATCAAAATAATCGGCCCCACAGCCTATCTCCTCATCTGGGGTAAAGGCCACCATTATATCCCCATGCCTTATATGGGGATTTTCAACCAGGTATTCCAGGCCCGTCATAATCTCAGCTATTCCAGCCTTATCATCTGCCCCTAGGAGGGTATTTCCATCTGTTACTATTATAGTCTGTCCCTTGAAGTCCCCTATCTCCGGATAATCTTTTAGGCTCGTAACTATTCCCTTTTCTTCATTCAAGATTATATCCCCACCATCATAGTTTTCTATAAACCTAGGCTTGACATCCTTACCTGACATGTCTGGGCTAGTATCCATATGAGCGATAAAACCTATTGCTACAAGGTCATCCTCATTAGCCGGCAACTTGGCCATGACATAGCATCTTTCATCCAGGCTAATATCCTCTAGCCCCATTTCTTCCAACTCTGCAACTAATATTCTAGCAAGGTCAAATTGCTTGCTTGTAGATGGACTGGTTTTAGACTCTGGATCTGACTGGGTGTCTATTGATATATACTTCAAAAATCTTCCTAACACTTTTTTTCTCATTTGATTCTCCTTAAAAAAAGAGGTGCCACAGACACCCCTTCAAAATTAATCATTCTATTTAATTCCTATGACCTGATAGAAGAGTCATATCCTCATTAAAATTTAAATTTTTATTAAGTTCTTTATAGCATACTGCTAATCAAAAGTCAAGTTGTCTAGACCGGGGTCCTATGATATAATATTCTTGTCTAATGTGCGCCTATAGCTCAACTGGATAGAGCTGCAGACTTCGGATCTGTGAGTTGTGGGTTCGAATCCTACTAGGCGTGCTTTTTATTAATTTTTAACATTTTTATTTTATAGGAGCGGACTATGTACGTACTTTTTAGGGAAGATCTAATCAGCAGCGATGATATAAAAAATAAAATCCAGGAAAAAACCTTATTCAGGGTGGAAACAGACCTCACCAAGGCTACCAAGAGGGAAGATGTTATGGCCTTTAAGCTATCTATACCTACACAAGACCTTGAACCCGGTATAAAATTTGACTGGGATAAGAGCAGGCTAGTGGATGATATATTTTCCAAGGCCCAGTCTCTTACAAAAGACTTCCTGGCCTTTTTCCCAAAATACACTATCCAGACTTCTTCTGCCTACAAGTGGGACGAGATGGAAGATAGGATTTATCTAGTAGTGGTAATAGCCAACATAGATATAAAGATGAAAAAGTTAGAATTGGATATACTTAAACGTATGATGAAGCAGGTAGACTAGGCTACCTGCTTTTTATATTCAAGTTTAGTCGTCAACTTTATATACATCCATCTTTACCAATCAATAAAAAAAGAAATTTTAAGAATATTTGTTTATTTTCAAAAAATTCCGTAATATTAAAGTTAATAAAATCACATTTTTGAAAACAAACATCTTATTCTGGTTAATTAAGTAAAATATGAAGAATACAGTAAAAATTATATTATAAAAAAAACATTAAAAGCTATTGACCTTTTATTTATAAGTGCTATAATATAAGTACAAGGACAGATAAATAACAAACATACTTGTACACTCAAACCAACTTATTTAGAACATAAGAGTATTATTTAAACCTGATATTTTTCGTAAGAATACAGAGCTTCTGGCTCTGTATTCTTATTTTCTAACCTGATTATTTATTGTCAAATATAGGCTTTTTAATCTAGTAAAGAATTTAAGTACAAGGTCAATTTCCTATACCTTTGCTAAAAATATCTCAAACTATGGCTTATTATATTCAGTTAAATACGTCTTCATCAAACTTTATATCAAAATTTGATACCCATATTTTAAATTTACGGTGGTAATTTATACAATTTTATGTTAATATGTTATAGTAACAGTTGATAATATGTCCCCGTAGCTCAGCTGGATAGAGCACTCGCCTCCTAAGCGAGGGGTCGGAGGTTCGAATCCTCTCGAGGACGCTTAAAATCATAGGTAAATTACCTATGATTTTTTTATGCCCTAAAGAATCTTCCTAATAAATTTCATAAAAAAGAGGGATCCTGTCCCCCTTATAAAAATTATTTTTTTCTCTACAAGCTTGTCTATCCAACAGAAGAATTCTTATACAGGCAAGTCACCTGTCTCTACCTTACCCTTGCCTAGGTATTTCAAAGTATGCTTCAATAGTACCGGGGCAAATATAGTAGTTACTACCACCATTAGTATTACCGGAGAGAACATGGATTCCTGAATAAGGCCCAACCGATGCCCTTTTTCTGCAACTATTAAGGCTACCTCTCCTCTTGATACCATACCAATACCAATATTTAAAGCCTCATACTTGTCATACTTACAGATTAAGGCACCAAAACCAGCACCAACTATCTTGGTAATGATAGCCACAATTACAAGAATAATAGAAAACCATAAAACATTGCTATTAAACTTTCCCAAATGTGTCTTTAGCCCAATACTTGCAAAGAATAGGGGGGCAAAGAATAGATAGGAGAGAACGTTCATCTTTCTAACAATCTCATTTCTAACACTAAACCTACTAAAAATCATACCTACCAAATAGGCACCTGTAATATCTGCTATACCAACATACTTTTCTGATATGTATGCAACCAACATTACCAGGGCAAATACATGTATAGATACCCTTCTCTGGTCCGTCTTGAAATCCAAAAACCTGGCCAGAAAAGTTGTTACTACTGATAAGATAAAGATGGCTATAAAGTATAAAACTATCTTTATCAACACATTAGATAGACTGACATTTGCATCCTTAAAACTAGTCACAAATGTCAAAATTATAATTCCTATTATGTCATCTACTATAGCTGCTCCCAAGATGGCATTACCTATCCTGCTATTGGCATAGCCTAACTCTTTCAAAGCTTCTATTGTAATACTTACAGAAGTAGCAGTCAAAACAACTCCCACAAATACTGCTTTTAGAAGATCTGCCTCAAGTCCCATCTTAAATTTTAAGAAGAGAATATAGGACAAGACTCCACCCACTAGGGGGATT
>NZ_ADGQ01000003.1 GCF_000147675.1 Peptostreptococcus stomatis DSM 17678 | reverse complement strand
ACTAAAGGGAAAGCTTTCATATAGGCCAGACTCTTGCCCTAAGTGTGGTACACTCCAAAGAAACTTCTTTTCTTTATGAATTACAGAAATCCAAAGAGAATTTCAACAATTTCTTAGACAATATTTTCAGAAAAGTTTTTTTTTTCTGAAAATATGGTTGACATTTTATAGTATATATGATATAAACAAATAAATAAAAAAATTTTTATAACTAAATTGGCCAGTTTGTAAATAAATTGTAAGGAGAGGTTTTTATGGAATATATAAATCCTCAAAGGTATAAGGGCGATATAAATATTATTTATATGGAGTCCAACAAGCCTTTCGGTAAGAAGATACTAAGTAGGTTTAAATTATTAGAAAAGGATTGTCAACTATGAATAATAAATTTAATATTAGCCTAGCAATACTGCAAATAATTGCTGGTATTCTTGCAGCTGTGGTTTTTTTAAAAAGTTTTCTAAATTATGGCGAAGTGACAATAACAATGACTATTCTATCATTTTTTACGATGGTGTTTGGTTTAGCTCAAGGATTAAGAAGTCTATACACCATGTACAAACATTGAT
>NZ_ADGQ01000004.1 GCF_000147675.1 Peptostreptococcus stomatis DSM 17678 | reverse complement strand
GTAATTTCACTTACACACTCCCATTTTTCTCTTGTTTTACTTTTTCAAGTATATAGACATCCTATAATTTAAAAGAACTCTTTAGTGGTACTATTCTATTAAATACCAACTTATCATCACTTGAATACTTAGAATCTACACAGTAGAATCCATTTCTAATAAACTGGAACTTATCATTCTTCTGAGCACCTTCAACTGCTGTTTTTTCAACAAATCCCTGCTTGATTTCCAGTGAACATGGGTTTATCTGGTCTAAGAAGTGCTTGCCTTCATTAGCTGGATCATCATCTAAAATCAATGGTTCAAATAACCTAAACTCAGCTGGATAAGAATTGTTTGCGTCAACCCAATGAATCGTGGCCTTAACCTTTCTGCCTACAAAACCAGATCCACTCTTTGTGTCCGGATCATATGTACAGTGGATTTCTGTCACGTTTCCATCAGCATCCTTTATCACATCATTACATTTGATAAAGTAACCACCCTTTAACCTGACTTCATTTCCTGGGAATAATCTGAAGTACTTTTTAACAGGTACTTCCATAAAGTCATCCCTTTCGACATACAGCTCTCTAGAGAAGCTCACTAGCCTCTTACCCATTTCTTCATTTTTAGCATTATTCTCTATTTCAATCAACTCTGATTCACCTTCTGGATAGTTAGTTATAACAACCTTAAGTGGGTTTAAAACTGCCATTGCCAAAGGTGCCTTAGGTTGCAAGTCTTCCCTTAAGAAGTAGTCTAACATCCTGCTATCAACTGTTGAATCTGCCTTTGATATACCTATTTCTCTACAGAAGTTCCTGATGGCCTCTGGTGTATACCCCCTTCTTCTTAGACCAGAGATAGTTGGTATTCTAGGATCATCCCAGCCATCTGCAACACCATCATCAACCAACTGCTTTAACTTACGCTTTGACATAACAGTGTTAGTAAGGTTAAGTCTAGCAAATTCTATCTGTCTTGGAACAGCCTCCATCTCACATTCCCTTACTACCCAATCATAAAATGGTCTCTGATCTTCAAATTCTAGGGTACAAATTGAATGTGTAATATGCTCTATGGCATCCTCTAGTGGATGGGCGTATGCATACATTGGATATACACACCACCTATCACCAGTATTATGGTGGGCATTATGAGATATCCTATATATTACAGGGTCTCTTAAATTGATATTAGGTGAAGCCATATCGATTTTAGCCCTTAAGACCTTTTCTCCGTCCTTAAATTCACCAGCAGTCATCCTGTTGAATAGGTCCAGATTTTCCTCAACAGGTCTGTTCCTATATGGACTTTCCTTACCAGGTTCAGTTAACGTTCCCCTGTATTCCCTAATCTGGTCTGCAGTCAAGTCATCAACATAGGCTAAACCCTTATTGATTAAGAGCACTGCCCTCTTGTGCATTTCCTCAAAATAGTCCGACGCGAAATGTAGTTCGTCCCAATCAAAACCTAACCATTTTACATCTTCTTTTATAGACTCAACATACTCAACATCTTCCTTAACAGGATTAGTATCATCAAACCTTAGGTTTACCCTGCCCTTAAATTCATTTGCCAAGCCAAAGTTTAGGCATATACTCTTGGCATGACCTATATGTAGGTAACCATTAGGTTCAGGTGGAAACCTAGTAATAATACTCTTGTGCTTACCACTTTCCAAATCGTCTATAACTATATTTCTTATAAAGTTCGAATTTTCTCTTTCAAACGACATATTGTACCCCCCGCTTCTATTTTTAAATGTCTATAACTATATTCTATAGTATAATGGTAAAAAAATAAAGTTACTTTCTAATAAGTCTAATATGATTTTAAATTTTTATCGTAAAATTTCAGCAAAGATGTCTGCATTTCTGATATCTTTTTGATATCATCCTGGTCAAATTGGCCATCTTGGCCTAGTTCGAGACCCGCCTTAATCGTAGTTAATATCCTTAGCATAGACTCCTTATTCCGACCTACATTTTCCTTAACTTTTTTTATTTCTGTCTTATACTTATTATCATCCTTATCATTTTTAGATATATCCTCTGCCTCTTTATCTATGGCAGCCTTTATCTTATCTGTATCAAGCTTCTTTATTTCATCAATCTTAGAATCTACCTCTCCTATAAGAGACTTGATATCATTAGGATCCACCTTATTGGAACCATCTTTTATATCTACAAGATATTGGTTGACATACTTACTATACCATGTATATTCTGAATCAACTATATTTTTCCTGTAGGCATCATACTCTAATGCATTTTCCCTTAAGGAAGAATCCTTCATTCTGTTGTCCGTTGTTACCTGAGACTGGCAACCAGCCAAGAAAACACTAACTAACAAGGTCATAGCCATTATTTTAATCTTCATAGTATCCCCCTTTTCACCTGATTTAAATTTTAGATTCACCAATCCTATTTAACCAATTCTCCATTTAGGGAGAAGGATTTGGGATCTGTTATCTTTACCTGAACCAACTTTCCAATCATGGACTTGTCTCCACCAGTAAAGTTTACAGTCTTATTATGTCTTGATTTACCAGTCAGAACAGCCTCATTTTTCTTGCTTGCTCCTTCCACAAGTACCTCCAAGGTCTTGCCTAGGTAGTTGGCATTTTTTTCCCCCGAAATCCTGTTAACAACCTCAAGGACCCTTTCAAACCTTTGATGTTTTACATCATCTGGCACCTGGTCTAACATTTTTGCCGCTGGTGTCCCCCTCCTCTTTGAATATATGAAGGTAAAGGCTGAATCATACCTTACCTGCTCGCATATATCTATAGTATCATCTACATCCTGGTCTGTTTCACCTGGGAAGCCTATCATTATGTCCGTTGAAAATGCCAGGTTCGGTATCTCCCTCTTGGCCTTTTCTATTATTTTCAAATAGTCTTCCTTAGTATAGTGTCTATTCATTTTCTTCAAAAGACTAGTACTGCCTGCCTGGAATGGCAAGTGCAGGAATTCACAGACCTTATCACAATCTCTCATAGCATAAATTACATCATCTGATATATCTTTTGGGTGAGATGTCATAAACCTAATCCTCTCTAGACCATCGATTTTATTTACCTCTCTTAGGAGTTGGGCAAAGCTGATTTTTTGGTCATCCTCCAGAGTCTTTCCATATGAGTTTACATTCTGTCCCAAAAGGGTTACTTCTTTTGTTCCATCTTTTACCAGGGATCTTATTTCATCTATTATATCACCTGGCTTCCTACTTCTTTCCCTCCCCCTGGTATATGGTACTATACAGTAGGTACAGAAGTTATTACACCCATACATAATATTTACAAATGCCTTAATTTCAAATTTCCTGTTGCTCTTAAGACCTTCTACAACCTCTCCATCAACATCCCATACATCGACAATTATCTTATCTCTGTTAAATGTTGATTCTAGAAGTTCAGGAAACTTGTATAGGTTATGGGTACCGAAAATCAGGTCAACATGTCTATACTTTTTCTTTATTTCTTCTACTACATGTGGTTGTTGCATCATACATCCGCAGACTACTATCTTCATGTCGGGTCTCTTTTTCTTTATACTCTTGAGATGGCCTAGGTTTCCATACACCTTTAATTCAGCATTTTCCCTTACCGCACAAGTATTGTATATAACCAGGTCTGCCTGGTCCTCTGACAGGGCTTGTACATAACCCATTGCTTCAAGCATGTTAATTAACATTTCAGAGTCATGCTCATTCATCTGACACCCAAAGGTAGTACAAAAGTACGATTTTCTGTATCCAGTCCTATTGAAAAGCCCCTCATTCATTCTATGAATTGCCTCTATGTATTTTTCTTGTTCTTCTATTTTATCTATAGATAAGTCTATTTGTTTTCTTTTTGACACCTTACTTCTCCTTACTATAAAAGCACTATTTTCTTGTACTTCAATTTATATTATCACTCTATTTTATCATATTTTCATAAATAACTGAATTTAATTTATCATAATTTACAGCAAAATAGTAACAAGTGGACACACAAAATATAATTACTTTTAGTTATTAAAAATCTAAAAGCTATTGTTTTTGGTTGTATAATATTTAGCGTTGGGAGAGAATTATTTCTCTCATCAACGCTAAATATTATACAACCATAAAAACCCTTAAAAAGCTTGGAAAGTATGTGCTAAACTCATTAAAATATGACTATACGAATGCTATGGTGGAGGGTAAAAATAACAAGATAAAGGTAATTAAAAGAGTATCCTACGGATATAGGAGTTTTAGGAATTTTAAGGCAAGAATAATGCTTATGGAAAGGTATAAAATACAAAAGGGCAACATCCATAGCTATAAGTTTGCTATGGATGCTGCCGCATAATTTAATAGATTTTATTGATTTAAATTATCACCAACGTTATTTGACATAGAGCCTTTTAATAAGGCCTATAGCCTTAATGTTTTTAATAAAAGTGAATCTATTCATCCCCTTAGTAACTAGTATACTAGAAGAAGTAAAATTAATATAAAATACTTCCTACTTGTAGTATCTTTCAACTGCATATATATGAGCCGCATTCACGTACCTAGCTCTCTCATCTTCAGGTAACTTCTCAAGTTCTCTTCTGAATACAGCATCAAATGATTCGTTGTTGCTTTTTAATAGCGACATATTCATCATAGCATTTGGTGAAAGAACCTTGAGTTTCTTATCGATTATCTTCATAGTCCTTAATGTTATTTCAACTCTCTCTAAACCGCTTTCCTTCAAATACTCATCATATGCTTCAACAATTAAACGATAGTCTGGACAAGTATGCTTCAAGCACTCAAATTCATCCTTATCAAGTATTTTACAAGTGAAAGGAATGTTATCCCAAGTATGGTAAATATCGGAAACATATACTTTTTTCTCCAATAATATCTTTATAATCCTCTTTATATTTTCGGCATCATAGAACTTATTAGTACTATTGTTGATACTCTTAATCTTATCAGCCATTTCATTGATCTTAATTATATGATCAAATTCATTGGCTAGATCAGTCTTTACCCACTCTTCATCAAAACCTAATGCCTTGACTGTTGTTAAAAAGGCTCTTTTGTATATTTTTGGATTTTCAAACGCTTCCCTTCTAATTATAGACATTACAAAATCTTTTAAATCCTTCTCGTCTCTTATGCTTAAGTTTAACCTATTCATTTAAGTTACCCATCCCTTCTCAAAAAAATAAATTATTATTTATTGCTTTCTTTGATATTATTCTAACATAGTTCTACTATAAAAGCAACGTTTTTACAGAAAAAGTCCCGAAAAAATACAATTTTAAGAATTTTTCACTAATTGAAATTATATATAATAAAAATAAGAAAAATGCTTGACATTACTATATAAAAGTTATATGATATTTACAAATAGAAAATCCTATGAGGGGAAATAGTAGGTTAGTTAACTATTGATAGAGAGTCGGTGATGGTGGAATACCGATATTAGCAACTGATTGAATGGGTCTCTGAGGAGTGAATCGAAATCTTTTCGAGAGTAGACTTCACCGTGGGCTGCACGATATAGCGGATAGGGAATCATGTGTTCCTGAATAGAGATGTACGAGTCTATTCTCGTATAAATTAGGTGGCAACGCGGATTATACTTCGCCCTATATATAGGGTGGAGTTTTTTTATTGGATTTTTTATATCAAGAATTTATGTATTTTATGGAGGTATAAAAATGAGAAACTCAAAAACAAAAACTATGATTTTAAACGCAATTCTATTAGGTATTGGCTTTATTGCCCATCAAATTTTTCCAGCTATAGCTGGAGGTATCACACCTGACCTTACCTTGGTTATGCTATTTTGTATTATGATAATCAACAGGAATGATTACAAGTCATGTTTAGTAGCTGGTATAATATCAGGTATCTTCTCTGCCCTAGCTACAAAGTTCCCTTCTGGCCAGGTACCTAACATGGTAGACAAGTTAGTAACTGTAAATGTAATGTTTATTTTAATGAAGGCAATGTATGCTCTTCCACTATTAAACAAGCTAAAAGAAAAGAAGGACCAGGTAATTATATTTGTTATGACTCTTGTAGGTACATTTGTAAGTGGACTTGTATTCTTAGTAACAGCAGCTGCAATGGTTGGACTACCAGCTAGTCTAATGAGCCTTCTTGTGGCAGTTGTACTACCTTCAATAGTTTTGAATGTAGTTGCATCAATGGTATTGTTCAATATTATCAAGCTAGCCTTAAAAAGATCTAGTTACCAAATTGGCTAGTAAGAAAAACTTCTAGTTTTTAATATATGTTATTTCTTAGCACTAAAATAGCCAGGTATTCCACAAGTAAAAGGATACCTGGCTATTTTAATATATTATTCCCATACAAAATAAAATATCTATTATAAATAAAATAACAATATTGACAATCGTTATCATTAATTGTATAATCAAGCTGGAGATTTTCTCAAATTTATATTGGAGGTATTATTAGAAAATGTCAAAAACTCGTAAAAATAACATATCATTGTTTTTAGCCACGGCAATCACTTTTACAAGTCTAACTATAGGAGATATCAATGCTAATGAATCTGCATCAGGCTTGTCATTAGAGAGAATTTATGGCAAAGACAGGTATGAAACATCAATGAATATTATAGGAAAGCTAAGTCCATCCAAAGTATATTTGGCAAATGGAAAGTCTTTCTCTGATGCCCTATCTGTTGGGCCAGTTGCTGGAAAAGAAAATGCAGCAGTTCTCCTTACTGATGGTAAAAACCTTGATGTCAACAAACTTAAATCCAAATCCGTAACTGAAATCACTATTGTGGGTGGTGAAAATTCTATATCAAAAGATCTTGAGAATAGGTTAAAAAAAGACTTCAAGGTATCAAGGATAAGTGGTACAAACCGCTATGAGACATCATTAAAGCTCGTAGAAAAGATGGGTGTAAAAAACATTGCGGTAGCAAGTGGAAAAGATTTTCCTGATGCACTAAGCGCAGGCGCTGTCCTATCTATAAAAGGTATGCCACTACTTTTAGTTGATGGGCATTCAATAGATAGAATTAATCAAGACTATAATGTTGTTTATACTTTTGGAGGTCCCGAATCAGTCAAAAAAACTTTTGGAAAAAGAATTTATGGCAAGGACAGGTACGAAACCTCATCAAAAATAGCAAGAGAACTTGGTAATTACAATAGTGTTGTTTTAACATCCGGAAAGATCTTTGCTGATGCTTTATCATCCTCTTCTCTAGCCAAAAAACTTTCTGCACCAATAATTTTAAGTAATGGTTTATCTATTCCAGACGAAATATTAAATAAGAGAGATATAAAAAAAATAATTTTAGTAGGCGGAGATAATAGTCTTTCAAAAGATTTTGAAAAGTCATTACTAAATAAATTTAAAATATATGATAGTTCTGATAAAAATACCAACTCTTCTGGCTCTTCTAGTAGAACAAATCATGGCTTGCAGGATGATTTAGATAATTCCAAGGAAGTAAATATCAAAGATGAAAACCTTAAAAAAGCAGTAATTAGGCAGCTTAAACACCAAAAAATATATAAGGATAATCAAAAGATAACAGAAAAAAGAATGGCTGCCTTGAATGGTCTTGATTGTCATCTTAACTTTACTCAAGGAAGAAATGGTGGAATAAAATCTTTAGAGGGCTTAGAATATGCCCATAATATCAAGAGTCTTGACCTTGCTGGTAATGAAGTAGTAGATTTAAGTCCACTAAAGGCATGCAAAAACCTTGAGGTTCTTGATCTTGGTGACCAATATTTATACGAAAATAATCAGTACTTAACTGATATCAGTCCCCTTGGAGGCCTACCTAACTTAAAGAAATTGATATTAAAAAATAATAAGATCGTAGATGTGACTGCAATTTCTAAATTAACAAATCTGGAAGAATTAGACCTATACGGCAACAGGGGAATAAAATCAATAGATGGTTTTGAGAAGTTAACCAAATTAAGAAAATTGCTATTAAATAGGACTATGGGCATTACAGATATTGAACCCCTAAAAGAATGCATGGATTTAGAAGAATTATCTATCCAATACAACAAGGTTTCTTCTATAGAAGCTTTAAAAAAACATGAAAAACTCCTTTCCCTAGATATTTCTGGAAATAAGAATATAAGTGACTTATCCCCTCTCTTTAATTCAAACAAGCTAGTAAGACTTCTTGCAAATGGTAATAAAATTACAAGTCTTGAAGGTTTAAGAAATATGATTGACCTTAAGGAACTTCATGTTTCAGAAAACAAGATAAGTGATTTGAGCCCACTTGAAAAATTGCTAAATCTTGATGATTTAGACATAGGGAATAACCCAGACATAGAATCAATAGAAGTATTAAAAAATTTAACCAATATTAGCGAGCTTAAGATGAATAATGCTAAAAAAGTCAAAGATTTTACTCCTATATCTAGTCTTAAAAATCTTGATGAATTAAACATTACAAGATGTGGTTTGACTGATATATCCTTCTTAGAAGGACTTAATAATATTACAGAGATGAATTTACAACAAAATGAAATAACTGATATAAATCCCCTGGTTAATATGGGAAATCTAAGAGAAATAAAACTGGGATATAATAAGATTTTTGATGCTTCACCTGTAAGCAAACTAAGAAGTAAGTTCAAGGTAGCTATAGAAATGGGTTCACAAGAATCAGAAGTTGATGCAAATAATCACCTTATAAAAAATCCTATTTTAGATCAAAGTGGCAATAAACTTGATATTAACGAAAAAGATAATATCAAAAATAGTGCTGATATGATAGAAATACTAAATTTTAATGAATTAAACAATGGACAGAAAATTAAGGTAAGATGGGGAAAGGATGCAGAATTTTTTGGTTCTTTAACCATCAATATTAAAAAATAAATAATTACGACCACCCCTTCATGAACTTAACCTCAATTAGTCAGATTTTTAATCTTACTTTTTGTGGACAGTATCAAGGGGTGGTCTATTTTTTGTATACTATTATCAAATCCAGCTCTTCAAAATTTTTCTTACAAATCTATACCCTCAAAATTTCTTATTGATTTTTTGTATGATAAGAAGCCAGATAGGATGAATACCACTACACCTATTGCTAATATAACAAACTGTCCTAGACTTACATTAGAAGAATCATTCAAACTACCTAAACCAGGAATATGATGTAGGCTTTCTCCTATAATAATTATAATAAAACTAGCTACACAAAATAATAAAAAAGGTTTGCCGATTTTGTAAGTAGTCTTAAAAAATCCTGCAATAAAAATTGTGTTGAATGCTGCAAATACCATCATTATATAGCCTAGATAGGCTGGATTTGCGTTCATCAATTGGTTAGTAACATAAGGACCTGCAGTCCCTAAAAGTTTCATTCTAATAATGGTCAACAAGACACATAGGACAAAAGAAATAATTTCAATCAAGAAAACAAATTGATATTTGGCAGTAACTATATCCTGTTTCTTAACCGGCAACATAACAGTGTATGTGATGTCATCGTACTCCCTAATCTGTTGATAAGTATAGAAAATACCAAGGCAGATAAAAAAGGAACCGACAAGTATAGGGTATCTTGGAATCATTGTCATAATTGAAAAGCTAATAAACCAATAACTCAAAGGATTGGCTGTAAGTTTCATTTCCTTATAGAGTAATTTATTCATCACAGAATCACCTCTTCTCTTTCTATATGCACCATAATATCTTCAAGACTTGGTGCACCTCCTATTTCTTTAGTGTAATGGCCAATAAAATCTTCCTTCTTACTTGATTGAAGTATTTCTCCATTTTTAATATAGGTAATAGTGTCTGCACATTTCTCTAAATCGCTAGTAATGTGGGTGGAAAATAAAATTGCTACACCTTTATCAGCAAGTTTCCTAAAAATTTCATTCATTTCATCTCTGGATACCGGGTCAAGTCCACTTGTAGGCTCATCCAAAATTAAAAGTTTTGCATGATGGGAAAGGGCTAAAGTAAGGTAGAATTTTACCTTCATCCCTTCAGATAGTTCTGTGATCTTCTTATTCTCATCAAGCTTAAAGGCTGTAAGGTAATGACTATAGGCATCATCATCCCAATTGTCATAGAAAATACGAGTAATGGCCACTATATCCTTTAACTTTTTCCTCTTATAATAAGAGATTCCACCTACTGCATAACCTATCTGCTGTTTAATTACATCCTCATTATCCAGGTAATCCATTCCAAGAATACGAACACTACCTGCATCGGGATGAACAAGATTTAGTATAGACTTAAGGGTTGTAGTCTTACCAGCACCATTTCTTCCTATGAATCCCATAACTTCACCAGCTTTTATACGGAAGCTGGTAGGTTTTAATTCAAAAGTAGGGTAGACTTTCACAAGATTTTTTATTTCTAGAATATATTCCATATTATTCCTCCTCTTTATCTTCAAAAGCTATTTCCATCAAATGTGCAAATGCACCCTTTGGTGGTATTGCTATACCTCGTTTTTCGTCTCCAAGAAGCAGGAGTGTATCACCAGGTTTTATATTAAATACATCCCTTGCCTTTTTGGGTATTACAATCTGACCTTTTTCACCGACTGTAGCTGTCCATGCGTATTTACCTTTTGGTGTTTTCACAATAATCTCCTCCTTTTTAAAAAAAGTATGATTTGTATGATTTATATAACTTATTATATATTATTATTTCAGAAAAAGCAAATAATAATTCATCTTGATAATTGAAATAAAAAAGGCAACATCCATAATTTCAATTTCTTATGGATGTTGCCATCTAATTAAAAATAATTGATTGATTTAAATTATCCACAACCTTATTTGACATAGGCCAAAATTTTCTATACAAAAGTGAATGGATCTATATTCCTCTCACTAATAAGCACCTCTATATCTCCTGATATAGAATTTATATAGTTATACACTGACTCAGAAAAGATATGTTCTGTTCCATAGTGGCCAAAGTCCAGCAAGGCCATGTCTATATCAAGGGCATCCATAGCCTGGTGGTACTTAAGGTCTCCTGTAATCAGAATATCACAACCCTTTGACTTGGCTAATTGGAAAAATTCTGACCCATTACCTGTCACTACAGCTATTTTATTTATCAAGAGGTCTTTTGGTCCAACATACCTGGCATGGTCAATATTCAACTTGTCCTTCAAACTACTTATCAAATCTCCTATCTCTATAGGTTTTTCTAAGTCTGCAAGCCTTCCTAAACCATATTCCTTACCATCATTATAAGAATCCAAACTAGACTCAACATCTAAAACCTGCCTATCTTTAATACCTAATAGGTCAAAAAAGTAGTCGTTAAGTCCATCCTCTGCCATGTCATAAGATGTGTGCATACAGTAGGCACTTATATTATTCCTAATCATCTTATAGATTAAGCCACCCTTGATAGTATCGGTCCTTATCTGGTTAACTTTTGACATCAAAAAAGGATGGTGGGATATTACTAGGTCCACCCCTTTTTCTATGGCCTCGTCAATAGTCCTATTCGTTATCTCTAGTGTTAACATTATTTTATTTATGTCCTGGTCCAAGTCGCCAAGGTTCAGGCTTGAGTTATCCCAGCTGTATTGAAGCTCTTCTGGATATTTTAATCTTATCCTATCAAGTAATTCTCTTAGTTTCATATTTTACCTCCCTAATCCCTTATATATTTCATTTAGTTTATTCAATTTATCTTCAACAACCCTTTTTCTGTCCAATAAAGACTTATTTTCTGCTTGATCTACCAAAGACATGTCTAATTTATCCAAAATTGACTTATTCTCTCTTATCTTCTTTTCTAAGAGGTCCACAAGAAGTGGGTCTTTTTTTCTATAAGCCTTTTTGGTATCTCATAGTATATGGGATCAATATCTTCCGTCTCCCCTCCATACACAACTTCCATAATCTCATAAAGCCTAAAATCTTCTCTAACAAGGTATTCTTCTCTTATTGAAAAGCCTCTCGTGTTCAAATATTCTCTTAGGTCTTCTTGGGCCTGCATTGGCTGAAGTATCATCTTGTCCAATTTTTTACATAGTTCTAACTTCTTCTCTATTAAGTCTGATATCAATATGCCACCCATACCGGCTATTATTATTTGGTCAACCTCATTGTCTCCTAGGACCTCTAGTCCACTGCCCAGTCTCAGGTCTGTCTTTATATCAAGCCCCTGTCTCTGAATCTCTTTCCTAGCATTTTCCAAGGGACCCTTGTTGATATCACTCAGTATGGCAAATTCAATTTTTCCTGACTTCAAAAGTTCAATTGGTATATAACCATGGTCAGTACCTATATCAGCCAACCTAACTCCCCTATCTACTAAGTCCACTATCTTTTCCAACCTAGCACTTAATTTCATCTCATCTACCCCACTAGTCAAAATATAAAATAGGGACACAGGAAACTTGGCTACTAAAGCCAATCCTGCATCCCTGTAAATTTAATACAAATATTAATTCCTAAAATCCAACCTAGTCTAAGAAGTCTCTAAGTTTTTTAGACCTACTAGGATGTCTTAACTTCCTCAAGGCCTTGGCCTCAATTTGTCTAATCCTCTCTCTGGTTACATCAAACTCTTTGCCTACTTCCTCAAGGGTTCTTGCCCTTCCATCTTCTAGTCCAAACCTCAACTTAAGAACATTTTGTTCCCTATCATTCAGGGTGTTTAAAACATCTTCAATCTGTTCTTTTAACAAAGAATATGCCGCTGCTTCTGCTGGTGCTGGAGCATCTTCATCTGGAATAAAGTCACCCAAGTGGCTATCTTCCTCTTCTCCTATAGGTGTTTCCAGTGAAACTGGGTCCTGGGCTATCTTCATTATCTCCCTAACCTTTTCTTCAGTCATATTCATTTCCTTGGCTATTTCATCTGGCTTAGGGTCCCTACCTAATTCCTGTAAAAGCTGTCTGGATACCCTTATCAACTTGTTGATAGTTTCAACCATATGAACAGGAATTCTGATTGTTCTTGCCTGGTCAGCTATGGCCCTAGTTATGGCCTGCCTGATCCACCAAGTTGCATAAGTTGAAAACTTATATCCCTTCTTATAGTCAAACTTCTCAACTGCCTTTATAAGGCCCAAGTTACCCTCCTGAATAAGGTCAAGGAAGAGCATGCCCCTCCCAACATACCTCTTGGCAATACTAACTACCAGCCTAAGGTTAGCCTCAACTAACTTTTGCTTGGCAAACTCATCGCCTTCAGCCATTCTCTTGGCATATTCTACCTCTTCATGTGGCTTTAATAGAGGTATCTTACCTATTTCCTTTAGGTACATCCTGACAGGGTCATCTATACTAATGCCCTTTGGAACAGCTATTTCGACAGGATCACTAGACTCAGCAACAATTTCTTCCTTGTCTTCCTCTTCATCTATAGCCTGTATATCAAGGTCATCCGGCTTACTTAAGTCAATATCAGCCTTAACCTCCTTGTCATCAACAACTTCAATTCCCAGATTTCCAAGTGTCTCATATAAATTTTCAGCGACACCCTTATCCATATCATTATCCTGAAAGGCTTCCATAATATCGATTAGTGTTACAGTGCCATCTTTTTTACCCTTTTCAAAAAGTTTTTTCTGAGCCTCTTTATTAATCATTAACTCATTCTTTTTTTCTGTCATAACTAATCCTCCTGCCTACAGTGATTTTTTCTTATTCTCAGCTACTATTTCTAGTGCAATTTTCATAATCTCCAAATCAACCTCTTCTGCTTCCTTACTATTATCATCAATAGTCTTTCGTCTATTCTCTAACTTTTTCTGTCTTTTTAATAAGTCATCTATCTTGACCTGTCTATTTTTCTCTAATAAATTAAAGATTAATTTATCGACTTCAAGGACATCATTTAGGTCAACACCGCTTAAATTCAGCTTGCTTAACCTATTTAAATAGTCTAAACTAATCCTATCGTCATAAATATCTTCATTTTTAATTATTCCCTTTTCGTCAAGCTTTAAAACCTTTGAGAATATGATTTTACTGTTATTATCAGAGAAATCATCCTCATCTAACTTATACCTAACTATCTCTCTAGCCTTACTACTCAACATAATGGCAGCAATTATATTCATCTCTACAAATGAACTTGGTTCTTCGACTTCCTTTGGCTTCTTAAAATTAAAGTGTCTATTATCTACATTAGAAGACCTATTGCCAGATTTTTTCTGCCAGGGAACCTTCTTGCCATTCATTTCATTTCTAATAATTTCAGCATTTGTCGCAGTCATCTGAGACAAAATATTTATATAGTAGTCTTGTTCAATTGGACTTTTTATATCTTTTAATATTTTTACAGCTTCCCTTAGGTAGACCATAGAATCCTTTCTATCATCCAATTTGTAATTTTTTGATAGTACATTTAATCTGAACCTGGTAGCTTCAATGGCATTTTCTATCCTATCATACATCTTTGCCATGCCGTGTTCTCTTATAAATTCGTCTGGGTCCTTGCTGTCTCCCAGATCAAGTATTCTTACAGAAATACCCTGCTTTTCTAATATTTCAATTGCCCTCATGCTGGCATTTATACCCGCCTGGTCTGAATCATATGACAAAACTAGGATATCAGCATATCTTTTTATCAAGCCTGCCTGCTCGTCTGTAAGTGCCGTACCGAGGGTTGCCACAGTATTTTTTATGCCAAACTGGTACAGGGATATTAGGTCCATATAGCCCTCTACTAAAATCAAGGTCTTCTGGTTACCTAGATGTTTTCTTGCAAAGTTAAGGCCATACAAATTATATCTCTTGTTAAATATCTCAGAGTCAGGGGAATTTAAATACTTGGGTTGTCCATTATCCATGACCCTGCCCCCAAAGCCTATTACATTTCCCTTGTAGTCAAAAATAGGGAACATAACCCTATTCCTGAATTTATCAAAGAACCTATCTGATTTTGAACTCTTACTCAAGAGTCCTGATTCAAAAAGTTCTTCTTCTGTATAACCCTTAGAGGTTAGATATAACTTCAAGCTATCCCAAGAGTCCGGGGCATATCCAAGGCCAAAGTTTTTGATTGTTTTAAGGTCTAAGCCCCTCTTCTTTAAATAGTTGAAGGCTTGATTTTGTCCATCTACCAGCTTTGAATAATAAAACCTAGCTGCCTCTATGTGTATAGTGTGAAACTTGTTTATCTTCTCTAGCCTAAGTCTGGTATTTTGATCTATCTTGTTCTTTATCTCAATTCCACACCTGTCTGCTAAGAGACGGACGGCATCCATAAAGTCAAGGTTTTCTACCTTCATAACAAATGATATTACATCCCCACCTTCTCCACATCCAAAGCACCTATATATCTGCTTGGCTGTATTTACATGAAATGAAGGAGTCTTCTCATTATGAAAAGGGCAAAGACCCTTATAATTAGTCCCTGCTGGCTTCAATTTGACATAGTCGGAAATTATATCGGCTATATCACTCCTGTATTTAATTTCCTCGATTATATCCTTCATATCATTCATATGTTAACCCCTACTATAAACATTAACATTTCATTATTGCATGAAACATTATTTTTGTCAATATATTACAATAGTTGTATTCGACAGAAGTAGTCAATTTCCTTTATTTAATTTTAATTCAACAAAAAAGAAACCCAAAATAGGTTTCTTCTTAATATAAATTTACTGCATAGCTGCAATAATTTCTTCAAAAGACTTATCAAAAATAGATGGTTTATCAAACTTCCAAGTTCCCTGGTAGACAGGATCACCATTTAGGTAGAAGGTTCCCTCTCCATGCTTTTCTCCCTGTTGGAAGTCTCCCTCATACCACTTATTCCTGTTCCATATATACTTGCCCTTACCATGTATCTGACCTAGTTTCCATTCGCCATCATAAATTAGTTCTCCCTTAGAATTGAAACATGAACCATTACCATCCATCTTACCATCCTTGAAATCACCAATATATATATATCCATCACTCCAAGTATAAATACCAAGACCTTCTTTTCTTCCATCTATCCAATTGCCAAGGTATTCATCGCCATTATTGTACTTTATACGACCAATACCATCGCTCTTATTTGCTTTAAAGTTACCGATATATTCGTTGCCATTAGAGAAAGTAAAAGAACCCCTACCCTCTCTCACACCATTGACAAAGTTTCCGATGTATTCAGTATTAATACTCGAATCATCATCCTCACCTGGCTGGAATATATAAGATCCTACCCCTATCATCTTGCCATCTAAAAGCCTGCCAATATACATATCACCATTAGAGAACTTATAGATCTGGACCATGTCATTTTCCTTGGCCAAGTCAAGACTGTCTTCTTCGCTATCATCAAGAAAACCTACTATATCAGCCAGGTTTTCATTTTTAGCAAGTTCTTCCTTCTGTGACTCTATATAAATTTCCTCTTCCTTACTGGCAGCCAACTTTTCCTTTATCTGGTCTGAAGGCTCCCCTAGGATAAGTTTCTCCAACTCATAAACTTCTTCATCACTAGCAAATATACCCTTCTTCAAGGCATTGCTCTTCTTTATCTTAAATAGTTTTAAATTCTTTCTTATATCGTCAATTTCATTTATATAACTGGTATATAATTCTACATAATTATTTGATATGCTCAAACTAATCCCTCCGTTCAATAGACATCTACACTAATTATATAATATTTTCTAATATTTTAAAAGTATTTTGTCCACAGACATCTAAAATATTATAAATCCTTGGACTTAAAACCTCTTCCCCTCACTTCAGTTATATCATTGATGGTGATGAAGGCCCTTGAGTCAATTTTAAAAGCTATTTCTTTTATTTTTGGTATCTCATTTGAAGATACTATAGTATAGATTAATTTTTTACTGTCACCTGTATAGGCTCCTTCAGCATGTATAAAGGTTACCCCTCTTACCATTGCCTTCATAATATCTTCTGCTATCAGGTCTGGCTTGTCAGATATAATTATCAGGGACTTCTGATAGTTCATAGCATCCTTGATAAATCCAAGTGCCAGGGAGCTAATATAAAAGCCTATTAGGGTGTATAGGCCCAGCTTTAAACTAAACAAAATGCTACCAACCATTACAACTATAACATTAAAAGCAAAACTGGTATCCTTAATTTCTATATTCTTTTTTATCTTTAATATAGCCGCAATTATATCGGTACCACCAGTAGATGCCCTTGCCCTAAAGACAAGACCTATCCCTATTCCATTCAAAAAGCCTCCGAAGACTGTCTGTAAGAACATATCATTTATAGGAATAATCGACCCTATATCCTGGGTTAAACCTAGGATCAAAGAATATATAATCATATTAGTTAGACTGAGCATACAGAATTCTTTCTTTAAATATATAAAACCTAGTATGAAAATAGGTATATTTAATATAAAAGTTCCTATACCCACATTCAAACCCGTTAAGTAGTTTATGGCGGTTGCAAAACCAGTTACACCACCACTCAAAAGGTGGGCCTGGCGTAAAAATCCATTTACACCAACTGCAGATATGCTCAAACCTAATACCATAGTTCCCAACCTTAATGAAGGATGTTCACTAAACCTATCTCTAACCTGACTCATTACTTCCTCCTCTAGCAACTTGCTAAATCATCAAAGCACCTATTTTTTTCTTATTTGCCTCTAAAACATCCACGACTTCTTCCAAATCCATATCAGATATAGCCTCAATAAACTTATCTATCTTTATCATCTCATTTTGCAGTTTTTTCTCTAACTCAGGTCTATTTGCACTAGATGTAACCTCTAAGAATTCTCCTGAGTAAATCATATATATTGATGCCTGGTCCAAAAGTTCTAATGCAAGAGCATTAAAATATTTTTCTAGGTCTAGATTATTTTCCATTAAAGCCCTCTTGGCCATGGCAGATGCCACCGCAGCCATCTCAGAAGTATCATCAATCAACTGCCTAAGAATTTTTATGGAAGTAACATCTAATTCCTCTATCATGGCATAAGCAATATTTTCTCCTTCTTCAACTTGATCCATTTTTACAAATATGCTCTTGTCATAGCCACATACTGGACAGACATCTGGAGCCTCATCACCTATATGGATATAACCGCATTCTTTACACTTAAATCGCTTCATTTTAACACCTCTCATTTAAAGTTGATAAAAATAGATACATCTCAAAATATAATATCCTATATATACTGACTTGTCTACATTCTCAGATAAATTTATAAATTTTTTATAATATTTTACTGTTTTTATTCAAAAGTATCCTTTAAAAAATCCCATTTATGTAGTAAAATATAAAGACGGGAGGATAAACTATGAAAAAAGAAAACAAACATTATATAAACTATAGTAGGACTAATCCTAAGAAAAGAGACATACGTTTACCAAAGAGGAAAAAAAGAGCTGGCTTTAATGCAAAAAAAATCTTATTACTTTTAATGGTTATTGCATGTGTTGCCGGCTGCTTTAAGCTAATAAGTGCTTATAGAAGTAATGAAGAAGCTGATAATAAGACAAAGATTGAAAATAATCAGGCTCAGACTGATGGCAAAAAAACAAAAACTGTGATTGGCCAAAAGGAAGATGCGAAAAAGTTACATGGTGTGGATGCCCAGAAGATCTGGAATGCCCTAAACACTTATGACTATGATAACGGTGGTAAAAAGCAGGTATTCTTAACATTTGATGATGGACCTTCTCTTACAAATACACCAAATATCCTTAAAACTCTTAAGGACAATGATGTAAAGGCTACATTCTTTGTTATAGGTAAGTCACTAGCCATGAATGGGGCTGCAGAAATTTTAAAGCAGGAATATAATGAAGGTATGGCTATTGCCAACCACTCATATTCACATGACTATAGTCACCTATATCCTGGCAGGGTTTTAAACCTATCAAACTACACTGCAGATTTTGACAAGAATGCAGACCTAATCAAAAAGAGCCTTGGCTTTGATTTTGAAACCAGAGTTTACAGGTGTCCAGGTGGTCAGATATCATGGCAAAAGACTGAACCACTTAATGAGTATCTAATTAAGAATAATAAGGCTTCAATAGACTGGAATGCCCTAAATGCTGATGCTGAAGGTGCTAAGAAAAGTGCCGATGAGCTTTATAAGCATGCAGTAGAAAGCAGTAAGGGTAAAAACCTTGTTGTCCTGTTAATGCATGATACTTATGGTAAGGAAGAAACAGCTAAATACTTGGACAAGATAATAAAGTACTACAAGTCTGCTGGCTATGAATTTAAGACAATGTATTAAATTCACTTACCTTGAAGTTTAAATTAAGACAAATAAAGTGAGGTATACATTTACTCGTAAATGTATACCTCTATTTTTATAAACTAGTTAAAAAATGAGTTTATAAACTCTATTATTCTATCAAGTAGACCTGACTTCTGAGCCTTGTCTGCCAGGTCACCAGCAGCCTTCTTAGCCTCTTCTAGTCCTGTTGATGTAGTACTTACCACAGCATTCTTAGATAGCTTTGAATCGTCAAACTTATTAAAGAAGTTGCTTGCATCCTTGTTGTTCTTCAACCATGATGAAGCCTTGTCTATTATACCACTAGACTCTATCTTTTCACCGGCCTTACTTAGGTTGTTCTTTACATTGGCACTTACATTGTTCAAAGTATCCTTCATATCATTGTAGTTGTAGTTCTGGTTACCTACATCCTTCATTAGGTTGGTAATAATATTTATATCACCAGTATTAAGGGTTACATTATAGTTGTCAGCTACCTTCTTTACTGTATCCTTAATTTCCTTTTCAGAGTCCATATCCTTCTTTATTACTTCCTTCTTAGTATCGTTGATTATACCTGCCGCCTTGTCCTTACCCACTGATTCAGCAAGGTTACCTGTAGTTATCAGCTCCTTGTTGGCCAACTTCTTTTTCTCTTCTGTCAATTTCTCTCCAGATGATTTTTCAAAGGCCATTGTAATACCTGTTAAGGCTCCTGTACCACTTACTGGGAATGGGGCTGCCGCTACTACATTGGCATTTTCCACACCAGCTGTAGCAAGTGTAGATGCTATCATAGAACTAGTTACCCAAGTTATATTTGATGTCTTTACATTTATACCACCACTTGTCGTTGGCACAACATATGAAGACGACATTGTCACCCTGCCAATCTGGGCCTCTGGTGCTATACCTCCCAGATACTTCCTCTCCTGCTGGTTGTTTACATAAATTATATTTGAGTTTGCCTCATCTACACCAAAGTAGTTTAAAATAGCCTGTTTCTGACTGGCATTTAAGTTGGCTCCCAGCGTTACAACTTCACCGGAATCAGCAAGGGCATGACCTGCAAATGCTGTCGTCATAGCTAGCATAGCTACCAAGGATAATATCTTGCTTTTAATATTTTTTTTACTCTTATTTTTAAATATGTTCATTTTCATACCTCCAATACAGATTTCTAGTTTATTCCTTAATCTCAATCTGTATTATGAGGATATCTCTATATGCTTAATTTTACCTTTAAAGGTATAAATTCTAGACTTTAAATACTTACAATGCTATAATATACTTGATATGATAAATATCCAGCTAGGTCTTGGATTAGCTAGCTAGATTATTTATAAGGTATTTAAGACCTAAAGTTTGAAAGGAGAAAAATATGTCAAAAGAATTAGTTAAAGATAGAGTTGTAGAATATTTGATCCAGGAATTAGGTGTTCCTGAAGAAATGATTGAAATTGATACTCCCCTATCAGAGTATGAGGAAGGTGTAGAGGGTACTATAGATATCACAGTTACTACTGAAGATGAAGAGGGTGCCCTTCTACCACTTATGATAGTAGTTTGCTTAGACGATGATATAGAATTAACTGAAAGCGTTGTTGATGGTCAGATGGACTTCCTTGAGTTGATTGATGAATCTACTCACGTTGGTAGGATGATTCTTACAAATGGTGACCAGATGATGTATGCAGACTGGAATGGAACAGAGTTAGAAGATGAAGAAGCCCTTCCTAATTATAATCAGATGTTAGAAGAATATAAGGCTGTTGAAAATGAATATAAGAAGTATATGGCTGAACACCCTGAATGTGATTGTGGTTGTGAAGACCACCACCATAACCACTAGGGATAATTCATCAAGCCTATAGTAAATAAATACATATAAACGTAAAAGAAGAGGTCAAATGCTGACCTCTTCTTTATATTTTACATTTAAATTTTGTATGCTCTTATACCTTAATTAAAAAGAAGCTATTATAGCACCATTGTACTTTTCTTCGATATACTTCTTAACTTCTGGTGATGTAAGGGCTTTTGTAAGAGCCTTAATCTTTTCGCTGCTTTCGTCACCCTTTCTAACCGCTAGTATATTAGCATATGGAGAATCAGTTGACTCGATTGCGATTGAATCCTTAGTAGGGTTTAGCTTAGCTTCAAGTGCATAGTTAGAGTTTATAACTGCAAGGTCTACATCCTTTAATGCTGTTGGTAGCTGTTCAGCTGCAAGCTCCTTAATTTCAATATTCTTTGGATTTTCAGTAATATCGTTCTTAGTTAATAGGTCCTTATCTGCAACCTTTATTAAACCTTCTCTAGCAAGTAACTTAAGAGCTCTTGATTCATTTGTAGCATCGTTTGGAACAGCAACTGTAGCACCATCCTTAGCATCACTAACCTTCTTTAGAGAATTTGAATAAACACCCATTGGCTCTAAGTGTACCTTAGCTGTGTATACTATGTCAGTCTTATTCTTAGCATTGTACTCATCTAAGTATGGTACATGCTGGAAGTAGTTAGCATCTAGTGACTTTTCAGTCAAGCCCTTGTTAGGTAGAACATAGTCGTTAAATACCTTAACATCTAGCTTATATCCTTCCTTTTCAAGAATTGGCTTTACTACTTCGTTCAATATCTGTGCGTGTGGGTTAGGTGTTGCACCTACTACGATAGTCTTATCATCACCTGAAGATCCACCCTTATCTGCTTCCTTGTTTGCTCCACAAGCAACTAGGCCTAATGATAGTACTGCTACTGCAGCTAGTGTTAAAAATTTCTTTGCTTTCATACTTGTACCTCCTAAAATTTTTTATTTTTCTAAAAATTCCAATTAATTTTAATTTATATTATAGCACTAAATTCTAAATTTAGTTAGCTATTTTATATAAGTTATTACTTTAACTTTTTATACAAAAAGTCTCCTAGGTTCTGGATAATTTGTACCAGGATTACCAGGGCAACAACTGTGAAGAACATCACATTTTTATCAAATTGCTGGTATCCGTATACGATAGCCACATTACCAAGACCACCAGCACCAACAGCTCCTGCAATTGCAGTGTAACCTAGCACTGATATTATTGTAAGGGTTACCCCTAATACAATAGATGGAACTGACTCCTTTACCATAACCTTAAAAATTATCTGTACATTTGTTGCTCCAAATGATTTTGCAGCCTCGATTAAGCCCTTGTCTACTTCATTTAAAGACGACTCTATCAATCTTGCTATGAAAGGTGCTGTACCAACTGTAATTGGTACTAGGGCCGCTGTATTACCAATACTAGTTCCCACAACCAACCTTGTAAAGCTACTAATAGCTACAATTAAGATAATAAATGGGAAGGATCTAAATATATTTACTATTAGTCCCAATGTATTGTATACAGTCTTATTAGGCTTTAATCCATCATCCTTAGTTATTACCAAAATGATTGCAATTATAAAACCAATTATAGATGCTATTAAAGTCGGAACCAAAATCATATAAAGTGTTTCCATAAAGGCAGTCGGGAATAAATTCATCATATAATCTTTAAAGCTCATTGTCTACCTCCTGCCATCTCATACCATGATCAGTTAAATATTTTTCAACATCTCCAAGTCTTTCCCTTGGAACATTTATAATAAGTGATCCCAGTATATTTTCTCTAAACTTTTCCAATTTACCATATATTATAGATACGTCTATGGAAAGCTCTCTAGCCATACCTGTTATTACAGGATCATTTGATCTGTCATTAGTGAACAGTAGCTTTAAATTACAACCACTAGGTAGGACTATATTTTCTTCTCCAAGTAATTTTCTTAGAGGTTTGTTATTCTTTAAGAATATTTCTTCTGTTTCTCCCACTTCTAAAACCTTACCAGCATCCATTATGGCAGTCCTTGTGCAAACTTGCTTTATTACTTCCATCTGGTGGGTAACTATTACTATAGTTATGCCCAGCTTTTGGTTTATCTCCTGTAGAAGGTCTAGAATAGATTTTGTAGTCTTTGGGTCTAAGGCTGACGTAGCCTCATCACAAAGTAATACGGATGGATTCATCGTCAAGGCCCTCGCTATGGCAACTCTTTGCTTTTGTCCACCACTTAGGTTTCTTGGCTTTACATCCTTTTTATCCAAAATACCAACTAGGTCTAATAGTTCTTCAACTCTAGACTTTATTTCCTCCTTGGAATATTTAAAACATTCCATTGGTAGGGCTACATTTTCAAAAACAGTCTTTCTTTCTAGAAGAGAGAAATGTTGGAAAATCATGCCTAGGTCTTTTCTTAGGTTTCTAAGAGCCCTATCGTCCAAATTGGCTACATCTTGTCCATTGACGTATATAGAACCTGAATCAAAGTCTTCTAACCTATTAATACATCTCAGTATCGTAGATTTACCAGCGCCACTATGTCCTATGATGCCGAATATTTCCCCGTCTTTTATGTTTAAGTTTATGTCAGTCAAAACTTGATTTTGACCATAAAACTTATTTACTTCTTTTATTTCAATCATCTAATACTCCTTTCTATAAATTCTAATAAATAATAAAAAAATGCCTGAGTAAAATATACCCAGACTTGGAAATACTACTCATCTTTCGGTTATATACACCGCTGGATTTAGCACCTTAACAAAGTTAGGTTGCCGGGCTTCACAGGGCCAGTCCCTCCACCACTCTCGATAAGAGATTTGTATTTTGTTATGTACTTATGATAAGTTATTACTTGAACTTTGTCAATAATTTTTTCAATATTTTTTAAGTTAGTCTTTTAACAATAAGAAAAAACCTCTGAAAGCCTTATAAAAAAAGCTAAAAGGCAACCTGTGTTAACCAATAAATACTGTAAATCATAGCAAGTCCTATTATTCCCATTATTATGATATCAATAACTACTGCCCTCTTTTTTTCATTTTCCTTATCTTCATTGAATGATCTAAACATAGCGTAGAACATTACTCCTAGACCCAATATATTAACCAAGACTGAAGAAAGCTGGTTAGCCAAATACCTAGAATATATAATAATCAAAAAACCTACACCTAGCAAGAAGGTATTATTAGACATAGGTGAATTACTGCCCTTATCATCCTTCTTATCAAGATGATCCTGTTTCATATAGTATGGTTTATTTTTTTCTTGTTCTTTCCCGTATTTTTAGACATTATAATCCTCCAACTTCTACCCTATATAAGTACTGATATACCTACCAGCCCTACAGACTATTATTTATATAAACATTATAATATATGACCCTCTTATTTTCAAGTTACATAGTTTGGAAATTGACTAATATTTAGGCTTCATCTTGAGTCTATAGGTTGATTTTATATTAAGTGTCTTTTAGGTAAACATAAAAATCCCGATTGAATAAATCAACCGGGATCTTGTCTGTGTGTTTATTTTTTGTGTTAATTAGTCAAAACTTATACTTATAAGTCTCTTAAGCTTCTTTCTTAGCTCCTATGAACTTACCAATTATAGCTGCAATTACAACTGGTATAATCCAGTAGAATCCTACCGCTGAACCTGGTAACTTGTTTAAAGCTTCTGTTAGGCCTGCTAGACCTGCGAATACTTTTATAGATGATAATTCATGGGCAATACCTAGTATTAGAGCAACCCAAACTGCTAGTACGTATACATTTTTGTTCTGAATCTTTGTATGGATTAGACCAAGAAGTATTAGAGTAACAACCGCTGGGTACATCATATATAGTAGAGGTGCTGCTATCTTAATTATCTTGTCAACACCAAAGTTAGATACGATTGCTGAGAATATACAAACCACAACAACTATAACTTCATACTTAAGCTTACCTTCTGTAAGGTCACTGAAGTAGTTACCACAAGAAGATGTAAGACCTATAGCTGTAGTCAAGCAAGCTAGACCAACAACTAGACCAAGGATTACCTTACCTGGTCCACCAAGTATAGCCTGAGTTATTGATATAACAAGTGTAGTTCTTTCAACTGTATTGTCAAACTGTGGAGATACAGTAGCTCCTAGGTAAGAAAGACCACCATATACTAGGGCCAAACCTACAACAGCTACTATACCTGCAAGTATTGTAGCCTTAACTAGAGCCTGCTTTTCAGTATAACCCTTCTGCTTAACAGATGCTATAACTATACCAGCGAATACCGCACCTGCCATACCGTCAAGAGTCTGATAACCATCGTTGATACCACTTATAAATACGTTATCAACAAGAGTTCTATCAAGTGGTGCTCCAAGTGGGCTTACTATACCCTTTACGATCAATACTGCCAAACAGATTAGAAGTACTGGTGTCAAGAAAGCACCAATTATATCTACAACCTTTGAAGGCTTAATAGTTAATACTAGAACTATTACGAAGAATATAATTGCAAAAACTATTGGGCTTAGGCTCTGTCCGAAATTAGGAACTATACCTATTTCATAAGTTGTAGCTGCAGTTCTTGGTATAGCAACAAATGGTCCTATACAAAGGATAGTTAATGATGCTATTACAACACCAAGCTTCTTACCAGCTCTTCCGAAAAATGCCATCATGTCGCCCTGTGTACCTGTAGCTGCGATAACACCTAATAATGCCAAACCACCATCTGCGAACAAGAATGCTATAAATGATATAAACCATTTAGATCCTGAAATCACGCCCAAGAACGGTGGGAAAATTAAGTTACCAGCACCAAAGAACATCGCGAATAATGCGAAACCTACGACAACAATGTCTTTAAATTTGATACTCATTTTGAACTCCTCCTTAAAAATAATCAAAATTAAATTAGTTCTCTTAGAGTATAACCTTAATTTTCAGTATTGTCAAATAATTTTTTTAATTTATCATCTAAAGTAACCTTTTCATAAATTTATCTAAGGTAAATCATTGCATATTTTTCTTTTTTAAATTTAATTAAAATATATATTTTTATTCTTTAAATCTATTCTCAAAAAATACCTTTTTATTTTATATAGATATCAGCAAAAAAATCAGGGTACATAATATAATATTGTGCACCCTGAAAAGTTTATATACTCATTATTTTAAATCTAATACCTTATCTTACTTAATATTATTATGCAAAGCTAAGATGGGTATATAAATTTCCTATATATCTAAATTTTCACCAGACTTAACCTTAATATACAATTTGTCTATATATCGAAAAAATCTCTGCTTAAGATATTTCTGCCTTTTATTTAGAAAGTTCTTATTTAGGAAATCACTATTTGATCATCTTGTGAATCTATCTTAACCCTGTCACCAGGTTTTATCTGGCCACCAATAATCTTCCTTGCAAGTATAGTTTCTATGTTGTTACTTATATACCTCTTCAATGGCCTTGCACCGTATACCGGGTCATAAGCCTCTTTTATCATAAGGTCTTTTGCTGCTTCTGTTAGGTCTACACTTATATTATTTTCTGACAACCTAGCTGCCAAGTCTGCAAAGAATATATCAATAACCTGCTTAATTTCATCCTTCATAAGTGGCTTAAACATGATTATATCATCCACCCTGTTCAAGAACTCAGGCTTGAACCTTGATCTCATCTGCTTAAGTACGCTTTCACTTACATTTTCATCAATATTACCGCCAGCTTCTAGTAGGGTTGAACTTCCTATATTAGATGTCATTATAATCAAAGAGTTTTTGAAGTCAACTGTCTTCCCCTTGTTGTCAGTCAACCTACCATCATCAAGTATCTGTAGGAATATATTGAATACATCATCATGGGCCTTCTCAATTTCGTCAAACAAGATTACTGAATATGGCTTCCTACGTATTGCCTCTGTCAACTGGCCACCTTCTTCATAACCTACATAGCCTGGAGGTGGTCCTACCAACCTAGATACACTATGCTTTTCCATATACTCTGACATATCTATTCTTACTATGCTATCCTCGCTGTCAAATAGGTCTCTTGCCAATGTTTTGGCCAACTCAGTCTTTCCAACACCTGTTGGACCCAAGAAGATAAATGAACCCATAGGTTTTTTCTGGTCACTAAGGCCTGCCCTAGACCTTAAGATTGCATTAGATACAGCGGTAACTGCCTCATCCTGGCCTATAACCCTCTTATGTAGCTGGTTTTCAAGGTTTAGTAACTTGGCCTTCTCAGTCTCAACTAGTTTGCTGACTGGTATACCAGTCCACTTGGAAATAATATCTGCAATTTCATTTTCTGTTACCTCTTCTTTTAGGAGACTTTCACCACTTTCACTATCATACTTATCTTCAAAGTTCTTGATTTCCTCTTCTAATTTTGGTATCTGGCCAAATTTAACTTCTGCAGCCTTGTTGAAATCATACTCTCTTTCATACTTTTCAACCTTGGCCCTAGCCTCATCCAAGTTAGACTTAAGGACTTTTAGTTCTGTAATCCTATTTTTTTCCTTTTCATACCTGGCTGTCATACTATCATTTTCTTCCTTAAGGTCAGCCAGTTCCTTTTCTAATTCTTCCAATCTTGACTTTGACTTTTCATCTTCCTCTTTTAAAAGGGCCTCTCTTTCGGTTTCTAACATTAATAGTCTTCTTCTGACTATATCCAGGTCTGTTGGTAGAGAATCTATCTCCGACCTAATCATAGCTCCTGCCTCATCTATTAGGTCAATCGCCTTGTCTGGAAGGAACCTATCTTGTATATACCTGTCTGATAGCTTTGCAGCTGCAACTATGGCATTATCATGTATTCTAATACCGTGATGTATTTCAAACCTTTCTTTTAAACCTCTTAAAATTGATATCGTGTCTTCAAGACTTGGCTCGTCAACTATAACTGGCTGGAACCTTCTTTCTAAGGCCTTGTCCTTTTCAATATACTTTCTATATTCATCAAATGTTGTTGCACCAATACAGTTGAGTTCTCCTCTTGCCAACATAGGTTTTATCAAATTACCTGCGTCCATTGAACCCTCAGTCTTACCTGCACCAACTATAGTGTGTATTTCATCTATAAACAATATTATCTTACCTTCAGAACTAGATACCTCCTTTAAAACAGCCTTTAATCTCTCTTCAAATTCACCCCTATACTTGGCGCCAGCTATCAAAGCACCCATATCTAAGGAAAATATTACCTTGTCCTTTAAACCTTCAGGTACATCACCTTTTACAATTCTTTGGGCAAGACCCTCTACTATGGCTGTCTTACCTACACCTGGTTCTCCTATTAGGACCGGATTATTCTTAGTCCTTCTTGATAGGATCCTAATGGCTCTTCTTATCTCTTCATCCCTACCAATAACTGGGTCTAATTTATTATTTTCAGCTAGTTTTACAAGGTTAGTTCCGTATTTTGTAAGGGCATCATATATTCCCTCCGGATCCTGGCTGTCAACCCTTTGGTTACCCCTAACCTGGTGAAGTACATTCAAGAATTCCTGCTTAACCAAACCATACTGACCGAATATTCTTCCTATTACAGATGATTTCTCTTTGTCAAATATAGCAAGCATTATATGTTCAACACTTATATAGGAATCCTTAAAATCATCCGCTATCTTTTCTGCATTAACCATGATTTCATTTATTCCCCTAGTGGCAGTTACTCCTTGAGAGTTTGCCCCGCCACCAGTCACGCTTGGTAACTTAGATATTTCATTTTTTACTGACTTCTTTAGTGATTCAGAACTTATATTCATTTTTTCTACTATATTAGGAATCAATCCATCTTCCTGGTCTAACAAGGCGTATAGTAGATGAATTACATCAACCTGTTGGTTATTATTACGAACTGCCTCCGAAAAAGCATCATTCAAAGCATTTTGTACTCTTAGTGTCATTTTTTCTACATTCATAATTTACACTTCCCTTCTATATTTTATAACTTATCTATTTTTATATACATCTATACTCTCTATTTTTATACGCTATCCCTATCATTTTCTTTAGGTCACTTACTCCTAAGTAGTATTGACCTACTCAAATCTACTATTGCATCCATTAATTCCTGACCTGATCTAGAGTCAAATCTTAGTTCCAAATTAAATCTTTCTGACTTGTCGATAAAGTTCAACTCTTCCTTGGAAAGAATGTACATATATATATCATCTGTAACCAAGACCCTCTTACCATACTCTATACCAGAACAAGTCTTTATAAATTCATCCCTATAGTCTATATAGTAGTCATCTTCTTCAGGATAATACACATAGTCAACCATAAAATTCAATATATCCACTATGTATTTATTAACAAAGGAATATACTTCATCATTGTTATAGACTGATATATTCTCATATATATAGTGTCCAAAATATGGATGAACATTTTCTCTCAATTCATAGACATATTTAGAAGACAGCAAAAAACTTATCGTCCAATAATTTGACTCTTTTTTGGCCAGGCTAATCACGTTATCATCCTTGTACATCTTTATAGGCAGAGGAAGGACCTTTCTCATATCCAAAGACCTAGCCTCGTCATACATATTACATATAAAATTATCTATCGAAAAAGTATTTGTATGCTTCTCAAAGAGGTGGTCAAACCACCTCATTATATCTCTATCAAATATATAATTCATATCTATCACTTCTTTCCCTTGTATACAGTATTATATTCCTTAATCAATTTATCCCTCTCATACTTAGACCCCCTATACGATACCAATGGGTTAACCATATACAAGCCATTTCTGACTTTCTTTAGAAAATCCATCTTTTTGTACTGGCCAAATAGTACGGATAAGGCTGTCTTTGGATAGTCCAGTTCAATTGACAGGTCGTCTAGGGTCATATATATCTTGTTATTCTTATCCATTAGGCTTATCAGGACCATCGGTATCATAGCCTTCTTTGTAGTGGTATCCTTCAAAGACCTGATATAGTTGTTAGGTGATATATTGATAAACCTTTCATGCTCCTTATTATAGTTGACCATCTGGCTTTCACTATACCTATCCTTATTTAATTTTCTTGGTTTATGTTCTAAATCAAACAATTATATCACTTCCTCACTATCTACTAGTCTTATTTATCTATAATAATCCCATTCTTAGCCACCACTTTCCTATAATATATACCTTAATTGTTCAGCCGTCAACCTAATAAACCTCATTAATTTATTATTTTATATAACTTAAGTTTATCATTTTGATAATTTTTATTTATATTTATAATTTAAAAAAATGAGACCTTGCCTACAAACTATAGGTCTACACTAAAAAAATTATCATAAAAAAATATTTTTTATTACATATTTAGCTTATACACTTATGCTATAATATATTAAGCATTTAAAAAAGGAAGTGAAATCATGAGTATAAAAAATATATCAATCCTAGGATCTACAGGTTCCATAGGAAACCAAACCCTTGATGTTATCAGAAAAAATCCTAACTTATACAGGGTAGAAGGTTTGACTGTAAATAAAAGCATAGGTAAACTATTAGATCAAATAAATGAATTTAAACCTAAAGCAGTTGCCATATATGATGAGCTTGCTTATGAAAACTTTATGGAGACTGTAAATATAAATAGGTCTACCAATTCAAACCTAGATAAGCTTCAAGTATACAAGGGGCTTGAAGGCTTGATAAGGATAGCAGGATCTAAGACTATAGATATACTGGTAACTGCTGTTGTTGGCATGATTGGCCTATTACCAACTGTAGAAGCAATTAAAAATTCAACTACCATTGCCCTTGCCAACAAGGAAACCTTGGTCACTGCCGGACAGATAGTCATGGACTTAGCTAGAAAACACCAGGCAAAGATACTGCCAGTTGACAGCGAACATAGTGCTATATTTCAGTGCCTAAACGGTGAGGGTTCTAATAAAATAGATAAAATCCTCTTAACTGCCTCAGGTGGTCCTTTTAGGGGTAAATCAAGGCAAGACCTGGTAAATGTAAGCAAGACTGATGCCCTTAAGCATCCTAACTGGTCAATGGGTCAAAAAATTAGTATAGACTCTTCTACCCTAATGAATAAGGGGCTAGAAGTTATAGAGGCCAAGTGGTTATTTGACGTTGAGCCTGAGGACATAATAGTCCATGTTCATCCTGAGAGTATAGTTCACTCTATGGTCCAGTTTAAAGATTCATCAGTCATAGCCCAACTAGGTTGCCCGGACATGCGTGTTCCTATCCAGTATGCCCTTTCTTACCCAAGCAGGCTTGACAGTGATTTTGAAAGGCTAGACCTCTTTAAAGTTGCCAGCCTTAATTTTCAGAGACCTGATTTGGAAGTTTTTCCCTGCCTAGCCCTTGCCTATAGGGCCCTAAGAGAGGGTGGTAGTACGGCGACTGTCTTAAATGCAGCCAATGAAGTCCTTGTTGAATTTTTCCTAAATGATAGAATTGGTTTTTATGACATACCTAAGTATATTGAAATGGCCATGGATGACCATGCCTTTATAGACCAACCAAGCCTAGAGGATATAATTAATATGGATACTTGGACCAGGTCATATATAAATAAATTATTAACTTCTTCTATTTAGGGGAATAAAATATATAAATTACTTATATCTATTAATCTTAAGCATAATTAAAGGCTTGTGTTATAGTATATAATCATATAGAAAACCCAGTAAATTATTTAGTCAATGAAGAGTCATACCTAAGATTTTACTGGTTTGAGTTCTAATTAAAATAAAGGTAGGTGAAATATGAATATAATTGTTGCTATTTTAGTTTTCGGACTAATTATATTTGTCCACGAACTAGGACACTTTTTATTGGCCAAGAGGGCTGGCGTAACTATACATGAATTTTCTATAGGAATGGGACCCCAGATATTCTCAAAAGAATCCCAGGGAATTAAGTATTCCCTAAGGATGATCCCCATAGGTGGATATGTTGCCATGGAGGGAGAAGATGAAGATTCTGATGACCCAAATTCATTTGGAAAAAAATCTTTAAAAGATAGGTTCCTTACTATTTTTGCAGGACCCTTTGTCAATATAGTATTTTGTATAATCCTCTTAGTACCTGTTTTTTTCTTTATAGGTGCACCGACTACCAAGTTTAGTCAGGTTATAAGTAAATCCCCTGCTGCTCTTGCAGGTCTACAAAAGAATGATGTCATCCTTTCTATAAATGGAGAGAAAACTAAAGAATTTAATGACATAAGTAAACTTGTAAATAAGTATGGTAAAGAAGAACTGACTATAAAATACAAGAGAAAAAACCATGTTGACACTGTTAAATTAAAGGCCCAAAATCAGGGAGGAAGGTACATAGTAGGTATACAACCTGCCTATGAAAGAAATCAACCTATTAAGGCTGTAAAACAGGCCTTTGTGGTTACATACGATACTTCTAAAACTATGCTTAGCTTTTTGTGGAAGCTGGTTAGTGGTCAATTATCAGGTAAGGCTGCCGATGCCATATCAGGACCTGTAGGCGTAGTAAAAATGGTTTCAAATGCAGCTACAACAGGACTTATAAATGTTCTCTACTTGACGGCCATCATCAGCTTAAATATAGGCCTGATGAACCTACTTCCTATACCGGCCCTTGATGGTTGGAGAATACTCATGTTACTTATAGAAGCCCTTAGGGGTGGTAAAAAATTTCCTGCTAAGATAGAGGGTTATATCAATGCAGTTGGTCTAATTCTAATCTTAGGCTTGATGTTGTTTGTAACCTACAAGGATATAATCAGACTGCTAAGTTAGAAAGGTAAAAAATGAGTTATAAAAGAAGAAAAACCAGGATGGTAAGGGTTGGAAACCTAAATATAGGTGGAGATAGCCCTATATCAGTACAATCTATGACAACTACCGATACCAGGGATGCTAAGGCTACAATCAGCCAGATACACAGGCTAGAAGAAGTTGGCTGCGACCTTGTAAGGGTGGCTGTGGTAGATATGGATGCAGCTAAAAATATAGCCAATATAAAAAAAGAAATAAATATACCAATTGTTGCCGATATACACTTTGATCATAGGTTAGCTCTTGAAGCAGTCAAAAGCCAGGTTGACGGGATCAGGATAAATCCTGGTAATATAGGTAGTCTAGCTAAGACCAAAGAGGTTGTTAGTGCCTGCAAGGACAATAATATCCCAATTCGGATAGGCGTTAATGGCGGGTCATTAGAAAAAGACCTCCTGAACCAGTATGGTGGACCTGTAGCCGAAGCCATGGTTGAATCGGCCATGAGGCATGTTAGGATTCTAGAAGACCTGGACTTTCACGATATAGTAATATCTCTTAAAAATTCTGATGTAATAAGGTCAATAGAAGCCTATAGGCTTATGTCTAAGACAGTTGACTACCCTCTACACTTGGGTATTACAGAAGCTGGTGGAATTAAAAGGGGTACTATCAAGTCAGCCATAGGTGTCGGTTCTCTCTTGGCCGATGGTATTGGTGACACTATTAGAATTTCCCTAACAGGTGATCCTACAGAGGAAATACCTGTGGCCAAAGAAATACTAAGGAGTCTAGACATCCTAAATGATAAGATAAAAATTGTATCCTGCCCTACTTGTGGTAGGTGTAATATAAACCTGATAGACCTTGCGAGTGAGGTCGAAGAGAAAATCTCTTCTATCGACAAGGATATTACCGTAGCCATTATGGGTTGTGCAGTTAACGGTCCCGGTGAAGCCAGGGAAGCTGATATTGGTATTGCAGGTGGAGACAAGGTTGGTCTGCTCTTTAAGAAGGGGGAAATCATAAGAAAAATCCCTCAGGAAACTATAGTTGATACCCTTTTGGAAGAAATAAATAATCTTTAGACTAAAAGGTCCCTATTCATGACTTATGAAAGGGACCCTTTATTTTTCCATGTATAAGATTTCAATTTGTATTCCTTCTAATCAACCTTTCCTATGTCCTTTAAAGTTCAATCTGTCATCCTTCAATAGCTATAATTTCTTAAGTAGAATAAATTTTTTCGAATAAGTATTTTTTCCAATTTTAAAGCCTAGTTTATATTTCATATAGTCTCCTTTATCATCTATATCCATAGTCTCTATATGTCTCCCAATTTGATACTTACCTTCATTTTCCACATATATCCTGTCTCCTTCTATTGATATATACTTATTTAGTAAGACTTCTTTTTGAAGTTTATCATAGGCCCTATATTCAATTTTCCTAACATTTTTATAGCTAGTTTCACCTGTATTTTTCCCCCATACTCTAGTAATGCCAATACTATTATTCATTTCATACCTAATCCTATCTTCTACCACCGAGGCCATTTCCCTCATTTCTATCTTATTTACTATGCTAGTCTTTATCGATATAGACGACCTAAAAATTAAACCTATAGACATAAAAATAAGGCTGGCTATCATCAAATATACCACTACTTCTACCATTATATAGGCCTTCCTGGTCCTTGAATTAGATTTCATTTTTTTATCTCTTAACCTTGATTCAGGATTCATACACTTCCTCCAGATATCTTAGAATTACACCTATTTTCTAAATCAACTTAGTATATATCCTTATATTTCCACTATTTGCCATAATTCACACAGATATGCAATCTCGATATTTATAATCACAAGGCATCATAATATAGCTTCTAATAAAAGCCCTCCTGGCTGATTTGGGTTAAAAGCCAATGATTCATGCCTATACTATCTTAGCTCGGAAATCCAATTATCTATCATGATTTTTTTCTTAAGATAATCATCCTTATAGGATGTCACCCTGCCACTGGCTGGAATATAGGTAATCCTCTCCAATTTTTTTGTACGATCATTAAAGACGTAGAGGCTACCACCCCCTCCCGGTGCTCCCATCCTCTTTATGCCTTTAAATTCTAGTCTTGTTCCACTTAAGACATGGGTATGCTTGTCTAAGCATCTCCTCACCAGCCTATAAGAATCTCTATCTATTATGTAATAGCCCTTATAGGTGGACAAACTATAGGTATAGGAGTCATCTTGACCCCTTACAATTATCCTCCTGATATCAGTCTTAATCCTTGATACTGTAGCATCAAAATCCAAACCGTCCCTATTTACCCTGACTATTGATAAGGATATTATAAGAACCAAGATAGACATGGCTATTGCTAATTCTATAAAACTTGTCCCCTTGTACTTCTTCACTACACAACCTTCCTAACCCTATATAAATATATAGTCCTCTTGTAACCATCGTTCCTACATAAGCATAGTTCTTATATATCTAATTTCATTGCTTATTATCTTACTATTTTTCCTTTTAGAATTTTTCTGTTGCCCCTATGTTAAGCCAATTCTACAAATAGGGACTTTATTTCCTCAATCTCTAATTTGGGCTTGACCTTCTTATCAATCCCTAATTTTTCAAAGGGACAATAGACCCGGTACTTTTTCCTCTTCCACCTCTCAATACCCTTGTTTTCATAGTAGTAGTTTACATAAAACTCAACATAATTATCTTTTTTTATAATCTCAAAGCAACCACCATCACCAGTAATCAATTCATACCTTGTATGTGGAGACTCAAGATATTTTTGACCAATTAAATCCCGATAAAAGCTGGTATCCTTCTTCATGACCAGACCATAAAAATCCTTAGAATCTTTACTTTTGGCATAGGTATCTTCTAATAGATAATAGGCATTCACCATAAAAGTCTTCTCTATGGATGCCAGTTCATAATCGTGACCATATAATTGGTCGTAGTCCCTTTTAAAGTCTCCCAGGTCCTTATATAGGGGCATGAAAAGGAGGACCAGGGATACCAAAAACATAAAAAGTAAAATAACATTTACAGAAAGAGACCCCCTTTGTCTATCTATAAATAAGTTGAACCTTATCTTGGTGTATATAATTTTATATAAGTTTTTGTATTTTTTTTTGCATATATTTCTGTATATACTTTTGCACCTTCCTTTGTATATTATTTCGAATATATTTTTGCATATTCTCTTCAATTTGTTATTTCTTACACCCATTTTCTTAGTTTTCAAAGTGCTACTCCCTTGTCATAATTCTTATATTAAATACAAAAGTCCATCCTAAATATATGTTTCTAAGATTATCAATTATTCCTATAAACTAGTTAGATTAAGCTTTAATTCCATATATCTAATCAAGCCCTATAATTGTATGTACTACCAAACTCTTCTTAAGGTACTTGTCCTTGACTGTAATTTCAGATTCTATCCAACCAAATTTCTTATCCTTAAAACTCCTCCTGATAAGTATTTCTCTACTATCCATATTTTTAGAAAAAACCAAGTCTAAGTCTTCATAATCACCCTTGTAGTCTTTGATATAGGACCTTTCTTCTACCATAGCCTGCCCCAATAAATAATCGAGCTCCTCCCTGTCATCTAACTTATTCTCCAAGTAGGCCATATTCATCACAAAGTAAGAAAAAATATATAGGGCAATTGAAAGAATTATAAGGGTAAATATGAATTCAGTAGCCAAATAAGCGGAGTGTTTTTTAGGCCCATACTTGTCAAACGAGCCCCTATCTTTCCTATAATACTCTACTTTTATCCCATCTTTTTTTATCCTATATTTCTTTATACATACACTTATATTCTTCATAGATATCCCCCTAATAGGTAAAATACAGGACTTATATTATCCTATATATTTATAGACAAAAATAAAAAGATACCTTCAAATTTTTGAAAATATCTTTTTAAGTAATTTATCTTATCTGATTTTTTTAAACCAATAATAGGCACAACTCCCTATTACTTTTCTTCAATTGCCTTTCTAAGCATAAAGTTAATGCCTACCCCTCCTGGCAACTTCATTTTGACCAACTGTCTTGGATGAGGGGCCTCTGTTATAGGGGTCATTTCTTCATCAAACATCTCAAGTATTTCTGTTTCAAGAGTTGCTGTATACGGTCCTATTATCTCTATCTGGTCACCTAGAACCATCTTATTTCTCTGCTCTACAGTTACATAACCATCCTTGTCTGGCCCACCAACTACTATACCTATAAAGTCATAGTTCCTAACATATGAGGCAGAAGCATAGTTCTGTTCCTCATGTCCTGGCTTATCATTATAGAAACCTGTAGTAAAGTGTCTATGGCTACCCTTCTTCAATTCATCTAGCCATATTGGATCAAATTTCCAGTCAGGGCCTTTTTCATAGTAGGCATCTATGGCCATCCTATAGGCCCTTACAACTGTTGCAACATAGTAGGCAGTCTTCATCCTGCCCTCTATCTTCAAACTTGTAATACCAGAACTAATCAATTCAGGTATATATTCAATCATACACAGGTCCTTAGAATTAAAGAAGAAGGTTCCCCTTTCATCTTCATATACAGGATAGTATTCTCCAGGTCTTTTTTCTTCAACCAGGCTGTATTTCCAACGACATGACTGGGCACAAGACCCTCTATTGGCATCCCTACCAGTCATATAGTTACTTATCAAGCACCTTCCTGAATATGATATACACATGGCACCGTGCATAAAGGCCTCAACATCCATATCTTGTGGTATATTATCCCTTAATTCTTTGATTTCCTCAAAGGACAATTCCCTGGCTATAACAACCCTTTTTATCCCCTGCTTGTACCAAAAGTTGGCACTGTGGTAATTAGTTGTATTGGCCTGGGTGCTCAAGTGGATTTCCATATTTGGTATTGTTGCCTTAATTACAGATATGACACCTGGATCTGAGGCTATAAGGGCATCAACCCCCGCCTTCTCTAATTCTAACAAGTAGTCTTCTAATCCATTGAAATCCTCATTGTGGGGTATTATATTGACTGTTACAAATACCTTTTTACCTCTTTCATGGGCATACTTTACACCTTCTCTTATATCTTCATTTGAGAAGTTCTTGGCTGCTGTTCTCATACCAAAGTTTTCACCACCAAGATAAACTGCATCTGCCCCATACTCTATGGCTATCTTTAATCTCTCTAAATCTCCTGCAGGAGCTAATAGTTCTACTCTTTCCATTTATTCCTTCCTTTTCCTTGCTTATATAACTCTTTAAACCTATCAATGTACTAGCTTAATAAAGACCACCTAGTCTTTATAGGATATAGCTAATCCATCACCTATAGGTACCAATGATGTACTTATACCCTCTAAATCACATATATAATCTAAATATGTCCTCATCCTCTTAACTATAGTTTTCTTTCTTCTGACTACATAGTCATCACTGGCTATCATGCCCTTATATAGGATATTGTCTGAAATTACTATACCCCCATGATTTAGCTTGTCTATCAACATGTCAAAAAACATCTTATAGTGACCCTTAGCTGCATCTATAAAGATCATATCAAAGCTTCCTTCAAGGTCTTTTAATGTCTCTTCAGCATCCCCTACTAAAATTTTTATCCTGTCTTCCATACCAGCCTTCTTAATATTTTCTTGGGCCCTTTCCAACATAAGGGGGTTTCTCTCAGTGGTTACAATCTCTACATCACCGTCTAATACATCGGCAAAAAAAAGAGAGGAATAGCCTATAGCACAACCTAATTCCAGGATTTTTTTTGGCCTTTTCAACTTTAACAGAACCCTTAAAAGGTCAGCCACTTCCTTGTGAATAATTGGTACAGAATTTTCCTCTGCATAGACCTCTAAGTCTCTCAAGAGTCCCTGACTAGGTTTTAAGGTCTCTCTTATATAATTTTCTACCTTATCATTTACAATATTACTCACTTATTTCACTCCTTTAAAAAGCAGGGAAGTTTACCCTCCCTGCAATAAGTACTTTTCCTAGTTTGTTTGACTTGTATCAGAACTAGTGCTTGTTTTTTTATCAGTAGCTGAACTAGTACCTTTCTTATCAGTAGTAGACGCTTTTTCCTGATTAGCCTTTTCTTTAGCATCTCTTTCTTTATGGTAATTTTTAGCATTCTTATCATGTTCTTCAAAAGTCTTGCTGTATGAATTTACACCGTTCACATTTGTAACAAAGTACAAATAGTCTGTCTTACTAGGTCTAGATGCCGCTATCATTGACTTAAGGCCTGGGCTAGCAATCGGTGTTGGCGGTAGGCCATGGTGTATATAAAGATTATAGGCTGATTCAACCTTCAAATCCGAATACAGGACCTTACCCTTTCTCTCTGGCAGGCCATATTGAAGTACTGCATCTGACTGCAACTTCATTTTCTTTGCCAACCTGTTGTAGAATACACTGGCTATAATCGGCCTATCTTCATCCTTTACAGCTTCTTTTTCTATTATCGATGCCATGATAATTGTATCATAGAAGTTATACTTGTTCTTTTTTACGTTGGCACTTATACTCTTCTTGTAATTCCTGTCAAACTCACTTAACATTTTGTCAAATATATCTTTTTCACTTGTACCCTTTTTGAAATAATAAGTTTCTGGATACAAGAAGCCTTCAAGTGTAGTAATCCTACTGTCTTTTAGGAAACTATGTTTATCAGAAAATTCACTAGGTGTCCTGAAAAGTTTTACAAATTTCTTCCTGTCCCCAAGATTCTTCTTTACCAAAAGGTTGACTATCTCAGTCGATATGCTACCTTCAGGTATAGTTACCTTAATACCATCCTGGTGTACTTGACCCTTTATCAGCTTGTCTATGATCTGGTCATTTGACATGTTCTGGGACAGCTTGTATTTACCAGACTTAATCTGTTCAGCCTTACCCGTTTCCTTTACATTGGCCACAAAAACCTTCTTGTTCTTTATCATATCCTGGTCCTTTAATATGGTAGCAATCTGCTTAACATTAGCACCTGCTGGTATATCAACAACCCTACTAATTGTAGAATTTGGATTTACTGGTTTTGACGCAGACTTATAGTATAGGTTTCCAGCCAAGGAAAGCATACCTAGTAAAATAAATATTACAATTAGTAGTCTAAATATTCTAATTCTTGGTCTACGCCTGGCTTTCTTAGTATTCTTTTTATTTTTTGTATTTCTAGCCTTATTCGTACTCAATATGCCAATCCTCCATTTAAATTTTTTCTATAAATAACTTTACTAGGGATGAAAACTTTCTTTTAACCCTCTCTGTTGTTTCGATTACTTCTTCATGGTTTAATTTCTGCCCACTAATACCTGCTGCCATATTTGTAATACATGATATACCAAATACCCTCATTCCACAATATCTTGCAACAATAACCTCAGGCACTGTTGACATACCTACGGCATCTGCCCCCAAGATGCCTGCCATTCTCACCTCTGCAGGTGTCTCATAACTTGGACCAGAGAAAAACATGTATACTCCTTCTTGTATTGGTAACCCTAATTGGTCAGCACATGATCTTAGAATTTCAATCCCCTCCAAGTCATAGGCATCTGTCATATCAGGAAATCTGGCCCCCAACCTGTCATCATTTGGTCCAATCAAAGGATTAGAACCTGAAAAATTAATCTGGTCTTTGATAATCATCAAGTCACCTGGTCCAAAGTTTTTATTGGATCCGCCCGCAGCATTGGTAACTAAGATTTTATCTATACCCAATTCTTTAAATACCCTAATAGGATAGGTAATTTCATCCTGCCTGTAGCCTTCATAATAATGGAACCTACCCTTCATAGCCAATACTTTCTTACCACAAAAATCACCTATTACAAGTTTATTTTCATGCCCCCCTACTTGAGATGTATGAAAATTTGGTATATCCTTGTAGTCAAGCTCTAGCTTATTTTCAAATTGATCTACTAAGTAGGATAGGCCAGAACCCAATATTAGGGCCATATCTATCTTACCTGTATAAAACTTATTTATGTATTTCACACTGTCCAATATTTTATTATACAAGTCAGTCATATCTTCCTCCTATCCAAACTATAAGCTTATTATATCATTAAATACTTAAATTTTCATCAAAGCTATGATTAAATTATCTTGGAAATCCTATAAGCTACTGTGGATGCTGCTTCAAAGAATTCTTCGTCATCTTCAAAAGACCTACCCATGCTCTTTACCTTTAGGCCATAGTGGTCAAGGTCTTCCTTTGTCCTATCATATTCTTCAAAATCAACCTTGTGCTTTTCATCTATACTATTTAATAGAATTTGTTCTTTTATTATACTCAATTTGCCAGGCTCATACAAGGAATTAAGGACAAGATTTGTAGACTTATTGGTTAATTCACTTAAAATTGTAAGGGTGTGATGGGATATGCCCTTGTGTCTAGGTCTCTTGTCTGCAAAACTGATTCTAGGTATGATGTAAGACCTACCATTTAGTTTCTCAACAGCATCTATAATCACTGCCTGGTCTATACCACTAAAACCATACTTAGTTCCTGTACCTGCTATACCAGGTCCCATGGCTATCAATACACAGTCTGCCTTGCAAATTTCCTTGGCAGTTATAAGTGAAGTGTATATATTTATGCATTCATAGTCACCACCAAAAGCATTTCCATATGTAATAGTATTATCTATAAGCCCCATCTTCTTTAAATTGTCAACGTTCTTGCTAAATGCCATTGGAAGGGCTGCCCCATCAGACATTATATATACTAGCTTCTTGTCTGGGCATAATCTCTTAAAAGTAGCTGCAAATACAGGTACTATACTATGAAGGGTCCCTACTGCTACTGGCATCCCCTCCAGGCAGACAAAATCATTGAAGATATCGTGGTAGGGACTTCCTTGCTCTTCCACAGAATCCACCTTAATCTGAAATGGAGTATACCTAAGTTTCATAATATGGCCACCCTCTGTAAGCTTAGACTCTGGCCTGCTAAAATTAGCTATTACAAAGTGGAAACCACCTGTACCAAGACTTAATTCTACTGCAGTAGTATTGACTACCACTTCATCTCCGACTTCAACATTACCAGTCAACTGTATATAATTATAGGCTTTTTCAATACTGCCATTTATATCAACCCTTATATCCTGGATTAGGTCGCTTTGGCTCTTTATTTCAGTAACCTTGGCTAATCTTTTACTTATCATCTATAAACCCCTTCCTAACCTATCTAGATAATTCAAAAACTTATTGTTTTCGATAATCTTAGTTAGAGAAAATTTTTCTGTTAATATGTGGATTAATACTAAAAGTATCAAACAAACTACCTGAACTGCCAAACCAAATGAGGATACTATAAATACACCCAAGGAAACGCCCAAAACATTTGAACCTGCATCCCCCATCATTGTCAAGGCCCTCAAATCAAAGTAAAAATAGGCCAGTACAGCTGGTAGTATCAACATCATTACTTCCCTTTGGAACTTGGCACTTGCTATAAATATTATTATTGCTAATAGAGTGTATACCTTTATGGCCCTACCTGGTCTTAGGTCAAATAAGTTCATCATATTTGTTGATAGGGCAACCACCAAGGTCGCAACTATTATATTAGGTATAGACTTGCTGATAGTAACTGCTATGGTTAAACCAACAAAACCACCTAAAAGAGCCTTAAAGGCACCCGTTGTCAATGTACCCTTAAATAAGGCCTTGAAGTGACCGAGTAAACCTGTTACCCCCCTATTGCCCAAGCTATCATCAATTATACCTACAAAGGACATGGAGATAGAAGCAAATAAAAGCATGTAGATCATAATTATCTTTTCAGGAACAATATTAGAATAAATCAATATAACTGAATTAATTATAAGGGTGGGTATAAATACGAGCCCTAAGCCTACTGGTATCATATCACCCTTGTAATTTGCCCTAATCATATCACTTTTTTCTAACATCTTGCTTATCATAGGCACAGAAGTTAAGGTAACTACTACACCAATACAGAACAACATTATGACCATCAAATATGTATACATGACTACCTCCACTCACGTTTCTTTTCTTTCACGATTTTCTTTATGTGCAAATACTGTTTACCCCTGTGAATAAAACCACTTAAGTCTCTTCCCGTTTCGTTATGGGTCATATCTACAGTTACTTCCTTTACCCTATAACCCCATTTTAGTATATCGATAGTCATACCAACCTCTACACCATATCCTTCGGGCATATGGTCAAATCTTGATATAACCTCTCTTTTAAAGGCCCTCTGGCCTGATATAGTAGCATTTAATTCTACACCTGTCATTTTATATACAGAATCCCTGGCCAGCCTCTTAACAAAGCCCATGCCACCCTTCTTGCTAGCAGGTTTAAACCTGGCTATTGATACATCACACTGGTCTGTCAATACAGGTTCAATTACCTTGGCTATCTCAGATGAAGTTGACCCGAGGTCTGCATCTAGAAATACTATGACATCGGCATCCTTGCTAGCTAGTTCTAGCCCCTTTTCCAAGGCCTTTCCCTTGCCTTGGTTAGGATTTTGTACAGCATATAGTAATTTTTCACAAGCATACTTGCTCAATACTTGACCTGTACCATCACTAGATCCATCATCTATTACTACGATCTGGTCAATAATATCTATATCTCTTATACCATCAAGGGTAGCTTTTATCCTGGTTTCCTCATTGTGGGCAGGTATTATTACACTCGTAAACATAGATCCTCCTATTTTCCAACTGGCAATAACTTGTCACCTACTAAGCTATTTCCATAGTTACCTATTATATTTGAACTAGCTAGTAGGTCAACCAATGATACCCTTCCAGCTGCCTCATCTATATTATCTATAGTTGCTATCTTAATTTTAGAAAAGTCTTTTAATCCTACACTTTCTCCACTGCTTGCTATAGCAACTGTATACTTATCTTCCTTTATCTGGTCTAATATCGGTTTAATAAGTCCAGGGAATTTACTTTTACCACTAGCAGTTGAACCGTTAAATACAACAATAGAATTTATGGTCTCATATGAGCCACTGTTTGACCTAACCTTGACTAAACCAAGTTCCTCCAAACTAGCCAGTGGGCTTGTATCAGAAGAATTTTTTATTGAGTTTGCTATATAGCTTATCACTTCTTCCTTCTTGGTAAACTTTTGACCTAACTTAGTGTTAATCTTTTCCAGGTTAGTAGTATTTACAGCTTCGTCCTTAATTTGTATATCTAAGTATATGCTAGCCCCAGAATTAGTAAGTGCATTTTTGACACTATCAACGTTAGCCTTTTCATTAAAAGATATTATTGCCACCTTTTTCCCAGATAATTTCTGGTTACTTAATAGGTTTTCATTGCCAGCTATAAAGTCTTTAACATTGTCCAACTTTGCAAGCAGATTTTTATTGGTCTCAGCAAGCTTGTCATCCTTTTCCTTTAACTGTTTAAACTGCTTATCAATATCTGTTACAATAGCTGCATTTTGTTCCTGTATATCCACACTGGATCCCATACTTGTACCTATTAAAATTCCGACACCAAGGGCCAGGAATATTGCCCCTATAGATACAATAAAATATTTAAAATTTATATGCATAACTTATTCCTCCACATCTACATTATATCTGTAACAATAGTTTTATCTTTATACTTAACAACTGCATGAGAGTTTGCACCTTAGGAGACTGGCTAACTACTATAGCTACCGGGAATAGTGCTGTTGCTATCAAGGCAAAAACATACTTTAGCTTTAAACGACTCTGGTATAGCATACTTACTCCCCTAGCATCTATCAGTCTAGAACCTATCTTCAGCCTTACCAAGAAGGTTGAGGCCATACCCCTTCTTCCCTTTTCAAGGAAGTCTATCATGTTGGAATGTGTACCAAGGGCAACTATTAATTTGGCCTTGTATTCATAGGCTGCCAACATCGCTATATCTTCACTGGTACCCGGTGATGGGAATACAACAGCTTCTAAGCCTAGGTCTTCTACCCTCTTAAGTCCTGGGGCCCTACCATCAGTGTATGCATGTACAACTATTTCACCAGCTGCCTTAAGGGCTTCATCTGTAACACTATCCATGTCACCTACAACCACGTCTGGCTTGTAACCAAATTCTAAAATGGCATCAGCTCCTCCATCAACACCTACCAGGACAGGCTTTACCTCCTCTATATAAGATATCATAGCCTCTAGGTCATCCTTATAATTGTGTCCCCTGACTACAACTAAGACATGTCTATCTTCATACTTGGTCTTCATGGCTGGTATTTCTACATCTCCCAATATAAGACCTTTTTCTTTCTTGGCATACTCTATTGTATTGTCAATAAACCTATCCAATTCTACTTCAAGGTTTTCATATGCCTGCCTTGTCTTTTCGACAACGAGCTTGGCATCCATTACCTGACCAGAACCTATTTTCTTATCACTTCTATATATAATTCCATCTTCGATAATGATTTCATCATCTTCATTTAACTCATCAAAGGCTTCCATACCTATATTGTCTATTATTAGTATATTCTCCTTCATCAATATTGATGGTCCTACATTTGGATACCTACCGCTAATAGACTCAGCCGCGTTAATTACTAGCTTTATCTTTGCTTCCACCAAAGACTTTGCAGCCACTTCATCCAAATCTATATGGTTTATAAGGGCTATTTCACCCGCATTAATCCTCTTAGCGAGTTTTTTAGTTTTCTTGTCTTTTTTCAACTTACCTTCTACCCGCATGATTACCTCCTATGCCTTTGTTTTCTTAGCTAACTCAATCATTTCATGAGAATGTTCCAAGGTCTTTTCTGTTATAATTTTTCCAGAAATCAACCTGGCAATTTCTTCTTGCCTATCTTGATAACTGAGATTCCTTATGCTGGTAAATGTTCTCTCATTTTCAACATTCTTTTCTATGTAGTAGTGGTCATCTGCAAATGCCGCTATTTGAGGTAGGTGGGTTATACAGATTAACTGCTTGTGTTTGGCCATTTCTGCCAATTTCTCACCGACAACCTGGGCAGCCCTGCCACTTATACCAGTATCTATTTCATCAAAAATCATGGTTTCTATCTTATCTACATCTGATAGTATCTTCTTAAAAGCCAACATAAAACGTGACATTTCACCACCAGATGCTACCTTGTTAAGGGGGTTTAGGTTTTCTCCTAGATTGAATGAAACATAATATTCCACATCATCACACCCACTACTAGTATAACCTACTTTGTTAAAGATTACCTTAAATTTTGTATTTTTCATATTAAGAGACTCTAATTCTTTTAATAGGCTTTCTTCTAGAAGATTGGCCACTTTCATCCTAGAAGAAGTCAATTCTCCTCCTATTTTTTCTAAGTCTTCCTCTATTTTTTCCTGTTCTTTTAATAGGGCCAACTTACGTTCTTCCCTATTTTCAATATTATAGAGCCTTTGTTTCATCTCTATCTTATAGTCTAAAATATCCTCTATCTTATCTCCGTACTTCCTCTTCATAGTATTTATGAAGTCCATCCTTAGCTGGATTTCCTCTAAAATCTGGGGATTGTATTCATTCTTATCTATATAAGACCTCATACTTGCATCAAGATCCTCCAACTGGTACATGATATTTTCTAGACCTTCTACAAAGTCTTCTAGGACTATATCATAGTCGGCTACCGGCCCCAATGCTGATAGGGACTTGCCAATCCTGTCCTCTACCCCCAAATCACCAGACTTTAAAAGATCATAACTGGTTAAAATTGCCGTATTTATCTTGTCTTGGTTAGAATATTTTTTGTATTTTACCTTTAATATCTCATATTCATCCACGTCGAGATTGGCCTTCTCAATTTCATCTATTTGGTATTTAAGAAGGTCCACTTCCCTCTCAAGTTCTCTTTCCGTCATATTATCATTAAGTTCAAGAATCTTTGATTTAATGTCTGTATACTTTTTATAGCTAGCATCATATTTTGACTTTATATCCTTTAAGCTATCTTTCCCATACAAGTCTAAAAATTCAAGGTGGACATCCCTATTGTATAGGGCCTGATTTTGGTGCTGACTGTGTATATCTACGATAGTCATCATAATAGTTCTTAGGTCAGCCAGCCTAATAGACCTACCATTTAACTTAGTAGTTGACTTTCCATCCTCAAATATAGACCTAGATACCAGTAACTCCTTGTCACTATATGGAATAGAATACTCATTCAAGAGGTCCTCTACCTTTTGGTTATCCGTATATATAAGTAATTCCACCAAGCCCCTGTCACAATCCTTTCTTAAAAAGGAACGATCATACTTGCCTCCTAGGCATAGGTTTAAACCCTCAAGGACGATTGATTTTCCAGATCCAGTTTCACCTGTCAATATATTCAACTTGCTACCAAAATCCACCCTTAGTTCTTCTATTAGGGCACAATTTTTCATATACAGTTCCTTAATCATTTTATTCTCCCTCTGCTAATCTAATGAATGTGACTTTTCCACCAAATCTACAATCATATCATGGTAAGCCTCATATCCACCAAGGAGTCTAACATCCTCATTTTCATCATTTATTTCAATGTTTTTGTCTGTTTTTTCAAGATAAATCAAATATTCTATATTTCCTTCAGGTCCCTTTATTGGTGAAAAATCAAGGTCAAGTATTTTAAAACCTTCCTTGATAGCAAGTCTGGAAACCATCTCTATTACTTCTATATGGGTTGACCTTTCTCTTACTACCCCCTTCTTGCCCACCTTTTCTCTACCGGCTTCAAACTGGGGTTTTATAAGGGCAACTAGCCTACCACCATCATTTAAAAGTTCCCATGCCTTTGGTAGGACTAACTTAAGAGATATAAAGGACACATCTATGGATGCAAAATCCGGTCTTTCATCTAGGGCGTCGACCTCTAAAAACCTTATATTCTGCCTTTCCATGCAAACGACCCTCTCATCCTGTCTTAATTTCCAGGCCAACTGACCATATCCAACATCAACTGAGTAAACCTTTACAGCCCCATTTTGCAACATACAGTCTGTAAAACCTCCTGTTGATGCACCTATATCCATACATACCTTGCCCTCTAGACTAATGTCAAAATTTTTCATTGCCTTTTCTAACTTAAGACCACCACGACTAACATAGGCCAGGGGCTTGCCTTTTACAAGTATTTCAGAGTCATCCTTGACCATTGTACCCGGTTTATCCACCCTTTGATTGTCTACAAAAACATTACCGGCCATTATGGTCCTCCTAGCCTGTTCACGACTAGGAAAAAAACCCATATCAACCAATAATACATCAATTCTCTTCTTCATTGCTACCTCCATTGATATAGGCTAAACCCTACTCAAGAATCTTAAGTATTCTATCTTTTATCTTACTTGGTGACAAGCCAAGCTTGTCCATCAGGATATCAGTGTTACCATGCCCAATAAATTTATCAGGTACAGCAAATATATCCAGTCTTGTGTCAAGATGGTTCTCTGATAAAAGTTTTAAGATACTGGAACCAAATCCACCAGTTACCACATTATCTTCAAGACTTATAACATTATCAACACTGCCCAGGATATCCAGATATGTATCAACATTTAAAGGTTTCAAGTATCTGGCATTTAATAGGATAAGTTCAAAGTCTTGTCCATTGTGGGATTCCCTGTATTCTTTCCTCAAATCAGGAAGGATATCAAGAACCGGTTTCATCATATTTCCTATACTAATTATAGCCACTTTTCTCAAATTATTATTTCCCTTAAGGGGTCTTACCTCGTCTATCAGAACCTGGGGCTGGCCTATGGAATAGGAATCAAATGGTTCCCTGTCTATCTTGCAAAAATCATAGTCCTTTTGACTTATTATATACTCACTTCCCCTAGGATACCTGATAGCTAGGGGGCTATCCATTCTTTCAGAAAACCTGATCATATCTATCATTTCCTGGCTATCCATTGGGGCCATAACTGTCAGATTTGGTATAGGATTTAGGTAGGATAGGTCAAAAATACCATGGTGGGTTTCACCATCATTACCTACTAGACCCGCCCTATCTATCAGAAAGGTTACGGGCTTGCTAGTTATACATACGTCGTGTATAAGCTGGTCATATCCCCTTTGTAGGAAACTGGAATATACTGCAAAGTATGGTTTTAAACCAGCCTTGGCCAGTCCGGCAGCAAATGTAGTCGCATGCTGTTCCGCTATACCAACATCAAAATACCTGTCCGGATGTAGCTTAGAAAATATATTTAAACCAGTACCTGTAGGCATGGCCGCCGTAATAGCTATTATATTTTCATTGTAGTTGGCCATCTCTGCAAGGGTAATTCCAACTATAGATGAAATTGACCTGGTCTTGCCTGGTTTGACCCCTGTCCTATAATCAAACTTACCTACCCCGTGGTAGTCTTCTGGATGGTCTTGGGCAAACTTATAGCCCTTGCCCTTTACAGTTTTAACATGTATAAACTTAGGTCCATCCACATTTTTTATAAACTCAAGTGTCTCCACCAGTTCCTCTATATTGTGACCATCTATTGGACCAAAATACTTTATGCCAAGGGCATCTATTAGACCACATTCAGATGGGGATAGGCTGGTAAATATAGAATCCGTCAACCTATTTGCCCTCTTGGATATCTTGCTACCTATTTGAGTCATATTCATAAACTTATCAATGTTTTCCTTCATGATAAGGGTGTCGCTATTCATCATTATCTTTGACATATAAGAAGAAAATGCACCCGTATTCTTGTCTATGGACATTTCATTATCATTGAGGATTACTATCATGTTTTTATTCAAATATCCCAGGTTATTCAAGGCTTCAATAGCCATCCCTCCTGTAAAGGCACCATCACCTATTACGGCAATAACCTGGTGCTTCTGCTTCTGTATATCCCTGGCACAGGCAAGTCCCAAGGCAACAGATATGGATGTAGAGCTATGTCCCGTATCAAAAATATCATGCTGACTTTCAGATTCCTTTGGAAAACCCGACATACCACCATACTGTCTTAGGGAGTCAAAACCATCCTGCCTCCCTGTCAATATCTTATGGACATAGGCCTGGTGACCAACGTCCCATATAATCTTATCTTCAGGACTGTCAAATACCTTGTGAAGGGCCAGAGTTAATTCAACCACTCCCAGGTTAGATGCCAGGTGGCCACCTGTGGCTGATATCTTCTTTATCAAAAACTTCCTGATATCCTTAGCCAGGTTAGACAAGTCCTCCTTATTCATTCTTTTTATATCTGCTGGGGAATTTATCCCTCTTATTAATTCATACATATTATCACCTTACTATCTAGAATATTAGGCCTATAATTATACCTAATAAGCCACCAAAGAAAACCTGCTTTGGTGTATGTCCCATTAACTCCTTAAGTTTCTCCTGCTTTATTTCCTTCTTCTTCTGCCAATCCTCTATTAACTGGTTAAGTATTGTAGCCTGCTTACCTACAGCCTGTCTTACACCTGATGCATCGTACATAATAATCAATGATACAACCACTGCTACTGCAAATAAGTCAGATGAAAAACCATACTTAAGACCTATCATTGTAGACATACAAGAAACAAAAGAACTATGTGAACTAGGCATACCACCAGAAACTATGATTCTACTAATATCTATGCCTTTTTCACCTGAGAAAATTTTTAAAAACTGGGCAAAAAAACAGGCAAATATACTAACCCACAAGATCTCGTTACTAAATATCTCACTGAAAAAACTCATACTTCCTCCATTACCACTACTTGTTTCTGCTGATGACATAGTCGGCCAATCCAACTAGAAACTCTGCCCCTTCAAAAGCCTCTATCTTTTCTTTTGCCTTGACAACCAGGTCTCTGGCAATTTCTTTAGACCTTTCCATACCAAGTATATGGGGATAAGTAGCCTTGTCATTTTCTATATCACTACCAACATTTTTACCGAGTTCCTTTTCATCGCCCTCGATATCAAGGATATCATCAGCTATCTGAAAGGCCAAACCTAGATACCTTCCATAGGCTTCTAACTTTTCAACTGTATCATCATCTGCACCTGCCAGGTAAGCACCTGACTTCATGCAGGCAACTATCATAGCTGCCGTCTTGTTCAAGTGGATAAAGTCCAGACAGGCTAGGTCTATTTCCTTAGACTCGCTCTCAACGTCTACTACCTGACCTCCGACCATACCATATATACCAGCCCCATCTGCTATGGCCTTGCAGGCCTTAATTGCTGATGGCTGGTCAGATGAATTAAGGGCATGGTTTAAGATTACCTCATAGGCATAGTTTAGGAGACCATCTCCTGCCAATATAGCCATGGCTTCTCCAAAGACCTTATGGTTGGTTTTCTTCCCCCTCCTAAGGTCATCATTGTCCAAGGCTGGTAGGTCATCATGAATTAGTGAATAGGTATGGATCATTTCTATTGCTGCTGCATAAGGAAGGTATTCACTACCCTTTCCACCGCATAGCTTATATGACTCCATAATCAAGATTGGCCTTAACCTCTTACCACCTGCCTTATAGCTATAATTCATGGCTGAAAAAAGAGTCTTTTGATAGCCCTCTTCCAGTGGTAGGTAGGCATAAATCTCTGCTTCTATAAAATCACTCTTCTTTTTCAATTCACTGATGAAATCCATTAGTCCACCTCTACTTCTTCCTTATATTCATTGAATTTACTTATCTTCATTTCTGTTTTTTCCAATATAGCATTACAGTGCCTATACAGACGACTTCCATATTCGAATAACTTAAGAGACTCTTCAAGGTTTACCTGGCCATTTTCTAACTGACTAACCAGGTCCTTCATCATATCGAAAGCCTCCTCATAAGACATCTTTTCTATATCTATTTCACTTATACTTACCAACTTGTCCGAATTCAAATTGCCACCCCTATCTTATTCTCTTTACTCATTTATTGTTTATTAGTTAAATACATTTTATATACTATTACTTATCATTAGCCTCTATATCCACTACCTGACAGTCCAGTTTTCCATCCTTAAGATTTATTTTCAACTTGTCTCCCTGGTCAATATCCCTGATAGTGGAGACTATCCTTCCTTCTTTTTCCGCTATTGAATATCCCCTATCAAATATTGAAAAGGGGTTTAAACTGGACATCTTAACCCCATACAAGTTCATTTCTTCCCTTTTATTTTGAATATACTTGGTAAAACTTGAATCTATCTTATCTAATATCATATCCAGGGCTATATACCTATCCCCAAGCATATACCTATCAGCATACTGACTAAACCTATCCATGCTAGACCTTAGCCTGTGTTTTTCTAAAATAATCCTATTATTTATAGAGTTGGTCATGCGCTTGGCCATTAAATCTTGTTCCCTTAAAAGGTCAGCTAAATTTGGTGTAGCTATCTCAGCCGCTGCAGAAGGAGTTGGTGCCCTTTCATCTGAAACAAAATCACAAATAGTGAAATCAGTTTCATGGCCCACTGCTGATATTACTGGTATTGAAGACGCGAATATGGCCCTGGCCAGGTCTTCATCATTAAAAGACCACAATTCCTCAAGAGAGCCACCACCTCTTCCTATAATAATTGTATCAACAGGGTATTCCAAATTAAAAAAGTTTATACCTGCTATTAGGCTAGAAACTGAATCCTTCCCCTGTACCAGTGCTGGATACAACTTAATTGCTACCTTTGGGTACCTCCTGCTTATAACATTTATTATATCCCTAATGACTGCCCCAGTCTCAGATGTAACCACACCTATAGACTTGGGAAACCTAGGTATGGGTTTCTTGTAGTAGTTAGAAAAAAGTCCCTCCTTATCTAGCTTTTCCTTTAACTTTAAAAAATCTAGGTATAGGTTGCCTACACCTTCAAGAGAAACATTTTTCATATACAGTTGGTAGGATCCATCACTTACGTAATTAGAAATATATCCATCTGCAACTATCTTACTTCCATTGTCTAATTCTAGGTCCTTATTATAGTCAGACCTATAGATCATACACCTAATTTTTGACTTATTATCCTTTAGGGTCAAGTATACATGACCACTAGAATGTATCTTAAAATTAGATATCTCTCCTCTTACTTTCACACTATTGAGGATAGGATCATCTAAAAAAACTTTTTTAATATATTCATTTACTTCGGATACTTCCAAAACTCTAATTTTCATTCAACCACCACCAAATTTGCATAATATGCTAAATTTTATTATACCATATAACCAGGAATTTTACGAATAAAAAGCCCATGCTTGAGCACGGGCTTGGTTTTATAAAAACATATTAATAAAAGGTAGAACCATCATTATAATTAAAATAAGGACTATAATTATAAGAGATGTCTTTTTTCCATTCTTTTTTTTCTTACTTTTCTTGTCTGTATGGCCATTCTTGACAATCTTCATATCATCTATACTCTTATTTTCAAGTTCCTTTTGTATATCTGACAAGTACATCTGCCTTGTCTTATAAAAGTCATCCGGGCTAACATGACCTGTCTTGTGCAAGACTGACTCCAGGTGGGGTTGGTTCTCCTCTGCCCTTATAGCCTCTATATCAATCTTGGAAGTTTTGTACATAAAATGACTCAGACTCAACAGAACTTCATTATAATTCTTATAACATAGGTTGTCATTTCTCTCCAAAAGACGTTTTATAATTTCCACAAAGTCCTTATTCATACCACTAGTATTGATTTTAGACCATATAACACCCTTGTCAATAGCCTTGATTAACTGCTTTTCAGTATGGGCATCATTAAATGGAAATTTCTTAAAAACCGACTCATACAAGATTACACCCAGACAATATAGGTCCGACTTTATATCAGTAAAATCTATACTCAACTGGGATGGAGATAGGTACTTAAGATTTCCAGAGCACCTGATATTTGTACCCTTATTGGCTTCTGTAATACCAAAGTCTGCTATCTTTATCTCGTACCTTTCATTAACCAGTATATTGTCAGGCCTCAAGGACCCGTGTTTCTTACCTAAATTATAGTAGGCCTGTAGGGCCTTCACAGTCTGTGTAGCTATCCTTATCAAGGCATCCATGTGTAGGTAGGCTCCCTTGTTTAGGGTAGTAAGAGAGACTCCCCTGAAATTCTCATAAACGATATAATAAAGCAGGTTATCAACAGTCCTATGTACTCCTACATCCAGTATTCTCAAGATATGTGGAGACCTTAAATCGTCAATAATTATGCTCTCATCAATCAGGTTTGGTATAAAATCTATACTTATATACCTGTTATTTTCTATTATTTTTATTTTAACATCTATTTTCTTCTCTGAATCATAGGCATTGTATAGCTTGTTTTCCTCAATATAAACAGGCCTATCGGTTATTTCATATCTATTTCCTATAAATATCATCTTTATCACTACCTTCTCGGGCAAGTGCCCACATACTATCTATTCTATAATATCATAATTATATGTACCTTACCATAAATTATTAAAATATTGTCTGTAATTGTCATTATTTTTGTCATATGTTTAGGCAAATGATTGACTTGACAGTGTAAATTTAATATAATTAGAATTACTAAGGGTAATAGGAGGAAAGAGCTATGGCTAAAGACAAAAATAAGAATAAAACTATAAACTTTGCCGAAAAAAAGAAAGCATATGCATCAAAACAGGCTCAAAATAAAACTCCTAAAACTATGCCTGAAGGCAAGATGGTATATGATATTAATAGGATGAGGGAACAAATCAACCAACAAACAAGAAATTTAAAAACAAAAAATTGATTAAGAAATCCCGTCCTGCCTGGGTAATTTTCTTCTACCTTCTTATCATAACAGTGCTTGTCATACTTGCAGGTTCAAAAATTTATAAGACGGCTGTAAACTATAAGACTTATGATACTATGCCAAAAAAATTCACTAGTATTGACAATAGGCTTAGTACCCAAGAAACTATTAAGTATGAAAAACTGATAAAGAAAAAGATTGTCTCTAGTGTAAGGTCTGATGGAAATCTAGAAGTCATCACATCTTCAATCCATAAAAATGGCGACACCCTATATGCTAGTGGCTATTTCAGATATGCTAACGAAAAAGATAATATTTACTTCGACTCCATAATAAGATCAGAAAAGATTGAATCACTTCAAGTGAATGGTTTCGAACTAACAAAAATAAAGTAATCACATCCACCTGGTAAGATGGTCATGATTACTTTATTTTAGTTTATGTAGGAAAAATATGTAGCAAAGGTAGCCAAAACTACACTCACCACCAAGAATATCCTACAAATATCATATTTCTTCTTGTATACTGTGAGGACCAAAATACTTAATATAAAAGCCAAGACCCCCATATAAAATCCTTGAACCATGCCCTGGTTGGACTTTACAATCGCTAAAAGAGACAGTATTAAACTGTAAACTGCAGCGGTATTTCTAATAATATAGTTATTTGCACCTCTTCCATTCTTACCTATAATAAAAGATATTACAACTAAGGACAGAATCACCAAAATAACCAATCCTGATCGTGACATTCTTTCCTCCTATAAAAGTACTGACTTTGATTTAAAGCCCTATATACCTATGAAAATAATTGTTATATTTAATTAAAGACTAGTATATATAGAATAAATTTTATCTATAAATTTGTCAATATTTTTTTTATCAAGCACCTGACCCTGGGCCATATAATCAGAACCTCCACCCCTTATATCTGCCAAACCAGCATGGTCCTTAAGGACCTTTCCAAGCTTGATAGATTCTTCTTTGGCTAGTTTCTTATCAACCTGTAAAAATACCCTCGGCTGAGCCTGGCCTCCACTGGCAAAAATTACCAGGGACTTGTAATTATTCGTTATATACTTGGCAAGTGCTTCTACCATCCAGGCATCATCATCAAGGACCCCTCTTACAACTATGATACCCTGTGAATTTTCCCTAAGTCCTTCAAGTAAGGACTTGGACCTGGCCTCCAGATAAAAATCTAAAAGAAGCTTGTTCTTTTCAGCAAAATCATCCTTCTTGTCTTCCAAATTACCTATGGCATTTAGGATATTAGCTTCATTGGTATCGTATTTTAAAAGAAGCTTGCTAAAGTATTCATCTCTATCTAGGATATATGATATTGCCCTTTTACCCACCAAATATTCGAAACGTGTATTGCCCTTGTGGTGGTAATATTTTTTAATTTTTATCAATTTAAGCTGGCCAGTGTCTGTAGAATGAACTCCACAGCAGGCATTAATATCAAGGTCTCCAATCTTTAAAATCCTTATATCTTCACTTGTATTTGGTAGAGGCCTCCTAGTATATGTATCTTCCAGCTTGTCCCTATCCAGGACAAAGTTATCTATCTTAATTTCCTGTGATACGATAAGGTTGGCATACCTCTCGACCTCCTTAACCATATCATGGTCAAATTCTCCCTCTATATCCAATTGAGATAGGTCTTTGCCTATATGAAGACCTAGTGTATTTCTTGAAAACAACTTATAAAAGACGCCTGATAGGACATGTTGACCCGAATGTTGGTGCATATAGTCTTCCCTGTGTTCCCAGTTCAAAACCATACGGAATATAGGATCAGCTTTTAACTTAGCCCCAATATAATCTTCTATCATAGACACTTTTTCAGCCTGGTCCATACTATCAAGTATACCTTGTCTACTGGTTATCAGGGACTCAAGGCCATCCTTGGCCATCCTGACCTCATGGTAGATAAGACCTTCTTTTTCATTGATTCCACATATATCAAATTTTATTCCAGAGTCATCAATGACATATCCCCCATCCTGGGCCTGGCCACCGCCTCCTGGAAAGAAAAGAGTCCTATCAAAGACCATATATATCTTTCCACCTACTATGTCAACCGATAGTAACCTAGCCTGACATTCTTTCATATACCTATCACTATAATATAAAGCTTCTGTCTTCAACATAAATACCCTCCTTGAAATACCTTGTGCAAGGGTGCCTATACCAAAAGTCATGCTTGCAGGCATACTACTCCTACTATCGACAAGTTAAAGCATCCGGCAAGATAACCTATTTTACATACTTCTTGTATTCACCGTATCCACACTCTTCCATTTTATCATAAGGTATGAACTTTATGGCAGCAGAATTTATGCAATACCTCAAACCATTATCAGAATTTGGATTATCGTTGAATACATGACCAAGGTGGCAGTTTGACCCAAGAGACCTAACCTCTGTCCTCTCCATACCAAAAGAATAGTCAGCCCTTTCCATTAAGGCCGTATCTTCAATCGGTTTAGAGAAGGCTGGCCATCCGCAACCCGAATCAAACTTATCACTTGAGCTGAATAGGGGTCTTCCGTCTACAAGGTCAACGTAAATACCCTTGTCAAATTTATCAAAGTACTCATTTTCAAAAGGTACCTCTGTCATATCATTCTGTGTAACCTCAAATTCTATATCCCTAAGTTTATTTCTTAAATTATTCCTGTCCAGGTTATTCCTATCCCACTTGGCCTTGACAAAGTTGTACCTACCAGAGTTTTTATAGTAGACGCTATAGTGCTTTGAGTTAGTCTTACAGTAATTCTGATGGTAGTCTTCTGCAGGATAGAAGTGGCTTGCCTCATGTATACCAGTGGCAATTTCCTTACCATTAAAGTAGAGGTCTTCAATCCTATTTTTTGACACTTGAGCTTCTTCTTTTTGTTTATCACTAGTGTAGAAGATTGCTGTCTTGTACTGGCTGCCCCTGTCAGCAAACTGACCATTCTCATCCTGGGGATCTATCTGCTTCCAGAAAATATCTAGTATTTCTTTAAATTTAATTTTTTCATTATCAAAAGTTATCTCAACGGCCTCATAATGACCTGTTCCACCACTGCAAACTTCCTTGTAAGTAGGATTTTCCTTATGACCACCTATATAACCACTTACAACTTTTTCAACACCTTCATAGCTTGTAAATGGTTTGACCATACACCAGAAACATCCTCCAGCCAAAATAGCAATTTCTCTCATCTTATTTCCTCCTCATATTCCTTCTACTAATTATATTCTAGTAAAAGATTATGTCTTATACATATTCTAATTACTCATATTTATACATATATTTATATCCTTTTAAATGAAAAATAAACCTCATTTATTCAATTTTTAACAATATGTTTCCTTATTTTGACCAAAAAATCAACAATTTAGAAAAAAATTCACCTTTTTTCAAATTTTTGTTATAATGATTACATATATTTCTCGTAAAAATAACTATCAATATAAAAATTGCAACAGGAGGTTTATATGATTGAAAAAAAATATTTAAAAGATCTTAACAAGATAAGCTTGTTTTCGCATTTAAGTCAAGATAATTTGGAAAAACTTTTGAATTCTTTTAATTCAAAGATTATACACTTAGATAAAAACGAAATCATCTTTCGTGAAGGAGAAGTGTACCATAATATGTGTATCCTCTTAGAAGGTGAGGTAATCCTTTCTAATACAGACGAATATGGAAATAGGAATATAATTGACTCTGTTGTCAAAAACCAAATCTTTGCCGAGGTCTTTTCTTTTACCAGTAAGAAGATAAGTCCAGTTACTGCAACAACAAACAAAATATCTACCCTTCTTTTAGTCAACACTGATGAACTACTGTCTGTAGGCAACCTAGATGACCTGGACTTGATAAGGGAAAAGCAGGAAATTATATCCAGTCTCTTACATACATTTGCTGATAAGAACCTTATACTTCTATCAAAAATAGAAGTTGTATCCAGGAGGAATATTAGGGAAAAAATTCTCCATTTCCTTGAACTACATAAACTTAAAAACCAGTCAAATATCTTTCTAATACCTTATTCAAGGAAGGATATGGCTGACTTTTTAGGCGTAGATAGGTCTGCCCTTTCAAGAGAACTTAGTCGTTTAAAGGACGATGGCCTTATAGACTACGAAAAAAACACATTTAAGCTACTATAGTGTAACCTAAACTCTTAATCCCTGGTCTCATACCTAGGAGATAATATGATAAAAATAAAAAGCTGGCTAAGACCCATAATATAAATTTGGTCTTGGCCAGCTAATCTTTTTGTTTTATTTTTTACCATTAGCAGAATCTGTCAGTCCCTTAGTTTTTAATCTGTCGTTAATAGTCTCTGCAACTATAGTGTAGATTACTGCAAATAATGGTACTCCTATAACCATTCCGATTATACCAAAGAACTTTCCAGCAACCAGTAGGGAGAATAGGATCCAAAATGATGAAATACCTATAGAATCTCCTAAAATCTTAGGTCCTATTACATTACCATCCAACTGCTGGATGATGAATATGATCACTATCAGCCAAAGTGCCTTTATAGGGTCAACTATCAAAACCAGTAAGACAGATGGTATTGCCCCGATAAATGGACCAAAAAACGGAATAACATTTGTTATACCAATTATAAAAGTCAAAAGGATTACATAAGGCATCTTGACTATTGAAAGTATAATAAAGGTAATTATGGCTATTATAACAGAGTCTATTATCTTACCTATTATAAACTTCCCGAATATGTCGTTAGAAAGCCTGGTAACCTTAAGTATATTATCAGAAGTGTCCTTAGTAAATATCGCAAATATAAACTTTCTACAAAGACGGAAGAAGCCTTCCTTATCTGCTAGTATATAAATTGATATTATTATACCTAAAACCAAATTCCACACACTCTTAACTATATTCAAGAAGAAATTAGCAAAAAACGGAACAAGGTTTGTAGCAAAGTCTATAGCTGACTTACCTATTTCATTTACCTTTTGGTTTACGGCCATCCTAGTAGGTTCAGGCAGGTTTATATGACTTATAAACTTATCTATATAGTTATAAATCTTATTCACAATATGTGGGAAGTCTGTTACCAGTTTCACTACACTCTCTGCAACCTGTGGGAATATAAATTTAAAGAAGAGGAATACAAATAGTGTAACTAAGATATAGGTAATAATCATAGATAAATACCTAACTAGTCTTTTTCCCCCCTTAGGCATCAAGTTTAGAACTATTTTCCCTTCCACAAACTCCATTATAAAGTTCAATAGGTAGGCTAAAGAAAATCCTACTATAAATGGTTTTAAAATATCTATAAATGTTGATGTAAGTTCACTTAACTTGGAGAACTGCATCACACTTAGGTAGAATGATATCCCAAACACCACTACTATTATAGCATAGACCGCTATGGTAGTATATTTTCTATTCCAATCTATCTTCATATTAATTAGCACCTTCCAATTCTTCGTATTGCGACCTGTACAAGTTACTGTAGAATCCATCTTTAGCCAATAATTCATCATGACTACCCTGCTCTACAATATCTCCTTCATTTAATACTAGTATAAGGTCAGCATTCCTAATTGTAGACAACCTATGGGCTATTATAAAGCTGGTCCTATCCTTGATAAGATTGTCCATAGCCTGCTGAATTAAGACCTCTGTCCTGGTATCGACTGAACTGGTCGCTTCGTCTAAGATCAAAATCTTAGGGTCCGAAAGTATAGCCCTGGCTATCGTCAGTAGCTGCTTTTGTCCCTGAGAAATATTCTTAGAGTCTTCAGTTAATATTGTATCATATCCTTGCTTCTGAGTCATTATAAATCTATCAACATGGGCAGCTTTTGCAGCCTTGTAAACATCTTCATCACTTGCATCAAGCCTACCATACTTAAGATTTTCCATGATAGTTCCACTAAATAACCATGTATCCTGAAGTACCATAGCAAAATTTTTCCTATAGCTTTCCAGGTCTAGACTCTCTATATCTACACCATCTAGATATATCTTACCTGAATTCAGGCCATAAAACCTCATCAACAGCTTGACTATAGTAGTCTTTCCAGCGCCTGTAGGACCTACTATAGCCACCTTTTGGCCTGCCTTTATATCCAAACTAAAGTCTTTGATAATTATATTATCACTCTTATATCCAAACCTAACATGGTCAAACTTGATATTACCCTGGACTGGCCCTTCTAAGATATCTTTCTTTGACAGGTCTATTTCCTCTTCATCCAGAAACTCAAATATCCTATCAGCAGCCGCAACCGTGGACTGTAGGAGATTCATTATCTGGGCTATCTGGTTTAGTGGCTGGGTAAATGACCTCATGTATTGGATAAAGGCCTGGATATCACCAACTGATATCCTACCATTGATAGCCATATAACCTCCCAGGATAGAAACTATGGCATAGCCAAGATTTCCCACAAAATTCATTATAGGCATCATGATGCTAGATAGAAATTGTGACTTCCATCCTGTATCATAAAGTTTTCTATTTATGGTATCAAATTCATTTAGTTCAAACTTTTCACCATTGTAGCCCCTGACTATATTCTGACCAGAGAAGGTCTCCTCTATCTTTCCATTCATATCCCCCAAGTACTTTTGCTGTTGTTTGAAAAATACCTGTGACTTCCTAATCACCAGGGACAAGATCAACATAGTTAGTGGCATGACCACTAGGGCTGCTATGGTCATTATCAGGTTTATAGATAACATCATTATAAATACACCCACAAGGGTTATGATGGATGTAATCATCTGCATCAAACTCTGGTTTAAAGTCTGGCTAAGAGTATCTACATCATTTGTAACTCTCGATATAATATCCCCCTTGCTATTCCTATCAAAATAGGCCATAGGAAGTCTATTTATTTTTTGTGATATCTCCTGTCTCAACTTGTATGAGATCCTCTGGGCAACACCACTCATTATGTATGACTGGGCATAGGAGAAAACAGAACTAATAATATATAGGATAACCAAAACCAGTATAATCTTTAGTATCTTGTTGAAGTCGATACCTTGACCACCATCCCTAATTTTGCTGACTAAACCATTGAATATTTCTGTAGTTGCAGTCCCCATTATCTTAGGTCCAACTATAGCAAATATTGTAGATACAACTGAAAAAATCAAAACAATTAAAATATTCAGCTTGTCTCCACAGGTATAGTCTAATAACCTCTTCATGGTCTTAGAAAAATTATTTCCCTTTTTCTTCTCCTGGTCTGCCTTACTTCTATTTTTCTGTGTTTTTCTCTTATTTTTATCAGTCTTAGAGGACCTATTATTTGTTTTTCTACTTAACATTTTTTAACTCCTCCTCTGTCAACTGTGATTTAGCTATTTCATAGTAAACGCTACATCTTTCAAGCAGGTCAAGATGTTTTCCTTTGTCAACTATCTTACCATTATCCAAGACAATTATCTCATCTGCATTTATAATAGTATTTATCCTTTGGGCTATTATAATCAAGGTCTTGTCCCTTAATTTGTCATGGATTTGACTCCTTACCATCTTGTCGGTCTTTGAATCCAAGGCGGAGAAACTATCGTCAAAGACTATTATTTCAGGATTCCTTGCTATAGCCCTGGCTATGGACAGCCTCTGTTTTTGACCTCCCGATAAATTAGATCCTCCCTGAGATACCTTACTGTCCAAGCCCTCTGACTTTGAATTGATAAAGTCCATTGACTGGGATATCTCTGCAGCATTTTTAACCTTCTTATAACTTCTTATAGATTTAGCATATTCAATATTTGAAGCTATTGTACCTGAAAACAGGACTGACATCTGAGGAACTATTGATACCTTGTCCCTTATTATAGACATAGGTATCTGTCTTATCTCAACGCCATCCAGGTATATTTTGCCACTTGTAGCTTCCAGGAACCTTGGAATGAGGTTGACTATAGTAGTTTTACCCGAACCGGTCGAACCTATAATAGCAGTTGTCTTGCCCTTCTCAGCCTCAAAAGAAATATCCTCAATGACATTTTCGTGGGCACCTTCATACTTGAAAGTAACATTTTCGAATACCAGGCTACCTTCCTGGGCAAAGGCCTTTATAGTTCCCTTGTCCTCAATGCTGACCTCGCTAGTCAATACATCACTGACCCTCTTAGCACTGACCATGGCCCTTGGTAACATAACAGACATCATAGTTATGAACAGGAATGATATAATTATCTGCATAGTATACTGGATAAAGGCCATCATATCTCCTACCTGGATATTACCCATATCTATCTGCTTGGCTCCAAACCATATAATTAATATAGTTGTAATATCCATAATAAATATCATCAAGGGCTGCATCAAGGACATAGCCCTATTTATAAATAGGTTTATGCCAGTCAATTCTTTGTTGACCTTGTCAAACCTCTCCTCTTCATACTTGGCAGTCCCAAAGACCCTATTTACTTCTATACCAGATATAAATTCCCTAGTTACCAGGTTCATCTTATCTACTACATTCTGTATTATCTTGAACTTAGGTATGGCAAATATCATAATAACAATTATGGACATAACTGTCACCAATATGGCTAACCCAATTATCCACAACATGGATACCTCCAGTTTAAATACCCTGCTAAAGGCTCCTACAGCCATCAAGGGACCGTAAAATATGAATCTTAAGCCAAGGATAGATGACTGTTGTATCTGCTGGATATCATTGGTAGACCTTGCTATCAAGGATGATATAGAAAACTTGTCCATCTCAGCATTAGAAAATTCAAGAACCTTTTTAAAAGAATCCCGTCTCAGGCTCTTTGACACCCTGGTAGATACCCTTGCTGCTATAAAACTTACCACTATAGACAATAATCCTGCTAAAATACTCAAGACCAGCATGATTCCACCAGTCTTCCAGAGGTAGGACTTCTGCATCTTCCCCGTATCTATTCCCAAATTCTTATATATCTGACCAACTATCCTTATGCTGACCTGTTTTTTCATAAAGTCAGGCATATTTTTGTCCCTTACAATATTGGCCATGGCCTTATTACTTGACCCCTTGCTTGATTTCTTTGGATTGCTGGCCATATAAGAGGCCATATTGACCAGGGAGTTGGCCATGTAGTCATTCAATTTATCCATCTTGGCATCAGCCTTTAGGAGATAGTAGACCCTATCACGCTTGGATTGGCTTATTAACCTGGAATTTTTATTATTTTTTTCCAAATTAGTATTATATGAATTTTTATCACTAGGGGACCATCTTTCATAAGACTTGGCTATTACTGTCTTATGGCCTACCTCTGATAATGATAGCATGATGGCATAGGTTCCTTCATCCATTATCCTTGGTACAGAATTTTCTATCCCACCCTGTTGTATACCTACATTTACTATATTAGATGTATAGTTCGGCAACAAAAGTTCAAATTTAACTTCCAGGCCTAAGACCAGTATCAACATTAGTATGGCCGGTATATGTTTAACGAAATATGATAGTATCTTTTTCATAGTATATCCTTTCTAAAATTCTTCATACATAGATTATATCACAAATTAAATACTTGATATACCTGGCTTAAAAATTTACAAAAACTTAATAAAAGCAAAATAAGAGGGATAAATCCCCCCTATTTTGCTTTTAAAAATCTTAAATTTAATATTATTTTTCTACACCCTTTATAGTCAAGATGTCCTTATACTTTTCAGTTAGGTCAGTCAACTTAGCCAGGAAGGCTTCGTTCTGCTTTTTAAAAGCAAGTGACTGTTCTACATCCTTCTTGCAATCTTCATACTCTAGCTGTCTAGCTTCCTTACGGTCATCAACCAAGATTAGGTGGTAACCGAACTGAGTTTTAACTGGTGAAGATACCTTACCTACAGGCAATGTAAATACAGCTTCTTCAAATTCTGGAACCATCTGTCCCCTACCAAAAGTGCCTAGAGAACCTCCATTAGACTTAGATGGGCATGAAGAATATTCTACTGCTGCATCTTCAAAAGATACTTCCTTCTTGTTTATCTTCTTTTCTATTTCAAGGGCTAGTTCTTCATTGTCAACTAGTATGTGCTTAGCACTGGCTGACTCGTCTTCCTTGAACTCATCCTTGTGTTCTTCATAGTAGGCTAGCTTTTCATCATCAGTTATTTCAACTGCAGCTAGACAAGCGTTAATAGCATACTGCTTTAACATATTAGCCTTTACTAGCTCCATTTCATTTACAAATATTTCATCCTGGTCCATCTTGTTTTCAATGGCATCAAGATAGAATAACTCCTGGTTTATCATGTCAGCCAAGATTCTCTTTCTTCCTTCTTCATTGTCGAACTGCTGTCTCTGGTATCCATCCAAGCTTGCAACTGCAGCTTCAAGATCTTCCTGAGTTATAACTTTGTCGCCAACTTTAGCTAAAAAATTTAATTCTTCCATTTCGTCCTCCTAATAATTTCTATTATTGTACTACATCTAGTATCATAGCATTTTTTAGTCCTTATGTCCATATATATCTAGTAATAGGATATGTCGTTTAAAAATACAAGTAATCTTATTTAAAATAGGATGGTTCGATAAGTCTTTTAGTAGAAATATGTCATAATCAAGAGCAGGACCCCACTTAAAAGGCCTACTACACCTATGTCATTACCATCTCGTTTCAATAAATTCCACGAAATTATCATAGTTACAATTATGGTCCCTATCTTGATATAAAGCCAATTTATATCGACTGGCACCATTATAAAGCTATAAAGAGAAACTAAATAGCAGGTTGCCATTGATAGGGAGAAAAGAAAATACCACAAGGTCTCCCTCCTCTTAATGGTGAAGAAAAGAACCAAAAGAAATATAAAGACTAGGTCTATGACCCCATAAATCTTAAAGAGAATATTGTTTAAATTTTCTACTGTTATAACAGTCCACTTGTACCAGTAAATAGGCCAGAACAAGAGGCTTACAAACCTAAAATACATTTCTATAAAACCTATTTTTTGTTTTTTTCTTTTTAGACTTTGTCTAGACATTTATACCACATCCCAACATTTATGTTAACTTTTTTCTATAATTCACTCACACCATCATAGTAACAAAATAGGCCCTCTATAGTCAAGTTTCAATCAGTGTAATTCTTCTTTCTTAGAAAACAATTATGAGGCCTTTAAATTAGATAATCTTTACATAATAGCTTTTATTTTTCAACAAACTATGTTAAAATAATATAGTATTTTTGTATAGTATTTTAAGAAATTATAGGAAGTGGAGGCTAATTATGGGCATAAGAGATAGATTTGCTGACCAGTATGCAAGACAAAAGACTATGACTGGTCCTGAAAAAAAGGCAAATGACATAATCGGAAAATTAATGATGAGAAAGGCTATTGTACCAATAGCAGCAATGGTAGTGCTGGTAGCTATAGGAATCGTTGCAAAGATACCTTGGTGGGCACTTTTGGGTCTAGAAATTCTAGCTGCAGTAGGTGGCTACTTCTACTTAAAGAACGAAGGTAAGAAATACCAGGAATTTACACCATATGTTGGTAATCTTATAAGTGTAGAAAAAAAGGGTAAGGATGGTCACACTGTCCTAATCAAGCAGGGTAAGAAACCAATCAAGCTTGACCTAAAATATGGTGGTGAAGACCTAGAGAAGTTAAAGAAAAACACACTAGTACAGATTACTTATAATCCTGTCGGTAAGATTGGTGTTGTTGTTACAAGAAACAATTTTAAATAATAGCTAAAAACAGGGAGGTTAACATTTTGTGTAAACCTTCCTTTCTTGTAGAAAAATAGGGCCACCAACTCAGTTGGTGACCCTGTTTTATTCATATAAAATTAAGTCAAATCTATAACCTATCTATTATATTAACTTAAAGACATTCTCCTATCAAATATCCAGATCTCTTATCTAGATAACTTTTTCGCATGGAAGAAGTCTTCCATATAACTCTCATCACTTTTAATCTTGTCATAGGCATAGGATATTACATCCCTTCTCTTGATTATACCTATAAATATATTAGAGTCATCTATCGCTGGCACAAAGTTTTGACTAATCAATAGATGTAAGAGGTCCTCCACATTTGCATCAACTTTGGCAGTAATGTTAGTAGTCCTCCTAGGTACGTCCATAATATTTGTTGTTTCCATCAATCTCTCATCAAACGAAGACTGCTGGTAAAGGTACCACAAGATATCCCCTTCCTTGACTGTTCCCAAGTAATTGCCTTCAGCATTTACTATAGGCACTGATGAAAACTTATGCTCATTTAGAGTTTTCAAAACAGTCTTTAAATTATCCTTGTCACTCACGCTTATTACATCTTTTTTTGGTGTAATGAAAAACATTATATTCATAACCAAACCTCCTGTATATCTATACTTTCAATCAAATCACATATATTTTAAATAAAGATAATTAGCATCCTATAAACCTATTGTCCAGCTAATAGTTTTATTGAAATTATCCCTACTCCTAAGTATAACATTTTTAAAAGACTATATCTACTCATTTGAAAATTTATGCAAAAAATGGACCAACTTTTGTTGGTCCATCAATGTAATCTTGAAAAAATTCTTTACTTAATATATGTCTTATATCTTAAATCTCAAATTATATTCTTGTTACATTTGCAGCCTGAGGTCCCTTTTCTCCATCTACGACTTCAAATTCAACCTTCTGACCTTCTTCTAGAGACTTGTAGCCATCTCCCTGGATTGCAGAGAAATGTACAAACATGTCATTTTCTCCTTCTACTGAAATAAATCCAAATCCTTTTTCATTGTTAAACCATTTTACTGTTCCGATTTTCATTAACTTCCTCCTAAAAATATGAATCGCTTAATTTTTTGTGATCCACTACCTATTAACCATAACATATATATTAGCCTAAGTCAACGAAAATGTTAGAAATATTGAATATTTTTTTGCAATTTTAAAAATTTTTATACAAATCACAGTTTTTTATCTACATTTAGTACGAATTTTTGTATTTTTAGACATAATCTTGAAGAGATGGTATAATATTCCTTGAAAATATATTTAGAACGGAGAATTCTTATGCAAAAGAAAATTGCTTGTATAAACGATATTTCTGGTATAGGTAAGTGCTCACTTACAGTGGCCCTGCCCCTGATTTCTGCCCTTAAATGCCAGTGCTGTCCCCTACCTACATCTGTCCTATCCAGCCAGACTGGTTATCCCAAATACACATTTGTAGACCTGACATCATCTATCCAAGACTATATTGATACTTGGCGGGAACTTGGTCAAAAATTCGATACTATTTATAGTGGATTCCTAGGATCAATCGAGCAGATCAATCTAGTAGAAAACCTAATCAAGACCAACACACAAGCCTTGGTAGTTGTAGACCCTGTTCTTGGTGACCATGGTTCTCTATTCCCTATCTTTGATGATAGCTATGTTATGGAAATGAAAAAATTGGTATCAATGGCTGACCTAATCACACCAAATATCACGGAAGCCAACCTACTATTAGGTCTTAATCCTAATCAATTTGGCTACAATGATAGTGACCTTAAAAATATCTGTAGAGACCTATCCAAACTTGGACCTGGTTTAGTCATTATAACCGGCTTCCTTATAGATGGATATATATACAATATATCATATGATGCCCATACTGATACTATGGTCAAATTTGGCAAGCCATATAACAAGATGAGCTTTAGTGGTACCGGAGATATATTTACTTCTATTGTCGCCGCCCTTATTACTAGAGATTTTGACATAGGGGACACTTGTCAGATTGCTACTGACTTTATATTTGATGCAGTTAAATATACCTCAAGTCTGGATGGTATAGAAAGAAATGATGGCATAATGTTTGAGGAATTTCTTGGCAAGCTATGTCAACTATAAGATAATGCTTTTAATAAAAATAATGGAGGACCCTACTCACATTCCAGCTTACCTGAAACTTATAGTTTTATACTAAAGTTTCAAGGTCAGTAGGTGGGTGAGAATTGGTAACCTCCATTTTCATTTTATGTACTATTGAGTTTTACTATTTATACTTAAATCTAAAAAATATTCTTCCTATAGTTAACATACAACTGCTGGATTTCCTCCATCTTCTTCTTAGCCTCTATCTGAAGGTCAGAAGCTTCCTTGTAGTTACCAACATCTATTGCACTCTTTATCATACCATAGATTGAAGGTCCCTTTAGGGTATTTTTCATCAAGTCGTACTTAATCTGCTCTATAGCATCCCACATTACTTCATCTATGGCATCCATATTGTCATTTGAATGTAACTTAACAAATGAAGTTAAAAGTCTTATATTCCTGTCTATAATTCTAGATGATAACTTCTTCTTCCACTTGTCTAGTGAACCAACCTTGAAGGAATCAATGATTGCGTCAGTGAAGACTGCCCCCTGTGTTAGAGACTTCAACTTGTCTGGGTGAGTTTCAAAAGCCAACATAGCCTCATAAACAGTTTCAGGTGGCTGGCCAAACCTAGCATTCCTTTCTTCCAGTGTATAGTAGTTAAATACATTGTTCTCATCCCTATAGGCCCTTCCCTCTTCAAGGTAGAAGCCCTTATCACTTGGAGACTTAGATAGTTCAGCTTCTAATTCTTTTGTATCAAACTTTTTAAGTTCGGCTATTGATTTTATACCGTCCAACATAGTCTGGTAGCAACCAGCTATTACTAGGTACTTGTTAGACAATGGATTAGGAGACCTCAATTCAAACCTCAATGATTTTGGCTTTTCTATATCCCTTATAAGACCTACTAGGACAGACCTGTTTCTAGATGGAGTCTCATATGTATGACCCAAAGATGTAACCACACATACTGGTGCTTCGAAACCTGGAACCAGCCTATTAAAACCATCATTAGTATTAGTTACTATTGGAGCCAATACTTCATAGTTCTTCATCATACCCATTAGGGATGCATATCCTATTGGACTAAGGTAGTCATTTTTTAGGTCTTTAGGTGCAAATAGGTTTATAAATCCGCCATTTTTTAACTTGGCCGCAACACTTACATGGGCATGGGCACCACTACCTGCTACACCATGGATTGGCTTGGCCTTAAAACTAACCTCTAGACCATGAGATTCAAATACATCATATACTATTTCTCTTACCAATAATTCATTATCTGCTGCCTGAAGTGGCTTGTTAAACTTCCAGGAAATCTCAAGCTGTTCCATGGCATGGTTTGTTGACCCCTTTATATTGATTGAGCTGTGGATACCACCAACCTCCTTGTGGGCCATTTCTGGTTCTAAACCATAGTTTTCTAGAGCTATAAGGCACTTTTCTAGACATGTCCTAATTACTCCATGTGTCCTCTTCCAGTACTGTTCTTTCAAGCTCTGTGATACAAACAACTTTTCTAGGTCAGCCTTGTCTTCTGGTGTATTTACCCAGAATTCTAATTCTGTAGCTGCTGTAAGTTCGATACTTTCTATATCATCCGGATTATTAACGTTCGTATTTTCTAGTATTTCAGGGTTATTTCTAATTATATCAGTTATACTATTTTTGAAGTACTTTTCTGCTCTTTCCAGTGTCCCTCTTGAGCAGACCTTCTTGTTGTCATGTATTAAAAAGGCAGGTATTTTCAAAGTTCCAACAGGGCAACCTGTCTCTTCATCGATGAAGTCATGGTTATAATCAACAAACCATACTGCATCAAGATCAGCCTTTAAGTCCACCTTTGCATTATTTAGGGTAGCAATGTTATAAAGTTCAACCGAAGATCCATCAGTCTGTATAGATGAATTTAAAAAGTCCTCTACATCTTCTAAAACCAATCTTACCGGTATCTTTTCATCTGTGGCATTACCTCCTAGGTCAACACCCATAAGTGATACAAACCTTATATACCTATTCTCCTCAAGTATCTTTCTTAGTCTTTCACCTGAGTGGTCTTCTTTTTTTATGTAATATAATAAACTTGACATATGTCCTCCTAAAATACATGAATTATTTTTCTATTTTTTAGATTTAATATTCGCTTTTTGTTTTTTTAATTATATATCAACTTTTAAATAATTTCAAGTAGAACTTCTAAATTATATTAAAAACTATTCTTATCATCAACCTAAACCATCTCTATAATCTCTTAGATTTAAAACCCCTCAATTAAGCTTATTCAAACCTCAAAAATTCAGCTAGGTCTTCTGGATCTGTTCCACATACAAAGAGGTCAGTAGACAGTTCAAAGCCTCCAAAATTGAATTTTCTTGGTATTATATGGAAGTGGGTCCTAAAGAGGTCATCATAGTCCCCACTTAAAGGGTAGGTATGTATTAAAACATTAAAGGCTATCTCTCCCATATTATAATCTTCCCATTTTTCAAAGAGCTTTTTATATATATAAGAAATTTCATCTATTTCATCTGTCCCCCATTGGTCAATCTTCTTGTCTTCCTTGCAGATAATCCTGATTTCACCATTGTATCTTGTAGCATGAGGTATGAAAACCAGGAACTTATTTCCACTATACACCACCCTTTTTTGGTGGTCAATTTCACTCTCTATTATGTAGTCATATAGGTTAGTATCGTGGTGGTCCATATGTGATTTTGCTATTTTTATCTCCTTTACTATCTCGGCTGGTAAAAGGTTGAAGGATACTATTTGCGAATGGGGGTGCATAAGTGAAGCTCCGGCATCCCTCAAGTGATTTTTGAATATATTCACGTATTCAATACCAGGCCTGGCTGACAATTCCTTGTACCTGTTTATAAAGATACCAAAAACATTCTTAAATTCATCAATAGACATATTATAGTAGTTCCCCTCATGTCTATGTGTCTCAACCACCACTTCGTGTTCTCCAAATATATGGTCGGTCTCCATATCAACTATAGGAAACTTATTTTTTACGGACTTAGCTATCCATTGACCGTCCCCTTCTATAAGATAGGTTGGCATATCATTTAAATGTTCATTCCCCCTACAAAATGGACAGGTTTCACTGTATTTCGGCCCTTCACTAGGTTTATTCTTATTAGTCTTAAGTGTATCATGTGGCCTTTTATTCCTATAACTTGAGTATATAATCAAATCACCAGTTATCTGGTCCCTTCTCATTTCTTTCATAATTTCACCTCATACTAGTATTCACAATAATCTGTTAGCTATATTATATACCATTTTGCCTTTAATAAAAACCCATCTCTTATAAAAGAAAATCAATAAATTATGGTTTTTAATACTTTTACTAGAATAATAATTAGCAAAAACCCCTTTACAAGTCCTCTTGCTTTGTTAAATTATAAATATATACAATAATTGTTTATTTTTATCTAGTTTTATGTTATATTAATGTTACGTCAGAAAACGTTATTAACTTTTAAATATAGAGGAGGAAAATTATGAGATACTCAAAAAGAGTTGGTTCAATGCAGGCTTCACCAGTGAGAAAGCTTGTTCCATATGCTACTGCAGCAAAGAAAAAAGGAATTAAGGTTTACCACCTAAATATAGGTCAGCCAGACATTAAGACTCCGGAAGGCTTTATGAAGGCTATAAGAGAGTTTGATGAAGATGTACTTGCTTATGCTGATTCAGTTGGTTCTGATGACCTATTAGATGCAATGATCAAATACTACAAGTCTTATGACATGGAATTCAATCATGAAGAGCTTCTAATTACAAACGGTGGTTCTGAAGCACTTTTATTTGCAATGATGACACTATGTAACCCTGGTGAAAATATACTTGTACCAGAGCCTTTTTATACTAACTACAATGGATTTGCAACTTGTGTAGATGTTGAAATAAACCCAATCACCACATTGGCTGAAAATGGTTTCCACCTACCAGCAAAGGAAGAAATACTTGCTAGAGTTGATGAAAAGACTAGGGCTATCCTACTTTCAAACCCTGGCAACCCTACTGGTGCTATCTATACTCTTGAAGAAATGAAGATGTTGGCAGAAATTGCTATAGAAAAAGACCTATGGATAATTTCTGACGAAGTATATAGAGAATTTGTATACGATGGATTGAAATATACTAGCTTTGGTAACCTAGAAAATGTTCAGGATAGGGTAATAATAGTAGATTCTGTATCTAAGAGATACTCAGCTTGTGGTGCTAGAATCGGTTCTCTAGCTTGTAAGAACAAAGATTTCATAGCTCAGGTCCTAAAGCTTTGTCAGGGAAGACTATGCGTGCCTACACTAGAAATGGTTGGTTCAGCAGAGCTATACAAGACTCCAAAGTCTTATCTTGAAGAAGTTAACAAGGAATACTGCCACAGAAGAGATGTCCTATATGATGCAATCATGGAAATCCCTGGTGTTGTATGTGAAAAGCCAACAGGTGCCTTTTACATGCAGGTTAAGCTTCCAGTAGAAAATGCAGAAGACTTCGTAATCTTCATGCTAAATGAATTCAGCCACAATGGTGCAACTACTATGGCTACACCAGCTGAAAACTTCTACGCTACTCCTGGCCTAGGAAGAGATGAAGTTAGACTTGCCTATATTCTAAATGCAGATGACCTAAAGGCTGCTGCTGAATGTATGAAGTATGGTCTAGAAGCTTACAAGGCTGCTGGCCACAAATAAATCACATTAGAGAAATGTGTCCCCCAGTCACTTTATTCTGGGGGACTTTTTAATTACCCTTTATATATAAAATAATTGATTTATAAGATTTCTTGTGATACTATTATTAGTAGATTTCATAAAAGGAGGACATATTTTTGTTAGAAATTTTTAAGGCGATTTTCCTTGGTATTGTACAAGGTATAACAGAATGGTTACCAGTCAGTAGCACGGGACATATGATTTTAGTCGACCAGTTTTTACACCTGGTAGGCTCAAAAAAATTTATAGATACTTTTTTAGTAGTCATACAGTTTGGATCTATATTGGCAGTATTAATACTGTATTTTAATAAACTAAATCCTTTTTCAAGTAGAAAAAGCCCAAAAGCTAAGAAGGCGACTTGGAACCTTTGGATAAAAGTACTGATTGCTGTCCTACCATCGGGCATAATAGGTGTCCTTTTCGAAGACCAGATAGACAGGATCTTTTTTAGACCTTCTGTAGTGGCAGGTGCCCTTATCATATATGGTATCATTATGATATGGATTGAAAATAGGCATAGAAAACCGAGTATTACTAAGTTTAGCCAAGTATCCTATAAGACTGCCCTATTAATAGGCCTTTTCCAGTGTCTTGCCCTGGTACCAGGTACATCAAGGTCAGGATCTACAATTATAGGTGCTACCCTATTAGGTACTTCTAGGTTTATAGCAGCAGAATTTTCCTTCTTCCTTGCCATACCTACCATGTTGGGTGCCAGTCTATTGAAACTTCTAAAGGCGGGCTTTGCTTTTACAGGATTTGAATGGTTTATAATGTTTGTTGGATCACTTGTTGCCTTTATAGTATCGGTTATAGTTATAAAGTTCTTCATATCCTACATCAAAAAGCACGATTTCAAGGCCTTTGGTGCCTATAGAATCGTTCTTGGTATAATAGTATTCATATACTTTGCAATCGCAGGATAGTATAGTAATATAAAACCAGTCTCCAATACCTTTTATGGGATATTGAAAGACTGGTTTATTTTTGCTTATTTATACACTTGTTTTTAGGTTTTTGGCTGGGTTTCCCTCCCAGGCGAGCATCTTATAACTATCAACCAGCACTTCCCTAGTCTATCAATAATTTAAATATATCACTAGAGTCCTTATCATAGGATGCTATAATCGATAGGTAGTCCTCTACCCTTGTCATGGCCGTGTATACCTTATTTAAATCCCCTACAAAGTCATTTATCTGGTAGTCCTGGTCCTCAGCACTTACCTTGTGGTTGTAAAGCATCTCCAACTCACATATTATTATGGCCTTGTATGACAGGGACTTGATTGAATATATGTTTGATATTGTTACCCCCGTCTTTGGTGTAAGGTTGGTAACTGTATCATCCGCATACATATAAGGTATATCAGCATCTTCTAAAGACTTTCTCAACATATACTGGAAGTATATCATCTTCCCATTCTTAAGCTTCTTCTTATTAAATGGATATACAACTGCTATGTCCTCCGGCTTAAATCCACAATCATTTATCAGGTGCTGTATCTCCCATATCACAGAATGTATCTGATCATCCAGGTCATCTACCTTGACTATATTCACATTCATACCACTCTTGTAGATAGACTTGGTCTTCATAAATATAGTAGTTGGAATATTATCCCTTAGAGACCTTATATAGTCATTTGACCTGTCACAAAAACTGTTTATAAAGTCAACTACCTCTTGGGACTGCCTATAGTTCTTTTCCAGGTATAGTTCATCCTCATACTCTATATTTTCCTTTATCTTACACTTATATATATTAAGGCTATTATTTATATTATATGCCTTGCATACATTGACGTTAAAGACCCTCTTACTCGTATATAGGAACTGGTAGATAAGGTTTATGTCATCCTCATTCATATTTTCTGCTTCATCAATAAAGATGCCCTTGAACATCTTCTTGTTCTTTACAGAATTATCCACCTGCTTCATTATATTGGCAAAGGCCTTATCATAGTTGGTTTTTACCAGGTTATAGTCTATAACGAGTTTGTTTATCTTGGCCACCTTGAATATAAAGGAGCTAAAGGTATAAACCATTATATTGTTGGTATCTACCTTTAGTATATCCAAGAGCTCTAGATACTTGTTGGCCTGTTGCTTGGTAAAGGTCAAGATTAAGAAATTGTGGTGGGGATAGATCTTGGATAATTTTATTACCCTACCCAGCATAATAGCACTCTTACCGGTCCCTGACCCACCTACTATAGCATGGTTACCATAATTTACGGAGGCTATATTGAGAATTTGGTCATCATCCATCAGGACGAACTTGTAGTCAAGGTTTTTATCATGGAAACTTATCTTTTTTAGTTTCTTATTTGTGTTTATGTCTCTTGTCAAGGTAAAATACTCTGTACAAACCCTAAATAGGTAAATAGACATAGCAATTTCATCATTTGCTTCCTTGAAATATGAATCAAAATCTATATTGTCTTCGTTTATTAATTCCTTTACCTTAGAACCACATATAATATTTTCGCTTATGAAGTCATCCATACCATATGTATCTTCTATATAGTCTATATACGGCATGATAAAAACATAGTTATAAGAAATATCAGGGAAATACCTATCCATATTTTCCTTCATAAGCTCAAACTCTTCCCTCATTATCTCCAAGATTTCTTCATCTAGGAAGGAAAATAGTTCTTCCGTTGTATCCATAAACTTTATAAACAAGAGTTTGTTATCCTTTATATATAGCATATCAGTATTTATTCCCTTGAAAGGCACAACCTTTGGTAAGATAAATACTTCTTCACCTACATTTTTATATATAAATTCTTCAACTTTCTTAAGTTTTAGAGCGTCAAGATTTGAAACTATATTTGTAAAATTTTTCAAAACCAACACCTCCTATTTAACATTAAAACAAATATATTTACACCTATTATACCATAAAATTTTCCCATTATAAACTAAAAAGGACTTCTCTAAAATCCTTATAAAAACAAAAAGGGGGTAGATATTCATTTTATCTAAATAAATATCTACCCCCTTACTTGAGGCTTCCCATAGAGGTTAGCTCATTTTAATCAAAAATTGCTTATTTAGCATAATCAGTAGCCCTAGTCTCCCTGATTATACTCACCTTGATCTGACCTGGATATTCAAGTTCTTCTTCGATCCTCTTAGTCATATCTCTAGCCAATAAGTGCATTTCTTCATCATTTACATATTCTGGCTTAACCATTATCCTGACTTCTCTACCTGCTTGGATAGCAAATGACTTTTCTACACCCTCATATGAATTAGTTATTTCTTCAAGTTTTTCAAGTCTCTTGATATAAGCTTCAAGAGTCTCTCTCCTAGCACCTGGCCTAGCAGCAGAAACAGCATCTGCAGCTGTAACCAAAACAGCCTCTACTGTCTGTGGCTCATAGTCACCATGGTGGGTACTCATTGCATGTATTACGTCCTTAGATTCCTTGTACTTCTTCAATAAGTCCATACCTATTTCTATGTGTGTACCTTCGATTTCGTGGTCAACAGCCTTACCGATGTCATGCACTAAACCTGCCCTCTTGGCTAATTTAACGTCTGCACCTATTTCCTCTGCCATTATACCAGCTAGTATAGATACTTCTATGGAATGCTTTAATACATTCTGACCATAACTAGTCCTGTACCTAAGTCTACCTAATAGCTTGACCAACTCTGGATGAAGTCCGTGTACACCAGTGTCAAACATAGCCTGTTCACCAGCTTCTTTGACGATATTCTGAACCTCTTTCTTAGCCTTTTCCACCATCTCTTCGATTCTGGCTGGATGTATTCTACCATCACTTATCAGATTTTCAAGAGCGATTCTTGCAACCTCTCTCCTGATTGGATCAAATCCTGATAAGATTACTGCTTCTGGAGTATCGTCTATTATCAAGTCTATACCGGTCAATGTTTCCAAAGCCCTGATATTTCTACCTTCTCTACCGATTATCCTACCCTTCATTTCATCATTAGGTAGGTTAACTACTGATACGGTAGTTTCAGCAACATGGTCAGCAGAACACTTCTGGATAGCATAGCCAATGATTTCCCTAGCCTTCTTTTCAGCTTCTTCCTTGGCCTGGGCTTCCTTTTCCTTGATCATTAGAGACATTTCTCTTCTAACATCTCTCTCAGCATTAGAAAGTATTATTTCTTTGGCTTCTTCAGTTGTAAAACCTGATATACTTTCCAATTTCTGCTGTTGCTGGACTTTTATTTCCTCTACTTCACTTTCTTTCTTAGCAACCGCTTCATTTTTCTTCTGTAGGTTTGCTTCCTTCTGCTCTAAAGACTGAATCTTCCTGTCAAGAGTTTCCTCTTTCTGTAAAACTCTCTTTTCATATTTCTGTACTTCATTTCTTCTTTCCTTGTTTTCTTTTTCGCCTTCAGTACGTAATCTATGAATCTCTTCTTTAGCCTCTAGAAGTTTTTCTTTCTTCACTGTTTCAGAGTCTCTGTTTGCCTTTTCAAGGATTTCCTTGGCCAAATTTTCTGCCTGTCCTATCTTGGCTTCAGAGATGTTTTTTCTGATAACATAACCAATTAATAGCCCTAGTAATACTGCCACTACAGCAGTTATTATTATATAAGGATTAATTGCGTCCACCTCCTTTGTCTTATTCTGTTTTCAAATTTCATTTTCATTCAATATTCGTTTATTCGCATATCAACAAAAATTATAGCTTTCAAATCATAAATTTTTGTAGGCACATACTCCCACACTCTATTTTATAATCTTTTTAATTTTGTGTCAAGTCAAACATCATTTGCCTATTTTACCTATTTTAATTAAAAGGATTAGGTAAATTTGCAATTTTAACCAAATCAAAAAATGAATATCGGCCTCCTAACCTACATATTTTTAAGTAGTCATTCCAGGCCATATCATAATCATCTTGCATTTTTTCATAAAAATTCAAGGCACAAATTTGGGCCAAAACATAATCTATATAATAAAAAGGATCCTTGTATATATGTCCCTGCCTAAACCAGTAGCCACCCCTATTTAAAATATCTAAATCTCCATAATCCCTATAGGGTAAATACTTATTTTCTAACCTTAACCAGGTAGCCTTTCTCTGGTCAGGACTCATATCTGGATTCTCATAAATCTCATGTTGGAAATGATCAACCAAACAGCCATATGGAAGAAATTTAATTGCAGAACCATAATGGTAGGTCTTATATTTTTCTACATCTTGACCAAAGAATAGGTCCATCCATGGATATGTAAAAAATTCCATACTCATTGAATGTATCTCACATGAATCCAGGGTTGGAAAAATCAACTCTGGCATGTCAATATGTCTGGACATATACATCTGGAAGGCATGACCAGCCTCGTGTGTTAGGACATCTATATCATCCACTGTCCCATTGAAATTGGCAAATATAAAGGGCATTTTGTATTCTGGTAAAACCGTACAGTAACCACCCATTGCCTTATTTTCCCTAGCCTCAACATCAAAAAGTCCCTTGGAAAAAAGAAAATCAAAAAATTCTTGTGTCTCCTTCGATAGACTTGAATACATGGCTCTCCCAGCCTCAAATATTTCCTTGCTATCACCCTTTGGCTCTGCATTCCCATCCAAGAATTCAATCCTCTCACAAAAATAGTCTATCTTGTCCCTGCCAATTCTCTGGGCCTGGGCCTCATATAAGGCATGGACCTTTTTACTATATTTAGCCAATACATTTTCCCTTAAATTAGCCACCATATCCCTATTGTAGTCGGTTCTCTGCATCCTATAGTATCCTAAATCAATAAAGGATTTGTAACCCATTTTAAGGGCCATCTGGTGCCTTATATTAACTAGGCTATCAAATAGCTGGTCAAACCTATCTTCATTTTCTTCAAAAAAACCAGTATGGGCCCTTATGGCCTCTTCCCTAACCCTATCATCCAGGGACTCCATATAGAAGTTCATATCAGATAAGTTGCATACCCTTCCAGCAAAATCTATTTTTGCAGAAGCCAGTAGGCCTGTATAATCTGACATAAGCCTATTTTCCTCCTGTAAAAGTCCTATTATATCCCTAGAAAAACTCTTAACCTGGCACTCCATCAGGCTATAGAATTGCCTGCCATACTCTTCTATTATCTGGTCTTTAAAACCTATACTTAAAAGAGTTTGATAAAGCTCATAATCCAGGTCCTGATAAAGGGGACCATACTCATCCCAGTATTCATTTTCACCAACAAAATAGTCATCCTTGGTATTTATAGAGTACTTTATAGATGCCACTTCCTTCATAGTTTGAAGGTGGACCCTGGTCTTATTTAGAGATTCTATGGTGGACTTAACCTCATCAAAGTCTTTACTTGACCTTATGTTAGTCAGGGCTTTTTCATATATGTCTTTCACCCTATTATAGTCTGTTCTCTCATAGTTTATATCATTAAAATTCATATTATAACTCCGTTCATTTCTAATCATATTCACTTAAAATCTACTCCATAAATTATATATTAAAGCCTCTATAAAATCAAATGCAGCCAATTTATAAAAGGACCTCATTCGGATATACTTCCATACTAGATACTTCATACTTCTTGCTTAATGTTTGATACTTTGACTAATTTATTATGATGCTTGCTTTTTTTGATGAGGCAATATATAATATATTTGTGTATATACACAAATATATATATTAATACAATATATAAAATATGGACTTATAAAAAAACATATTAAGTGGAGGTAAATTAATATGTCGAAAAACAAAAATTCTATGGCCTGGAGCTTATTTGACAGGTACCTTATCCAGGGCCTAAATGGTATGGCCCTAGGCTTGTTTTCTACACTTATAATCGGACTTATAATTAAACAGATCAGTGGTATATTTACAGGTGGTATAGCTACTTTCCTACTTACAGTAGCCATAGTAGCCATGTCACTAACTGGTCCAGTCATTGGTATAGGGGTTGCCAACGCCCTAAAGTCTCCTAAACTAGTTATACTTGCATCAGGTGTGACCGGTCTCTTGGGTGCCTTTGGAGGTACTTTTTCCAGTGGAGCCCTACTAAGTGACAAGATGCAACTAGTCTTGCCAGGGGCAGGTGATCCCCTAGGAGCCTTTATAGCTGTTGTAATCAGTGCAGAAATTGGTCGCCTGGTATCCGGCAAAACAAAGATAGATATTATTGTCACTCCTTTAGTAACTATAGTTACAGGTGGTATGGTGGCCTACTTTGTAGGACCTTACCTGGCTATGGCTATGGCCAACCTAGGCGAATTTATCCGTGTATCTACTGAGCTACAACCATTCTTGATGGGTATAGCAGTTTCAGTATTGATGGGTATAATATTGACCCTGCCTATAAGTTCAGCTGCCCTTTCAATAATCCTATCCCTATCCGGCCTGGCAGCCGGTGCAGCAACAGTAGGTTGCTCAGCCCAAATGATAGGTTTCGCTGTTATCAGCTTCAAGGCAAATGGTTGGAATGGCTTGTTGGCCCAGGGTCTGGGTACATCTATGCTCCAAGTACCTAATATAATGAAAAAACCTATTATATGGTTGCCACCGATAATAGCAAGTGCCATCCTAGGCCCTCTTGCTACCCTTGTATTCAAGATGCAGAACAACCCTGCAGGTGGAGGTATGGGAACATCTGGTCTTGTTGGCCAGTTGATGACATGGCAGACAATGTCCGGGCAGATGAATAAGGTCCACCTACTAATAATAATCCTATTCCTACACATTATCTTGCCTGCAGTATTATCCCTGATAGTGGCAAATATTATGAAAAAGCGTGGACTAATTAAGGATGAAGACTACAAGTTAGACCTATAAATTCATAAAAACTCTAAAAGAAAAACCCATGATTCATATATAGGTCATGGGTTTTATCATTAAGATTCAATTTTTTATAATCACTTTCTATTGATAACTATTTATCCTTACAATTACTGCATAGACCATAAAACTTTAGGTCGTGGTCCTTTATCTGGAAATTATAGTTATTTTCTACTGTAGATTCAATAGATTCCAATAGGTCTTCCTTAACCTCTATAATGGCTCCACAATCTCTACAAATCAGGTGGTGGTGATGGTGAACATCTTCTCCCTCAACATTAATCTCATACCTAATACAGCCATCATCAAGGTTTAGCTTAGAAATGCCATTAATTTCGTCAAGCAACTGCATAGTTCTATAAACAGTAGCAAGACCTATCTCTGGGCAATTTACACGCACCTTGTCATATATTTCTTCACTGCTCATATGTGAACTTTCGTTTTCTATCAATACTTCAATTATGGCCCTTCTCTGAGGTGTGATTTTAAAACCAGTCGCTTTTAACTTCTCTTTCAACAATTCCATAGTGTTGTTATTTTCCATATTATAGCCCTCCTTATCAATTGATAACTTTCTTATATTCATAGTATATCAATGCTCAAAAAATGTCAATAGAAAAAAATTTTCTATTGACATTTCTAGGAAAATTATATTGAATCAAGATATCCTTGCAAGATAAGGACTGCTGCAAGCTTATCTATGACCTTTTTTCTATTCTTTCTTCGGACATCACCCTCTATCAACATCTTTTCTGCCGATACAGTAGTTAGCCTCTCATCCCAGAACTTGATTTCCATGCCAAGTTCCTCCTTGATTAGGTCACAAAACTTTATAACCTTTTCTGCCTGGGGACCTATAGTCCCGTTCATATTTTTTGGTAGACCTGATACGATCAGGTTTACCTGCCTTTCTTCAATTATCTTCTTCAAGGCCTCTATATCATTTTTTTTACTAGACCTCTTTATTGTTGTAATCCCCTGGGCTGTCATACCCATTAGGTCACTGACAGCAACACCGATGGTATTGTCACCAATATCAAGGCCCATTATTCTTCCACTTAGCACATTTACACCTACTTAATCTAACTTATATACTTGTCTTCTTTTTGATTAAACTTATTTATCAAAATTATTATTACAGGTATCAATAAATAAATTGAATCTGTGGCTGCTGCAATTATACCAGAATCATTTACCAGTAGGGTCACAACACAACCAACCATTATAGCCAGGTATCCATCATATACTATCTTATACCTTTCCTTCATATAGCTGAAGTGTCTATTAGGTCTAAATATTGTAAATCCAAGTATCAATAGGCCGACTAGGAGAATGTTGACCCATACTGTTGTCTGGGCTAACTGTATATTCATGTCTATCTTTCTAGCAAATACTGTTACAATCTCCATAGGACCATTTCTAAACACCTGGACAACAAAATTACCCAAGTGAGATCCCATACCCAACATTATGTCTGCTGTGGCAAAAACCGCCACTATCAATGCTGTTATAGCTACAACTAAAACTGACTTTTTGAAGTCTATCTTGACACCACATATCAAAAGGAAGAAGGCTATATAGGCTATAGACTCTGAAATTGCCCCTCCTACGTTGGCACCCATACTTGGGTATGCTGATGTAATCAAAACTGCGAAAAGGAAGATGGCAACCCATAGCTTAGGTATCTTTTTGTATTCTAGTAGGATAGCAATGCCCAGGATAGCACTACCTATGGTAGCACCCTCATATTCATTTCCTATACCGTAGTACCTTGCCCCTATCATAGGGTCATAACTCATTATATTGCTCTGCATCAAAGGTGTTGATATTACAGAATCCACTACTATTAGGAGGATCATCAAAATAGAATAAAATCCTACCTGTTTTAAGTCATCATTCTTAAATATCCTACTACCAAGTATATATAGCAAAACAGTCATAAAGACTATTGACAGGGTAACCTGAGCCTGACTACCTGGCCTCAATATAGGTGCTGATAAAAATGCTAGTGGCATTATCAGACCTAACTTGACCATTTCTTTTAAGAAGTTTAATATCTTCTTCTTGTGTTTCTTTGGTAACTTGTCCCTCTGCCATAGGGCTAGGGCTCCCAAGATCCAGGAAACAGAAATTACTGCTACATATATATTTATGATAGTCATCCTTATAGATGATATGGCAACTATTTTCTTGTATTCCTTGGTCATATAGTCGTCCCTATTGTCCATAGTCTTATTTGTCAATTGGCGACCTACCATTTCTTTATTCTTTAGGCCAAACCTGTTCAAAATATCTACACCCAGGTCCAGGTTGGCAAAAACTCCTGCCCTCCTGGTTGTAGCAGATAACAACAAGCCCTTGCCGGATTCTGACATATCAAACCTTACCAGAGGAGCCAAACGTCTGTTGTTTGCATAGTCTAGCTTACTCGGAAAAGATCCAAGTATATAGATGGTATCATTCTTACCTGCCATCTTGAATACATATTCAAGGTAGTCACTCACCTTATTATAGACCCTGTACTTCATCCTGGCATAGGTCGTGCTATTTAGGTTTACCTTGTACTCATCTAACCTAAAAGTATCGCCCAGGTTGACCATCAAGAAGTCTGTTTTTGCATAGTACTTCTTAGTCTCGTCCTTCAACTTATCATAATCCGTTGATATGCCAAACGGAAATGACTGGTCCTTTTTATTTATAAAGTCTACATTTCCTTCTTCTATCCTACTCCTAGAATCCATAACCATAAGGGCAAAGTCCCTGTTTCTGATTTCCTGGCCAGTAACCATGTCATAATAATCGCTATTACCCAGAATTCCTATCTTCTTTCCATTAGAAGACAGGGTATCACCCAGGTAGCCCATCTTGGACTTGAACTCACCATTAGACTGGTTATACTGGTCTAAATTATTAACACTCAATAAGTTTATCTTCTTGGGAGAATGTCCTGTTGCATACTTATACAGGTTCTTTCCTTCTATCTGACTAAAGTCTACAGGTGTTTCTGGAAGGATATTAACCCTTCCAGTAGCACCCATACTTGCATAGTTTCTCCTATCATCATAGCCCTTGTCACCCCTGATATTCATCATACCAAGATAACCGCTATTTTCTAACCTATTTGCCAAAAACTTTATATTCTTAAAGTTATCGTAATTTGTCCTATTTAAGTCGATAAGTATCACCTTACCCTTGTTCTTGGCTGTATTGTTATCGGCCTTTGAATCAAGTTCTCCCTTAGTCATCGCTTGTTCAGTAGCAAGGGCAGACTCTTCTGACTTAGTCCCTGCTGCAAAACCAGGTCCTACTAGTCCAAACACCAAGACCAGGGAGACTATAAAGGCTAAACTCTTTTTAAACATATAACCCTTACTCCTCTATGTTCAAATACTTAGTTATCACTTCTTCCAGGATTTCGTCCCTTTCAAACCTCTTGATTGCTGCTCTAGCATTCTTATAACTTGTAATATAACTCGAATCTCCTGATAAAATATATCCTATTATCTGGTTTACCGGATTATATCCCTTTTCTATCAAAGCATTATATACATACTCTATTGTCTGAGCTACACTCATCTTATCCTGGTTCACCGTTTCAAACTGCACTGTGTATTCTAAATTCTTTTCCATAAGTAACCTCCTTGCTACTACTTAATTTGTGACTCAACCACCTTCTGTGCACTTGCTAGCGCCTGGTCTACCATAGTCTTGTCACTACCTCCAGCCTGGGCCATGTTAGGTCTACCACCGCCCTTACCTCCAGCGATTTTAGCAACTTCCCTAACTATGTTGCCGGCATGGGCACCCTTGTCTATAGCGTCCTTACTAGCTGTTGCTACAAAGTTAATCTTGTCTCCAGCTATATTTGCTAGGACTACAACACTTGTACCCAACTTGTCTCTCAGGTTATCTGCTACCTCTCTTAGGGTATCTATATCCATATCTTCATACTTAGCTGTTAGAAGCTTAACCCCCTTGATATCTAGGCTATCATCAAGGGCATTGCCTGCATTTTGCATACTTATCTTTGATTTTAAATCATGTACTTCTTTTTCTAACTGCTTATTTTCATCAACTAATGAATTAGCCCTAACAACCAGGTTGTCTTCCCTTGTCTTCATTATATCACTAATGTTGTTAATTAGCGAATCTTTTGCAAGCATGTACTGATATACTGCCCTACCTGTTATGGCTTCTATTCTTCTGACACCGGCTGCAACTCCACCTTCAGATACTATCTTGAACATACCTACCTGGGAAGTATTGTCCAGATGGGTACCACCACATAGTTCAACAGAACAGTCTCCCATCTTTACAACCCTTACTTCTTCACCATACTTTTCTCCAAATAAGGCCATAGCACCCATGGCTCTTGCCTCATTTATATTCATAAGCTCAGCAGTAACCGGATGAGCTTCTAAGATAAATTCATTTACCATAGCTTCAACCCTACTGATTTCTTCCTTAGTCATGGCTTCAAAGTGGGTGATGTCAAACCTCAACCTATATGGCTCAACCAGGGAACCAGCCTGGTTTACATGGTCTCCTAATACTTCTTTCAAAGCCTTGTGAAGTAGGTGGGTAGCTGTATGGTTTCTAGCCGCATCCATTCTTAGGGCCTTGTCTACCCTAGTCTCTACCTTTTCTCCCTTAGTCAAAGAACCGCTTACTATTCTACCAATATGCTTGATACTTCCATTGGCACCCTTTACTGTGTCTTCAACTTCAAATAAACCTGTATCACTCAGTATCTGGCCCTTGTCACCAACCTGACCACCTCCATTTGGATAGAAGCTAGTCTCATCCAGGATTATAGCAGCTTCAAGACCTTCTTCTAGAGTATCAACCAGGGCATTATCAGCAACCATAGCCTTTATAGTTGAAGCCTTAACTAGGTTATGGTAACCATCGAAACTTGAACTTGCATCCTCAAGTGATGTTAGAGGATCTTCCTTCCAAGCATCACCCTCTGTATTACCCCTGGCTGCCCTAGCCCTGTCCTTCTGGGCCTGCATTTCCTTCTCAAAGCCCTCAGTATCTACCTTTAGACCTTCATCTTCAAGTATTTCCATAGTCAGGTCTAGAGGGAAACCAAATGTATCATATAGCTTGAAGGCCTGTTCTCCTGAAATAGTGTCTCCACCACCAGCAACCAGGTCTTCAGTATATGACTTCAAGATTTCTAGTCCCTGTTCAAGAGTTTCTCCAAACTTTTCTTCTTCTATACCAATTACCTTTTTGATGTAATCATTCTTTTCTATTAATTCTGGATAGGCTTGGCCACAAGTATCAAATACAACCTCTACTATCTCATTTAGGAAGTTGTCCTTTATTCCAAGTAACCTACCATGACGGGCCGCCCTTCTCAATAGCCTTCTTAGAACATAGCCCCTGCCTTCATTAGATGGCAATATACCATCGCCTACCATAAAGGCCACAGACCTGATATGGTCAGTTATTATCCTTACAGACTTGTCCTTCTTGGCATCCTGTCCATAAGTAATGCCGGCCAACTGGCATACCCTATTTAATACTGACCTTATAGTGTCTACTTCAAAAATAGTGTCTACCTCTTGCATTACACAGGCCATTCTTTCCAGACCCATACCTGTATCTATATTCTTATGGTCTAATTCTCCATAAGATCCATCTTCTTTTCTGTCAAACTGAGTAAATACAAGATTCCAGAATTCTAAGAACCTGTCACAGTCACAACCTGGCTTGCAATCTTCACATCCACAGCCATACTTTTCACCCTTGTCAAAATATATTTCTGAACATGGTCCACATGGCCCTAGACCTATTTCCCAGAAGTTGTCATCCTTGCCTAATCTAACTATCTTTTCCTCAGGGAAACCTATCATGTCCTTCCATAGGTTATATGCTTCATCATCGCTTTCATATACTGTTACCCATAGTTTTTCCTCAGGTATTTCAAGCCACACAGTTATAAATTCCCAGGCCCAAGCAATTGCTTCCTTTTTAAAGTAATCACCAAAAGAGAAATTACCCATCATTTCAAAGAAGGTAGCATGCCTAGCTGTTACACCTACATTTTCTATATCACCTGTTCTGATACACTTCTGTACTGTAGACATCCTGTTCTTTGGCGGTATCTCAACACCAGAAAAATAATTCTTCAAAGGTGCCATACCAGAGTTTATCAACAACAAAGACTTGTCGTTGCTAGGAATCAAAGAATGTGACTTGGCAATATAGTGTTCCTTTGATTCAAAAAACTTAGTAAATCTACTTCTAATCTCATTTAATCCCAACTTTTCCATAACTTTCCTCCAAATAAATTATTTAAATAATTTTGATTTTACAGGATATGATTCTCAATAAAAAAAGCCCACTCCTGTATAAACTACAGGGGCGAGCTTGTATTCGCGGTACCACCCTGATTATCACAAAATGTGACATCTTCATTAGCATTAACGCAGCATCACGTCTCTATGTACTACTATTTCCAAAGAGATACTCCGGGACTGCTTCACAGCCTGTATCCAGGGTATTTCCACCAACAACCCCTCTCTATAAGACCTTGGACTCCTACTACTTCCCATCTCAGTATTTAGATCTTTTATTTATAGTCCTGACCAACTTTTGTCTGGACTTAATACATATATATTACAATAAAAAAATAATTTTTCAATACTTTCTGCTTATTTTGACTCCTACATTTTATGATCTAACAAGTGATATTATTATTCCCTCTATATTATCACAACTTTTCGTTACTAAATGATCTATAACACTTCTATCACACTTATCACAATATACTCGTGAAGTAAATAAAAATGCAGCGAAGCTGATGGAATTTCTCATACACCAGCTAACGCTGCTTTAAATTAGTTAATATTCTTTACAAATGTAATTTAATAAAGATTCTATTCAATTCTATATTCTTATAGTTCAGTTTCTACTTACCAACTAAATCTAACATTATACTATTTGGTAGGTACTTTTCTCCACCTATAGCTGTAATACTAGTCAAGTAAGATTCTCCTATATACTTTTTAACTACGGCATTAGTTTTCTTGTTTCTTGATGCCAGTAATGTTGGCCTGTTGTACTTACCAGATACTGGTGAAATAACTAGGGCATCTGCGAATTCTTCACCTGATGCTATAAAGGCTTCCTTACTATCCCTAAACTTAGACTTGGCTATGGCAACTGATGTTTCATACCTGTCCTTACCTGCCATTCTTTCTAAAACGCCTGGAAGTTTGGCTTCTGTAGACTTAGATATTGTGTTAGTTCCACCTGCTATATAAGTCTTCTTGATGTCTAGGTCCTTGATGGCCCTTACAACCTGGTCTGGTACAAGGTTCTTCTTAACTAGTAAGATTGGGTAG
>NZ_ADGQ01000005.1 GCF_000147675.1 Peptostreptococcus stomatis DSM 17678 | reverse complement strand
CTTAGACATCAAGAAGACTTATATAGCAGGTGGAACTAACACAATATCTAAGGTCTACAGAAGCCAAGCTTCCAGGCGTTTTAGAGAGAATGGCAGGTAAGGACAGGTATGAAACATCAGTTGCCATAGCCAAGTCTAAGTTTAAGAATAGTACAGAGGCCTTTATAGCATCAGGTGAAGAATTCGCAGATGCCCTAGTTATCTCACCAGTATCTGGTAAGTATAACAGGCCAACATTACTGGCATCAAGAAACAAGAAGACTAATGCTGTAGTTAAGAAGTATATAGAAGAGTCTTACTTGACTAGCATTACAGCTATAGGTGGAGAAAAGTACCTACCAAAGAGTATAATGTTAGATTTAGTTGGCAAGTAAAATAAAAAATTTTATATAAAATACTTCTTTATAAAATATAATGAGAGAAACCCTCCAGGTATTTTCCTGGAGGGTTTCTTTTGACATAGAGCCTCTTTTTTGTTCCCTAAAATTACTAAATTTTATACAACCCAAAAAACAAGGGTTTTAATTGACCCTTGTTTTT
>NZ_ADGQ01000006.1 GCF_000147675.1 Peptostreptococcus stomatis DSM 17678 | reverse complement strand
AAACCACTTGCCATTGTTCCTGATACACTTGCTGTATAGCCCTGTGGAACATCCTTTTCTACAACTGTATACTTGATTGGTGTTCCATTATTTTCATACTTGTCTAGGCCTGTAAATGTATGTTTCCATGATCCTGCTGCATTAAGTTCTTGTGTCTGTAGGGCATTGTTACTGCCTTCTTTTCTAAGTTCTACCTTTGCAGAAGCCTTG
>NZ_ADGQ01000007.1 GCF_000147675.1 Peptostreptococcus stomatis DSM 17678 | reverse complement strand
TCTATTCTTGTAAAAATATATACTGTTTAACTCCCAGTTCTTCCTAAGGGGTATTTTCCAGTATCTCTTCAGTACTTTATACTATCTAGATCTGGTATTAAGCTTCTTCATCTCATTTATCCTTAACTTGTTTAGCTCTCTCGTCAAGAGCTGTACTATGTGGAATTTATCGACCACAATATTGGCATTTGGAAAAACCTTCTTGGCAAGATCAATATATGGCTTATACATGTCTGTAGTCACATATTCTACCCTTTTTCTGACCTTCAAGGGATAGGAATTAAAATACTCAAAGAGGTATCTTTGCCTCCTATCTA
>NZ_ADGQ01000008.1 GCF_000147675.1 Peptostreptococcus stomatis DSM 17678 | reverse complement strand
TTGTGTCGTTTTTGACGACTCATTAATAATAACATCTTTAGGGTTTATTGTCAACACATTTTTGAAAGTTTTTTTATTTTCTTCTTCTGAATTTCTTTTAGCATATGACAAAAGATAAAAAAATTTCAAAGTCCCTTACTCTTTACTTCAATGGGTCCACAAGCTCAAGCCTAGTCTTACTATCCAGGTTTCCTGTAGTACCCTTTGTAAAGATAAGAGATGATCTATTAGATAGGGCCTTATATGCTAACTTTATATATCAAGATCAGTTTCCTGTTTATAAGTTATATAAGACCCTATACAAGTACCTATATTTTAATATTACTTAATAACTATGTCCCCTTCACCAACCAAGTCTGCTAGGTATGCCTTCAATTCATCACTGGCATAGACCCCCATATCCTTTAGCTGGTAAGTTTTCTTTTCACCATGTTCATTCTCGTCCAATGGGAAAATTATCACCGGGTCCCTACCTTGATGGGCTCTTATCGTTGAATATATCTTATTCAATAAATCTTGGTTACTCATAGAATCAAGCCTTATAAAGACCTTTTTTCCAGTACCATTCAAGACCTGCTTGTTATAATTTTCAGATTGACTATAGCCACCATTATAGAATGGTTTCTGGCTTGTAAATTCACTGTCATCATCTATTGATTTTACCTGACCAGCTATCAGGGATACATCTTCATCCCCCCTAATGCTAATCTTTCCCTTGATTAGGACTATCTGGTCTTCCTTAATCAAGTCCTTATATTTTTCCAATACCCTTGGAAAAACTACTACTTCCATACTTCCATAGAGGTCTTCTATATTAATAAAGGCCATCATCTCATTGTTTTTTGTGGAGAATAGTTTTTTGGATATTATCATTCCACCAATTATATGGTCCTGTTCATTTATTTCCAGTAATTTTTCAGGCTCTTCCTTCAACTTGTTGATACGGGCATTTGTAATGGATATTCTTTGCTCCAGTTTTTCCGAATACTCAGATAGGGGGTGACCAGATACATATAGTCCTAAGACTTCTTTTTCCATATCCAACCTAATCCTATCCCTGAACTCTTCAACCCCTTCTATCTTACCCAACTCAAGTTCACCCTGCTTACCCATATCAGCAAACATATCAAACATTGACATCTGACCTTCTACATTTCTCTTCTTGTCCCTACTGATGGAATCTAAAACATCCTCGAAAGCGAACATAAGGCTGGCCCTGTTGTCTCCAGTTGAGTCAAATGCCCCACACTTTATCAGACTTTCTATGGTCTTCTTATTGGCAAATTTAGAATCTATCCTCTTTACCAGGTCAGTCAGGTTTTTATATGGACCATTGGCCTCCCTCTCTGCAACTATGTTATCAATAGCATTTGCTCCAACATTCTTTACTGCAGCCAGACCAAACCTAATATGGTCCCCATCTACAGAGAACTTTGAAAAGGACTTGTTGATATCAGGAGGTAATACCCCTATACCCATAGAGCTACATTCTCTCATGTATTCTACAACCTTATCATTGTTGCCCATGATTGATGTCATCAAGGCTGCCATAAATTCTACTGGATAGTAACATTTCAAGTAGGCTGTTTCATATGACAAGACCCCATAAGCAGCTGCATGCGACTTGTTAAAGGCATACTTAGCAAAGTCTATCATGTCGTCAAATATCTGGTTGGCCACATCTTCTGGTACACCATTTCTTACACAACCGGCTATTTCTATATTGTCATTTTCGTCCAACTTACCATGGATAAAGTACTGCCTTTCCTTTTCCATAACATCCATTTTTTTCTTACTCATGGCCCTACGAACAGAGTCACTACGCCCCAAACTATAACCTCCCAGGTCCCTTACCACCTGCATTACCTGCTCCTGGTAGACTAGGCAACCATAGGTAACATCCAGTATGGGTCTTAGCTTTTCATGTAGGTATGTCACCTGGTCCGGATTGTTTTTGCAATTTATATAAGTTGGTATAGAATCCATTGGACCCGGCCTAAATAGGGAAATTCCGGCAACTATATCTTCAAAGCAGTTTGGTTTTAGTTGCTTCATGAAGTTTCTCATTCCGCCACTTTCCAACTGGAAAACACCTAGAGTATTGGCCTGAGATATGAGGTCAAATACCTTCGGATCATTGTATTCCATCTTACTGAAATCTATCTTTCCCTTGTAGCCCTTCTTTTCACGATTTATTTCAATTAGGTCAAGGGCATCCCTGATAACTGTCAGGGTCCTAAGACCTAGAAAGTCCATCTTTAGTAGGCCCAACTCTTCCAGGGTAGTCATTGTAAACTGGGTAGTGATAGAGTCCTGGTTCTTGTACAATGGCACATACTCATATACCGGCCTCTTTGAAATAACCACACCTGCCGCATGGGTAGATGCATGCCTAACCATACCCTCCATCTCTTTGGATATATCAATTATCTCCTTTACCTCATGGTCCCCATCATATAGCTTTCTAAGACTAGGATTCATGTCAAAAGCCTTGTCTATAGTCATACCCAAGGCGAAAGGGATCTCCTTGGCCACACTATCCACCTTGTTATAGGCTACATCCAATACCCTACCAACGTCTCTGATAGCCAGTTTTGCCCCCATGGTACCAAAGGTTATAATCTGGGCAACATGGTCTATACCATACTTCCTCTTTACATAGTCTATAACCTCTTCACGCCTTTCGTAGCAAAAGTCTATATCTATATCCGGCATAGTTACTCTTTCAGGGTTTAGGAAACGTTCAAAGAGTAAATTGTACTTGATAGGGTCTATATCTGTTATCTTAAGTGTATAGGCAACTATAGACCCGGCTGCTGACCCTCTACCCGGTCCAACCATAATATTATTCTGCTTGGAATAATTGATAAAATCCCACACTATAAGGAAGTATTCAATATAGCCCATATTTGCTATTACATCTATTTCATAATTCAACCTATCCCTCAAATCCTGTTCAACATTCCCCTCCTCGTCTCCATACCTTTCAAGCAAACCTTGATTGCAGATATGCTGTAGGTATGTCAGAGAAGTGTATCCTTCTGGGACATCAAAAGTAGGTATATGGTAACTATCAAAGTCAAATTCCACACTACACCTCTCGGCTATCTTAAGCGTGTTTTCAACTGCCTCAGGCGAAAAGGCAAATAGGTCTTCCATCTCTTCCCTGGACTTTATATAAAATTCATCATTTGGAAACTTCATCCTGGAAGGATCATCCAGGGTTTTTTGCATCTGGATACACATCAAGACATCCTGTATCCTTGCATCTTCCCTGTATACATAGTGGGCATCATTGGTAGCAACTAGGGGTATATCCATCTCCTTGGATAGCTTTAAGAGGCCTGCATTTACTTCCTTATCCTCTGCCAACTTGTGGTCCTGGACTTCTAAGAAGAAATTGTCCTTGCCAAATATATCTATATTCTCCTGGGCCAAAGACCTGGCCTTGTCAAAGTTTCTAGCCAAAATAGCCTTTGGTATCTCTCCATTTAGACAGGCCGATAGACAGATTATACCCTCAGAATACTTTCTTAGGTGGTCCTTATCAGTCCTTGGTTTGTAATAAAATCCATCTACATAGGCATCTGATACTATCTTTATTAGGTTCTTATATCCCTGGTTGTTTTCAGCCAATAATATCAAGTGGGATGAATACTTGTCAAGGGTCGAATCCTTACTTTCCATGTCTCTAGGGGCAAGATACACCTCACAACCTATTATAGGTTTTATTCCAGCAGACTTACATTTTTTGTAGAAGTCAACTACGCCAAACATGGACCCATGGTCTGTTATAGCACAAGAAGACATGCCCAGGTCCTTAACCCTTGATATTAACTTGTCTAGCCTAGAAAAACCATCTAGGAGGCTGTATTCTGTATGGACATGCAAATGGCAAAAATCCCTTTTTTCTATATTTTCCATATTTACCCCCTTCTTAAAATAGCTGATGCATAAGCACCAGCCTAGAATAACTCATCAAAAGATACTTGATCCCTATATTGATCAGCAATTTTTTCGATTTTTTTAAACCTATGGTTGACACCAGACTTGCCAAGGGGAGGATGCATTTTTTCACCCAACTCCTTTAGGCTGATATCTTCATTTTCCAATCTCAAAAGAGCCAATTCTCGTAGGTTTTCAGGTAACTTGCTTATACCTATAGTCTTTTGTATTATCAGTATATTTTCTACCTGCTTAACTGCCGCATCCACTGTTTTGGATAGGTTGGCTGTTTCACAGTTTACAATCCTATTAACCTTGTTACGCATATCCTTTACTATCTTTATATTTTGTAACTTAAACATTGCCTTGTGGGCCCCTATCATGGCTAAAAGGTCTGATATCTGTTCACTTTCCTTCAGGTATACTACATGATAGTTCTTCCTCAAAACTATCTTACTTGTAAAGCCCATGGAATTAATTAAATCACTCAATTCATAGGCATAGTCCTCATTATTTGTAACAATTTCCATATGGTAGTTTTTTTCTGGGTCATTTATGGATCCAGATCCCAAAAAAGCCCCCCTTACATAGGCATATGCCTCTTCTGAGGAATCTACAATCTTCCTCGGGATGTCATTTTTAGAGAAAAAACTGTCTTCCCTTTCCAAAATCCCCAGGTCTACCAATAATTTTGCCGCCCCCATTTCATGGGTAACAGTCAAAACATAACTGTTGTTTTTCTTTAACATTTGATTTTTATTTACAGTGATACTAGTATTTATATTAAAAGAGGTCTTTAAGAGTTTAAATATCCTCCTAGCTATAGAATTTAACTCTGTCGTTATCTTAAGACTCATCTTCATATTTCCGGCAAACTGTATACTACCGGCCTGTCTGATAATGGCTGACAGCTCTGCTATATCTGCCTTATTGCTAGGATTTTCTACCCTTGTTAGTTCATTTTTAGTTTCTGTGGAAAAAGACATTTCCTATTTCCCCTTTTTTATTTCCTTTAGGGCTACTCTTATAATTTCCTTTTCATCGTCATACCTGGCCATATTTACAACCTTGTCTATATGGATGAACTTGGCGTCTACAAAGCCCTCTTCCTTCTGGGGTATAGTATCCATACATTTAGTATTCATTAGGTACCAGTAGACAATCTTGTGCACCAATTTTGTATTGTCCCAATTTTCCTTATATGTATAGTGGATTTCTCCCAAGTATTTATCTATATTTGCCTTTACGCCAGTCTCTTCTTTCACTTCTCTTAGGGCAGCCTCTTCGTGACTCTCTCCAGGTTCTATCTTACCCTTGGGAAGAACCCAATCACCATTGTATTTTCTCAATAGCAAGATAGCATTACCTAGAAGAACGACTCCTCCTGCACTTTGTTCTTCTCTCATCGTATCACTCCTTAAATCCCTTAAATCAAATGTTATTTTTCACTTTTAGTTTTTTCTTTTATGGCTATGTCTACTACAGCCTTTGATACCATTTCAGCATCGTGGCGTATATAGCCATTTTTTATTTCAATTAATTTTTCTTCTATACATTTTATGCCCATAGCTTCTAGGCCATCCCTCTGGTCCTTGTCTAACATAACAAGCTCTGCCCCATCTTTGGCATATCTTTCAAATACACCCTGAGGAAGGTGTTCATTATTGATCAGGACGTAGTCTATAAAGTTTATACCTGCGTGTTCAACTATAACTTTTACATGGTCTAGGACATTTTTGCCCCCAGTTTCACCAGGCTGTGTCATTATATTACAGACATAAACTTTAGGGGCCCTGGTAGTTGATAGGGCATCTACCACGCCTTCAACCAGGATATTTGGAAGTATACTTGTGTATAGGCTTCCCGGCCCTATGGCCACTACATCTGCATTTTTTATGGATGTAACCACCTCATCAAGTGGTTTTGCATCCGGATTATCCAAATATATCCTATTAATTGGACTATTAGTCTTTCTAACTTGACATGGAATATTTGATTCTCCTACTACGGTCTCACCATTTTCCAATTCAGCTATCAGGTTTATATTGTCCAGGGATACTGGCAATACCCTTCCTGTAACTGCAAATACCTGGCCCATCTTATAGACAGCAGTTTCAAAGTTACCATAAATACCTGTCATTGCTGCAAGGAATAAGTTACCAAAACTCTGTCCCTTAAGGCTACCATCTGTAAACCTATACTTCATAACCTCACTCATAGTAGGTTCCATATTGGCCAAGGCCAATAGACAGTTTCTTATATCTCCAGGTGGAATCATGCCCAAGTCTTCTCTCAAGACCCCTGAGCCACCACCGTCATCTGCCACTGTTACAATTGCAGTTATATTTTTTGTTTCATGCTTTAGGCCTCTCAGGAAAACTGACTGACCTGTTCCACCACCTATAACTACTACATTAGGATCATCTTTCTTATAGGTGAACATCTCCATTTGCTTCATATTCTGCTCAACAGTCTTCTTGTATAACTTAGCAACCTTATATAGGACCGCTAGGGCCAATATAAAGGCTAGTATACTCAAGAAGGGTAGCACTAATGAAATAATCTCCCATTTACTCATATCGTCACCCCTAATCCAACTTGGCGTCCCTATGCTTTTTGACTGCCCTATAACCCTTGTCATTCAAGTGATCATAAGTATAATTAGCTATTGTGACAGACCTGTGTCTACCACCAGTACAGCCTACACCTATAACCAGGTGCTGCTTACCCTCATTGATATACTCAGGTATCAAGAAGTCTAGCATATCAAAAAACTTTTCTATAAAATCATGACTTACCTTTGAATCCATTACAAAGTCTCTTACGTCCTGGCTATCACCTGTCTTTGGTCTAAGTTCTAAATCATAGTATGGGTTGGGTAAAAACCTTACATCTATAACCAAGTCCGCATCTGTTGGCAGACCGTACTTAAATCCGAAAGATACTACTGATATGGTGATATTTGGACTTTCAAGCCCATCTCCCTCATCGTACATACTGGCGATTTCGGCCTTTAGGTCCTTAGGTTTCATATTTGTTGTATTAACTATCATCTGTGAAACCCTCTTCAAAGGCTCCATTATTACTCTTTCCTTCTTTATGCCATCTGATATCTGTGAATTTACAGCCAGTGGATGGTTACGCCTAGTCATCTTATACCTCTTAATCAAGACGTCGTCATCACAGTCTAAATAGATCATATCGTACTTAAAATTGGCCGCACTCAGCTGGTCAAGGGCTGAATTAAGGGTCTGGAAAAATTCCCTCCCCCTTATGTCTATACCTAGGGCTACCTTGTCTATATTTGAATTTCCATGAAAAAATAAGTCTGCAAAATTCACTATCAAGGCTGGAGGTAAATTATCTACACAATAAAAGCCTATATCTTCCAAGGCTCTCATGGCCTCACTCTTGCCCGAACCTGACAAACCAGTTACTATGACAAACTTCATAAAAAACCTCCTTTTAGTAAACTTACTAATACTTTTATATTTCAATCGACCTAACCTAGATTTACAATCCTGCCTGGGTCAAGTCCACTTTCCTCTACTATTTTATATGCCATCTCAAAATTGGCTACATTTTCAGGTTTGTGGGCATCAGAACCTATATAGAAGTCTATATCCATATGGCTAATGGCCTTTATCATGCTAGCACTAAGCCTATCGTGATGGCCATTAATTTCTAGACCCGTATTGGTTTTCACTGCAGCCTGGGCTACCTCTACAATATCTATCACTCCTTTATCTCCTGGATGGGTGATATATTTGATATCATACTTGTGCATAGCCTTGACAAGGGCCCTTGTATTGTATTTTTTTGAAAACAACTTACCTGAAAATAATAAATTATCTATATGGTGGAGTATTGACCTAAAGGATGTTGGCCTTGACCCATAATGGTAGCCAGCCAATATATAGTCAAAATACTGGACCATATCATCTGGCATATCTATCCTGCCAGTATCATCTAAGATATTACACTCCATCCCCATCAGTATCTTAATCTGTGGGTACTTCTTGTTTAACCTATCTATTTCTTCTCTTTCTTTCTTAGCATTTTTTCTAGATAAGCCGTAGAAATTATGATTAAATCCGTGTTCGGAAATACCAATAACCTCCAGGCCCTTATCTATGGCTGCCAGGACATTTTCTTCAATAGTCCCCTTGGCATGCCGTCTCTTTTCATTATTACCACAACTAAGGATAGTATGTGTATGATAATCTGCAAGAATTTTCATAGCCACCTCCAGATTACTTATTTATAATTGCCTAAATCAGTTTTTAGACACTTATTCCTCATCCTCACCTAGGATCTTTACTTCTTCTTCAAGATGTACACCCTGACATTCATATACTGTAATCTTTACATGTTCAATCAGGTCTACTATATCCTTGGCACTTGCCTTATTATAGTTTATAACAAAACCAGAATGCTTGCTGGATACCTGGGCCCCACCTACAGATACACCCTTAAGGTCGGAATCTTGTATCAGCTTACCTGCGAAATATCCAGTTGGCCTCTTAAATGTACTACCTGCACTCGGGTACTCTAGTGGTTGTTTAGTCCTTCTCTGAAGGGCTAGGTCTTCCATTTTGGCCTTTATTTCAGCCTTGTCTCCTTTTTCCAGTGAGATTACTGCTGAAATAGCTATCCACCTTTCATCAGACAACCTACTATGCCTATAGCCAAAATTCATTTCTTCATTAGAGAATTCAACTACCTGACCCTCTTCATCCATCAACCTTACAGTCTTGACTATGTTCTTCATTTCACCGCCATAGGCACCTGCATTCATAGCTAGGGCACCACCTAGTGTTCCTGGTATGCCTGATGCAAACTCAAAACCTGTCAGAGATTCATTCATCACAGCCCTTCCTATAACCGATAGGAGGGCACCAGACTGGATTTCCACCTCTGTTCCCCTTATTTCAAAGTTGCTAAAGTTGTCTGATATCTCTATTACCAGACCCCTAAATCCACCATCTTTTATCAATATATTACTACCATTTCCCTTTACTAAAAATGGTGTTTCTAATTTATTAACCAGTTTAAAAATATTGCTTATTTCTTCCTCAGTTCTTGGCCTAACCAGAATATCGGCAGGACCACCAACCTTGAAGGATGTATGTCTATTCATTGGTTCATCTATATAAATTGATTTTTCATCTATAATTTGACTCAATAAATTATAAATTTCTTTTTTATCCATCTTATCCTCCTTTTAAAATATCTAATAATCTACCATCTTATATGATAACCAATACAGAAAAAAATAACAATAGTTTTTGGAAATTAATTATTTTTCATTATTTTTAATCGCCACAGTAAGCTTGTTTGAAAATTCAACTGCAGCATCATTTCCTAGTTGTCTTTGCCTATAGTTCATGGCAGCCACCTCTAGTATAAGGGCTGTATTCCTTCCTGGCCTTACTGGTACTACTAATTTTTCTATCTTTTCTCCTAGCATATACTCATAGTCCTTGTCTAAACCTAGTCTATCATAGTACTTCCCTGGTTTCCAGCTTTCTAAATATACTACCAGGTCAATTTTCTTTGACATATTCATGGCCCTTGCACCATAAAGACTCTGCACATCTATTATGCCTATCCCCCTGATTTCGAGGTAGTTTCTCAATATCTCTGGGGCTTGACCTACTACCAGGCCATCGTCTACCCTCTTTATCTCTACAGCATCGTCTGCTACCAACCTATTTCCATTTTGTATCAACTCCAAGGCTGTTTCTGACTTACCTATGCCACTTTCCCCCCTTATCAAGACACCAACCCCATTTACATCTACTAGTACACCATGGATTGTCTCCTGAGGGGCCATCTTGTCTTCAAGGTACCATGACAGCCTGTTTATAAACCTAGTTGTGGCAAGGTCAGTTGAACAAACTATGACATTGTGTTTTTCAGCATAATCATAGAATTCTTCCTTTAATTCAAGCCCTCTTGTCACTATTACCAGGGGCATATCGTGTGAAAAAAATTCATCAAGAGTCTTTTGCCTGTGCTTATGGGTAAAGTTTCCAAAGAATTTATATTCCGTCTTACCTATAATCTGTATTCTTTCAGAAGTGAAATAGTCAAAATATCCTGCCAGCTGAATACCCGGCCTGTTTAACTCTTTTTCTGTGATATATGTTTCTTCTGCCTTATTGTCCGGAGAAATTATCTCCTTTAATTTTAAATCGTCAATTAGTTTTCTTACTGTAATTTTTGACATCGTATTACCTTTCATTTTTACTTTTCGGTTCTTATATGGCCAATAAGACCTACCTCGTCCTATTTATGTACCTTAATATATCCTCTGCCAACCTTTCTGTTATACCATCTATAGCTACCAGGTCTTCCTTGTTGGCCCTCTTTATGTTATCAATATCTTTAAACCTATCCATCAAGACCCTCTTCCTCTTTGGTCCTATGCCGGGTATATCATCAAGGATTGACTTAGTCATCTTCTTGTCCCTCAGGCTCCTGTGGTAGGATATAGAATAGTTATGGACCTCTTCCTGGATGCCTGCCACAAACCTGTAGAGGCTAGTCGTCCTATCTAATTCAACAGTCTTATCTCCATTTAAAAGACCCTTGGTCCTATGCTTGTCATCCTTATACATGCCCCAAAGGGGTATATTTTCACCATTATCTTCCATCACCTTTTTTACAGCTGATACCTGGCCCTTACCACCATCCAACAAGATTAGGTCTGGTAGGTTACCGTGTTTTAATCTCCTATCCAAAACCTCTGCCATTGAGGCATAGTCATCTGGTCCCTCAACCGTCTTTATCTTAAATCTCCTATATTCCTTTTTATCCTTTACACCATTTGTGTAGACTACCATAGTTCCTATGGAATCAACCCCCTGGATATTAGATATATCGTAGGCCTCTATCCTCTGGAGATTTTTAGCGTCCAGGCCTAAAATTTTGGCCAACTCCTCAAGTGAACCAAGACTCTTCTCATATTTTTTCTTTTTCAAGTCGTCAAACTTTACCAGGTACTCGTCTGCATTCTTCCTAACCATCAAGACCAGGGCCCTCTTGTCCCCCCTCTTAGGAACCCTTATATTCACTGAAGCCCCTCTCTTGGATTCCAGAATTTCTTCCATTATCTCCATATCCAAGAATTCTTCTTCAACTATCAACTCTCTTGGTATATATTCCTGGGACATATAAAACTGCTTGATAAAAGACCCTAAAATTGTAGACCTGTCACTGTCCTTTACCCCTTCTAGCATAAAGTTCTCCCTGCCTGATACCTTTCCATTTCTTATGAAGAATACCTGAACACAGGCCTCTTGGTCAAGGTTGGCCATTGCTATAACATCCTGGTCGGAATCGTTTTGGACATTGGATATCTTCTGCTTTTCCATCACATCCTTAAGGCTGTTTATCTTGTCCCTATAGGATGCAGCCTCTTCAAAGTCCAGGTTCTGGGAGGCTAGCTTCATCTTTTCTTCCAAGATACCTACCAACTTATCTTCTTTACCAGATAAAAACAGGAGAATTTCATCTATCATATCCATGTATTCTTCCCTGGATACTATACCTGTACAGGGACCTATACACTTTTTAATATGGTAGTTGAGGCAGGGCCTCATACCAGTCCTGATCGCCTTGTCCATATCGATATTACAAGTCCTGATTGGGTAAATATTTCTTATTATATCAATTGTATCATTGACAGCAAATACATTTGAGTAGGGTCCAAAATACTTGGCCTTGTCTTTTAGTATCCTCCTGACCTTCAAGACTCTTGGATAGTCCTCATTTACAGTCACCTTTATATAGGGATAAGTCTTATCATCACGAAGGAGGATATTGTATTTTGGTTTGTATTTTTTTATAAGGTTGCACTCTAGTATTAAGGCCTCCAGTTCGGAATCCGTCATTATATACTCAAAGCTGGAAATATTTTTGACCATGGACCTGACCTTGTCAGAGTGGTTCTTTGAAGACCGAAAATACTGTCTAACCCTATTTTTTAAGGATACTGCCTTACCAACATATATCACATTGCCGTACCTGTCTTTCATTATATAAACACCCGGGCTGGCAGGCAGACTTTTCAGGTGCTCCTGTATATCAAACATCAATTAACCTCCTTCCTTTTTTAATTATCTATAATATTATAATTATACACCATTTTCACATTCCAAAAAAGTCTTCCTTGAATATTGTATCTAGCTTGTAGCCTATATCATACCTTCCTGCACTTTTTAATTTGTCTAGGATATGTACCCGTATATTTTTTATACAGCTGGGTAAACCTACTCTGGGACTTGTAGCCAACAGACCTGGAAACTTCACTAATACTCAAGCCTGTATTTAATAGCATATGCTCTGCCACATTTATTCTCTTTCTTTGTATATACTCCGTAATAGTCATATTGTACTTCGACTTAAAGCTCTCCTTTAACTTGGTCTTGCCCATTAAAGCTATCTCACATAAGAGGTCTTGAGATATCTGGCTGGCATAGTGGTCACTAATATAGGAGGCAACATTTTTCAAGGCATCATCATCTACCTGGTTTAGTTTTATCTTTTTATCCTCTTCAAAATAATAATTTAGTGTCAGCCTTAGCCACTCCTTGACCTTTATCTCATAAAACATCTCGCTGCCTGGACTGGTAGACCTGTATTCCAATATCTCATCAACTAGTTTACCTATATCCCTGGCGATAGGACTGTTATTCGAGTTTTGTAGGGCCTTGCGTAGCTTGTTTGGACTGATATTAAAATTTTCTGTCACATAGTCATTTATGAACTTTTTCTTGAACTCCACTCCTACAGAAAAATAGGGAAATCCCCCATGTAGGATAAACCTAAAGGTATAGTTCTCACGAAAACTTACAAATACCATATTGTCATTTACTGATAAATAGGGGGTTAGGCACTCTCCATGGGCAGCCTTTACAAATGATGACGTTACCTCAACTTCTGAATCCGAAGACATCTTATGGCATACCACCAGGTCTTTCTTTACCAAAAAATCATGAATATTAACGGAAAATAAATCGGTATCATAGAACCAATAGTATCCATCCATCTCATCTGACTTGATCCTATAAGTAACTCCCAGGTCAGAATACCTGCTTGACTTGTGCAACTTTTCAAAACCCATTTCTACTAAAAATTTTTCAAATTCATATGCCATATTCCCATCCCCCTCATATTTTTATCTCGATTAGCCATTTATTTTGTTTAGTCTTTCTTTTCTTATAAGTATTGAAATCGTTATCAATATAAGTTAATATTAGCTTGTAATAATTACTATTATATATTATATAAAGGAGGCTAACAATGAAATCCAAGAAAAAAAATTCTAAGATTAGTATTTCAGGGGTAGTCAACCAATATGGTGGAGACAAAAAATACTGCTACCCTCTATCCATCTTGATATCGTCATTTTCTGGTATAGTGGCTGTAATCCCCTACTACTTTGTATGGAAAATAGCCATGGAATTAATTACGAGCGACCAGGTAAATATTCGGCTAATTAAGACATATGCCCTATGGATCTTTATCAGCCAGGTTATAGGTATACTAACCGGACTCTTAAGTCAGGCTTTTTCACATCTTCTAGCCTTTAGGGTAGAAAAAAATATCAGGAAGAGGGCAGTTTCCCACCTGATGAAATTACCTATAGGTTATTTTGAAAATGAAGATTCAGGTAGGATCAGGAGGATGATAGATGATAACGCCTCAAAGACCCACAGCTTTATAGCCCATATTATGCCTGATATGGCTTCTGCTGTAGTCGTACCTATACTTATGATTGTGTTTATCCTTGTGGTAGATATTAAACTTGGGATTATCTGCCTACTGGGTATTGCCTTCGCCATGGCAAGTATGTCTATGATGATGGGACCTAAGACTAAAAAACTTATGGAAGAATATATGACCACATCAGAAAACCTGGGTATCAGCGGTGTAGAATTTATCAGGGGTATGCCTGTAGTCAAGGTTTTCAACCAAACTATCGAAAGTTTCCAAAAATTTTATTCGGTTATCATGGATTATGATGAAAAGGCCAAATTTTTTGTCAACTACTGTAAATTGCCAATGACTCTCTATACACTAGCCCTATACCTACCAACAATTCTAATAGGACCAATAACAATTATATTGATTAACGGAGCAGATCAACCACTTAAATTATTGACAAATTCTATCCTCTATATAATAATTTCCATGAACCTGCATTCCAGCCTGATGAGACTGGCAACCCTATCAGAATCCAGGAACCAGTTCGCAGTAACAATACAGAAGCTAGACACTATATTCGACCTAGACCCTATAAAAGAGTTCGACTATGATAAGAAGGATGAAAGTGGTATAGTATTCGACCAAGTGACTTATACATATCCTGGCAAGGACACTCCTGCCCTTTCTAATATAAGTATACACTTCGAAAAGAATAAGACCTATGCCCTGGTAGGCGAAAGTGGTTCTGGCAAGTCAACCCTTCTAAACCTTATAGGTCGTTTTTATGACATAGATAAAGGTCAAATAAGGCTAAATGGGGTCAATATAAAAAGTATAAAAGAAAGTGAACTTATGTCCAAATTGGCTATAGTATTCCAGGAAAATAAGCTCCTTAAAATGAGCCTAAGGGAAAATATCTGCATGGGACGTGACTATAGTGATGCTGAGATCACCAGTGCAATAGAAGCCAGTAGTTGCCAAAATATCTTGGCCAGGATGGATAATGGACTCGATACTATTATTGGTCAAAAGGGAACCTATATTTCCGGTGGAGAAGCCCAAAGAATCTCTATAGCCAGGGCGTTTTTAAAGGATGCTCCAATCCTCCTATTGGATGAAGCTACTGCCTTTGCCGATCCGGAAAATGAAAATAAAATCCTAAAGAGTCTAGAAAAACTAAAGGCCAATAAGACGACTATTATGATAGCCCACAGGCTAAATTCGATAAAAAACGTAGACGAGATAATTGTTATGAAGAAGGGTCAGATACTCGACAAGGGTAAACATGACTACCTGATTGATAACTGCCCATATTATAAAGACCTCTACAAGAATTATTCAAAGAGTATAGAATGGAGGGTATAAAATGAATAAATTTCTACAAAATAAATATTCACTCTCTCCTGAGGGTGCAAAAAAGATGTCAAAGGGAGTAATATATAGCGCACTCCTAAATATATCATTCATGCTACCAATGATGATAGTCTTCCTATTTTTGGATGAGAGCCTAAATATATATAAATTCCATACACAGGCTAGGTATACACCTATCTACTATATCATCCTGGTGCCCCTAACAATTGTATGCATATATCTTGCAAATAGACTCCAGTATGATAGCGTATATACTACTACATACACTGAAATAGCTAAAAAGAGGATTTCCCTATCAGAGCATATGAGAAAACTCCCCCTATCCTTCTTCAACAAGAGGGACCTATCTGACCTTACCGCCACTATAATGAGCGATATGGAAAGTATGGAGCATGCATATTCCCATTCAGTACCCCAATTCTATGGTAATATAATCTCTGTATGCCTGATAGGACTAATGATAGCTAGTATGAACGTCAAAATGGCTATTGCCCTTATGTGGCCCTTCCCTCTTGGACTAGCCCTGATATTTGCAGCTAGAAACAAGATGATAAGATTGGAAAAAATCCACCACGATGAAAAACTCAAGGTTTCTGACTCCATCCAGGAAATTCTGGAAAATATACTCCCTATCAAGGGTTACCAGAGACAGGAAAAAACCCTGGATGAATTTAAAATCCAATTAGATGAAGAAGAAGAAAAACATCTAAAGGCAGAGATATCTATCCCCCTTATGTTGGGACCAATTAGCTCCCTACTGAGGTTGGGCGTACTTTCATCAATTTTAGTTGGAATTGGACAATACACTAGTGGAGGCCTTAGCCTGGCCCAATACCTAGGACTACTAATCGCCTGCCTGGTTATTTACTCACCTATGGATGCCTGCCTGGCCTTTATCATAGAATTTATGCTGGTTCAGATTCCTAACGAAAGAATGAAAGAAATATTTAATGCAGAATTAATGACCGGCCAGGATGTAGATATAAATAACTTTGATATAGAGTTGAAAAATGTGACTTTTGGTTATGATGATACAATGGTTATCAAGGATGTTAGTTTCCTTGCTAAACAGGGTCAAACTACGGCCCTTGTAGGCCCATCAGGCTGTGGAAAGTCCACTTTGACAAAATTAATGCTGAGATTTTGGGATGTAAATTCCGGACAGATCAAGCTAGGTGGGGTAGACATCAGGGATATAGATCCCGAAAGCTTGTTAAAACACTATTCAATGGTATTCCAGGATGTCATCCTCTTTAATAACACTATTATGGAAAATATCAGAATAGGAAAGAAAAATGCCACAGACCAGGAGGTAATGGAGGCTGCCAAGATTGCCCAACTAGATGATTTTATCCAGACCCTACCAGATGGCTATATGACTAAAATTGGAGAAAACGGGGCCCTACTATCCGGCGGTGAAAGGCAGAGAATATCCATAGCCAGGGCTATCCTAAAGGATGCACCGATCATATTCCTGGATGAATCTACTTCCAGTGTCGATGCTGACAATGAAACCAAAATACAGGAAGCCTTATCTAAACTTATAAAAAATAAAACAGTGATAATAATAGCCCATAGGTTGAGGACTGTTGAAAATGCTGACCAGATAATTGTCCTTGATGAGGGTCGTATTGTAGAAGAAGGATCTTCAGATGAATTGATTGCAAATCAAGGCTTATTCTACAAACTATGGAAGACTCAGAAACAGTAAAAATTTATAGGAGGTAAAAAATGGATTTAAAAGATATCGTAAAAATAACTCTATTCGGTGTAATAGGTTTTGTGATTAGTATTGTAACAGGTCTGGCTACTAGTGCTTTGGGAATATATGGTCCCTTCATACACACATCAATAGGCAGCCTACTTACAGCTCCTATATTTATTATAATGTACAAAAAGATTCACAAGAAATCTTGCATCTTTTTATACTACTTGATATCAGGTCTTGCATATTCTGTAATGGGATTTTGGCCTATGCTTATTATCATGCTCCTATCTGGTATTGTTGGCGAAATAATTGCTGGAACTAAAAACAATTATGATGACGATAATGAATATAAGCGCATAGGACTTGCATTTGTAATTGCAGAAACAATATATTCACTGCATGGTTTCCTTTTCATACTTGTCCTGGGTACTCAAGGTCTAGTGAATCAATTCCCTAAGATGTTCACTCTTGAAAAGGCCCAGTGGATGCGTGACTTTTTCTTTAATCCTAGGAACTTTTTAATAATAATGTGTATACAGATAATTGCTTCTATTTTGGGTGTATTACTGGCAAAATATATACACAAAAAGTTCTTTGCCAAAAATATAAAGAATGGATCAATATTAGACTAATGAAAATTTCAGCAAAAAATAATAGGAGCTACTTTAAACCCATTACCATTTTTATCTTGATGGTACTTTTCTCCATATCTACCCTGATAGCAAATCAAAGCCTCTACCTGGCCATGCTTATCCTAGCAATCCTTATGGAGGTTCTTGTAATTAAAAAAGAAAGCCTAAAGAGTCTAGCCTGCTTACTCATTCTATTCTTGTTAGCCAAACTTATTAATATAGGATTAGAAATGGGGCATTGGACTGGAGCAATCTATATTATGTTACTTATTATGATAAAGCTTAGTCCCTTATTTATATTGGCAAAAATTTTTTCTAGTTATTCATCCAATATACTTATGGCGACTTTTAGGGAAATAGGGCTACCCCATAAATTATGTATAAGCATAGCCATATTTTTTAGGTTTCTGCCTGAGTTTTATGCTAGGCTTGGACAAATTCATGAAGGTGCTAAAACAAGGGGACTTGGATTTAATCTTATTCACCCTATACGTAGCTTTGAGATTTTTATTGTACCCCTTATGTACAAAGTATTGGATATTAGTGACATTCTGACTTGCTCTATAATTACTAAAGGAATAGACTACCCCTGTAAGAAGACAAATTACAGGAAATTCAAATTTTCTTACCTAGATACACTAGTCCTAGCTGTGGGATTTTTAATACTTGGAGGTTGTATATGGATAAAATACAAGAAAATATAATTAATATAGATGAAAAAAATGATAATATATTAAAGTCCCAAGAAAAGAACGTGCCTAATCTAGATAAAAACAGCATCATAGATATATCAATAGATGAATATTCCTATGGAGAAAATAAGATATTAGGGAAAATCAACCTAAATATTAAAAAAGGTCAATGTATACTAATATCTGGCCTGTCAGGCTGTGGTAAGACAACCCTACTGAGAACAATCAATGGCCTTATACCATATTTTTATGAAGGTAATCTTAGAGGTTCTATCTATCTAAATGGTAAAGATATCTCTAGTTTCTTAAACGGAGAAATTGCTAAATACATGGGCAATGTCTTTCAAAACCCCAAGGACCAGTTCTTTTCTACTATAGCAGAAGATGAAATAGCCCTGGTTGGAGAAAATCTTGGTATGGATCATTCTGAACTAGTAAAAAAAGTTGATCAAGCCATCTCATTTATGAATCTTGATTCCATTAGAAATATGTCAGTTTTCGACCTATCAGGTGGACAAAGGCAAAGGGTAGCTATTGCCTCTACCCTAATCTATGATACGGATGTAATAATATTTGATGAACCATCAGCTAGTTTAGACTATTCATCTATAAAAGACCTAGAAAAGGCTCTTTTAAAACTAAAAAACTTAGGCAAAACTATAATAATAGCAGAACACAGACTATACTATTTAAAAAATATTTTTGATAAATTACTTATAATGAAAGATGGTAAAATAGGCAATATTTATGAAAGAGAAAAAGTTAGTGAAGATATTATTAAAGAAAATAATTTACGTTGTCTTGATGAAGATAAACTGCTTACTAAAACCAGAATACCTAGCAAATATACCAATGAAGAATCCTTTTTTGATGACTACTTAGAAGTCAAAAATCTATGTGTAGAAATTGGCAAAAAATGCCTTATAAAAGATGTCAATTTTAATATTTCAAGAGGTGAATGTATGGCTATACTAGGTAAAAATGGTATAGGAAAGACTAGCTTATCTAGGCAACTATCAGGTCTCCTACCAATAAGGTCTGGCTTTACCAGCTACGGAAAAAATAAAAAAGAAAGACTTAAAAATTCTTATTTTATTATGCAGGATGCCTCGTCTCAGTTGTTTTCCCATACTATCGAACATGAGCTAATACCTAGAAATAAGTTAAAAGACCAAGAATATTTATCTAGGGTAAAAGGGCTCTTAATTAACCTAGACCTATGGAATAAAAGGAGTTTAAGACCTCAAGAATTATCCGTTGGAGAAAAACAGAGATTGACACTCATACTAGGACTACTGAGTGAACGAAAGCTTCTAATACTAGATGAACCCTCTGCAGGATTAGATTTTTTAAGGATGGATATGGTAGCCAAGGAAATTGAGAAAAAAAAAGAAAGTCAACCTATTATTCTTATAACTCATGATATGGAACTACTATCCAAAGTTGCAGATACTGTCTTGTTCTTGGATAATAACGAAAATAGAAAACTTCCTATCTATGGTAATGAAAACCTTGTAAAAAGCTTTATTAAAAGTTCTTTTTAACACTCAAATACAAAAATGAGGACTAATCTATAAAAATAGTCTCCAACAAAATTGGGAGCCAGCATTCTAGTCCGAACGACTGGATGCTGGCTCCCTTTTACTACCTATTAAATTCTTAAATCTACTACCTTAACTCAGCCCCAAGTCTTGCCTTTAGCTCTGCTAAGATCTTGTCATGTACAGCAACCACATCGTCATCTGTCAATGTCTTGTCTAAACTCCTATATACTAGTGAATAGGCAACTGACTTGTAGCCCTGACCTATCTGGTCTCCCTTGTATACATCAAATAACTTACAAGCTTCTACCAGGCCACCAGCATTATCCATGATAACCTCTTCTATAGCTGCAACCTCTACCTCGTTCTTAACCACTAGAGCTATATCCCTGGTAATAGCCGGATACTTAGGTAGGGACTTGAATACTATTGTATCGTTAGCCAGACTATACACTGTATCAAGGTCTATCTCAGCTATGTATACCCTCTTGCCTATACCATAATTGTCTAGGACTTCAGGATGGATTTCACCAATTGTACCTAGGAACTTGTTGTCACACAAGATGTCTGCACACCTACCTGGGTGGAAGGATGTATTATTCTTGTCTGCCAGATACCTATGTCCTCTAAGACCAACCCTTTCAAATATTTTTTCAACCATACCCTTTAATACAAAGAAATCCACACCATCACCGTACATTCCTATACAGATCCTTGTTTCTTCAACCCCTGCCATATCATCTGGGGTAAATACATGACCACATTCAAATATAGCTAGCTGGTCTATATTACGAGATGAATTAGTGTAAACTACATCTAGCATATTTGGTATCAGAGTAGTCCTCATTATAGATGTGTCTTCACCAAGTGGGTTTATCAATTTAACTACATCTCTTAACTTAGAATCCTGTGGTACCCTAATCTTGTCTAGACCCTTAGGGCTTACAAATGAATATGTCAAGGTTTCATATAGGCCACAAGCTAGGGCTGTATCCTTAACCCTTTCCAAGTACTTCTGCTTGTCAGTCTTTACACCGGCTGTTGAATTCCCCTGCAACTGAACGGATGGTATATTTTCAAAACCATAGATTCTAGCTATTTCCTCAAATATATCCGCTTCCTGTTCTATATCCAACCTGAAGCTTGGTACTTCAAGTATTAGTTCATCTTCTGAAACTAAATTGCACTTAAATTCTAAGTCTTCAAGGATTCCACAGAACTTGTCCATAGGTATATCTATGCCTATCCTGGCATTTATCCTCCTTGGGCTTACTGTGATAGTTTGAAGAGGCTTAACCTCTGGATACTCGTCAACCTTGCCTCTCATAACCTTACCTGCACCAAGTATTTCAACTAGCTGGGCAGCTCTTTCTAGGGCTAATTCAGCATTATCCAAAGAAACTCCCTTTTCAAACCTAGAAGATGATTCCGACCTTAGGCCTAGTTTCTTGGATGACTTCCTGATATTTTCACGGTTGAATACTGCAGACTCAAACATAATCTCTACAGTATCATCCTTTATACCTGATTCAAGGCCACCCATTATACCTGCTACACCCAGTGTCTTTTCACCATTAGTAATCATCAACATTTCTGGGTCAAGCCTTCTTTCCTGGCCATCAAGTGTGGTAAATACTTCACCTTCCTTGGCATTTCTAACCACAATCTTTTTGTTTCCTATCTCCCTCATATCAAAGGCATGCATAGGCTGACCCATCTCTAGCATTACAAAGTTAGTGATATCGACGATATTGTTTATAGGTCTTACGCCTGCTTCTATCAGTCTTCTTTGCATCCAGTATGGAGATTTTTCTATCTTTACATCTGTTACCCTTCTTGCCAGGTACCTAGAACACAAGTCCGGGTTTTCTATCTTGATTTCTACATCTATTTCCCTGTCTGATTCTTCTTTTACATTTACCTCTGGGTACTTAGTCTTAGTACCTAAAGTTACGGCCGCTTCCCTGGCTATACCTATCATACACCTACAGTCTGGTCTGTTTGATGTCAATTCAAAGTCTATGACAGCATCATTCAAACCCAGGACTTCCTTAATATCCATACCAGGTACATATGATTCTTCCATGTCTAGTATATAGATACCATTTTTCTTATAGTCGTCAACGAACTTCTCGTCTATACCCAACTCATTAGAAGAGCACATCATACCATTTGATTCTACCCCTCTAAGCTGGCCATTTTTTATAGTCACCCCTCCTGGTAGCTTGGCACCATCAAGGGCTACTGGTATAAAGTCTCCCTCAGATACATTTTTTGCTCCTGTAACTATCTGGACAGGCTGGTCCTTGCCAACTTCTACCTGGGCAACCACTAACTTGTCAGCATCTGGGTGACCCTCTATCTTTAAAATTTTACCTACCACTACATTTGATATGTCCTGGCCATAGTACTCTACCGTTTCAGTCTTAGTACCTGTCATGGTCATCTTGTCACCAAATGTCTGGGCATCAAGGTCTATATCAACATAATCTCTTAACCATTTTAATGAAACTAACATATTACTACCTCCTATTAGAACTGGTCCAAGAACCTAACGTCATTTTCAAACATAAGCCTGATATCGTCGATTCCATACTTCAACATACCTAGTCTTTCTACACCCATACCCGCAGCAAAGCCAGAGTAAACTTCCGGGTCTATGCCACAATTTCTAAGTACGTTAGGGTGAACCATACCTGCTCCAAGTATCTCTATCCAACCTTCTCCCTTACAAACAGGACAACCTGCACCACCACACTTGAAGCATGACACGTCTATTTCTGCACTTGGCTCTGTAAATGGGAAGTTATGAGGTCTGAACTTAGTTTTTGTCTCTGGTCCAAACAGCTTCTTTACGAAGGTTTCCATAGTCCCCTTAAATTCTGTAAATGTAATGTCCTTACCTACTACCAATACCTCTATCTGGTGGAACATTGGTGAATGGGTAGCATCTGGACTATCACTTCTAAAACACCTACCTGGCACTATTATCTTTAGTGGCAAGTCATTGTTCTTCACAGCCTCTTCCATAGTCCTAACCTGGACTGGAGATGTCTGAGTCCTTAGAAGGATGTCTTCAGTGATATAGAAAGTATCCGTCATATCCCTAGATGGGTGGTCCTTTGGTGCATTAAGGGCATCAAAGTTATTCCTAACTGTCTCTATTTCTGGGCCTTCAGCTATTGAAAAGCCCATACCCATAAATATTTCTGTAACCTCATCTACCATCTTACTGATAATATGCTTCTTGCCAACCTTAAATTCCTTACCTGGCATAGTTACATCTATCTTTTCCATTTCTAGTTTTTTCTCTAGCATGGCAGACTTGATGCTTTCCTTTTTCTCAGCAATACCTTCTGTAATCATTTCCCTGATTTCATTTCCCAGTTTACCAATTATAGGTTTTTCATCTGCTGACAACTTGCCCATTTCCTTTAGTATTTTTGTCAACTCACCCTTTTTACCAAGCAGGTCAACCCTTAATTTTTCAACTTCTTCTAGGTTACCAGCCGACTTTATCTGTTCTTCAGCTAACTTTTTAAGATTTTTCAATTTTTCTTGCATATCCAACATTCCTTTCATATATATTTTTGAATATAAAAAAGACCTTCCATCCATAGGGACGAAAGGTCTGAAATCGCGGTACCACCCTAATAGTTTGTGTATATACCACAAACCACCTCAAAAGTTTAACGCACATAACGTTCCGACCTACTATTAATTCAGCCGGACTGCTCCGGAGTGAACTTCAAATAATACAACAAATAGTTTTTCACCAACCAACTACTCTCTGGCTTGCATGTACTAGCCTACTTTTCTCCTTCAAAGCATTTACTTATAATCTTTTTAATAAGTCTAATTTTATCAGACTATTTGAAAAAATTCAAGTTTTTATATGAATTTATTTGTCGCTCTTCTGGTAAAGTTTTCCCTAACCATGGCAACGTGTGACAAAAATTCCTCGTCATCAAAGTACTTTGCCCCCTGAGGACACTTCCTGATACAGGCCTGACACTTGATACAGATACCAACCACATCAGAATAGTCATCCTTACTGATACTCGACATTGGACAGACCCTGTAGCATATGCCACACTGGTCACACTTAGAGGCATCAGTCTTTGGCTTGGCCTTTAGGAACTTGGCTGGACTTCCATCCACTTTTAGGGGTACATAGTAGGGCTCCGGCTCATAGTCATCTGCCAATCTAATAAAGTCAAGTTTATCAGACCTAAGCTTATCTGCAAGGCCATCTACAAAGTCCTTATATTCCTTGAGATCCTGGTCATCAGGCCTACCCCTGCCTATGTCGTCTGAAAAGGCATGTCTGGCAACCAGACTTGCCCCGGCCAGGACGGAAAAACCTGCCCCCTGACAGACCGACCTCAGCTCATTTAAGGCATCTCCAGGACTCCTATTACCATATACTACCATAGGAAGAGCATAGGCCCCCTTGGATACAAGACAGGTCCTAAGGTCCCCAACAATCTTATTCGGTAGCCTGCTGGCATATACCGGACTGGTTATAAATACCAGGTCTCCCTGGACAAATTCATGGACCTCTTGTCTATTAGTCAAACTAGTCAAATCAATTTTTTCAATGTCTAGACCCAAAATTTCTGCCATCATACCACTAATCCTTAGGCATATATCCTTACATCCACCAGTCGGACTAAAATAAACTGCAAAAATTCTCTTAATTGGATTTTCCAAATCTCATCCCTCCAGCATTTAATTGTTTTATTCTAGTCTGTTATCAACTTAGTAAGTGGCTTACCTGCTAGTAGGTGGTAGTGGATATGTGGTACTTCCTGGCCCCCATCTTTACCACAATTATTAATTACCCTATAGCCACTTTCAGCAAAGCCTTCCAGGACTGCTATCTTCCTGATAGCCCTGTGGATATCTGCTATTATATCCATTTCTTCCATTGGTACATCTTCTAGGCTGGCATAGTGCTTCTTAGGAACAACTAAAATATGAACAGGTGTAACTGGGCTCATATCCCTAAAGGCTACTACCTTATCATCTTCGTACACCATATTTGTTGGTATATCCCCATTTGCTAGCTTACAAAAAATACAATCCATATCCTTACCTCCACATTTTATCTTGTTTTATTTCTTTCAAAATATCTCAAATTAAGACATACTAGGGGCCGGCTATTAAGTCTAACCTCTTCTTTAATTCCTAGTAGTTAAGCTTTACAGCTGTCCCTGAGCAAGTCACCATCAACATACCATTGTCAGCTCCCAATACTTCATAGTCCATCTTTACACCTATAACTGCATCGGCACCCAAGGCCTTGGCCCTTTCTTCTAATTCCTTTAGGGCATTTTCCCTAGCAGTCATCAGTTCTTCTTCATATCCTTGACTCCTTCCACCAAAGATATTTCTTAGGCCTGCACCGATATCCTTAAATATATTGATACCAGTGATTACCTCACCAAATACTATACCTAGATAGGCATCAACATTTCTTCCTTCTACTTTTCCAGTTGTTGTTATAATCATAATGCTTTCCTCCCTTTATATTAATTCTGCCAGCAAAATCCCTTACACTAGGCCTGCTATGCAGTAATCATCACAAATTTCTTCAATCCTTACCGGCAAGATTTGCCCCCTTATATCCAGGTCTGACCTGACCTTAATCCTCATATAGTTATCAGTCAAGCCCTCGTAATATCCATCCTTGTCAACCTCTTCAAATAGGACCTTGAGGTCTGTATTTATAAACTGGTCGGCAAAAAGCTTAAAATTCTTTGTCGACAGGGCAAGCAAGGAATCGCTCCTCATCTGCTTCATCTGAGGATCTACCTGGTCTTCCATGACGGCTGCCGGGGTCCCCTTCCTAGGCGAATACTTAAATACATGCATATGCATTAGCTTTAGGTCCTTTAAGTAGGCAAGCGTCTGGGAAAATTCCTCATTGGTCTCGCCTGGAAAACCTACTATGACATCTGTAGTCAAAGATACCCTGGGTATCCTGGCCCTAAGATTGTCAACTGTCCTCTTGTAGTCTTCTGTAGTGTACCTCCTATTCATCCTCTTTAAGGTAGCATCGCAGCCACTCTGAAGTGATAGGTGGTAGTGGGGAACCAACTTATCAATCTTGCTGATCTGGTCTATAAAGTCCTCTGTAAAGAGTACTGGCTCTACAGAACTTAGCCTTATCCTCTCTATACCTTCAACCTTATTTACATCCTTTATCACAGTAAGTATATCTATATCTTCATCCAGGTCCCTACCATAAGAAGCTACGTGAATCCCAGTTAGGACTACCTCCTTATAACCATTGGCAGCCAACTTTTCTATTTCTTCTATGATACTCTGCCTATCCCTAGACCTGATCCTTCCTCTTGCATAGGGGATTATACAGTAACTACAATACCTATCGCAACCATCCTGAATCTTTATAAAGGCCCTGGTCTTACCATTTGTCTGGCTAATTTCTATCTCTTCAAACTCCCTGACCTTCATAATATCGTCAACAGTGCTGACCTTGGAATTAGAATCTATCTTGTCAACCTTGTCTACAATAGTCCTCCTGTCATTGGTTCCCATTACCAGGTTTACATCCTCTATATCCAGGATTTCCTCTGGCGAAACCTGGGAATAGCAACCTACAACAGCTATTATAGAATTTGGATTTTTCTTTTTCACACGCCTAATATACTGTCTAGACTTCCTGTCGGACATATGGGTTACTGTACAGGTATTTATAACATATACGTCTGCATAGTCCTCACTACCTACATTTTCATAACCATTTTTTTCAAACATTTCAAGCATTGCTTCGGTCTCATATTGGTTGACCTTACAGCCCAATGTATAAAATGCCACTTTCTTCAAATTAACTTCCTCCTATATCGCCCAGCTCATATAGTGTTATGGCTGTAGCTACAATGGATGCAGTCTCCGTCCTGAATATCCTAGGCCCCATAGTTACAGAAGCTATACCAGCCTCCTTGACCATGTCATTTTCTTCTTGAGTGAATCCACCTTCTGGTCCTATAAATATACCAACCCTGACCTCATCCTTTTTGTCTATTATATTTTTCACTAGGTCAGTCTGCAAGGCTTCCTTGATACCCAGGCTCTTTTCATCCTCATATGGGCATATATTTATATCATTTTTCCCCATATCTTCAAGTGCCTCTTCAAAGGATAATATCCCCCTTAGTTTGGGTATAAGGCCCCTCTTACACTGTTTGGCAGCCTCGTATATAATCCTTTCCCAGCGGTCAAACTTTTTGTCGGCCTTGTCTCCCTTTATATTTACAACAGACCTCCTGGTATTTACAAGGACTATCTCATCCACACCAGCCTCTGTCAATTTTTGCAGGATAATTTCCATCTTAGTTGATTTTGGTAAACCCTGGTATAGGCTGACCCTAACCCTCGACTCCCTGTTAATATCTATTTCTTCTACTATAGACAGGTTGATTCTAGTCTTATCTATAGACTCAATCCTACATAAATATTCATGCTTATTGGAGTCACATACCTCTATCTCGTCGCCCTGGTCATACCTCAAGACCTTGCTGATGTGTTTGACATCTTCCCCCTCTATATAAAGGGTTTTGTCACCTAAATTAAGTTGACCTGGTTCCACAAAAAACCTATCCATACCTTCTCCTACCTAGCAATTACACAGGCCCATTCGCCCTTCTTTTCTACACTTACTACTTCGAAACCATTTTCTTCAAGGCTAGCAACCACATCATCTACCTTAGCCAATATTATACCAGAAGATATAAAAATGCCCCCTTCTTTCAAGAAGTTTTTTACATCCTTGGCTAGGATAATTATAATATCAGCTATTATATTAGCTACTACAATATCTGCCTTCCTATTCTTATCCATATCATCTGCCAGGTTACCTTCCATAGCAAGCATAATATCCTGTACACCATTCATAAGTATATTTTCATTGGCCACCTTGACTGCTACAGCATCTATATCTATACCAACTACATCCTTGGCCCCCAATTTCGCTGCTACAATCCCCAAAATACCACTTCCACAACCTATATCAAAGACTGTAGAATCCTTGTCCACATACTTTTCCAGGTTGGCTATACACATACTTGTAGTCTCATGGCTACCAGTACCAAAGGCCATACCCGGGTCCATCCTGATAACTATATCATCACCCGATGGCTCATAGTCTTCCCACTCAGGTTTTATTACTATATTCTTACCTATCCTTGTAGGCTTATAGTACTGCTTCCAATTGTTAGCCCAATCTTCTTCCTTTACCGAATCAGTATAAACCCTACCCGGACCTATATCAATCCCGTAATCAGTCAATTTTTTTACCTCTTGACTGATTATTGAAATAAAACCTTCTACATCTTTTTCTTCAGAAATATAGGTTTTTATCCTGACAGAATCATCTCCATCAGCCCTCTGGAACAATTCTTCTTCTGCATAGTCCCAATCATATTCATGGGCCTTTTGGAAGAAAAAGTCCTTTGGATCGTCTATCATAGCACCCTGGGCACCATGCTCATATAATATATTTGTAATGGCCTCTACAGCCTCAGTTGTAGTCTCTATGGTAACTTCTATCCATGTATCGCTCATGCCAAACCTCCTAGTATCTGTATCTTTTTATTATATCATTTTTTCCAGGCAAATAAAAGGAGATTAGGTTAAGACATCATACAGCAATCTACTTGTATCTTTATTACATTTATACTCTTGTGATATATATAAATAAAAATACCCTCCAGGGAAATCCCCTGGAGAGCTTTTCATACTATCTTTATATCACATTTTCTATAATATTTATTATTTACTTTTCTACTTACCAGCTAAATCTAACATTATACTATTTGGTAGGTACTTTTCTCCACCTATAGCTGTAATGCTAGTCAAGTAAGACTCTTCTATATACTTCTTAACTACAGCATTAGTCTTCTTGTTTCTTGATGCCAGTAATGTTGGCCTATTGTACTTACCAGATACTGGTGATATAACTAGAGCATCTGCGAATTCTTCACCTGATGCTATAAAGGCTTCCTTACTATCCCTAAACTTAGACTTGGCTATGGCAACTGATGTTTCATACCTGTCCTTACCTGCCATTCTTTCCAAGACTCCTGGAAGCTTGGCTTCTGTAGACTTAGATATTGTGTTAGTTCCACCTGCTATATAAGTCTTCTTGATGTCTAGG
>NZ_ADGQ01000009.1 GCF_000147675.1 Peptostreptococcus stomatis DSM 17678 | reverse complement strand
AACTTGACACTGTCAGAGAAAACATTTATATTTACAAACTGAAATTATTATGTTATAATACAAGTAAGTATTTTTAAAGACCAGCTATCAAATGTCAATACAAAATAAAAAATAAATTTTGCACTGACATTATTGCATAACAAATAAGCCTAATGAATAGGCTTAAAAAAATTAATAATACTGACAACTAAATATTTGGAGTATACGGTTTTTGATCTCTTAGGACAGCGAATATAATATTGGTCAATTTCCTTGCAACAGCCCCTATAGCTGTGCCATGAGCTTTGCCTCGTACTCTCAATCCTTTATAGTATATGGATAAGGCAGGGTCCTTAAAGGCTGCTACAGTGGCGGCAAGCCAAATAGAACGCCTTAAGTAAGGCGAACCTCGCTTGGAAAGTTTTGTATTTGTGGCTGAAAAATCGCCGGATTGTTTTGTCCGTGTGTCTAAACCGGCATAGGCAACAAGTTGGTTTGCTCTTTCAAACCTAGAAATATTGCCTATCTCGGATACTATGGACGCACCTAAAACACTACCAATACCCGTTATTGTACTAATGACCGGACATATATCCTCAAGCAAGCTACTAATCTCAATTTCAATTTCTTTAAGTTGTTCTTCTAGGAATGAAATTTGGCTAATTATTTGCTTGATTTGGAAAGAAAAAGACCTTTTTGCAAACTTAATTCCAAAAGATTCCCTGGCACGGGATTGGATTTCTTTGGCTTTATTTATGCCAAGACGACCCTTGCTACACTCACAAAGTAAGTTACCAAGCTCCTCAGCAGGAATTGACAGCATGTCTTCCGGTAAAGGATATTTTGACAACAGTTCCTTTGAGGTAACACCATATATATTTGAAAAAAGACTTGAGTACTCAGGGAAAACTTGGTCAAGTATAGCTACAAGTTTTCTTTTCCAATCTGAGCATTCATCAACTAAGGCAAACCTATATCTAGTTAAATTTCTAAGGGCAAATGTATTCTCATCGGAAAAATTAGATATAGAGAACTCTCCAAAACGCATTATTTGAGCAATTATAAATGAATCAACTGAATCATTCTTAGTTTGTCTAACATACATTTTCCTAAAAGCATCAGACTGAATTGGATTTATAACATAGCACGTAAATCCTAGATCAACGATGTATGAGAACAAACTTATCCAATAATGACCAGTTGCTTCCATTCCAATAATGCAATTATTAGTTGTTACACCAAATTCAGCAATAAAATTATTGAACTTTTCTATCCCTTTTGTGGAATTAGGAAAAGAAATACTTTTGGATAAGCTTTTTCCAGAAGAATCAATTATTGAAGCTTCGTGGTTTTTCTTAGCAATATCAATACCTATGTAAAACATAAAATCACCTTGCTTTCATATATTTTAGATAGAGAAAGAACCCTCTAAAACTTTACGACAATGCAACCTCGTTAGATATACAGCAACTTGGTGCTATCCAGCTAATACGCATAAAGACGTAAAGAAGAGGCGTAAGCCTTTTTAAGGAAGATATGACTTCAAGGAGGAAGCTACGACCTCTATCTATACTAATATTATCCCACAAAGAAGAGGGGATAGAAAAGAAAAAAAGTAGTTTTAACTACAAGTATATTATACGAGGAGGAGTTATTATGAAAATGAAAAAAATGCTTTTTGTATCTCTTGGTACCATTCTCACATTATCCACTATTTCGGCTAATGCTATAGCTTCTACATTGAATGAAAATTGCATTGAACGTGTAACATCTACAAATGTTGAGTCTTTCGTTGATGTTGATCCAGCTTTAAATTCACTAGAAAATGAGCTTAAAAACAAAGGTACAACAATCAATGAGCAACTGGAAAAATTTTTAGAAGAGGATTTAAAATATTTTTCTCCAGAGGAAGCAGAATTAGTTAAAAAAGGCATAAAAAGACAAGATGTAGTAATGAATGATACATCTTTAAATGCTGATTACAAATTAAACGCATTTTTGCCTGAGTACAAGCTTCCATCTATTATGTCTGATACGGCAATCGCCGAAGCCGCTCTAGCATATCTTAAATATAAAGGTTACACTCTTTCTGCCCATTTACTATCAAGAGCACTTTATGTTAGATCAAGCCAAGAGTATCAACCTCCAAACGAAATGAAACGTTTCTTATATAAGACAGAGGCGTATAAATCTCTTCGTAGAAAAGATAAATATCCTAATGGAAGTGTAAAAGATGCCGAATTTAAAAATACATATAATAGAGATGAAGCAGATGCACATTATTCTATTTACCATTTTAGGGCTGAAATGACACACAATAGAGTAAAAATAAAAGATACATATGACTACGATGAAGGAAAAAGTGAAGGAGCTGTTGGCGTAGCAGTGGATGCTCTTGCTCGATTACAAAAAAAAGGTTTGTTTGTTGCATATCCTCTAAGAATACATCTTGAGAGGTGATGTTATGAAAAAATACTTTGCATTATTTATACTTTTATTGAGCCTATCTTTATCAACTGGATGCACAGGTGGTAGTGAATCTACAAATAAACATATCTCAGATAAAATAATGAACACTACTTTGAGTGGCTTAAATATAAAAGGAGAATTTTCTGAAGCGTATTCCAAATATGATGACGTTGGCTGGCCATCAGATGGCTTTAGATACATGGTTGTAAAATTCGACCAGGACATAAGCCCTGATATCGAAAAAAATTTCAATAATTATTCTATAGATAAATTAGATTATAATAAGTCCATTGAGAGTATTGAAAAGCATTGCGATATAAAAGAGTTAGTTGATACTATCAAGATTGATTTTTCCAAGAATAAAGATTCCGTATATGGTATCAAAAAAGTCTTCAGAGATGAAGATGCGAAAAATGAGGATTTTGCAAGTGAAATATATATCTTATCTTATGATAAATCTATTAAAACCTTATATCTATTAATTGATTACATGTAGTATGAT
>NZ_ADGQ01000010.1 GCF_000147675.1 Peptostreptococcus stomatis DSM 17678 | reverse complement strand
GTACAATTTTATAGTACGGCGACATAGCCAAGTGGTAAGGCAGTGGACTGCAACTCCTTGATCTCCAGTTCGAATCTGGATGTCGCCTCTATAAGAAAAACCTAGTTATTCATGATGAGTAACTAGGTTTTTTATTTTTTTAAAAAAAGTGCTTGACATAATATATGCCAGGATGTATTATTGTATTAAAGAATTAGTACAACAGTACAGTAATACAGAGAGGAGTATATATATGGCATATGTTTTTGATAATAATGTACCCCTATATCTACAGGTAATAGATATAATTAAGAAACAGATTATAGCGGGTATATACAGACCAGGCCAACAGTTAGAATCCGTAAGAGCTTTAGCAGGGGAATTTGAAATAAACCCCAACACCATACAGAGGGCCCTACAGGAACTAGAAAATCAGAATTTAGTATTTTCACAGAGGACTAGGGGTAGGTTTGTAACGGATAATTTGGACTTGATTAGGGAAGAGAGGTACAAGATGAGTCAGGTTTTAATAAAGGAATCAATTGAGGCCCTATATTCACTTGGTTTTGACAAGGAAGAGATAGTGGAAGCATACAAGAAAATTTTATTTGAGGAGGAATAAGAGATGGCTATAAATAAGGAAGATCTTATAAGTGAAAATACAATTTTATATGTAGACCAGGTTAGAAAGTCATATGGTAAGAAGAGGGTTTTAAAAAATATGTCTTTTTCCATAGAGAGGGGCAAGATAGTTGGTTTCTTGGGGCCAAACGGTTGTGGAAAGACTACTCTTGTAAAATTGATAAATGGTCTAATACCAGTAACGGATGGTGTCATCATGGTTGGTGGAAATAGGATAGGTAAGGAGACAAAGGCAATTATATCCTACCTGCCAGAGAGGACCTACCTAAATAACTGGATGAGGGTTAAGGATATTTTGGATTTCTTTGAAGACCTATTTGAAGACTTTGATAGACATAGGGCAGAGCTGATGTTCAGTGATATGAAAATAGACCTAGATGAAAAGTTGAAAAACCTATCTAAGGGCACAAAGGAAAAAGTTCAGCTGGTTTTGGTTATGTCCAGACAGGCAGAACTATATATACTGGATGAGCCTATAGCAGGTGTTGACCCAGCTGCCAGGTCATATATTATGAAGACAATTTTGACAAACTTACCGGAAGACAGTAGTCTCTTGATAGTTACTCATCTGATAAGTGATATAGAGACTATATGTGATGAGATTATCTTTGTAAATGATGGTAGTGTTATGTTACATGAGGAAACAGAGACTTTAAGAGAAAAATACGGCAAGTCTATAGACGCTATTTTTAGGGAGGAATTTAGATGTTAGGAAAATTGATAAAATATGAAATAAAGTCAATATACAAGTACTTTTTGGTCTTGTATGCCGTTATTATAGCAGGAGCATTCACATCCTATGGTACTATAAGTGCATCTAGTGGTTTACTTTCCAAGTTGGGATTTAGTTCATTTATTTTGTGTATATTCGCTATGATGGCCCTTGGTGTTTTGCTTTTGATATTTACAATTACACGATTCAATACTTCGCTTTTAGGAGATGAAGGTTATTTGATGTTTACAGTACCGACGTCCACTCACAATATCATTTGGTCAAAGGCTATAGCAATATTGATATTTGATGTGCTTTCAGTTCTAATAGTGTGTCTAGTGATGGGAGGATATATATTTTTTGTTGGTGACTTGAATTTTGCAAATTTAGATAAAGAGCTTGTTGAAGTACTTAAACTAGTTTTTAGCAAGCCTGGAACATACTTAATCATATTTTTAAGTATAATTAATATGTTTATTACATTTATCTCATCTATAATGATTATATATGCTGCACTTTCATTTGGGCAGATGCCAACATTTAAAAAGCATAAAAATCTATCTGCTATAGGATTTTTTGTTGGATTCTCAATAATTTCTGAATATGTAATTACTAGGCTTGGATTTGATAGAATTGAACATCTTTTGGATTCCTATGGGGCTGAGTACTCTAGAGTGGTTGGTAATGTAGATGCGTCAAATATAATGCAAATAATGAGTAGTAAGATAGATATAAGCTTACATTATTTTTCAGGGGTAATGTTAATCATGTTATTGATGTCCTTGGTTGAAGTAGTAATTTTATACGCAATCACTTACCATATCTTAAACAAGAGGTTGAACCTGGATTAGAAATTTTAAATATTAATTATAGATAAAAGAAGGACTAGTTGGTAGGGTGCAAGTGGCACTGACTACTGACTAGTCCTTTATTATTATAATATCTATTTATCCTAGTGGTGGCATGAAGAGTGGTCGCCGTGACCAGCACAGTTAGCACCAGCATCTTCTAGTTTGCCTGCCAGGTAGTTTTCTACTGCTACTTGTGGGTCTCCTACAATACCAGAGAATGACTTAACTCCCTTGGCAGCAAGTCCATCTATGGCACCCTGGCCCATACCTGAAGTGATGATTACATTTATCTTGTTCTGAAGAACAAAGTCTGGCATACTAGAGCAGTGGTTGCCCTGAGTGTCCAATTCTTCTCTTGACACAATCTTGCCATCTTCTACAGTAAATACTGAAAAATTCTTTGCGTGACCAAAGTGGCCACAAATTACACCATTTTCTGTTGTTACACCTATTTTCATATCTAAACCTCCTATTGACATATAAATTAATCATAATATAAGGGGCTGATAAATAAGGCTATGAACCTTATTATAAGCAACCCTACCTACATTCTACACTTAAATTAAAAAAAATCAAAAATATTATTTACAGATCTAAGTTAAAAGAGTATAATTAGGTTAAAGCAAATATATGAATAGATATTCATATATTTGTTTTAAAACAGGATTAGTAATAGATTAAAAGATATATATAAGGGTCTAGCAACTAGGAGGACCTTGATTAAAAAGGAGGACAAGATGCCATTAAAAAAGTTGACAGACGACAATATAGAAGTATGTCAGGACTACTGTATACATGAGGATAGGATAGAGGCTGTAAAGAAAGATAAGCCAACAGAGGAAATGGTGTATGACCTGGCAGAGCTATTTAAGGTATTTGGTGATGTGACCAGGGTGAAGATTATATACGCCCTTTTGGAAAGGGAGATGTGCGTGTGCGATATAGCAAACTTGCTAGAAATGACCCAGTCAGCAATTTCCCACCAGTTAAGGGTCTTAAAAAAGGCTAGGCTGGTAAAGTTTAGGAAGGAAGGTAAGACAGTCTTCTATTCCCTTGATGATTACCATATAGACAAGATTTTTAGTTTTGGTCTAGACCATATAAAGGAAATGTACTATTAGAAATTATTATTTTTAAGTATTTTTTGAATGAAAGGTGTTAATTATGAGTAGGGTAGAGATTATGATGGGTGGCCTAAATTGTGCCCACTGTGCAGGCGTCATAGAGGAAAAGGTTAGGGCCAGGGAAGAGGTTGATACCGCTAACCTAAACTTTGTCAATAAGAAACTGGCTGTAAATATAAAAGAAGACTACGACAAGGACCAGGTGGTTGACCAGTTGATAAGTATAATAGATGATACTGAGCCAGGTTTGGATATTAGTCTAAAGATAGGTGGTCATACCATGTCTGCTGGTGATTTCAGGTTGGGCCTAAGTGGTCAGGTAGACCAGGTCAAGACAGGAGAATATAGGCCAGATCATGAACATGGGCACGAGCATGGGCATGAGCATGAGGCAGAAGGATCGAAGAAGTTATTATTTATTTCTATTATCCTATATGCCGTGGCCATGCTAGGAAAGAGGTTTGGACTACCATATCCAGCCTACCTGGTTTTCTTGGCTATAGCCTATGTCTTGTCCGGTAAGGATGTCTTGATAGCAGCAGTCAGGAATATCATGAGGGGTAATGCCCTTGATGAAAACTTCTTGATGACTATAGCCACTATAGGTGCTGCAGCCATAGGTGAATATCCAGAGGCCGTAGGGGTTATGTTGTTTTATGGGGTAGGTGAAGCCCTAGAGGATTTGGCTGTTGGCAGGTCCAGGAAGAATATAGAGGGCTTGATGGATATAGCCCCACAGGTGGCCAACCTATTAGTAGATGGCCAGGTGGTGGAAGTTGCACCAGAAGATATCAAAATTGGTGACAGGATAGTCGTTAAGGTTGGTGAGAGGGTGCCTCTTGATGGAATAATAGTCAAGGGGGCTAGTAGGTTTGATACTTCTGCTATTACAGGGGAGTCGGTACTTAGGTCAGCCAGGGCAGGTGAGGAAGTTTTGTCTGGTGTCATCAACAAGGAGGCCCTTATAGAAGTAGAGGTAACTAAGTTATACCAGGATTCAACTGTTGCCAGGATACTGGATATGGTGGAAAATGCCAGTGCCAACAAGTCTAATACAGAGAACTTTATCAGTGTGTTTGCCAAATACTATACACCTATAGTAGTGGGTCTTGCAGTAGCTATTATCATATTGCCACCACTAGTGGGAGGCCAGGATTTTAAAACATGGTTATACAGGGGCTTGATTTTCTTGGTTGTATCTTGCCCATGTGCTTTGGTCTTGTCTATACCTTTGACTTATTTTTCAGGTATAGGGCTTGCATCTTCAAAGGGTATCTTGGTCAAGGGTAGTAACTACTTAGACGCCCTAATGTCAGTCAAGACTATAGTTTTTGACAAGACAGGAACTCTTACAGAGGGAGTCTTCAAGGTAGTAAATATAAACAGGGCTGATGGGGTAGAGGAAAAAGACCTGATGACCTATGCCTATATAGCAGAATCATCTTCAAACCATCCTATAGCCAAGTCTATACTTGCCTGGTGTCAAGAAGCTGGCCTGGATAAGAATCTTGATAAGTCCATGCTTGTCTCATACCAGGAAATACCAGCCCAGGGAATCAAACTTGTCTATGAGGGCCAGGAAATTCTGGCTGGTAATGCAAGATTGATGGAAGCAGAAAAGATAGATTATAAGGAAGTGAAAAATTCTTCAACAAAGGTATATATTGCTGTCGATTCATTATACAGAGGTTGTGTAGAAATAGCAGACCAAGTAAGGTCAGGAATCAAGGATGCTCTTGCAGATTTAAAGGGCTTGGGAGTAGAAAATCTGGTTATGCTGACAGGTGATAGTGAAGATGTCGCTAGAGAACTTTCCAGGGACCTGGGACTTACTAGCTACCAGGCCAATCTACTTCCTAACCAAAAGGTGGAAATAGTAGAAGGTATGATGAAGGATATGCCAGACCAGGCCAAGCTTGCCTTTATAGGTGATGGTATAAATGATGCTCCGGTAATTGCCAGAGCAGATGTAGGTTTATCCATGGGAGGCATAGGTTCTGATGCAGCCATAGAGGCTTCTGATATAGTAATAATGACAGATGAAATGGCAAAATTGCCTACAGCTATTAGAATATCTAATATGACCAAGAAAATAGTATGGCAGAACATAGTCCTTGCTATTGGTGTAAAAATCTTAGTTATGGTCTTGGGTACTCTTGGTATAGCCAATATGTGGATGGCAATTTTTGCAGATGTTGGTGTTGCCCTATTGGCAGTAATAAACTCCCTAAGGGTATTGGCCTATAAACCACAATAAAAAAATTAAATAAACTCCTCTCTTTAGTTAATTATATAAGATCATAAAAAATAATGTCATAATATATATAATTATTTCTGGATTCGGCTAGATATGTTTAAAGTTATATGTTATACTACTATGGTGATTTTACAAGAAGAGAGGAGAATTTTTTTGCAAGTTGTTTTTACTAATGTTCTGATATTGTTTATGCTCTTATTTTTGGGTTACCTAATAGGTATAAAGAAAATAGTTGCACATTCATCTATTAACGACCTAACAAATTTGGTAGTGGATGTGAGTATGCCATGTACCATCGCCCTATCTATGGTAAGACCCTTTGATGCCAGGCTCTTGGGTGATGCTATAAAGGTAATGGTGGCAGTTTTAATATTCCAGTTATTCCTATCTGGTCTAGCTTATTATGCTGCTAAGATTCTAAAGGTAGACCCTAAGAAGTCAGGTAGTTGGATATTCTCTTTGGTATTTTCAAATAATGCTTTTGTTGGATACCCTCTTATGTACGCCCTTTATGGTAATGATGGACTATTCCTTATGGCCATGGGTAATATTGTACAGAATGTCTTGATATTCTCTTTAGGTATAAAGCTTATAACTCTAAACTACAACCTAAGAGATCGTATCAGGCTTAGACACATAATCTTCACTAAACAGAATATAGCGGTAGTAGTAGGTATGTTTATATTCTTCTTACAGATACCAGTTCCAAAGCCTGTGCTTACCCTGGTAACTTATGTAGCCAACCTAACAGTTCCACTATCAATGATGGTAGTTGGTATGTCCCTGTCCAGGTATGATGTTAGTAAGATGTTCACTGACAAGGAGGCCTACAGGTTAACAATCATCAGGATGGTTTTACTCCCTCTTGTAATGGTAGCTATATTTAAGGGCTTAGGAATTCAGGCCAACCAAAATCTGCCATTGGCAATCCTGTTCTTTACAGCAGCCTTACCTGCGCCAGCTTTTACGACTATAATGGCAGAGAGATATAATACCAGTATAGAATTCTCGTCAAAGTGCGTTTTCTTGACGACTATAATCAGTATATTGACAGTGCCTATACTAGCAGGCTTGTTATAATATAAACTAAGTAATTATTTAAACTTTTATTGTCACGGGGGCGTCTTTGTGATATTATAGGTTTAGAAAATTTAATAAGAAGGGGAGCTGATAAATTGGCTGAGAAAAGGATGTGAGCCTTGACCCTAGAACCTGATTTGGATAATGCCAACGTAGGAAGAATATATAATAGGATTATTAAGCATGTACCAAAGGGTGCATGCTCTTTTATTTTCCTGGGAAATTTACTAATTATTCAGGAGGGATTGATATGAAGAAAGTTTTGACCATTGCTGGATCTGATTCTAGTGGAGGGGCTGGTATTCAAACCGATCTGAAAACATTTGCAGCATTAGGGGTTTATGGTATGTCTGCAATTACTGCCATAACAGCCCAAAATACCCTGGGTGTAAAGAGGGTAGAAAGAGTCTCTGCCTCCATGGTCAAGGATCAAATAAGGGCAATCTTTGAGGATATAGAGGTAGATGCAGTCAAGATAGGCATGCTGGCTGAAATCGATATAATAGAGGCGGTTAGGGATTGTATAGACCTATACAGGCCAAAGTTTGTGGTTTTAGACCCGGTCATGGTATCTACATCGGGGTTTGACCTACTTAACAGCCAGGCAAAAAAGGTTTTGATAGAGGGTCTGATACCGCTTGTGGACTTGATAACACCAAACTTGGCAGAAACGTCCTGTATCCTAAACCTTATAGGAAGGGCTGGCCTAGATATAGACAGTTGGGCAAAGATGAAAGAGGCCGGGATGATAATTGCAGGTCATACTGGCAAGAATATCCTTGTAAAGGGGGGCCACCTAATGGATAGGCCATGTGATGTTCTGGTTACCAATGATGGTAGGGTCTACAAGTATGACCACAAAAGAATAAATACTAAAAATACCCACGGGACAGGATGTACGCTTTCGTCAGCCATTGCAGCTAATGTAGCCAAGGGATATGGCTTGGAAGAAGCCGTGTCCAGGGCCAAGGATTTTATAAGCAAGGCTATTGAAAACTCCCTGGATATAGGTAGGGGTTGTGGACCTACCGACCCTATGGGGGATATTTACAAGAGTCTGGGTATGGCTTAAGCCCAATGATTGCCAACTGGAAAAGGGTAAGATACTTCAAAATAATTAGCAGGGAGGTGCTAAATTTGAACAAGGAAAGATTGATAGAGGACCTATGTGAGGCCATAGTAAACTTAAGAGATAAAAAGCCCCTAATAGAGCAGGTTACAAACTATGTCACAATAAATGATTGTGCCAATGTGACCCTAGCCATAGGGGCATCACCGGTAATGGGTGATGGCTTTGAAGAGGTTGATCAGATGACCATGATATCTGATGCTTTGGTCATAAACTATGGAGTTATTAATGGTGCATCCCTAAAGACCATGATAAAGGCTGGCAAGACAGCCAATAAACATAATATAGGGATAGTCCTAGACCCGGTTGGGGTTGGGGCAACTCAGTTTAGGAATGAGGCAATAGTCGACCTCTTGACCCAAGTCCATCCAACAATAATAAAGGGTAATGCGTCAGAGATAATGTCACTTTCAGGCATGAACACTAAGTCAAAGGGGGTAGACTCTAGTGCAGATAGTTTAGAGGCCATAGATGCAGCCCTTAAGGTCGCAAGAGACCATAGGTGTGTATGTGCCGTAACGGGAAGGATAGATATAATCACTGATGGTAGGTATATAGTCAAGATATATAATGAGTCAGACCTCCTATCATACATAACGGGTACAGGTTGTATGATTACATCCTTGGCAGCCAGCTTTTTAGGAGGGGGAGCAAGTCCCCTGGTAAGTGCAGTTGGCGGAATCTTGGCCATGTCCATAGCAGGTGAAGAGGCAGCTATTAGAGAAAATGAAGAAAATAATGGAATTGCCAGCTACAGGGAAGATGTAATGAACAATATCTATAAGTTCAACCAGTATTCTATCAGGGATCTAGCCAATATAGAAGTGGAAAAGGTAGAGTACAAGTACCCTCTTTATCTGGTAACAGATGAAAAGGCCTGCAAGGGGAAGGACTTCTATGAGTCTGTTGAGGCCAGTATCAGGGGTGGGGCCAAGATAGTTCAATTAAGGGAAAAGAATATGGATACCAGGGACTTTTTTAAGAGGGCTCTTAAACTAAAAGAAATCTGCCACAAACACGGTGTTGATTTTGTTATTAACGATAGGTTGGATATAGCTATGGCCGTAGATGCCGATGGGGTCCACCTGGGTCAGTCTGATATGCCAATTGAAAAGGCAAAGGAGATTTTGGGTCACAAGAAGATAATAGGTATATCTGCCAAAAATATGGAAGAGGCCCTAGAGGCCCAAAAGTATGGGGCGGACTATATAGGTGTAGGGGCTATATTTGCCACAGATACCAAGAAGGATTCAGGACTTATAGACCTAGAAACCCTAAAAGATATGACTAATCAAATCAATATACCAGTTCTAGCGATTGGCGGTATAGGTTTGGGCAAGCTTGGTTATCTTAAAGATACAGGCATAGATGGTATATGTGTAATTTCTGATATACTGGGCTCAGATGACCCTGAGAAGAGGACTAGAGAGCTTCTGGAGGAATATAGGTCTATAGATGTCTAGAGGTTTTTAGTTAAAAGAAAATCGATAATATAAATAAGGTATAAAAATAAATATTATATGTAAATATATATTTTGTGTAAGGAAGTATATAGATAAGAATAAGAGTCTAAAAAAGGCTTAAGAAAAATAAAAAGGAGAATAAATACATTATGTACAAGACACAGATGGAAGCAGCAAAAAAGGGAATATTGACAGATCAAATGAAGAGGGTGGCTGAAAAGGAACATATGGATCCCCAGTTATTGATGGAGAGGGTTGCCCAGGGTAAGATTGCCATACCAGCCAATGTTAACCACAAGAGCCTATTAGCAGAGGGTGTAGGTCTAGGTCTTAGCACTAAGATAAATGTAAACCTTGGTATATCAAGAGACTGTCCAGATGTAGACAAGGAGTTGGAAAAGGTAAAGAAGGCTATAGATATGAAGGCAGAGGCTATTATGGACCTATCTTCATTCGGTAAGACAGAAGAGTTTAGAAAGAAGTTGATAGCCATGTCATCTGCCATGATAGGAACAGTTCCAGTATATGATGCCATAGGTTTTTATGATAAGGAGCTAAAGGATATAACAGCAGATGAATTCCTTGATGTAGTCAGGAAGCATGCCAAGGATGGTGTAGACTTTGTAACTATCCATGCTGGTATGAACAGGGAAGCCATGAAGGTATTCAAGAGAAACAAGAGAATCACAAACATAGTGTCTAGGGGTGGGTCTCTAATGTATGCCTGGATGGAATTAAATGATGCAGAAAATCCATTCTTTGAAAGATATGACGAACTACTAGATATATGCCAGGAGTATGACTTAACTTTGAGTTTAGGGGATGCCTTGAGGCCAGGTTGTATAAATGATGCAACAGATGCCTGTCAGATAAAGGAATTGACAACTCTTGGGGAATTGACACTAAGGGCATGGGAAAAGAATGTACAGGTAATGATAGAGGGACCTGGCCACATGGCTATAGATGAAATAGAGGCAAATGTCAAGCTAGAAAAGAGACTTTGTCATGAGGCCCCATTCTATGTGCTTGGTCCAATAGTTACTGATGTAGCCCCAGGATACGACCATATTACATCTGCCATAGGTGGTGCCATAGCAGCAGCAGCTGGTGTAGACTTCCTATGCTATGTAACTCCTGCTGAACATCTGAGGCTACCTGATCTTGATGATATGAAGGAAGGTATAATAGCAACTAAAATAGCTGCCCATGCTGCAGACATAGCTAAAAAGCTGCCTCATGCAAGGGACTGGGATAACAAGATGGCCAAGGCCAGGGCTGATATAGACTGGGAGGCTATGTTTGGACTAGCCATGGACGAAGAAAAGGCAAGGAAGTATAGGGCTGAATCAACTCCGGAGCACCAGGATACTTGTACTATGTGTGGAAAGATGTGTTCTATGAGGACTATGAAAAAGATAATGTCAGGTGAGGACCTAAATATCCTAAGAGACTAGCCAAAACCTGATTTGAGAAAATAAGTAGTTATTAAGCAAAAAGTACAATATTTAGCCAATTGTATTTCATATAAAAAAGAGGCTGTTCATGTGGCAGTCTCTTTTTATATCATATATTTAGATAAAAAAGATACTTCAAAAGAAGAAAATAAAAAAACTTTCAAAAATGTGTTGACAATAAACCCTAAAGATGTTATTATTAATGAGTCGTCAAAAACGACATG
>NZ_ADGQ01000011.1 GCF_000147675.1 Peptostreptococcus stomatis DSM 17678 | reverse complement strand
GTTAATGGGATAAAATATTTAGTCTTAAGAGGAGAGCTTAAATATAGACTAGCTTGCTAACATATATCTTGTAAATTCATTGAAATATGACCATACGATTAGGTGTCGGAGAGCAAAAATAACAAAATAAAGGTAATTAAAAGTGTATCCTATAGGTTATAGGAGTTTTAGGTATTTTAAGCTTTATATTGACAATTTCGTCTAAAAAGAATATACTTTATTTATGTTCATATAATGAACAAATAACAGGAGGATTGATGAAATGAGTAGATTATATGATATTTTGTTGTTGATAAATAATAATGAAAAGGTGACACAGAGAATGTTGGCTGATGAGTCAGGTATATCACTTGGGGCAGTAAACTCTATTGTCAAGAACCTTGAAGAAGAAAACTATATAGTAAAGGCACCCAACTCAAAGTCAGACTATAGCTTGACTAGGCAGGGAATGGAAGTACTTGAAAACTTTATAGTGGAAAACCAGAACAGGAGGATTAACCTGGAGTCTAAAAAAGACCAAGAGGGCTTGTCCCAGGCAGTAATATTAGCAGATAGGGTCATTGGTGACTTTGGTAAACCTACAGGCTTCCTGAAGATAGGTGAGGAAACTGTGGCAAAGAGGATATTGAAGCTCCTGGAAGATTTAGACCTTGAGGAGATAATAGTGGTGGCAGGCTATAAGTCCGACTACTACAAGGAATTGGCCCTGTCTAATCAAAAGATAAGGCTGGTTGAAAACGATAAGTACAAGTACAGGGGAAGTATGTATGCCCTATCCCTATGCAAGGACTATATAAGGGGCAACTTTATCTTGATGTCAGACAACCTAATCTTTGAGGAAAGGGCTATAAAGAGTCTTTTGGCAAGCCCTGATCAGACTACGATGTTGATAACATCCGAGTCAGGTTCAGGAAATGAAACTTTGGTTGAGATTAGGGATGGTTGGGTTTATAAGCTATCTAAGGATATCCACCAGTTTAACAGGGTAGATGGGGAATTGGTGGGTCTGGCTAAAATATCAAATTCCTTCTACAATAAGATGTTAGACCAGTACAGCAAAAATAAAAATCCCTACATGGACTATGAGCATACCATAATAGATGTAGGAAGAGAATACAAGGTTGGCTATATCAAACTTGATGACCTTATGTGGTACGAAATTAATAACAAGGACAACTTTGCCAGGGCCAAGGGACAGGTATATTCAGGTATCTTGAGAAGGGATGACCGCATGAAACTTGCAGATGTAAAGGCCGAGCTTATAGATGCCCTTGGGGTAAAGGAAGATGAAATAGGGACGATAGAACCAGCCGGCGGTATGACCAACAAGAATTACAAGGTAGATATTGGTAGTCAGGCTTATATACTTAGGGTGGCTGGGGCAGGTACCAAGAGTATGATAAGTAGGGGCAATGAAAAAGCTAATTCTATTATAGGTGGAATTCTAGGTCTTAATACAGATACCTTATACTTTAACGAAGAGACTGGTACCAAGGTTAGTAGGCTGATAGAAAATGCAGAAACCCTAAACCCTACAACAGCCAAGAAGGAAGAAAATATGGAAATAGTGGCCCAGCTACTTAAGAAACTACATTTTTCTTGTGTAGACTTTGACAATGAATTTAACGTATTTAGGGAGATTGAAAAGTATGAAAAATTGGTAGCGGATGTCAATGGTCGCTACTATGATGATGAATATCCTATTATAAGGAGGAAGGTCATGGCCCTAGAGGGTGTCCTGGAAGACATAGGAAGAGACCGTTATACTTGCCACAATGATACAGTACCTGAGAACTTTATCAAGGGGGCAGACAGGAACTACCTGATAGATTGGGAGTATGCAGGGATGAATGACCCTATGTGGGATATAGCAGGTCATATCATAGAATGTGATTTCAACAAGGATGAGGAAGACCTATTTAAAAATAAGTATTTTAGCATAGACTATGATTTGAAGAAGGGGTCAGACAAGCCTAGTCCGGTCCAGGAGGAAAAAATTCTCCTATTCAAGATTTGCCAGGACTTCCTATGGTCTATATGGACAGTCTACAAGGAGGCAAAGGGAGTATCGTTTGGTGACTATGGCCCAATGAGGTATGAAAGGGCCAAGCAGAATGTAGAAAAATTCTATGAAATATATATGTAGGTTTAGTGTTTAAAAATGAGTATTTTATGTGTTCGGAGGATAAAATGAGAAAGAAGTATAGAAATAACTTGAAGTTTGGGGTATCAACGGCCCTTTTGTCTGGTATTTTTTGGGGGATGGATACAGTCTTGACCGGCGTAATATTGGCCATGTCGCCCTTTGTATCAACTGCCCAGGCTATAGCAATAGCACCAATAGTAGGTGCCTTCTTACATGATTTTTCATCTGCCTTTTGGATGACGATTTTGTCTATTATCAGGAAGGATTTTATGCATACAGCCAGACTTTTATGGACAAGGAGTGGTAGGTTTGTAATATTGGCAGCCCTGTTTGGGGGTCCTATAGGGATGATGGCCTATATGTTTGCTATTACAAATATAGGTGCTAGTTATACGGCGTCTATATCTGCTATGTATCCTGCTGCCGGAGCCTTCTTTAGCTATGTATTCCTACATATAAAATTAACAAAAAAAGGATGGTTTGGTTTATTTTTAAGTATCCTATCGATAATTATTTTGGGATATACTCCGGGAGATGTCCAGGTGAAAAACTTTGCCCTTGGCTTTGTTGCAGCCCTTATAACCGTTGTAGCCTGGTCGCTTGAGAGTGTTATCTGTGCCTACGGTATGAAAGATGACGTAACTCCTGTAGAAGCTTTATGGATTAGACAGATGACTTCTGCTTTCATATATGTCATCATTGTGGTATTATTTATTAAAGGGGCTCCACTTTCTGTGGAGATAATCACGTCCAAGCTAATGATTTTTATCGCAATAACTGCCTTTATTGGAACTGCATCTTATGTATGCTATTATAGTGCTATAGACTCTATAGGTCCAGTCAAGGCAACGGGCCTTAATATTACATATTCAATATGGGCCATGATAATATCTATTATAGCTTTGGGGGCAGAATTTAATCTAAAACTGGTATTTTGTTCAGTATTGATCATTATTGGGTCGGTATTGGTTTCTAAGGACCAGGCTGAAGCATAACAATAGGAGTTAAGAGTATGAGAGCAATTATTTTAGCTGCTGGTATGGGGACTAGACTAAGACCCCTTACAGACAATAAACCAAAGTCTCTGGTAGAGGTTGCAGGTGAAGCCATGGCAGAGAGACAAGTAAGATTTTTAAAAGAAAAGGGTATAGATGATATAGTTATGGTTGTAGGCTACCAGAAGGAGGCCTTCGAATACCTGGTCGACAGGTATGGGGTTAAGCTGGTATTCAACGAGAAGTTTGACGTATACAATAACATTTACTCTATGTACAAGGTAAGAGACCTTTTAGGTTGTTCATATGTCCTAGAAGGGGATATATATATGAACAAAAATATCATAGACCCTGGTATTTCCAGGTCTACCTATTTTTCTTGTCACAAGGAAGCTTTTGTCAATGAGTGGAAGTTGGTGGTAGATTCTGAGGACAAGGTTAGTGCTATTGACATATGTGATGGTGATGGTTATATCATGTGTGGCGTTTCTTATTGGGACCACCAGGATGGGCAATATATCAAGGAAAAACTGGACAAGATTGAAGAGATTGATGACTACCTGAACAAGTACTGGGATGACGTAGTAAAAGACAATATGGACTACCTTAATGTCAATATCAAAAAGTTAGAAAAAAATGACCTAATGGAAATAGATAGTGTAGAAGACTTGAAAAAGGTAGAAGCCTATCTAGGTTCACAGCTTGATTAATATAAATGACTAGTCACATTGATCTACCTTGATAAGGGTCACAATCTGGCGGGCTTTTATGTATTAATATACTAATTATATTTATTTGAAGAGGGGCGATTTTATGTACAATTTCAACATGCACTTAGACACAAATATTCACTTTGGTAAGGGACAAATCAAAAAGTTAGGCAAGGATATAATAAAGTATACAGACAGGTTACTCTTGGTATACGGTGGGGGTAGTATCAAGAAAAATGGAATATATGACTCTGTAGTGGCAGAGCTAAAGGATAATAATATATACTTTGAAGAGTTGAGTGGGGTAGACCCAAATCCAAGGATAGAATCGGTTGTAGAAGGTATAAAACTCTGTAAGGAAAACCAACTGGGTGGTATACTTGCAGTTGGTGGTGGAAGCTCAATAGACTGCTCCAAGGTAATTGCGGCTGGTGTAAAGTATGATGGAGACCCTTGGGACCTGGTCCTTGATAGGAAAAAAATAGTAGATGCTATACCTATATTTACTGTACTAACACTTTCAGCTACAGGATCAGAGATGAATGCCAATGCGGTAATATCAAATATGACAACAAACCAAAAGTTGGGAACAGGTATGCCGGGTATTACCCTGCCAAAAGCATCTGTACTGGACCCAGAGTACACTTATACAGTACCAGCCAAGCATACGGCAGCAGGTACTGCGGATATTATCAGTCATACCTTTGAAAACTACTTTACCAATGTTAAAGGTGGCTACCTTCAGGCCAGGTTTGCTGAGGCAATCCTAAAGACTTGCTTTCACTATGGGCCTATTGCATGTAAGGAACCAGACAACTATGAAGCCAGGGCCAACCTGATGTGGGCATCTTCATGGGCAATAAATGGTTTATTATCAGGCGGGTCTGCCAATAACTGGTCTGTCCATCCAATGGAACATGAGCTAAGCGCCTACTATGATGTTACTCATGGCGTAGGTCTAGCTATATTGACACCACACTGGATGAGGTATGTCCTAAATGATGACACACTGGATAATTTTGTCGATTATGGTATAAATGTATGGGGGCTTGACCCAAGTCTAGACAAGTACGAAATAGCTAATAAGGCAATTGACTTGACACAAGACTTCTTCTGCAAGGACCTTAATATACCGGCCAGCCTGACTGAAGTAGGTATAAACGATGAAAACTTTGAAGTTATGGCCAAGCATGCTGCTAATGTCAAGGGTGGAAGTATCCAGGGATTTGTAAATTTAGAGGCAGAGGATATAGTTAAAATATACCAGGCTGCTTTGTAGAAATAGGATAAGTAATATAGCTAAATAACTTGACAGGTCTAGGTATAGATGTTAAAATGATAGAGGTTATTTTATAAAACTAAATTAAATAAACACAGCAACGGGATTCTTAAAAGGTGCCTATAGGGTTTTTTAGGAAGTAGAACGTGCTGGAGGTAAAAACCAAGGAGGAAAAATTAAATGTCAGTAATTTCAATGAAGCAATTGCTAGAAGCTGGTGTACACTTCGGTCACCAGACAAGAAGATGGAACCCAAAGATGGCCAAGTTTATATTCACAGAAAGAAATGGAATATATATCATTGACCTACAGAAGACAGTAAAGAAGATTGATGAAGCATACAAGTTCATGCAGGAAGTAGCAGAAACTGGTAAGCCAATCCTTTTCGTTGGTACTAAGAAGCAGGCTCAGGAAGCTATCAAGGAAGAAGCTCAGAGATGTGGTATGTACTTCGTAAATGAAAGATGGCTAGGTGGTATGCTAACTAACCACAAGACAATCAAGACTAGAATCCAGAAGCTAAGAGAATTGGAAGCAATGGAAGAAGATGGTACATTTGATGTACTACCAAAGAAGGAAGTAATCAAGTTAAGAGCTGAAAAAGAAAAGCTAGAAAAGTTCTTAGGCGGTGTTAAGGATATGCCTGAACTACCAGCTGCACTATTTGTAGTAGACCCAAGAAAAGAAAACATAGCTATCCAGGAAGCTCATAGACTAGGTATTCCTGTAATAGGAACAGTTGATACTAACTGTGATCCAGATGAAATCGACTATCCAATCCCAGCTAATGATGATGCTATCAGAGCTGTAAAGTTAATAACTGGAGCAATGGCTAGTGCCATAATCGAAGCTAGACAAGGTCTTGATGACGTAGCTGAAGAATCTGAAGCTGTTGAAGTTGAAGAAACTGAAGAAACTACTGAAACAACAGAAGAAATGTAATCAGATTACATTTAATATGTAAAGCTTATGGTAAGGGCATTGCCCTTACCATTTTGTGAATACAATAGGAAAATTATTACAAAATTATTAGGAGGATTTTACAATGGCTGTAACTGCACAGATGGTAAAAGAATTAAGAGAAGCGACAGGCGCAGGTATGATGGACTGCAAGAAGGCTCTTACTGAAGCTGATGGAAATATGGAAAGAGCTGTTGATATATTAAGAGAAAAGGGTCTTTCTAAGGCTGCTAAAAAGGCTGATAGAGTAGCTGCAGAAGGTCTAGTTACTATAAAAACTAATGCTGACAACACTCTTGCTGCAGTAGTAGAGGTAAACTCAGAAACTGACTTCGTTGCAAAGAACCAGGATTTCAAGGACTTTGTAGCAGATGTAGCTGAAATGGTACTAGAAGGAGATGCTGCTGACCTAGATGCACTTCTTGCTTCAAACCACAAGGAAGGTAAGGCTCTAAAGGATGTATTAAATGATAGAGTTGCTACAATCGGTGAAAAGCTAGACGTTAGAAGATTTGAAAGAATTTCTACTAAGGGCAAGGTAGCAGGATATATCCACGGTGGTGGAAAGATTGGTGTTTTGGTTGAACTTGCTACGGATTCGAATGATGAAAGAGTATTAACTCTTGGTAGGGATATAGCTATGCAGGTTGCTGCTATGAATCCAAAGTATATTTCTAGAGATGACGTAGATCCAGAATATATAGCTCATGAAACTGAAATATTAACTCAGCAGGCCCTTAATGAAGGAAAGCCAGCTAATATAGTTGAAAAGATGGTTGTTGGTAGATTAAACAAGGAATTAAAGGAAGTATGCTTGGTTGACCAGGTATTCGTAAAAGATTCTGAGTTGACTATATCTAAACTTATAGCTAAGGTTGCTAAGGAAGTAGCTAGCGATATTAGCATTGCTAGTATGGTTAGGTACGAAGTTGGTGAAGGTATTGAAAAGAGAGAAGAAAACTTTGCTGAAGAAGTAGCTAAGCAGATGAAGTAATTGTAATTAAAGAGGACACTTCTTGTGTTCTCTTTTTTTTAAGATATTGTTAGGAGGAGTAAAAATGAGTGAACAGCCAATGTATAAGAGAGTATTACTAAAGATAAGTGGAGAGGCCCTTTCTGGAGGGACTGGATTTGGTATAAACAACGATGTTGTAAGTGAAATCTCTTTGGGAATCAAGAAACTGAATGACGTAGGCGTAGAAGTAGCTGTAGTTGTTGGTGGAGGAAACTTCTGGAGAGGTAGAACTAGCCAGGGTATGGATAGGACTACTGCTGACTATATAGGTATGTTGGCAACTGTAATGAATGCCATGGCCCTACAGGATTCATTAGAAAATATAGGCGTGCCAACAAGGGTTCAGACTGGTATAGAAATGAACAAGGTAGCAGAACCATATATCAGAAGAAGGGCTGTTAGACACCTTGAAAAGGGTAGGGTAGTTATATTTGGAGCAGGAACAGGTAACCCATACTTCTCAACAGATACTGCTGCAGCCTTAAGGGCAGCTGAAATGGAGGCAGATGTAATCCTTCTTGCCAAGAATGTAGATGCTGTATATGACAAGGATCCAAAGGAGCATCCTGATGCTAAGAAGTTCACTAAGCTTTCATACATGGAGGTAATCAATAGGGAACTAAAGGTAATGGATTCGACAGCGACTTCACTATGTATGGACAATAAGATTACTATAAAGGTATTTGAATTAAATACTGAAAATATAATTAAGGTTGTTTATGGAGAAGATGTCGGTACTACTGTAGAATAGTAAGCAAAATAGTAGTATAATATATATAAATAGAATTTAAAAAATTTTAAGCGTATGGGTAACGCATATTAGGAGGTAAAATATGAAACTGGATGTGCATGTTCAATTAGAAGAACAAATGGAAAAGACGATAGAGGCCTTAAAGTTTGAATTTGGTACTATCAGGGCAGGTAGAGCCAATGCTTCAATGTTGGATAAGGTAAGGGTTGACTACTATGGTACACCTACACCAGTAAACCAAATGGCTGCTATTGCTGTATCTGAAGGTAGAATACTAACAATAACTCCATGGGATAAGTCTAGTATTCATACTATAGAAAAGGCAATATCAGAGTCTGATGTTGGTATAGCGCCAGCAAATGATGGTTCTGTAATCAGACTGGTTGTGCCACCACTAACAGAAGAAAGAAGAAAAGAACTTGCAAAGAAGGCATCAAAGGCTTCTGAAAGTTTCAAGGTAAGGATTAGAAACGACAGAAGAGATGCCAATGACAAGATCAAAAAGATGGAAAAGGCAGGAGAACTAGCTGAGGATGATGCAAAGAAGGCAATTGATGAAGTTCAGAAGATGACTGACAAGTACATCAAGACTATAGAAGAGCTAACTGCTAACAAAGAAAAAGATATAATGGAAGTGTAAAATGGAAAATTTATTCTATGATATTAACTTGGACAAGGTACCTGCTCATATAGCAATCATAATGGATGGTAATGGCAGGTGGGCCAAGTCAAGGTTTATGCCTAGGACTTATGGACACAAGGTTGGTGTAGAAACAATCAGGAAGGTAGTAAAGGAATGCTCTAGACTAGGGGTCAAGTACCTAACTCTATATGCATTTTCCACTGAAAACTGGAAACGTCCAAAGGAAGAGGTATCTGCCTTGATGGGTCTCTTGGTCAAGTATCTGAGAAATGAATTAGAGGAACTGCATAAAAACAATGTCAAAATACTTACTATAGGGGATATTAGCAAGCTACCTCAAGCATGTATAGAAGAACTAGACCATGCCAAGGAAAAGACTAAAGATAATACAGGTCTTGTAATGTCGCTTGCCCTAAACTATGGGGGTAGGAATGACTTGGTAAATGCAGTAAAAAACATCAGTCAGGAAGTAGTAGATGGCAAAATTTCAGTAGACGATATAGGTGACGACCTTATATCAAGCCACCTATCAACTAAGGAGTCTCCAGACCCGGACCTTGTTGTAAGGACCAGTGGTGAACAGAGGTTGAGTAACTTCTTGTTGTGGGAATTAGCCTATTCAGAGTTTTATTTTGCTGATATCCACTGGCCTGATTTTGATGAGAAGGAGCTACAAAAGGCTATTTTTGCTTACCAGAGCAGGGATAGGCGTTTTGGCGGTATAAAGTAGGGGTGAACTTATGAAGCAGAGATTGGTTTCCGCAATGATTATGCTACCACTCCTAATACTACTGGTATTAGGTGGGCTGCCACTTTACATTGGTGGTCTGGTCCTTATGGGGGTAGCATTACATGAATTTTATAATGCATTTGTCAAGATTCAAAAACGTCCTATATATGAAATTGGATATGCATTTGTAGTAGCTATCTTCTTAGCTAATCTATTTGCGTGGAGCACAAGTGTATATGCCTTTATAATGTTCGTATTATTTTTAGTGGCCATAATTTATGTACTTAAGCAAAAGAGAGACGTAGTTGACTTGTCATTGACTTTTTCAGGCATACTATACATATGCTTTTGCTTCAACTACATAATTCTTATATCAGAAAGGCTTGACAGGGGTCATATATATGTTTGGTTGGTATTTATAATCGCCTTCATGACAGATACCTTCGCATACTTTGTAGGCAGGAGGTTTGGTAGGCACAAGCTAATGCCAAAGACCAGTCCTAAAAAAACTATCGAAGGTAGTCTGGGAGGTATTGCAGGATCAATTATAGCCTGTATAATATTTGGCCTAATATTCAAGTTGCCTATAGGTGTAATGGTAATTATATCATTATTTGGTAGTATTATCGCCCAGATGGGTGATCTGATAGCATCGGCAATCAAGAGGTATGTAGATATCAAGGATTATGGAAAAATAATCCCAGGCCATGGTGGTGTATTGGACAGGTTTGATAGTGTACTACTGGTAGCACCATATGTATATTTTCTATTAATCTACCTTTTAAAGTAAATTTGTGATATAATTGAATAAGTAATTCAGAGTGATCAAATAGCTATTTAATGTCCCTCTGCCTTGTATGAGGTAGGGGGACTTTTTTATAAGGGGATCTTGTCCCATATAATTGTGTAGGTTAACCACCTCTATAAATGGTCGTATTTTGTTGGGAGGATAGTATGAATAGTAAAATAAAGCTTACTAAAAAATCTGGACTGGTCCTACTTGCAATCTGCCTGGGAATGGCCATATCATTAACAGCCTGTGGAAGCAAGGAAGGCACATCCAGTGACAAGGATTCAGGTAATCAAGTTAAGTCTCTAGTAAATAAGGATGGTGACAATATAGAGACCAGATATAAAACACCTGAGGGATATACAAGGGTCAAGCTTACAAAGGGATCTTTCGGAGAATTTTTAAGACATGAAAAACTTAAAAAGTATGGGGAAAAGTCATACTATTATAATGGCAAGGTGAAGCCATCAGAAGGTGTCTACGATTCAGTTTTTGACATAGATTTAGAAGGTAAAAACCTCCTTCACTGTGCTGATGCCTGCTTTAAGTTTAGGGGAGACTATCTTTACCAGACAGGCCAGTATGACAAGATCAAATTTAACTTTGTATCGGCTGGACTAGCTGATTTTTCCAAGTATACAAGAGGTTATAGGGTTGACCCAGAAACAGGTCAGTACTTTTTGATGGCTGAGCCAGATAGGTCTGAGAAAGTCTACAAGAAGTTCATGAATGTGGTATATGGCTACTGTGGTACCCTTTCTTTGGTCAAAGATACCCATGGTGTAAGTATAGATGATATGCAGATAGGAGATGTCTTTGTCAGGGGTGGTACTCCGGGAACTAAGAGGGTAGGCCACGCTATTATGGTTATAGATATGGCTGAAAATCACAAGGGTGAAAAGGTCTTTATGCTAGCCCAGTCATATATGCCAGCCCAGCAGACCCAGGTTTTGGTAAACAAGGCCAACAAGGAAATTAGTCCATGGTACAGTCTGGATGAAGTGAAAAAGTCCGGTAAGATGATAACACCTCAGTGGACCTTTGAGTTAAATGAATTGAAGCGATTCAATTAAATACTTGAAATACCTTGAAAAACCACCAAAAGTATGGTATTATGAATGTATTGAATATGTGTTTTAAATGTGAGGCATCTTTTGGCTCACATTTTTTCATGCTGATTCATACTGATATCTTAGACCTGATCTCCTAATGACCAAAAAGGTTTTAAAAGGATGGGTTTGATATAGACAATTTAATATTTTTGACAATTGAATAGGAGGTGTGCTATGAAGAAAAACATTGCACAGAGGGTTGAAGAAAAGATTCAACCAAGTGTCGAAGGCTTTGGATATGAGCTTGTTGATGTAGAATACGTCAAAGAAGCAGGTGTATACTACCTAAGGGTAATTATAGACCATGAAAACGGAATAGGCCTTGATGAATGTGAAAAGGTAAGTAGGGAAATTAACCCTATACTTGATGAAGAAGACTATATAGAAGATAACTACTTCTTGGAAGTATGTTCACCAGGTATAGACAGGGTCCTAAAGAGGGACAAGGAGTTTAGCAAGTATGCAGGTAAGACTGTAGAAGTTAAACTTTATAAGAATGACCAAGACCTAAAAACCAAGCAGTTTGAGGCAGAATTAAGAGGTCTTGACCAAGATGGTATGGTAGTAGTATCCATAGGGGATACAGAAAAGAAATTTGACAGGAAAGAAATTGCCCAGATTAGGCTGGCAGTTGTATTTTAATATAGGTAAATAAATCGGAGGTAATAATGAACACAGAATTTATACAAGCCCTTGATGAGCTTGTAAGAGATAGGGGAATAGACAAGGATGTATTGCTAGAAACTATAGAACAGGCATTGACATCTGCCTACAAGAAGAACTTTGGTTCTGCCCAGAATGTCAGAATAGATATGAACAGGGAAACAGGTGATATAAAGGTATATTCTCAGAGAGTGGTTGTAGATGAATCAGACCTATACGACAACTTCTTAGAAATAGAGCTATCAGAAGCCAGGGAAATAAATCCTAACTATGAGCTAGGAGACATAATTGAGCACGAGGTTACACCAAAAGACTTCGGTAGGATTGCAGCCCAGACAGCTAAGCAAATCGTAGTTCAGAAGATAAGAGAAGCTGAACGTGAAATGACATATAATGAATTCCTTGAAAAGCAGGATGAATTAGTGACTGGTGAAATATCAAGGACATCGTCAAGAGATGGCAAGCAAATAGTATTTGTCCAGATAGGTAAGGGCGAAGGTGTCCTACTACAGAGCGAGCAGATTAGGAATGAAGACTACAAGATTGGTAGCAATATGAAGTTCTATGTTCTTGAAGTAAACAGGACAAACAAGAATCCACAGATTCTGCTATCAAGAACTAATGCTGGTCTGGTAAAGAGGTTATTTGAAATGGAGGTACCTGAAATCCAAGAAGGTATTGTCCATATCAAATCTATATCAAGAGAGGCCGGATCTAGGACTAAGATGGCAGTTAAGTCTATAGATGAAAATATAGATCCAATCGGTGCATGTGTTGGTACGCAGGGGGCCAGGGTTAGAAATATAGTTGATGAACTAGGTGATGAAAAGATAGACATAGTTAAGTACAGCGATGACCCAGCCACATTTATAGAAGCAGCCCTTAGCCCATCCAAGGTAACAAGGGTATTTATAGACGAAGCAAACAAGTCTGCCATAGTTATAGTGCCTGATTACCAGTTATCGCTTGCAATCGGTAAGGAAGGTCAGAATGCTAGACTTGCTGCAAGGTTGACTAACTGGAAGATAGATATCAAACCAGAATCAGAATTTGGTCCAGAAGAAGAGGCTGCCCTATTAGAAGAAATAGAGAAAAACAAAATTGCAGCTGAAGAGGAAGCTAAGAGATTGGTTGAAGAGGCTGAACTAAAGGCTCATGAAGAAGCAGAAATACTGGCAGGCCAAGATGAAGAAGACTTTGAAACTGGAGAAACTTCAGAATTAGAATCAGAAGAATCTGATTTAGGAGAAGACGTTCAAGAAGAAATACAAGACTAATTATAGCAGGTATCTTCCCCAGTCACTTAAACTAATAGTAGACTGGCAGGATGGTTAGAAAATATATTGGAGGTGTCCAATGCAAAAGCAAAAAAAAGTACCCCAGAGAAAGTGCATAGTTTGTCAAACTAGGGATACAAAGAAGGGGTTAATTAGGATCGTAAAAAACAAGGAAAATGAAATCTTTATTGATCCTACAGGCAGGGCCAATGGTAGGGGTGCCTATGTATGCGCCAACAAGGAATGTCTAACTAAGGCCATCAAGTCTAAACAACTAAATAGGGCCTTTAAAATGGATGTAGATGACCAAGTCTATGAACACCTACTAGGTCAGCTAGAAAAACTAGAGGATTAGCGGCATGAATGAAAAAAAGATATATTCATGGTTGGGTCTAGCTATGAGGTCGGGCAACCTAGTATCAGGTGATGATACTACCCTAAGAGACCTTAAAAAAATGAGACTAAGCCTAATTATACTTGCTGATGACGCATCAGCTAATACAAAAAAATTATTTACAGACAAGTCCAGTTATAGAAATATAGCCTGCAGGCAATTCGGAACAAAGGAAGAATTGGGTAGGTCTATAGGTAAAAGTCCCAGGGCTGTACTTGGAATAAAGGACAAGAAGATGTCAGACCAGATATTGATCTTGTTGGACGGGACTGAGATATAGGAGGTGGTTTTTATGTCTAAGACTAGCATAAAAAAGATTGCCGAAGATTATAAGATGAGCGAAAAAGAAATCGCAAAGAAAATTAATGACTTTGGTGTAGAAACAACAGAAGATAAGAAAAATTTAGAGGGTGAAAACCTACAGCTATTTATAGAAATGCTAAATGAAGAAATAAAGGAAGCAAAGGGAAATGTCGTTGAAGTAGATGGCAAGATAACAGTCCAGGAAATTGCAAGTCAGATGGACAAGCCAGCTTCAGAAGTAATCATGAAATTGATGAAGATGGGTACCATGGCAACTATAAACCAGGAGATAAGCTTTGATATAGCCGCCCTAGTCTGTAGTGAATTTGGTTTTACCCTAATGAGGTCTGATAATTCAGAGATAGAAGAACTAGAAATAGAGGCCTTGATGGAAATAGAAGAGGATGATGAAAAAGACCTTGTGCCAAGACCACCAGTAGTAACTGTGATGGGTCACGTTGACCACGGTAAGACATCCCTACTAGATGCAATAAGAGACACAGACGTAATCTCAGGAGAAGCTGGTGGTATTACCCAGCATATAGGTGCATCTGAAGTAAAGATAAATGGTCAGAAGATAGTATTTTTGGATACACCTGGTCATGAAGCCTTTACATCAATGAGGGCCAGAGGTGCCCAGGTTACAGATATAGCTATCCTGGTAGTTGCGGCAGACGATGGTATCATGCCACAGACTATTGAGGCCATAAACCATGCTAAGGCAGCCGATGTACCTTTGATAATAGCTATAAACAAGATAGACAAGCCAGGTGCCAATCCTGATAGGGTAAAACAGGAATTATCTGAGCAAGGTTTATTGGTTGAAGACTGGGGCGGAGATGTAATTTCTGTAGAAGTATCAGCAAAGAAGAGGATAAATATAGAGAACCTACTAGAGATGGTACTACTTGTAGCAGAGATTCAAGAACTAAAGGCAAACCCTAATAAGAGGGCTGTAGGTACTGTAATAGAAGCAGAACTTGACAAGAATAGGGGTCCAGTTGCTACCGTATTGGTCCAGGGTGGTACCCTAAGCGTTGGTGACCCGATCGTTGCTGGTGTAGCATCAGGTAAGGTAAGGGCCATGATTAACTACAAGGGTAAGAGGATCAAACAAGCCGGTCCATCTACAGCAGTAGAAATACTAGGCCTATCTGAAGTTCCAGCAGGTGGAGACCAGTTTGCTGAAACTCCTAATGACAAGACAGCTAGACTTATAGCCGAAAAGAGACAGGCAATGCAGAGAGAGGAAATGTTAAAGGCATCTTCAAAGATTTCTCTTGATGACTTATTTGCCCAGATGTCAGAAGGAAAGGTTAAGGACCTTAACATAGTAATAAAGGCGGACGTTCAGGGTTCTGTCCAGGCTGTAAAGCAGTCTTTAGAAAAGTTGTCTAACGAAGAGGTTGCCATTAAGGTCATCCATGGTGGTGTTGGTGCCATCACAGAATCAGACGTCCTACTTGCATCTGCATCTAATGCTATAATCATAGGATTTAACGTTAGACCAGTATCCGGCTCAGAGCAGGTTGCTGAAAAAGAATCTGTTGATATTAGAACATACACAATCATATACAAGGCAATAGAAGATATCAAGGCTGCCATGAGTGGTATGCTAGACCCTGACTATGTAGATGAAGATACAGGTAAGGTAGAAATAAGAGAAATATACAAGATATCTGGTGTTGGAACAGTTGCAGGTTGCTATGTAACATCAGGTAAGATAATGAGAGCTTCTAAGGTTAGAATAGTTAGGGATGGTATAATCATCCACGAAGGTGAACTAGCTGCCTTGAAGAGGTTTAAAGATGATGTAAAGGAAGTAGCCCAGGGATTTGAGTGTGGTTTGAGTTTTGTAAACTACAACGATATCAAGCCGGGTGATATAGTAGAGGCATATATCACTAAAGAGGTCGAAAGAACTCTAGACTAATAGTGCCTCAGAGAAGAGGGGTAGAATATGGCTTCAAACAGGATAAAGAGAATTAGTGAAGAAGTAAGAAAAGTAGTCAGTAGTATGCTGATTAATGGAATAAAAGATCCAAGAATAACATCTATGATCAGTGTAACTGATGTAGAAGTTACAAATGACCTAAGATATGCCTTTGTATACATAAGTATACTAGGAGGAGATAGGGAAGCATCTTTAGAGGGCTTAAACTCAGCCAGGGGATATATAAGAAGAGAAGTAGGTAGGCAGGTCAAGTTAAGATATGCACCCGAAATAGTCTTCAAGATAGATGACTCTATAGAAAGAGGCATGTATATGGATGAGTTGATCAAGAGTGTCAATAAGGATGAAGAATAGCTAATTTACTAGTATAAAAAATTATAGATATTTTGCTGTTTTACCCTCTTTACTGGATAAAAGTTCAGTAAGGAGGGTTGTTTTTGTGTATAAATCAATTCTTTTAAAATATCATATATAGATAAGTAAGCTATTAGTACTAGACCAGACCTGTGAGATATTGATTCAATAACAATAATTATGATATAATATGAATGATTATACATGTTAAAATATCTAATGAGTATAATTAATGGTAACGAACCAAAAATAGTAGTCATTATATTGATTTTTTGAGAGGGTGCTAATATGAATAAAAAAAATACACTAAAGGGTCTTGAAGATACACTATATATTCCATTGATGGCAAGAATATATGCATCTAAAAAATTTCCGGAATTTTTCTATGATGAAAAAGCTCTATCACTAGAAAGTTTCATTCCTACTAATGAGATAAAGGAAAATTCAACAGAATACTTTTATATGGCAAGTGTTTGCAGGCAGTATACCATAGACAAAAAAATAAGAAGATTTATTGAAACGAAAGATTTATCTAATGTTGTATTTCTAGGTGCAGGACTTGAAACAGCTTACAACCGTATAGGAAATAAAACAGTTAATTTTTATCAAGTAGATTTACCTGATGTAATAGAGGTAAGAAGAAGCCTACTAGGTGAGGCAGAAAATGAATGCCTAATTTCTGGAGATATGTTCAGCCTTGACTGGATAAAAGAAGTAGATATTTCCCTGCCTACTTTGCTTGTTGTTTCTGGAGTATATCAATACTTTAAAGAAGAAAAAATATTGTCCATGATAAGTGATATGAAAGATATGATTACAAATGGTGACTTGGTTTTTGATGCTACAAATTCAGCTGGCTTAAAACTAGCCAATAAGTATGTGAAGAAAACTGGCAATAGGGATGCCCAGATGTATTTTGCTATAGATAATCCGATTGAATTTGCACATAAAACTCATACTGAACTCATAAGTGTAGATGGCTTTTTTAAGGATGCGCTTAGAGTTTGTAAGGGGTTAAAATTTATGACAAGGGTGTATATGTATTTTGCAGATAAATTGAATAGAACACTAATAATGCATCTAAAATTATAGGGCTTTATATTTTGCGATAGAATATTTTGCTCATTTGTTTAAGAGTAGGAAAGGATAAATAGGTATAGATAAATGACGCTAAGATATGAATAAATGGAACTAAGATATGTTCACGATGAGGAACTAACTAATAAGAAGTATTACTTTTGGTTTGAATTAAAAATATTCGAATTTTAAAAAATCTAGACACTATATATATATTATGGTATAATTATTATGTGTATTTGTGCATTTGACTAGGACCTTTATTTAGTGATTAATTTTTTATGGTGTATCAAGGGGCTCGAATTTCAAATTGCACATTTAAAAAGTTTCAGGGTATAAAGAGGGTAAGGAGTGATGTGAGTGAAAAAACATATGAGTATCTTATTAACACTTGTCATGGTATTTAATGTTCTCGTTTCGGGTATTGGCAACAACCTGTCCTATGCAGACGACAAAGTAGCCTATAGCCAAAACGTAAGTGCTGATAAGGCTTTTACAAGAAGTGAAAGAACACTTAAAAATAACAAAAATCAAATAATACAAAAATCTAAAAATACAGGTTTAGATAAAAAGCCTATAGACAAAAAGCCTGAAAATCCAAATAAAAAGGATTTAGACAATAAATATGTAGACGGCAAAATTGAAGATTCTAAGACAAAAGAAGATCCTAAGAAAAAGGATTTAGATAAAAATTCTAAGGATAGGAAGGTTGAGAACCCTAGAAAGAATAGTGGCCAAGACTCAGAAGAAAAGAAACTTGGAAAAACTGAAGAAAAAGCTAAAGAAAATACATCTTCAGAACAAGATAAAAAACAAACTTCACCTGAAATAAAAGAAGAAAATCTAGAAAGTGAAAAAATATCTTTTGAAAAACAAGAAAAAGGACTGATTATAAAAGTTGATGCACCAAAGGGAGCTTTCCCTAAAGGAACGACTGTTTCTGTGAGGTTGGTGTCAAAACTTAAGGACAAAATAGCTTATGACATTACTTTCAAGGACAATAATAACAAAGAAGTACAACCTGCAAAGGGAACAGAAGTAAAGGTATCTTTCATCTTGGATAGGACATCTAATCTTCTACCAGATGATAGGCCTGTAAATTTAAAACTTTATCATGTAGTAAATGGTGTTCCAAAAGTAATTGACACAAACAGGACTGCTAAGGGTTTCATGGAGGAAAAAGGAATACAAAGTGTAACACTAAGTGGAAAGGTAAGTCATTTCTCAGAATTTAGGTTGGTTGCTGAAAATGATCTAGATTTTGATAAGATAAAAAAAATAAGTCCTGATTCAATTAATTCGAATAACAAAAATGAAACAGGTAGTTTGGATACTCAGAAAAAAGATGAGGATAATGTTGGAAATAATAAATTAAAAGAACAAATATATGAAGTTGAGCTAGTTGCAAACTCTAATCATCCTTCAATATATATAAAGGGTTTATTACCGAAAGGTGGTTATGCGACTGCAAGATATGTGGAACTTTCAAATAATATTTTACCTGAGTATCAAAGAGTAGTGACAGCCTATGATATTAAAATATTTGATGATAAGGGTAAAGAATATCAGCCTATAAAACCAGTTAGAGTGACTATATCCGATGACAAGGTAAAAAAAGAACTTACAAAAATAGGAAGAAAAAATATTCAAGTAATTCACATAAGTAAATCAGGTATTCCGGATAAATATTCGAGTGCTATAGTTACATCTGAATCTAAAGTTTCATTTAATGCATCATCTTTTTCGGTTTACGCTTTTGCTATTGAAACTCGTGATACTGCAAAAAATCCCAAAGAGGTTGACGCTAAGATAATAGACTTTAATATAATAAGAACAAACGATGAAAATCCAGCTAATACATATAATTATTATGAAGCGTTTAAAATAAAAATTAAATGGGATGCTAGTAAATATGGTAAAACATTGAAGAGAGAAGATTTTTTTAAGATTAAAATTCCAGATGAATTCATATTGGCGCATAAAATAGAGTTTGATTTAAAAACAGAAGATGGAAAAATTTTAGGTCATTTGGTTGCAACTCCTAATAATGAAGGCGGTGCCAATGTTGTAGTTACTTTTAAAGATTATGTAGAAACACATGAAAATATAAAAGGAGAATTTTATCTTGATTCAAGATTTAATACTACTAAATATGTTAAGCAATTAGACGGAAGTTATACCATTTCTTACTATTTTGATGGGAAGACACACACCCATCATATTAATCCAAAACCAAATGTAAACCCTGATGAAGCCTTGGCTAAATGGGCTAATAAGACTAAAGATGCTTTAAATGAAGCTGAGTGGGTTATTAGATTAAATTTCAAAAAGGGTACTTTCACAGATGTCGTTCTTAGTGATGAACTCTCGTCTGAAACAGGCGTATTGCCTGAAGGAATAAAATATAAACTGGATACGTTTAGGCTTAAACAAGCTGAATTTAATAGTACTGGAGATGATATAAGTGAATCAAAATATAAATCTATTAAATATGAAGAATTGAAAAATTATCTTAAATTTGACAGTAATATGCGAAAGTTTACCTTCAGAATGAGCGATTTTTTGAAAGATAAAGGTTATTCTGTAGATGGTAAATTGCAGGCAACACAATGGTATTTATTTTATAAATCTACTTATGAAGAGGGGTTAAAATTAAAAAATAAAGCTGAATTTAAATCGAAAGAGAGTATAATTACAGGTCATAGCTATTATCAAGTTGCAGGAGGCAGTGGTACTGGTGGCGGTGATTTAACAAATAAAATTAAAATAAAAAAAGTTGATTCTGATAATACTAATAAACCTCTGGGAAATGCAAAATTTAAAATTGTAAAAGTGGGTGATCCGAGCAAAGTGTGGAACATTATCACTAATGCTCAAGGAGAGGCTGAGACAGAGCGCCTTTCTCAAGGCGACTATGAAATAATAGAGACAGATGCACCTCTTGGTTACCTACTTGACAAAACCCCGATACCAGTAAAAGTTATAAATGGTGAAGCGACAATTGCAACCATTAAAAATAAAAAGGGAAAAATAACAGTAAAAGTCACTAAAAAGTGGGAAAATCAAGATGAAACACCATTGATGGGAGATAAGCCTACAATTAGCTTGCAACTTTTAAAGGATGGACAACCAGAAGGTACACCAGTTCAGCTTACAAATGGAAATATTACCCATACATGGACAAACTTAGATAAAACAGATGAACATGGAAATGATCATAAGTACTCTGTTCAAGAAGTCGGCGAAAAAGATTATAAAATACAATTTGATGGCAACTGGTACAAGGTTGATTATGGTGCAGATTCGCAATCAGGTGGGCTGACTGTAACTAATAAGAAACTTAAA
>NZ_ADGQ01000012.1 GCF_000147675.1 Peptostreptococcus stomatis DSM 17678 | reverse complement strand
ATATCCAGAAGAACTGAAAGATTATTATAAATTTAAAAGCATATTTATATATGACAGTAACTATTCTTTTGACAAATATGCAGACTATGATGGTAATATCTATTTAAAGGACAAAAAATCAAACTTATTACGAATTGCGGACGAGTTGTGTGAAAAGATAAAATCAAATTCAGACCATATTTATATAAATGATACACTTGAGAGAATAATGGAAGAAAAATCTAACCTCTCACAAGAATATGATGTTTTCGATATTGTGTTCATTGCTATGGCTATTTTATTAGTATTTAATATTTTGTTTTTAATGCATAAATCAATGTCAAAAGAACAAGGACTACTGAGAATAATTGGGATGAAAAAGAAAGAAGTTATAATGTTTGAACTGTTGAAAAGTTTGATTGTTTTCTTTGTAGCAACTGTGTTAGGCTTAGTATTCAGTATTTTTCTAACAAAAATTTTTATCAAGAACTTTTTCTTTATATCAACATCTATAGAACCATATACTGCACCTGTTATATACGATGTGAGTAGCTTGAAAAAGATTTTGTTGACATTATTTATAGTAACTTTAATTTCAATAATTATACCAATTTTAGATATGTATAGATTTTCTCCGATGGAGCAATATTTTGAAACAGGGGAAGGAAA
>NZ_ADGQ01000013.1 GCF_000147675.1 Peptostreptococcus stomatis DSM 17678 | reverse complement strand
TTGAAGCCCATGACAGATATAAAAATAGACGCTTTAATTGTAGACCAAGAAAAAAGCTAGATAATCCAAGTCTATATGAATGTGTAAAGGATTTATTTTTGAGGCATCAATGGTCTCCGGAACAGATTTCTTCTCGATTGAAATTTGAAAATTCAAGCTTCACTATTAGCTACAATACAATTTACAGGGAAATATATAATGGTCGTTTTGATGAAAAAGGACTATCACATGGTAATAGAGGAGTCGTTCGCAAACTACGACATCGTGGTAAAAGCCGTCACACAAAAAATTATGAAGAAAGACGTGGAAAAATTCAAATTAGTAATTTAATTACAGATAGACCGGATCCTGCAAATAATCGAGAACGATTAGGTGATTGGGAGGCTGATACAGTTATTGGACAGACTGGTAAGGCTTGCTTAGTAACATTAACTGATCGAAAAAGTAGGTATCTACTATGTAAAAAAATTGCAAAAAAGAATTCATTTTTAGTAAAACAAGCGATGATTGAGCTTTTAGAAAATCAACCTCTAGAAACAATAACTCCGGATAGAGGGAAAGAGTTTTCTAAACATGCAGAAATTAGTCAGGAGTTGAATTTAGTAGAGTTTTATTTTCCATTTCCACATCATCCTTGGCAAAGAGGAACAAACGAAAACACCAATGGATTGTTGAGATAATATTTTCCGAAAACTGTGGATATTAATCAATCAGATAGCTATGTTGAAGCAAAAATGAAAGAAATAAATCTTAGACCGCGCAAATGCTTAAATTGGAAAAATCCATACGAGGTTTATCATTCAGTAGAGTTGCATTTGACTTGACAATTCAAGGTGCAAAAACGAAGAACTTTATATATTGAATTTTGATATTAGGATCTCAGTATTCAGTGAAGAATCACAGTTTTCAACATCATAATGATGGAAAGACAGGCCTATCTTGACAAAATACCTCTATATGATTATAATTATGTTCATAATCATATAGATACTAAACTTCAGATACAAGTTACAAAAATAAGACCAGCTATCAAATGTCAATACAAAATAAAAAATAAATTTCACACTGACATTATTGCATAGCAAATAAGCCTAATGAATAGGCTTAAAAAATTAATAATACTGACAACTAAATATTTGGAGTATACGGTTTTTGATCTCTTAAGACAGCAAATATAATATTGGTCAATTTTCTTGTAACAGCCCCTATAGCTGTGCCATGAGCTTTGCCTCGTGCTCTCAATCCTTGATAGTATATGGATAAGGCAGGGTCCTTAAAGGCTGCTACAGTGGTGGAAAGCCAAATAGAACGCCTTAAGTAAGGCGAACCTCGCTTGGAAAGTTTTGTATTTGTGGCTGAAAAATCACCAAATTGTTTTATACGTGTATCTAAACCGGCATAAGCAACAAGTTGGTTTGCTCTTTCAAACCTAGAAATATTGCCTATCTCGGATACTATGGACGCACCTAAAACACTACCAATACCCGTTATTGTAGTAATGACCGGACATATATCCTCAAGCAAGCTACTAATCTCAATTTCAATTTCTTTAAGTTGTTCTTCTAGGAATGAAATTTGGCTAATTATTTGCTTGATTTGGAAAGAAAAAGACCTTTTTGCAAACTTAATTCCAAAAGATTCCCTGGCACGGGATTGGATTTCTTTGGCTTTATTTATGCCAAGACGACCCTTGCTACACTCACAAAGTAAGTTACCAAGCTCCTCAGCAGGAATTGACAGCATGTCTTCCGGTAAAGGATATTTTGACAACAGTTCCTTTGAGGCAACACCATATATATTTGAAAAAAGACTTGAGTACTCAGGGAAAACTTGGTCAAGTATAGCTACAAGCTTTCTTTTCCAATCTGAGCATTCATCAACTAAGGCAAACCTATATCTAGTTAAATTTCTAAGGGCAAATGTATTCTCATCGTAAAAATTAGATATAGAAAACTCTCCAAAACGCATTATTTGAGCAATTATAAATGAATCAACTGAATCATTCTTAGTTTGTCTAACGTACATTTTCCTAAAAACATCAGACTGAATTGGATTTATAACATAGCACGTAAATCCTAAATCAATGATGTAAGAGAACAAACTGATCCAATAGTGACCAGTTGCTTCCATTCCAATAGTGCAATTATTAGTTGTTACACCAAATTCAGCAATAAAATTATTGAACTTTTTTATACCTTTTGCAGAGTTAGGAAAGGAAATACTTTTGGATAAGCTCTTTCCAGAAGAATCAATTATTGAAGCTTCGTGGTTTTTCTTAGCAATATCGATACCTATGTAAAACATAAAATCACCTAGCTTTCATATATTTTAGATAGAGAAAGAACCCTCTAAAACTTTACGACAATGCAACCTCGTTAGATATACAGCAACTTGGTGCTATCCAGCTAATACGTATAAAGACGTAAAGAAGAGGCGTAAGCCTTTTTTAGGAAGATATAACTTCAAGGAGGTAGCTACGACCTCTATCTATACTAATATTATCCCACAAAGAATAGGGGATAGAAAAGAAAAAAAGTAGTTTTAACTACAAGTATATTATACGAGGAGGTATGGTTATGGCTACAAAAAATATTTATGTTGCAGAAGCAGATCTACACCTATTCGATGATGCTGCCAAGTACGCCGGAAGTGTTTCTGCTGCTGTGATACAAGCACTTCAGGACTTTCTAAGTGTTCAACGCAACAAAAGCGAAGGATATGACAAGATTGAGTTAAACCTCTATGAAAAAGGGGTAAGAAGAAAGGTAATGTTCTATGGTATGTAGATTACTCGCGTAGAACGTCCGGTAGACGGTGGAATAAGGATTGACACGATTTATAAAACTGCAAAAGGGCAGCTTGCAGTGGCAACCAAGGTTCGCAAGGAGCTTCCGGATTGGGCGAAAGGGAATCCACACGTATGGGAAAACCCGCAGTCTTGGTCACATGATTTTTGGAATCTGGGGGACAGAGTGTTAAACGTATATCCGGACATAGAGAGCCTAAAGGAGAAGGATACGTATCTTGCCGAGTGCTGTGAATCTTCTCTTTTGGCAAAACCTTATGAGTTTTTGGATATTTAGAGTAAATAATAAAATGAAATGGCTGGGGTGATTTATTTGAACAATGTTTTAATGATAGATGATGATTTGAGGTTATGTGATGTCATAAAAAAAGCTATGGCTGCGAAAGATGTTGCTTTGGATTTTTGCGAGTCTGGGTTAGAAGGAATTTCTAAGCTAAAATCTGGCAACTATCAGGCGGTTGTGCTGGATGTCATGCTTCCGGGTATGGACGGCTTTGAAACCCTTCGACAAATTCGAGAATTTAGCAATATCCCTATACTAATGCTTACTGCAAGAACAGACAGTATCCTAAAAATCGAAGGATTTAGAATCGGTGCGGATGATTATCTAACGAAACCATTTGAGCTGCCAGAACTTGTTGTTAGAATTTTATCTTTGATTCGCCGCTACACTGTATTTAATGGGATTGAAGAAGTAAATGCAGAAATATGCTTTGATGGTCTGAAGATCCTTCCTGATGACCGCTCTGTACATGGTGAATTTGGTATCTGTGAACTTCATCCAAAGGAGTATGAGATTCTATTTTTCTTAGCAAAAAATCAGGGCAAAATTTTGACGAAGCAATCTATTTACGAATCCGTATGGAAGGATGAGTATATTTACGATGATAACAACATCATGGCAGTGATCAGTAGATTACGAAAGAAGCTGCAAACTGTTACAAATATGAATGACTATATAGAAACGGTAAAGGGTGTCGGCTATAGATTTAATAAAAAATATAGGAGGCAAACCTAATATGAATCTATATATTTTTGTGATTATAATTTTGCTGGCTGTCGTTCTTTTTGGAGTTTTTCAATACTACAAGTTGAAAAAAAGCATGAATGAAATCGTAGAGGTTTTGATGGATGTAGATAGTGGTAACGGCAATAGGAGAATATTATCAAAACCACGAGATTTTCTATCACCTGTTGTTTTTCGCATCAACCATACAATTGCAGATTATGAAGAACAAATTTCGCAACTGAGAGTAAAAGAAAAAACGACCAATCAGCTGCTGACAAGCTTTTCCCATGATATACGTACACCTCTGACGGTAATACGTGCGTATTTAGATGCAATAAAAAATGGAACTGTAGTTGGAGAAGAAAAAGAAGCATATTTAGAAGTGATAAGAGAAAAAGCAGCGGATCTTAGCTCTTATATAGATAGTATGTTTGAATGGTTTAAACTTAATTCAAAGGAATATGCTTTATACTTCGAGAGTGTGGATACAAATGAATTGACTCGAAGCTATTTGGTCAATTGGATCCCCGTTTTTGAAGAAAGAAAAATGGAATATATGGTGGATATTCCGGAATATCCATCAAGGGTTTTACTCGATAAAAATGCGTATTACCGTATATTTGGGAATATTGTTCAAAATGTAATTTCCCATAGTCATGCCGACAAAGTAGAGATTCGGATTGATGATGATAGCGAAAAGGTCAGTGTGACAATTAAAGATAACGGTATTGGTATTCCTGAAGAAAGCATTGGTCATGTTTTTGAGCGATTATATAAATGTGATCCTTCACGCAGAGGAAATGGCAGTGGTCTTGGCTTATCCATTGCGTATGAGCTTGCTCAGCTTATGAAAGGAACAATCCTTGTAGAAAGTATTCCCAATCAGTTTACGCTATTTAAAATTGAGTTTTGCAAATAGTTGAAATCTCACGTTTTTATGGACGTGAGATTTTCTTTTCATAATTGCAAGGTTATTGCAAGGTTGCTATCAGGTTTGTGTAATGTCCGGATGATAAACTTTTCCATGATAAGAAAACTTAGGAGGTCTAGGGATGAGTAAATACATTATTGAAACAAATCATTTAACGAAATTCTATGGAGAGCAGAAAGCTCTGGCAGACATTAATATTCATGTGAAGCAAGGTTCTATTTATGGTTTATTAGGTAGAAATGGTGCCGGTAAAAGTACCCTTATGAAAATCCTGCTTGGACTCACTTCAGCAAGTGAGGGCGAAACATTTATTTTCGGTATGAATGTAAAAAAGGACTTGCATAAAATCTTGCCAAGAGTAGGGAATTTGATTGAAACACCCGGATTTTATCCGAATTTGACCGGCTATGAAAATTTAAAGTTGTTTGCCAGAATGCGTGGTGTCACGAAGAAAAATGCAATAGAGGAAGCACTGACGCTGGTTGGATTAAACAATGAGAATAAGAAGCTTTTTTCAGAGTATTCACTTGGCATGAAGCAAAGACTTGCCATTGCTTTGGCGGTAATGCACGATCCTGAACTGCTAATCTTAGATGAGCTTATCAACGGGTTAGATCCTATTGGAATAGCAGAAGTTAGAAAACTGATACGAAGTTTGTCTGAAGAACGAAGAAAAACAATTTTGATTTCAAGCCACATTCTATCGGAAATAGCTTTGGTAGCAGATGATATAGGGATTATTGACCATGGAACTTTATTAGAGGAATCCAGTCTTGAGGAATTGGAAAATAAAAATAAAGCATCTATTCAGTTCCAGCTTTCAGATGTTGGTCAGGCTTCGATAATCTTGCAGGAAGTATTTAAAACGGATAACTTTAAGATTTCTGGTAAAGAAAATATTGAGGTATACGACACGAATTTGCCAATCGCAAAAATGAACAAAGCATTTGTAGAAAGTGGAATTGATGTGCATAAGGCTTATCTATTTGAAGAATCATTAGAAGATTACTTCAAGAAAATTACAGGAGGTGTGGGTATTGCTTGATTTGGTACTGTGTGAGTTTCAAAAGTTAAAGAGAAGAAAATTTATCACTTTAACAATGGGGGTAGCCTGCCTTTTTCCGCTTCCCGTTTTGTTTCTTGCTCTTAGGCAGCAACAAGCGTTTTACATGTTATTCAGAATGGTATTTATATTTGGAGAAATGCTGTTTTTGCCTTGTGTATTAGGGGTGTTATCGACAATTATTTTCTTAACAGAAGATGAAAACGACGTTTTAAAAAATATACTGACTGTACCGGTCAGCAGGACAAAAATCTTTCTATCAAAGTGTATTATGCTTATGATACTGGCGATTATTTACTGCTTATTAGAGCTGAGTGCAAGTATATTATTTGCTTTCATGATCGGAAATGTCACGAACGCATCTTCATTTATATTATTTAGCATTTTAAGTGGTGTATTTATTTTTACTTGTTCCATGCCGGTCGTGCTATTTGTCATTACATTTGGCAAAAATTTTACAGTATCCAATATTGCGTCATTTATCTATGGAGTTATTTGCTTTGCATTGGCATACATGTGCACTGGCCCCGGAGGAGAGGTGCTTCTAAAATCGAAAATAGGAGTGTTGCCAATTGTAATGGTATTTCGATGGTATCTTGGATATTTTCCTTTAGAGGAACGCTTGGAAAAGTTTAACTTATATGTCGTTCCAACGCCTGTGATGATAGGTTATATATTGATATTCCTTGCGATCACAGTGTTCATTGGAATATTGGTGTACAGAAAGAAGGAGGTGTAAGAGAGAATGGGTCAATTATTGATTTGTGAATTGAAGAAACTCAAGAGATGTAACGTCTTTTGGATCATACTTGCCGGAGCCTTCTTTTCTGCGTTTATGACATATGTTCAATTTGTAATGTCAAAAAGCGTGGACAATCAAGTTACTAATTTTATGGAATTCTATATGGCAGCGATTTGGAATAACTTTTTCGTAGCTTTTCCATTTTCAATTACGATTACAGGCGGAATGATTTTTAACCAAGAATATAGTAATGCTACATTGAAATCCATTATGACCGTACCTGTTTCGATTAAGAGATTGTCCTTTGCTAAGGTCATTATTATTGGTGTATTAGCGTTTATCCTATCGCTGACAAATTTCATTTTTGTTGTCATCGGAGCTGCGTTATTGCATCTTCCTGAAATTACAACTTTTCATTTGATAAAATCCTTATTGCAGATTTGTGGCATTGGAATGTGTATTTATATATCTGTTTTACCCTTGATTATATGGGGTTTTAGGAAAATGAATGGATATTATCCGATGATGTGTATTGCATTTATGTATGGTTTTTGCGGGAGTTTTCTTATTCCTAGGGGATTGGGCGATTATTATCCGCTTACTGCTGGCTTACGGATTATCCAATATGATGTTCTTCCCCAAGGAAATAATGTAGTGGCATATATTACAATGTTGGCTGTGCTACTTCTATCAGTGTTAATGATTGTCTTTATTCCATATTCTTATGAAAAAGCGATTCATCTGAAAGCCAAGAAAAAGGGGAAAAGAAATAATGTACACAAAAGATAAGCAGCATAAAAATATGTAGTGGGTATAGAAATGAGCAGATATAACATAGTAAAAGGGATTAGAGAATTTTTGAAATGGAAATATTTCATACGTTGGTTTCTCTTGATTATTTATTTTCGGCTCTATGTCAAATAACGTTGGTGATAATTTAAATCAACAAAATCTATTAAATTATGCGGCAGCATCCATAGCAAACTTATAGCTATGGATGTTGCCCTTTTGTATTTTATACCTTTCCATTAACATTATCCTTGCCTTAAAATTCCTAAAACTCCTATATCCGTAGGATACTCTTTTAATTACCTTTATCTTGTTGTTTTTACCCTCAACCATAGCATTCGTATAGTCATATTTTAATGAGTTTAGCACATATTTTCTAAGCTTTTTAAGGCTTTTTATGCTCTTTCTAAAACACAT
>NZ_ADGQ01000014.1 GCF_000147675.1 Peptostreptococcus stomatis DSM 17678 | reverse complement strand
CATATTTTAATGAGCGGGAATAGTTCAGCGGTAGAGCGCGACCTTGCCAAGGTCGAAGTCGCGAGTTCGAATCTCGTTTCCCGCTCCAATATAAAGTGGGTGCATAGCTCAGCTGGATAGAGCAACGCCCTTCTAAGGCGTGTGTCCGGGGTTCGAATCCCTGTGCGCTCACCATTTTATATATCTTATGTAGGGGATTCGCCAAGCGGTAAGGCATATGACTCTGACTCATACATTCGGGGGTTCAAATCCCTCATCCCCTGCCAAATAAATTGTGGACCATTAGCTCAGCTGGGAGAGCACCTGACTCTTAATCAGGGTGTCCAGGGTTCGAGCCCCTGATGGTCCACCATTTTTTAAAACAAACAATATTAATATGGCGGTATAGCTCAGTTGGCTAGAGCGTTCGGTTCATACCCGAAAGGTCACAGGTTCGAGCCCCGTTACCGCTACTTATGTGGACCATTAGCTCAGTTGGTTAGAGCGCCCGGCTCATAACCGGTAGGTCCGGGGTTCGAGTCCCTGATGGTCCACCATATTTTTTAAATACTATTGCCGAGGTGTAGCGCAGTTTGGTAGCGCACGTGGTTTGGGACCATGGGGCCGGGGGTTCGAGTCCCTTCACCTCGACCATTGTGGTGGGTATAGCTTAGTTGGTTAAAGCGCCAGATTGTGGCTCTGGAGATCGAGAGTTCGAATCTCTTTATCCACCCCAGATAGTATTTTATGAGGCGACATAGCCAAGTGGTAAGGCAGTGGACTGCAACTCCTTGATCTCCAGTTCGAATCTGGATGTCGCCTCCAATTATATTCCAAGGTAGCTCAATGGTGGAGCAACCGGCTGTTAACCGGTAGGCTGTGGGTTCGAGCCCCACCCTTGGAGCCATGTATTGCCGAAGTGGCGGAACTGGCAGACGCACAGGACTTAAAATCCTGCGAAACTTATACTTTCGTACCGGTTCGATTCCGGTCTTCGGCACCACTTATTACAATATCGCGGGGTGGAGCAGTTGGTAGCTCGTCGGGCTCATAACCCGAAGGTCGAAGGTTCAAGTCCTTCCTCCGCAACCATTAAAAAACTTACAAATAAAAGTGTGCCAAATTAGTATGGCTCCTTGGTCAAGCGGTTAAGACACCGCCCTTTCACGGCGGTAACAGGGGTTCGATTCCCCTAGGAGTCACTTTTTT
>NZ_ADGQ01000015.1 GCF_000147675.1 Peptostreptococcus stomatis DSM 17678 | reverse complement strand
ACAAGGCCTCGGGTCAAAGTCATACCTATCATCTTCAAGCATTCTAAGAAATCTCTTACATCCTTTTACCTGTGCCTTATTTACATTTATTCTACCCTCTACAATATTGTAAACATAATCAAAAACCAACTTGTAATTAGGGTATCTATCTAATTTTTTCTTAGACATCCTTTAAGGCCTGGGCCAGTTTTGAAACCTTTTTATCGGCCGTATCATCTTTTATTTTCTTTAGCCCTGATGGTGATAACCCTAGTTCTCTTGAATAAGATATAATATCTACCCTCAATTTTTCAATTATCAGGTATTCAGGACTTTTGATGTAGTTAGTAGCTCCACTTTTATTTGTATACTCAATTGTATATTCTGACCCATTAAGAGTAAACTTCTCTAACATCTGATTATATTCCAAAAGCATATTGGAATATACGTCAATAATATGGTCGAAAGACTTATTATATGTGCCAACAGCTCCCATTTTCTTAACAATATCTTTCCTGTAATACTTAAAATCTTTTTCTTTTTTTCTTGCCATGATTATCACCACCTCCTTCCTTGATTATGTTTTTTCAATATATAGAGCATTTTTAATTTTTGTCAAATTCTCATTTTCCCCCCTTTTTTGAAAAAATGAGACTATTGGAAATGCCTACCCTCTCCCCGTTGTCCCTACTGCCTTTGTTATGTTTTTAGGTAGGGGGGATGTTTGTCACGTCTCCTGCTCGTTGTAGTAAGCTAATATGACACGTCTAACTTCTTCTATGTTTCTGTTGTCTGCGTCTTCATAAAGTCGCTTCAAACATTCTTCTTTTGTTGTCCTCATAATGACAACATCTGGGTCATAAAGCACATAGTCATAGTAATACTTACTCATCTGAGTTGTTATTATATAAGCTGTGTCAAATTCTGATTCAACCTCAAGCATCTTCAAGAATGTTTTTCTAAACTCATGCAAATACTTTTTGATAAATGGATTGTTGTCATGCAGATCACATCCGGTCATGGCTCTTGATATTTCATCATAGTCAAAGACTATGTCATTCTTGCCCATATGCTTCCTAACATATGTCGACTTACCACTACAAGGTGGACCTACAACAAATACTATCTTAGTCATCTTATCAGTCTCTCTCTTTCTGTAGTAAAGCTGTTGATACTTTCTTCCCAGCTTTGATAGAGTCTTATGTTTTCTGTCATGCATTTTATTATGGCACTCATCACATAATGATATAAGATTTTCATTTGCCAAAAACAAATCTGGATATCTATCTGCAGGATTTATATGATGCACCATAGTTGCAGATGTTGTTATATTTTTTCTGCTACATTCCATACATTTATATCCATCTCTTTTAAGGATTGCTTCTCTTTTTTTCTCCCACTTTCTGGTTGAGTAATTTTTCATTATCTCACCTCACGAAATATGACATATCTAATATTGTGTAACATTTCAAATATAAGATTTCAGCAAACCTACATATATTGATTTTATATATATTTGAACTACTTTTATATTTCACTATTTAAGCTTAAATGTTACACCCTCTCAATATGTCACATTTTATATAAATTAAAAATAACTCATAGACTCATAGGCATCAGATATGGTGTCCTGATTAATACCTATATATCTAAGAGTAATTGATGGTTCGCTATGATTAAATATATTTTGGAGTATAGCTATGTTTTTAGTTTTATTATAGTAATTATACCCAAAAGTCTTCCTAAGCGAATGGGTCCCAACATTTTCAATGCCAAAACCACTACAGGTATCCCTAATTATCCTATAGGCATGTTGCCTTGATACAGGCTCAATACCTGTCTTGGAATTTGATATTAAATATTCATACTCTTCCTTACCATCAATATACAGATCAAGTTCCTTTTTTAAGAATTTATTAATCTTAATGACCTTACTTTTGTTGGTCTTCTTCTCTTTAATTCTTATGCTATCTTTGCCTTTTACATGCTTTACCTGGAGCTTTAAGATATCTGATATCCTTAAGCCAGTATATAAGCCTAGACAAAATAGCATATAGTTTCTTGAATTAGTCTTCTTAAGATATTTCAATATATCTTCCAACTTATTATTGTCTCTTATCGGCTCAACATAATTCACATATCACAACCTCCTTCTTTTTGTTAATAGTAAAAAAAGAAAGAGGTACTAGGCCCCTCTCTTTTGATACTGTGATAATCATACGTAAATTTCTGACTCTTTGACTTGAATATATTATAACACAGTTTTTAGGCGTTTTTGTTGCACGATTGTTGCAACCTTTTTAATTATTTCAGTGCATATTTTACACTCTATTTCAAGATTCTAGGCACTTTATGCCATATATGACAACAGCTAATTTTCTTACTGCAGCCACTCTTTTTCTAAAGATATTTGACCTCTCATAATTGGTATATAAAGCAATCTTTGAATCTGGAATATTATCAAAATATCTCATTTCTATAATTTCTTTTTCTTGATCTGACAAATCTGCCATTCCTTTTTTGATAAGGGCTATGTATTTTTTTTCATCATCTATTTCTCTTTGGACTCTTTCCATCATCTCAGATATCTTTACAACTTGATTTCCTATTGAATCTCCTGGAGAAGAAGAAACTCTTATGCCATCTGTAGATATAGACTTAATACCCCTGGATTTATATTCTCTTATTTCTGACATAGTATCTTCTAGTATTTTTATGTGCCGAATAATACCCCTATGGTTTTTAAGTATTACTTCCGTGCTTTCAAAAAATTCTTTCTTGACCCTAACTTTTTTCATCATATCACCTACCCTTATCAGCCTTTAAAGTTTGCTTACACTTATTATTACTGTGAAGTTGCCCATGCATCATGCCACACTTAGGGCATAAATAAAAAGTTCCTATTGGGCTTTTCCTTTTAATTTTCTTACCGCCACAAAATTCACATTCATTAGGAAATAATCTAATCCACATAACTACCTCCTAGAATGGAACGTCATCATCATCCACTGCAGCAAACTCTGTCGGTGACTCTGGTGGTTCCTCGGTTTTCATTGTCTTACTTTTACTTTCCAAGGCTTGAATGTTTCGGCCAGCAACCTTTGTGAAAGTTCTTTTTTCTCCATTAGGGGTATCATACCTATCAACTCGAATAGACCCTTGAATGGCTACCAATCTTCCCTTAGTGATGTAATTAGCAACAAACTCTGCAGGCTTACCCATTATCTCTACAGGGATGAAGTCTACAGGTATAGAGCCATCCTTATTTTTATAATCTCTATCAATAGCCATGGTAAATGTAGCTACTGGTGTTCCTGACCCTGGGATATATCTAAGTTCAGGATCCTTGGTTAATCTTCCAACTAAAACAACATTATTCATCTTCCTGATCTCCCTTAAATAAATTTTCTGCTATATGAAAAAGTCCAAACATTTCCAATAATTCAATCCCATCCTTTGAAAATATAGTAATCCCATCTTTTAACTCATCTACAACATTCATTGTTTTACCATTATTGGTTTCTATTTCAAGTTTTGTGGTTAGTGTGTCAGGCATCCTATAAAATTCTATTTCTTTATTTTCATTCAGAAAATATACAACCCCATTTCTCTCATAAACTTCATAAACCTTTCCCATTTTTACATCTCCTTTTTTTATTTAATAGCTATAAAGACTTTGTCTTTACCTTCACTCAGCTCCGACCATATCTGAGAAACTAGCCTTTCTGCAGATTGAAAATCTTCATATTCACGCAATATATAGTAATCTAGCCCCTTTTTTGCTTTAACCGTTACTCCCTCAGAATAAATAGCATCTGGGTTAAATAATATAATTCCTTTATATCTAACAAGCACATTCATATATCCTACCTCCTGTATTTATCACCGATTTCAAATTGTTTGTATTCTTCCTTTGTAACAAAAACAGTCGTCTGACTTCCGAACACATCTTTCAATAAAAAAGAATACTGTTCTTCTGCCCTTTCAGGAACTTTAACTGCTTTTAACTTGCCATCAATCCACTCTTCTCTTTTTTCGTACTTTATCTCACTTGGCTGATAGTCTTTCTTGATGACTGTCCCTATATAGGTCCTTGCCTCGTGCTCCACTACCCTATATCCTACAAACACACCTAGTCCAAAATTACAAATTAGGGCCAAGGCATGAATTTTACACCTGTGCTTATTAATCCATTCCATCATTTCTTTCTTCCCCTTCCAAAAACATTCTTATTAAGTTCATCTTGAAAATATCCTCTTAAATCAACACTTTCCTTTGCTTTTTTATACATGAATTCCCGTTTCTTTCGGTATTCCCTGTATTTCAGGCAATTGTCATGACAATTTACATGTCGTTGTTCACATTTATAACATGGAGCCTTCACATATGATCACCTAACTTTCGTAGTATTTTATTCTATTACATCCTGCTGCCTTTGCAAGTGGGTATAACCTTTCAAGGTTTGCCCAGATTTTCAAAAATGCAGCATATTCTTTTGTAGATTCTATATCCCTAAGTTCTTCCTCGTTCAAAGATTCAAAATACTTTTCAGCGTCATCAAATCGCTTTAAATTCTTCAAATATTCTTCTATTATATTCATATATTTTCCTTATTAAATTTAATATTGTTTATTTGTAATTTTAAATTTTTGCTATATAATATACTTGGGCTAAGATTAAAATTTCAAATTATGTATAAAAATATAAATTAGGAGGTATATACATGAACCCTAATGTAGAGAGTGTTTTAAAAATTTCTAGAAATAAATTATTTGATTTTTGCAAATTTCATAATATAAAACTTATTAAAACAAACCCTCAAGTTGACAGTTATTCACTTAATTATGAAAATAAAATACGTTTTTATGTTGAGTTTGATTACAATTATTCAATAAAAAAATACCGTTTTTATTTAAAAATCACTTATTTAACTAAAGACCATTATTCAAATTCACGAAGCATTGATTGCCCAATCTATTCAAATATAAGTACAACATTAACAGAAATAGAAAAGTACTTATAGCTGTATTTGAAATAATCTTAGCCCTTTAACCAATTATCTAGAATGGAATATCATCAGCAATACTTTCAAGTTCAACAAACTTAACTTGTTTTTTTATCGTCATATTATCATATCCATAATCTTTATTTAACTCATCCTTATCTGTCCAGAATCTTCTCCTCATAATATCAAAATTAATATCAAATTTTGCTCTTTGTTTACCTGTAATTCTATTTTTTAATACTATAATTTTTGTAGTATCATACTTATTTCCATTTTTATCCTCACCGATATCTCTTGATATTAATATTTCATAATCAGCAAGATTAACAACCTCAGATGCCCCACTAACATCATGCATATGGTATGATTCTTTAGTGTTTTTTAAACTTAAATTGCTTTGTTTTTTTCTAGGATGTGCAACTAAAATAACTGATATTTTATATTTTTTTGCCAAATTTTTCAGTATTTTAGCTAATTCTTTTTGTTTTTCAAATTCTTCAAATTGTCCTCTATCTATCATCATTAAATTGTCTATAATGAACAGCTTTACATTCTTTACTCTGGCTAAATATTCAATTGTCATTCCTATATTAGATATGCTGGGGGACTTATTTTCATTAAAAATAAAAAGTCTATCTTTAATCCATTCTTTAATAGCATACTGTCCATGGTTATTTGCACTATAATATGTCCCTCCCATGCTTTTATATTCTTGTAGATCATTAACATTGGCTACAGTATCTATAAACCACCTAAGGACGTTTGACCCTGTTAGTTCTCCAGAATAAATAAAGGCTTTGTTTCCAGAGCTTATATTTTCTGCTATAATTTGATTTAAAAGTGTTGATTTTCCTGAACTTGGCTCTCCAGTCAATATTGTCAAGGTCCCAAATTTTAGTCCATTCAATACCTTATCAAGATTTTTAAACCCAGTTTTAAGACCATCCCTGTCATCAATCAAATCAATCTCTGATGCATCTAAGATAAGATCGTCAACAGTTCCTTTTTCTGAAAATATATCTGATATAGATTTAACCTCATTTTCAATATCTGATAAATTCTTTTTATTTATATTTTGACCTATGCACTTAAGTCTATACAGCACATCTCTTTTGCAAGCCAATTCTTTTATAAGTTTAATTTTATATTCAAAATTACTGCCTATGGAGTATTTGACAAGTTCTGACAAATACGACATATCAATATTCAAATCCACTCTGTCACATCCATTTTTAACACTTATAATATCAATTGGCTTTTTTGTAATATACAATTTTCGAATACATTTATATATTTGACTCAAATGTTCAAATCCGAAATCATCTTCACTTAACCCATTGTCATTTGCAATTATCATTAGTTTTGCATCCACAATAATGTCCCCTATTACACCTGCCTCTAACTCATAGTCGCTCAGTTCTTTAGAAATATTCAATTCCATCATCATTACCCCCTGTTTTAGCAAATGGGATTATATTCTTTTTATCTTTTGGCATATTCATATAAAGCTTGTCGAATTGTTTTCTCAGCTTGTCAGTCGAGAGTATATTCTTATGCCAAAAATCATCTTGTTGGCACCACCTAATTACAGTTTCAATGTCATCAACGGACCTTTTATCAATTCTAAGCATTTTATCCATATGTCCACACCAGTTATCCAGGTTAGGCTTTTTAAACTGAGGGTTGTTCTCTTTTATGAGCCCATAAAGAAGGTTAGATAGTCTAAACTCATCAGAGTTTGGACTATATATATTATCTTCTTTCTTCTTTCTTCTTGTTAGGGGGCGACCCTCAGGGGAGTTTGTGTTAATTATTGGGTTATTTTGTGTTTCTTTTGTGTGAATATCTTGGTATGTTTCCCAATTTTCAATGGTTATAAGTGTGTGCGTCTTGTGTGTTTCTTTGGTTAAAAAACCATACTGTTCTGCGTGAGTTATGGTTGTTCGCACAGTTTCACGAGTACAATCTTTCCCACACATATTTGCTATACCTTGAAGGGACGAAAACACCTGCCCTGGAAGGGTTTTATACTTTTTGCCCTTGTAAATCCATTCTTTTTCTTCGTGGTCTGCCATCAACAATATAGTAATAATCACATCCCTTTGTTTGCCTAATAGGGACTTATAAAATACACTGTTTAAGATTCTTCTGTGGACTTTTATCCATCCTGACATAAGAATACCTCCCCCCTTGACCTTGCCTGTATTTTGGGTTATAATATTTGTAACAGTATTTATGGGATCCGTAAAATTTCTTGCGGGTCCTGTTTCTTTTTATTTTTGAAACGATATAAAACACATTACACCCTAACCCAGATACTATCAAAAATTTAAAAATATGATGGGCCAGTATAAGCACCCACACCATTATTTCTCCAAAAAACTCTAATATGTTCATCATGCTGTTTCCCTTTCATCCATGTAATTGCAGGCCATCTGCAATAGTTTTATTTTTATATTTTTGCTTTCAATTTTTCTAAAAGCCTTTAGCGTCTTAAAGCTTATTGCATTCTTGGATATGATCATCACATCCCCCATATGTTTAAAAAAACCAGATATTTCATCTTTTTTATAGCAAACAACTTTCCAGATAGTTTTTTTACCTTCAACTGTAAATTTATACTTTGGGTGCTGTATGGTTTGAATTTCTTGTTTTATTAGCATTCCCCCATAACCTCCCTATATCTATCTTCACCAACAGCCTTTTTAAGCTTTTCAGGATAAATAACATAACTGTATGTTCTACTCTTATCATTTTTCTTGAAGGCTGTCCCAAATTCAAAGGCCCCTCGTTGAAGTCCAACCCTAATAAATTGGTCTGTAACACCAAGCATTTTGGCGGCTTCTGATACTTTAATCTTTGTCATTATTTTCCCCTCCGATACAATAATTCAAATGAATTTTTTATTAAATTGCTGATTAGCTTTTCTGCATCTTCCCACGATTTCAATTCATGGTCTGAAATTATGCCATCTGATGCTATGCTAATAAGTTCATCCTTCTTCTTATCCAGGTTTTGCAAGCTGTTTAAAAATCCCAATGTTGAGCAGCACAAGTCCTTATCTTTTAATGGTGGAAGGACCATTGCACCTACCTGGCTATTTTCCAAATGCTCATATGCAAGCTTCATATCCCCATAGAGTAAGCACATCCTTCTTGCTATATCATTTGGTGGTATATATGTACCATTTTCATATCTCTTGATGGTATCGATACTAATATTTAAATGTTCAGTAGCCTTTTCTTGAGTTAGGCCTGCTAGCTTCCTGTATTTTTTATAAATATTTTCCATTTTTTATCCTTTCTTTATTAAAATTATTTTTCCATTTTTGAGAAAGAATTATTTGAAAACCTTTAAATTTAATTCTTTCTGATTGATTGACTCAAGTCGTTTTTTTACTTCAATTAGTAAATCATTGATTTGGGTCAATTCTTCTTTAACTTCAGTTGAATTTTCAATTTCTATATTTACCTTTATATTTAATTTGTCCATATTATTCATCCTTTCTTTTTTTACTTCCTCTTATGTTATAATTTACTTATCAGCTCCTGCTGAAATCTAATCAGAAGGGGGGTGATATTGTGGTGGTTGCAGTAAGTTATACTGATAGAAATAATGTTTCAATCTTATGTCAGTCAGTAACTGATTCAATCAATGAGTGTATGAGTGTTTTTATTTCAGATGTATACAACCCAATTCGCAAAATGGTTATATATATTTATGAAAAACTCCGAGAAATGGTTAGAAAATTAATTCTTTCACTAAAGCCAACTCTGATTGATTTTGAAATAACTCTTTCTAAAATTCAATATCAAACTTATACCAACATAAATGCAATTAGGGGGCCACCTCAAATTTTAAAAAAGATTTATAAGGTTATTGGTAGATATTTGTTTGAAATTGCATATACAGTACTATTGCCTTATCTAATAAGCTGTGTTTTTCCTGAATATAGCTTATTGATATCTTTAATAGTATTTCATATCTTTTTCATAAAATGTCTTTTTGATAACAAGTAAGTCTTTCCAGCCTTTGGGCTGGTTTTTTACTTATATCACCATCCCCTGATTAGATTTCAGACGGAGCCGATTTTTATTTTTCATTAGTGCATTTTTTGCACTTCATTTTTATTTTTAGCAATGTTATAATTTTTAGTATATTATGAATCAACTTTTTGGGTACAAAAAAGCTCTTCAACGCTTTTATTATATATTCTTGATAGAATTATAGCTTCATTGACTGATATTTTTACCACTCCAACTTCTTTTTTATAGTAGTTAGACTTTGTTGTGTTCAGTTTTTTTGCAATGTCTTCAAGGGTTAATCCATGCTTAATTCTTTCATTTTTCAATATATTCATATCACTTTTATCTCCTTTCTTTAGTTTATTTTAAATCAACTTTATACCTATATAATAGTTGATTTAAAATAAACTGTCAATAGAAAAATGGAAATTTATGAAACTTTTTTTTATAGGCTTGTTTCTTGTAGTGAAACACTGTAGAATTATAGTATACAAAGCAAGGAGGGATACTATGAATTTGCTTGGGAATAGAATAAAATTACTAAGAAAAGAATTTAACATGACTCAAACTGATCTGGCTAATAGGTTAAATTTAACTAAGTCTAATATTTCAAAATACGAAAATGGAATAGTTGAACCTAGTCTTGATATACTTAGATCAATGTCAGATTTATTTGAAGTATCGGTTGATTATCTCCTTGGTCGCACAAATATAAGAAATCACCCGGAAACTTTTGCAGCACATACTGATGAAGATATGAGTGATGAAGCAAAGGCAGAGTTGGAAAACTTTAAAGAGTTTTTAAAAATGAAATATGGGAAGTAAAATTTGCGTCTCTTTTATTTCACACAAAATGATATGCAAATGAT
>NZ_ADGQ01000016.1 GCF_000147675.1 Peptostreptococcus stomatis DSM 17678 | reverse complement strand
AATTTAAATCAATCTTATTTGACAGAGAGCCTGTTTTTTGTGTATAAGATATCTCGTCTATATATTTCACTATTTAATTAATTTCTTGTAGGCGACCTACTTGAAAACCTCGTCATGCAAGTAATTATATAATTCTGGAAAAACCTCATAGTAGGCTGTATTGTCACCACAAGTAACCTTTATAAAGTCCTTGCCCATAGTCTGGATAAATATCTTTACACCAGATTTTTCCATCTTTATAGTATAGTTGTCCTTTGACTTCTTAAATTCCTTTTCAGGCTGGATTTTACCAACCTCCCTCTTGTAGAGAATCTTGTAAATCAGGTCGTCCTTCTTCCACGGCCAAACCTTCTTGGATTCATCACCATGGTAGATTCTGATAGACCCCATATTTTCCTTGTTGGTAATAAAGTCTACGGATGTATATATCAACTTCCTGTACTCTGCTTCAAGCTCGGCCTTCATAGAAACGGGTACCTTATAGTTTTCTACCCTCTTACCACTGGTGATTACAAAGTAATTAAAGTCCGTCTTGAAATTTAGGCTGTTGTCAGTATAGCCCTTGTTGCTAGTCTTAAAGTCATCATCTAAATTCCTAACCTTAACAAAGACCTCAGCCTTCCTCTTGAATTGTTCGAGAGTTTCCCCGCTTATCTTAATATTTTCAGTCTCTTCATCCGATATGTATATTTTCTTGGATTCCTTAAACCTTACTAGGAGGGACTTTTTTGCCTCTTCAGCCTTTTTGGCCTCCATAGCCTCTTGGGTCTTGGTCTTCTCTCCACCGGTATCAACACTCATTATATCCATGGTCTGACCCTTATCAATATTTATCCTAGCCATCTTAAAGGATATGCTATAAAGGAGCATAAAGATCAGTATAACCACTACCACACGAACTATAATATTCAACTTAAGAAATATTCCAGCAATCCAATTAAATAGTCTTTTTATTAGCTTCCACATCTACTTAACCGTCTCCTTTAACTTATTTCCTATGACATTAGATAGGATGGCAAATTCGTCAAGGCTAAGGGTCTCCCCCCTCCTCTTAGGATCTATACCCGCTTCCTCCAGAGCCTCCTTGACCTGGTCCTTGGCCAGGTTGCCCATACTGGAAATAGAATTTAGGAGGGTCTTTCTCCTTTGACCAAAGGCTGCCTTTACCACCTTGAAATATAGGTCTTCATCGTCTACCTTGTACTTTCTTTCCGGCCTAACCCTCAAGGCTATAACTATAGAGTCTACATTTGGCTGTGGTACAAATAGGTGCCTAGGTACCTTGGCCACAATTTCTGTATCACAATAGTACTGGACAGCCACTGATAGGGCACCAAAATCCTTGCCTCCTGGCTGGGCATTCATCCTCTCAGCCACCTCTTTTTGGACCATAACAACTATGTCTGTCACATTTATATTTTCTTCCAAAAATCTCATTATTATTGGGGTAGTTATATAGTATGGCAGGTTGGCTACTAGCTTTACTGGCCCACCACCTAGGTTTTCATCTATAAGACCCCTTATATCGGCCTTTATTATATCTTCATTTACTATCTTTACATTATCATAGTCTCCAAGTGTGTCTGCCAAAATAGGTATGAGGTTCTTGTCTATCTCCACAGCCATAAGAGCTTCGGCCCTAGATGCCATTTCCCTTGTCAAGGTACCAATGCCCGGTCCAACCTCTATAATCTTGTCTCCAGGACCAATACCGGCACCAGCAACTATCTTGTCTACTATGTTGTCATCTATCAAAAAGTTCTGACCCAGGGACTTTGTAAATTTGAAACCGTGTTTCTTAACAAGGTCCATGGTTGCACTATGAGATGATAGCCTCTTATTCATGGTCTCCACTCCCCTCTGCATACTCCTTCAAGGCCTGGTCAAATTCCTGCCTTGTGACACCATAATTGTTGAGTCTGCTTAAAAATTGCTTGGAATTTCCATAGCCTATGCCCAATAGCCTACCAAGTTTGTCCCTCTTGTAAGATGACTGGTCTCCACCTATAAGGCCATTTTTTACCAGGTCTATATTGGAAAACTCCTTCTTGTCAGTCTTTATTTCAGTCCTAACCTTGGCCAGGGCTGCCAGTATACTTTCTGGACTGGCATTTTCTATACCAATATCCCCATCCTTGATGGCCTCTTCTCTTGGTAAAAATGCATGCTTACATCCCTCAACCTGGTCGCTTATCTTTTTTCTAATCCTTTCCCCTGCATAGTCTGGGTCGGTAAATATAATTACCCCCCTCCTGGCCTGGGCAGCCTTTATCCTCTCCATTACCCCCTTTGGAAAACCAAATCCTCCAGTGGCAATGAGTTCACAATCCAGGGCCCTCTTTACAGCCCTAATATCGTCTCTACCCTCTACTACTATTACTTCTTTTATCATTGGTCATTATCTCCCCTAATTATAGCCCTTGCCGTCTCACTCAATAGGTTTGAATAGTAGCAAAGCATCAATACATCTAAAAGCTTACTTTCTGAACCAATAGGCATGTTTTCTTTCAAGTCTTTAATTATCGGTCCCATAGCCTCTATTAGGCTATCATTCATAAGCTCTTTTTGGTCTATAAATAGGCTGTAGGCACTTTCTACATCCGAGTCCCCAACCAGGTCCCTTATTTCCATCATACTTATATCCCTCTTCAAAAGGCAGGTAATCACTATCATAAGTATATGCTCTTTGGTGTATTTTTTCTTGACTGCCGGCTTTATAACCCCACTCTTTGCATAGTTATTTATCATGGTCTTAGTCAAGGCCTGCTCCCCCTCATTATATGGGAAGTACTTGTTAAATAGGGTCAAGACCTGGTCCATATAAAGGTCTATATCCGGCACGTCTTCTAGCCTGATATCAGACTTTTGTGTCAGGTCTTTGATTATATCTTCAATCTTGTACATTTTACCACCATCCCTATCTTCCTGCTTGGTCAATTTCTCTTAGTCTCTATAAGTATCGCCGACTCTTTTTGCCTAACTTGGCTTCTATCTAACCTATCTTTTATCTATACTTTTCTTCTATCTATACTTATTGCTATATTCTCTTTTATAGCTACTTTTTACTTTTTTTGTTAGAAAAATTCATGGTTATATTTACCTGCAAATTTTTCATGCAGAATATATTATACCATGTATTTATAAAAAATTGTAAATCAATAGCCATAAATCACTAAAAAAATACTTGAAAATATTTGTTATAGGGTTTATAATGTCATTATACATAGTTCTTAATACTACATAGATTTGATTCGAGGTGAAAAACATGAACATATTTAAACTGCGAGAACCTATCAGCTCCATTACACATTTAATAGGGGGTGGCTTGTCAATACTGGCCCTGGTCCTATTGATAGTAAAGCAGGTTCTTGCCCCATCTATAAACTACAACCTATTTGTATCAACAATTATATTTGGAGCATCAATGATCCTCCTATACTTTACCAGTGGCATCTACCATGCCATTAGTGCTAAGAAAGAAAAACTGGTCTTGTACATGAGAAAGCTAGACCATTCTATGATATATGTCTTGATTGCAGGCTCTTACTCACCATTTTGCCTATATGTCCTTCCTAGAAAGACAGGCATACCGGTATTTGTAATCCTGTGGCTAATAGCCATAGTGGGTATTCTGATGAAGATACTTTGGATTAATATGCCTAGAATCCTATCCTCTGCCCTATACATAGGTATGGGTTGGGTTGCAATTTTCGTCATTAAGGACCTCTATATCAACCTGGTTGGACCGGCATTTTTTCTCCTGGTACTTGGTGGCCTACTATATACCATAGGTGGGGTTATATACGCAATTAAAAGGCCCAACATCAAGAATTGGAACTTTCATGATATATTCCATATCTTCATAATGCTAGGCTCACTGGCTCATTTTTTACTAGTATTTTTGTTTTTAATATAGTTTTGAAATGTATAAGGAGACTGTCAACCCAACAAATGGAAACAGCCTCCTTTTATAGTATTATATATCCGTATATCAACTTATTTTTATCGTCTATGCATCCACATATTAACCTATCTCTCCTTGCTCATCTCCCTGGACCTCTCTACACAGGCCAACTGCCCCTTGATTACGGCATTTCTAAGCCCATTCTCCTCTAGAACTTCTACTGCCCTAATTGTAGTTCCTCCTGGTGAACAAACCATATCCTTCAGGACACCCGGATGTAGGCCCGTCTCCATAACCATCTTGGCAGACCCATATACAGCCTGGGCAGCGAACTGGTAGGCCTGGTCTCTTGGCATACCAGATAAAACCGCCGCATCGGCCATGGCTTCTATAAACATAAATACATAGGCCGGCGAAGATCCACTCACACCTATAACTGCATCCATCATAGACTCATCTATAAGCTGGGTCTTTCCTATACACTTAAAAATCTTATCCACTTCCACTAGGTCGTCATCTGTAATTTGTTTATTCTTTACCAGGGCTGACATGGCCTGACCAACCATGGCCGGTGTATTTGGCATGACCCTGACTATCTTCTTATCACTACCAACAATATCTTCAAGGTGATCTAGGGTAAGACCTGCTGCCACTGAAACTAGTATCTTACCGTCCAAAAGACCTACTATCTCCTTTAAAAGGCCAGCTAGCTGGTAGGGCTTGACTGCCAGGATAATTATATCTGCAAAATCAACCACTTCTCTAGCATCCAGGCTAGTCCCTATCCCATATTGACTGGCTATCCTATCAAGGGTCTCTTGACTACGAGCAACAGCCCTTATATCTTTGCTAGTTATTAGACCTGACTTCAGGATTCCACCTATCATGGCGGCCCCCATATTGCCTGCCCCTATAAAACCTAATTTCATACCTTCCTCCTATGTAAGTAGCCACCTTTCAATAATTTTATATTAGAAATAAATTATTAGTAGCCAATTTGATAAATCCTATATCCTAGACCAGGACCCAGATTTATCAATTCGAAGCCTTGTTCGTCTACCCCGTTTTCTTTGACTATGGCTTCCCTAAACCTATAATCTACCTCTACCATATAGGCCTTATCTATAGTATTTAATTCATCCTCAAATTTGCGTTCATCAGGCTTTATCGACAATAACTTGGCCGAAATAATATTCTCTATATAGCCATCCTCTACATCATGTTTACTTTTGAATAACTTAGAATAACCATCCCTATAGTCTGGTAACCTAAGGCCTTCTTGTCTCTTGTCTCTGGCGTTCTGCAATTCTACAAATTTCCTTATTATACCTTTGTCTCCCAACTTATCTAGCTCAGCAGCCTCCTTGTCATGGACCATCTTGGTCTTTACCCAGTCCTTATATTCAATCTTAAGCAGGTCTTCTAAAGTCTTGCCATCGAAAGAGTTCGTATTTCCATAAAAATCCTTGTAGGCTCCCACAAGCTTGTCTCCAGAAAATATAGCTATTAGATAGGATTCGTCTTCACTAGGTCTCTTTTGACTCTCTTTATTCAGTCTATACCTTTCAAAACTCAAATCCTGTCCTCGATATGGGGCCAACCCATCTTTAAAGTCTGTATTTTTTAATAGATCATTTACATAGGCAAGGTAAAGGTTAAACCTATCGCCATATGTAGGCTCTTCTAGTTTATTTGGAAGCTTAACATCCACATGACTAATCCTATACTTGATATAGTCACCCTTGTCCCTTACATACTTGTCCAGGTCTTTTGACAATGGTCCTTTATCATGGCTATCCATCATAGTATATATAATATAATCTAAATCTTCATATCTTAGCTTATATATGCTACCCTTTTTATTGACTAATAATAAATCTCTTCCTAAAGCATTTTCTAATACAAAGTCTACCTGGTCTCCTGACTTACTCTTAAAGCTGATACTTGACTTTGGTTCAACATTCCCCTTGATTGTAGTATTTTTATAATATCCATGCTTATTCTCCTTAATGTCCTTTATATAGCTGTCTATCATCGCTTTTTCAGGACTTAACTTCAATCTATTGACAATATCTTCCTTCTGAGAAAGAGCTTCTTTATAGATTTCATCTCCCTTAAGGTCTTTTTTGCCAACACCCATAAATATATCCGCAAAGGCTAATACTTGGCTCTTACTTTTAATATCAAGGGTCCTTTCCAAGACAAGTATATCGTTCTTTTTTGAATCATGTCCGCCAATCCAGTCATCAAGTGTAATCTTGATAGATTCGATATCCTTGATACCAACTAAGTCTTCCAGGGCCTTTAGGTTTTGCCTATTTTCCTTATCAGCTTCCTGACTTTGACCGACCTGATTAAACATATCATCCTTGGAGCTCTGACTTTGACAAGCGACCTGTGATAAGCCCAAAGACAATAAAAGTACTGAAATAGCCAGTTTTTTAGATAGATTCATCTTCATCATACTACCTCCTACATAAAATACTATTATCGCCGTTCATTTATAGCATATATCAATTACTATTTTTATTATATCATGTATAAGTAATTTTCAGAAATATATATTTTTTAAAAACATTATTGAAAATAAATAAAATTTCATCTATCTTCTAAAATAGGAGAGTTGGAATTTATCCATACTCTCCTTAGAACTAATAGCTTAAAAATTTCCGTATATTTAATTATCAATATATAACTCATATATAAATTGTATATCCGATTATTCATTGTAATATAACTTTTTGTATTGGTCTGAGTGCCTCAACAAATTTTTATGATTTCCCTTATCTATGACCTTACCATCGTTTAGGACGTAAATATTATCTATATCCCTGATTGTAGATAATCTATGAGCAATTATTACTACAATCTTATTATTCAAATATCCTTTTAAATTTTTTATTATTTTTACACACATATTTAATATCCTTAATTAATTTTAATTGCTTTTATAATCCTATTTATAAGTACATAAGCTATGGTTCCTGATGCAAATACTAATAGTATATAGACAAGTATATTTATATACGGAACTGTAAAGTATATGTCAATACTTAAGCCCTTCAAAAGTGCCCTTTCCTTCCAAAAGTCATAAAACTTATACGCATCTATCGTACAATAAAGTATTCCTATCAGTAACCCAGGAACTATTAGTACAAGTATTTCATACAAAGAAATTCTTTTTAGTTTCCTCTTGTTTCCACCCAATGCATTAACTATACTGTACAAATTGTAGTTTCTGACAAAACTTACAACCAAGCCAATAATAATATTTACGCTTGACATCAATAGTAGAAAATATGATATTGTGACCTTTCTCATTTTAAAGCTATCCACTAGTTTATTAGCATCATTAAATGCATCAGCTTTCGTTTTAATATTTACATATAAATTATCACCATATATTTTTTCTATTTCATTTTTTACATTATTTATACTGTTCTTCTTATTCAAGGTAATATATATACTGTCTGCACCACGTCTTCCAACTAACTTTTCAAAATCCCTATCTAATAGCACTATATCAGGTATTGCCTGTTCAGTATTAGAGTATATATACCACTCTTTGCTTAAAAATCCCGCCACCCTAACTTTATGATTCTTATACTGTATATCCCCATTTATATCATAATGAGGCAAGGATATTTTTATAATATCTCCCTTTTTTAAATTCTCAATTACATTCTTATTTTCATGCTGTATTATTGAATAAAACTGGTTATATACTAATACATTTGGAATGTCACTCTCTGAACCTATGCTTGCATTATTCTCAATAAAGTCATTATCCACCAAAAACTTATTTATGCCATTATTATCAAAAGATAAAATATCAAAGCGTAAGCCCTTTATTTCATTGTCATTTATCATATGTAGTTGCTTGTAGTCTGTAGTCAACTGATTAGTATTTAGATATTCATACCCGTCCTCACTACTAACACCATAAACCCCTTTTATTCCTTCTATGTTTCTTATGCTATTTAAGTCATTTTTACCAAAATAAACAAGGTTCTTATTGACATTAAATTCTCTATAGACATTAAAGTCCACCTTTTCATAAAATGCTAATTCATTATTGGTAACACTAGCAGGAACTGTATTATAATAGTTAACTAAATACATATATCCAGAGAAAGCTAATATCACTATATTAGACACTATAAATAACTTTTCGCTCAATAAATTATTAATTAAGATTTTGTGTTCTAGTTTCCTCAACCTTAAGATCTTAACAAGTTTACTTGAATAATCCTGCCCCTTACTATACTGTTGAATCGGTGTCTTATACAATATTTCTTTACATGAATACAAACTGGTAGCCATATACACAATAAACAAAGGTTCTACAACCTTAACAAATAGATTTACACTAAACAATACATTTGCCTTTTTTGAATCTATCAAAGATCCAGTAAAATCAAAGCTGTTTATCAGCATTCTACTTATGAATACACTAACCATTAATGCTAGGCTACAAGATACTATATATATTATTAGACTTTTTAATAACTCTATAATTATTGTTTTCTTTTTTGAACAACCTAACAAACGAAGCAATCCTTGCCTTTTAGAGGATTCTATTGAATTTAAAATCGATATATTTAATATTATAATTGCAGCAATCAATATAGTAATCCTGTCTATATTTGTTAAAGTTGATGATGCTGTTATCTGCTGATTTAATTCATCAAACATACTATTAGGTACAATATGATCGCTACTTGAATTAATATTATAGCTTAATTCAGCAGACTTATTGATTGTATTTACTCCAGGTTTAAATGATATTGTTCCATTATAGGTTATATATTTATTATTTATAACATCATTTAATCCATTTTTACTACTTATAAATATATCTTGATACTTACATAGATTTTCAACAATTCTTGGATAAGTATAATATCCCACGATTTTTGACTTTACATTGTAATTTATACACTCTTTTTCACCTTTTGCAGAATCGACTATTTTATTTCCTTTAAGTTTAAGATCATCATTTATCTTAAGATTATATTTATCTAATATACTTTTCTCTAGTATAATTTCATCTTTATTTGTAGGAAATCTACCTTCAACTAAGTTTAAATTAAAATTATCAAAGTAATCTCTATTAAACTCTAGTAGGTTTTCTGAAGTTTCATTTTCTATAAATGCTTTTCCAAAGCTTTTAGTTACACTAATAGACTTTATACTATTATCGGATTTGACATACTCTAATTGTGAATAATCTATATCAAAAAATTCGGCCTGTGCCCTTGTTGTGTTATCTTCTATAACTTTCTTCACATAATATGATTGACTATACTGAGCCGTCAAGCTAGAAAATACCACGCATATCATAAAAGATATAATCAGTATAGTAGGAAGGCTGCTCTTATAATCCTTTATAATCGAGTTTAAAATCACTTTTTTCATAGTAACCCCTTCTATATAAATAATTTTTCAATTTTGTTTTTCATAATATCACATAATGCATTAATGTCATCATTTTGTTTTGCGATTATAAAATCTGCTAGACATGTCCATCAAAACACATTATTACTACATGATTCACATTTACTATTTCCAACTAAAGCACATATACTTCCTTTACTAAAAACTAGATCATTATCTTTAGTAAGAGTGGAAGATACAAATCAAATACTGTAACTAATATCACAAATATCGCAGATATACATATCTTCTTTTTATTATTTTTACACACATATTTTAAGAATTTTTTAATGTTATTAATATTTTTATCATTTTTTTCATCGCTTATTATTTTCCCATCACTTATGGTAATAAGTCTATCTGCCTGCTTTGCTATATTTTCATCATGAGTTATCATAAGTAGGGTCTGGTTTAGGTCTTTTACAGTAGACCTAAGCAGGCTCATTACCTCTTCAGTAGTCTTACTATCAAGGTTGCCTGTAGGCTCGTCTGCGAATATTATAGCAGGCTTGTTGGATAGGGCCCTTGCAATTGCCACCCTTTGCTGCTGACCACCCGATAATTCATTAGGGAACTTCTTTAGCTGGTCTTCTAGCCCAACCTTTTTTACTATATCCATAATATATTCCTTGTCTTCCTTCTTTCCATCTAGCTGGATTGGTAGGATTATATTATCATAAACATTAAGGACTGGTATTAGGTTAAAGCTTTGGAATATAAATCCAAATTCTTGTCTCCTAATTTTTGACAATTCATCATCATTTAAGGCATATATATCCCTTTGGTCAAGAAATACGCTACCCTCAGTTGGCTTGTCTAGGCCAGCCATACAATGAAGCAGGGTACTTTTTCCCGAACCACTAGTTCCTATTATGGCAGTGAATTTTCCATTTTCAATTTCTAGGCTTATACCATCAACTGCCTTCACTAGACTTTCTTTTTTTCCATAGTATTTTTTTACGTTGTCAATTTTTAAGGATTTCATATTACCAACCTTTCATAAAATAAATTTCATTATTCACTTCTTGTGTCAAGCTTTATATTCTTTGATACAAGCCTTTTATTTGAGTACATCTGCATTAATATTGATATTATAAATACTAATACTATTAAAACAATTATAGTAGCATATGGTGGATGAAACTCTACATGCGCTATTCCCTTATAATATAGGTCTTGGTCACGTGTGATCTTGTAGTACTTATAGACCCTATATATGCCTATTGACACTCCAATCACCAGACTAGTCACTACAAATATCATATTTTCGATAAATAGGGTCTTTTTTATTAACCTTTTGTCAGCCCCTAGCATCCTCAATACACCAACATCTCTTGTCTTCTTGTCTGTTATTATCCTTATAGTAAATACTAAGGAGAATAATAGGAGTATTGAATAGAAGCTTAGCCTAAATTTGATTTTATCAAAGTATGTCTTATCTCTAAGCTCCTTTTTATTTAGTCTCTCTCTATCCCTGTCCTTGACCTCAAACCTCGAGGATAATCTAGACTTAACTAGATTTGCCTCATCACTTGATGTGACATCAAACCTAATAGCACTAACTGTGCTTGTATTAGTCAAGCTCTTTAGCCTATTTAGGTCAAACATTATCTCTACTGTGGAAGAATTACTAGCAGTCCTCTCCTCTATAGTAGCCTTAGGTTTCTTATTTGGTATAAGCTTCACAGGTAAAAGCTTATAAGTCTGTAGACCATCCTTTATACACGGTAGCTTTATATATACGATCTGACCATCTTTTAGGTTTTTCAAGAACTTTTGGTACTTGTCTGTTTGACCATCATAATAGAAGTTATTTGTCACAGCATAGACTTGGTTCTCTTGCCCTATATTCTTAATATCCTCGCTGGAAAGTATACCCTTGTCTTTAAGTTCCTCTTGTCTAAGAGAATCTATACCTGTAATAGTACAGTCAAATTCATATTTACCCGTACCAGATGAAATACCCTTACTCTCTAGTACAGAATTATTCACTTGGCTTGTATCTTCAACTAAATAACCATATAGCTCCATATTTTGCGTGAAGTTCTTGTACTTGTTTATGTCCACTAGGTCTTTAGAATCAATTCCATTATCTATGGAAAAGCTAGAATTCTTTTTAACGAGGAAATTCCTTCCTAGATAGCTTGCTTCACTCACATCATAAGCAGAATCATTTTCTGCCATAGTTTTTTCAACGCCTAGAACATTAATTATACTACTGACCATAATTACAATTATAAGGATTGGTAGTAGATAGTTATAAAGATTATTTAAAAAACCGATTATAGCTATTTTTGATACTATATTCCTAATCCTTATTTTTTCTAAATTAATATTTTTCGCCCTGGTCTTTCTATCCTCGTTAAGTAGGTCAAGACCCTCTGTCTTATTGTACTTAATTATTAAGTATATTATGTTGACCAGAATTGGAGCAAATATAACAATAATCACTAGCAATATATCTCCTGCATTAAAGTAAACCCTGTAGTTGTCTAGCATAACGTCTATTGCTGAATCTGTAACATTACTACCCCCTATATACCTATAGGTCTGGACATAGCTTATGCATAGACCTAGGACTAATCCAAGTAAACCTAATAGCGAATTCTCTCCTATTAGCATTTTAAATACATCCTTACCTTTAGCCCCCAGTATTTTCAATAGTCCCATATTTCTAAGTCTAATATCATTCAATAGCTTAAATAGGCTGGCTATAAAGAGGACTGCCACAAAAATTAAAATCTTGTCGTCATTGCTCCTAGTAACATAGCTAATAGATTCATTTAACCTTGAAAGCTCAAAGTTTTGTATTACCTTTTGTGGATCATCAGCTACATCAATTCCCAGCTTTACACAATTTCCATATAGGTTATTCATACCATCCTTAAATTTAATTAGAACTGTATAGCTAAGGCTCTGGTCTGGGTACTTGTCAGTATTATATATCCATAAGATTGGATTGACCCTTACCCTGTTTTTCGTCTTAATTTTGCTGATAGCCCTAGTATAATCCTTATTTTTTTCTATAAGGCCTACTATCTTATATTTTTTAGTTGCAGAATATATTTCATGCTTGTTTCCTAGCTCATATTCTAGATTATTGAGGCCTGAAATGAAATCCCCCAGACTAGGACTCCCTTCTTGACTTAAGTAGGACCTATCCAATAGCATTTCACCATTCTCTCTAGGTAAACGCCCACTTGCTAGAACATATTGGTTGGCATCAAGGGCCTCTCTTGTATAACCCTTTAATTCATACTCGAGTCTAGATTTCTGACTGGTAAAGAATCCGTAGTTTTCATACTTGATAGATTTTGACACAGCCTTATTTTCTTCAATTAGTTTGGCCTCCCTATCACTTGCAAGATAGGATGTGGCAGGATAGTCTGGATAAACCTTTTCTACAACCCTTTTATAGTTAATAGACTGGCTCTTGCCCGTTACAAAAGGAACAAAAACAGCATATACTGATACTAGGATTGCTATTAAAACCAATAAGTATATCAGCATATGTTTCCTTATAAAGTTTAAAGAAATCTTGACATATACATTTTTAAGCATATCTAATCTCCTTTCGATATTTTATAATTATTTCAATCAAAGAGTTAATCGCTGTAACTTGATGTAAAAATAGTCCATTCAAAGAAATACATACATTAAATCTATTATTTATACTTTTGATAAAACTATCTATATTATATTTATTTATACTTATGTATGGATTAATAATACCTAATTTTAATAATGTTTTCAAACTTATCGGTCTTGATTTATTAATTATATATTTCGAATTTATTATCTCTAATAATTTATCATAATATTCCTTATACTCAGTCTTATATTCAGATTCGTGACAAAATGTTTTTTTTTCATTAATTTTAGATATATTCTCTAATGAGTCTTCAATCTCTTCAAAAGCTAAATCCCCTTTATCTAATAGTATATTTGAAATAAATGCAGAAATAACACAAGATAATCCTGAATTTTTTCCAAATGATTCTACTTGTTTATCTATGCATAAAAACAGACACTGTTATTTCCTTTTAGTTATATCTGATTACTTCTATTATAAACGAACTGATGGTCAAAATAAGCATTTTCAAGATTTCCTTCACCTATAACACTTTTCGTAGAAATTAGGGGGCTTATTTTTTCATCTACATTATTATTATATACTACTAATATTTTACCTTATTTTTTAATGATTCGCAAACTTTCGATATATCTTCTTCAAATGATCTACTACTAAAAGATGCAACCATATTTATTACCTTTATATCTCTATATAACAATTTTTTCAATACATTCAATAAGTTTAATGAGTATTCCTTTCTTTTTTTATTAAATAGTTTTATAGGATATATATACAATTGTGACAAAATAATACATCTTCAC
>NZ_ADGQ01000017.1 GCF_000147675.1 Peptostreptococcus stomatis DSM 17678 | reverse complement strand
AATGAGTCCTTTAAGGACAATTGATTAATCGTTTAAACCATGTAAGACAAACTTACTTGATTTAAACCACAAACAAACCAAGCCAGATATTTTAGAGATAACAATAGTCTGAGCACAGTAACAAATTTTTTATGAGAGTTTGATCCTGGCTCAGGATGAACGCTGGCGGCGTGCCTAACACATGCAAGTCGAGCGAGGGTTTGCTCAGTATTGAGTATTCTAAAGA
>NZ_ADGQ01000018.1 GCF_000147675.1 Peptostreptococcus stomatis DSM 17678 | reverse complement strand
TACAAACTGACGGTTAGTATGATATCGCCTTGCGGCTTTTGTAACTCCATATTTTTTAGCAAATTCACATAATTTTTGGCGGTAACGCATTTCTTCTGTTATAATAGACATGAGAGGACTCCTTTACTAAATGGTTTTGTTGATATTACTATTGTATCAGAGTTCCTCTCTTTTTTTATTCAATTGTGTAACATATGTTATAGCACATTACATTTACACCATTTAGTTGTATATTGCTTTTTTTATTTTTTCAAGATAAATATTTTTGCCCTTTTATATCAACCTTATATACTTTCATCATGGAGAGGTGTCATGCTCTTATATACTTATAGACTTTTTTTCCCATAAAAACAGGTGATTTTGAAAATTGGTCATCAAAAAACAGCACCGAATAAAATTCGGTGCTGTAGATATTGTAAATTAAATTTTGTTACTTTTTATTATAGTGATGATATTGCTTCGTGAAGAGCCTTACCTAATCTCTTAACACCTTCAACAATCCTGTCTTCTGGCATACAAGAGTAGTTCATTCTGAAGTGGTTAGCATTTCCACCGTTTGGATAGAATGGTTCTCCTGGAACGTAAGCAACGTTGTTTGGAAGAACTACGTCCTTCATCAACTGAGCTGCATCTATACCTTCTGGAAGTGTTACCCAAGTGAATAGACCACCGTCAGTTCTAGTGAATGTAACACCTTCTGGGAAGTATTCATCCATAGCGTCTAACATGATAGTTCTTCTCTTACCATATACTTCTTTGATCTTTTCAACGTGAGCATCTAGGTCATACATTTCTATGAACTTAGCCATTTCCATCTGAGAGATAGTAGAAGCCTGTAAGTCAGCTGCCTGCTTAGAAATGTTGAACTTTTCAAGAATTTCTGGAGCAGCAGAAACCCAACCAAGTCTGAATCCTGGAGCGAATATCTTTGAGAATGTACCAAAGAATAGAACTAGTCCCTTTGTATCATATGACTTTAATGATGGGAATATTTCGCCTTCGAATCTTAATTCACCGTATGGGTTATCTTCAGCTACTGGAATTTCATACTTGTTGATGATTTCCATGAATTCTTTTCTTCTTTCTATTGGCCAAGTTCTACCAGATGGGTTCTGGAAGTCTGGAATAACATAGATGAACTTAACGTCTGGGTTTGCAGCAAGAGCCTTTTCCAATTCAGACATTATCATACCATCTTCATCAGTTGGTATTTCAATGAATTCTGGTCCGTAAGCCTTAAATGCATTAAGAGCACCTAGGTAAGATGGACTTTCAACGATTATCTTGTCACCTTCATCAAGGAATACTCTTCCCATGAAGTCCAAGCACTGCTGAGAACCGTTAGTTACAAGTATGCTGTCAGCTGTAACGTTAGTGTAAAGCTTTCTGTTCATTCTTTCAGCTATAGCTTCTCTTAGTGGTGGGAAACCATCTGTTGCAGAGTACTGCATTGCTGCCCTACCCTGTTCTTCAAGAACTGCTAAAGCAACCTTCTTCATTTCTTCAACTGGGAATAGCTCTGGAGCTGGTAATCCACCTGCGAATGAAATAACTTCTGGATTAGAAGCTAACTTAAGGATTTCACGTATTGCTGATCCTTCTGCATTTTCTAGTCTTCTTGCAAATTTTACTGCCATTTTAAAAAGCACCTCCATTTAAATAAAAACAAAATATATTTTAATCCACAAACTGAATTTGAATTAATTTGTGAACTATAGACGATTAATTAAAGGACTCCAACATATATATTCTCTATAGGAACTTCTTTATCCTTTTTTCTGCTGTTTCCCTGTCTAACATAATAATTCTTCCACAAGAATTACACTTAAATTTGACATCTGCACCAGTTCTTATAATTGTAAATTCCTTACAACCACAAGCATGTTGTTTTTTTAATTCAACAAGACTGCCAACTTTTATATCCAGTGGCATAACCAGTCCTCCTTATTAAGATATTAATACAATCCCAAGTTTTTATTAATATTATAAAAGCGTTTGCTTAAAGCACAAAAAACAAAACTTGAACTGCATCATTCAAGTATTCCTACATACTTATATGTATATAATATCATAAGATTTGCATTATTTGAACATTAAATCTAAAATATTCTGTAGAATTTTTGTATAAATTTTATACTAGTTAAAGAATATGTTATAATATAGGTAATAACAATATTATTATATATACTGATATTTAGCATATCTAATCCAAAAATATATATTTAAAAATTTATTTATATATTTGTTGATATTTTGCCAGATCATATATAAATTTAAGAGGGGGAGATCTATTATGAAAATAAACAAAAAAATAAAAATAATACTTTTATCTACAACCTTAGTTTTAGGCTCTATGTTCTTAACTGCCTGTAAAAACGGTCAAGACCAGACTGATAATAAAGACCAGAAATCAGGAACTGAAGATACTATAGATACAGGTAGTCAGGCCACGAAGAAAGAAGATAAAAACAACCAGGCAGATAAAAATAAAACTGATAAAGGTAAGGATGAGGATAAAGGCAACAAAAATACCAAGCAGGCCAAGATAATCTACTACACATTTGATATCAACACAGAAAAGTTGACAGAAAACACAAAGGAAGTAGATGAGGTTAGTGTGGGTAATATAGTCAAGGCCATGATAGAGAATAATATGCTACAAAAAGGAGTTGAAGTAAACTCAGCCAAGGTTACAGAAATAGATGGAGTTAGAACTCTTGTAGTCGATATGAATGATAAGTTCATAAATTTTAATCAAGGATCTACAGCAGAATCCCTAACACTAAGGTGTTTCGCCAATAGCTTGGTAAAGACTTTTAAGGTTGAACAGGTAAAACTAACTGTAGACGGTCAGAATTATTCTAGTGGACACATAGCCTTAAAGGACGGGGAATACCTGAAATACCAGTAAATTTATTAAAAGGGAGTTAACTTCGCTCCCTTTTAATTTTAACCTATAAGCCCCTGTATTAAGGAATTTTTGGCTTGTAGAATTAAAAATAGAAAAAAATTGAAATATAAATACCAATAATTATAAATTCTTGTAAAGGTTAGAAAGGATAAAAAAATATGAAATACGATGAGCAAATATATAGACCACCAAAGGAGTACAAGTCGCTCTTGCTACAGGTAACTAGTGGATGTACCCACAATAAATGTAAGTTCTGTGGTATGTACAGGTATACAAACTTCAAGATGGAGAGCCTGGAACAGATAGAATCTGATGTAATAGAAGCTAGCCAACACCCATTTTATAGGTCAACTAAGAGGGTATTCCTATTAAACGGTAACCCCTTTGTCCTAAAGGCTGAAAGACTCTTAAAAATAGCTGAAATCATCCACAAATACCTTAAAAATGTGGAGGTAATTACTACCTATGCATCTATAAAGGATATAGAAAACAAGACTGATGATGAGCTTAGGCAGCTAAAAGAGGCTGGTATCAACGACCTCTACATAGGTGTAGAGAGTGGCAACCAAGAGGCCCTGGAATTTATCAACAAGGGTAATACAGTTGATGAGGCCATCAGGGAAATGAAGAGACTGGACAAGTTTAACTATAACTACTATGCAATGATCCTGACAGGTCTGATGGGACGTGGCATAGACAAGGCTATAGAAAATGGTAGAAAGACTGGTAAAATGCTCAGTCAGGTAAATGCCAGGGGGGTCTTTCCTATGTCTGTAACCCTAGTGCCTGGAACTGAATTATGGGACCTATATAAGAGTGGCCAATACCAAGAGGCCAGTGAATACGACAGGTTGGTAGAACTTAGGGAGATTATCGACAACCTATTACCAGAAAAAACTGCCCTTATATCTTCAGCCCATAACTCTAATACCATGTATATAAAGGGTATAGTACCACCAGATAGGGAAAAATTACTCAAACAAATAGACCAGATACTGGAAGAAGCATCACCAGAAGAAATGCAGGAATGGATAGATAGAAGAAGCATTCTTCTTTAATCTGAAAGTCTTGAGACTTTCATAGCAGAAAAAATTTATACTGATTGATTAAATAAGATTATAAAAAATATTATTTTTTGGAGGTAATCGTTATGATTAAGAGTTTGAAAAAATCATTAGTTTTATCATGTGTATTAGCTTTACTATGGCCATCTCTTGCTAATGCTAATATGAATGTTACTAGAATTGCTGGAACCAATAGGTATGAGACTGCTATGAAAGTACAACAGAAATATTTCACTAAGGCCAGTGGAAATCTAGCCATACTAGCATCCGGTACTGATTTTAGGACTGCCCTTTATGGATCCTACTTGGCTAATGCCTTAAAGGTTCCATACTATGTGATACCTAATGCCGGCATGTCCAAGGCAATGTTTAATGAACTGAAAAGCAAGGACATTAAAAGGGCCTATATTATGGGTGATTATAATGTACTTAATAGGAGCATAGATAACTCATTGAAGTCAATAAACATCACGCCCACTAGATTTACAAATACAACACCACATCCATTGACAGAAGACTTTGTAAACCAAATTGACTGGTCAATATTCCAAACATATTATTATGGAGAAGCGAGAGGGGATATTGGAAATGTGGTACTAATAAATGATAATATATTCCCTGATATTCTTTCAGCAGTTCCTTTTACATCAGAACTTGCGAGAAGACACGCTATGATGATGTGTGGATACGACGAGAATGAATACACTAGGCAAAATGATTATTTGAAGGGATATGGTTTTATCATAGGTGGATTTAATTCAGTACCATCAAAATTTATTACTGAAGAAGATTTTGATCACCCGGTTGGCTTGGTTCGTCATGAATGGACAGATGATGACGGTACAAAGCAAGAGTATTATACTGGTAGGATAGCTGGACAAGACAGGTACAAAACAGCAATAGAAATTGCCAAGGCATACAAAATTGTTCTTCAAAAGAATATCTCTACAGCGGTTATAGTAGATGGCACTAACTATCCTGATGCCCTTGCATCTGGTACAGCAGCAACAATGAATAATGGTACTATCCTGCTTACAAAACCAGGTCAGCTAAATAAAGATACTAAGACTTTTATACGAGAAAACAATATAAAGAACATAATTATAGTTGGTGGTGAAAGGTCTGTATCTAAGAATGTTGAAAATGAACTTAGAGGTCTATAGATTTTAAATATAAACTGTAACTCAGTGTATTAATAACTTTATTTCACAAAAAAGAGTCTGTAAAAAACATTTAATAAAATTTTACAGACTCTTTTATATGCTTAAATATTAATTTCTTTACTGGCCACAGCCCTATGACCTATATAGCCACACAGTATGCCCAATACAAGCCCTGCCAGGACATCACTAGGGTAGTGCACATACAGGTATAGCCTTGAAAAGCTTATCAGAAAGGCTAGTACCAAACTTGGTACAAATAACTTGCTCTTTCTGAAAAATAATACACTCGCAGCCGTAAATGATGCTGATGTATGGCCAGATGGAAAACTAAAATCCCTCGGCTTATTTATCAGTAATTTAATAGCTGTATTTACATCAAAGGGCCTTATTCTTGCTAGCATTGGCTTAAGAATTATATTGCATATAATTCCATTTAATATAAGGGCTATTATCATTACAAAGCCTATCTTCCTGGTTTTCTTAGGTATAATCAGGCCTATAGACAGGATAATCCATATAAGACCTGCATCACCCAACTGGGTTATAAAGGGCATAATAGCATCCATGAAACCAGTCCTTATATTGCTCTGTATCAAATCTAAAATTACCATATCAAAATTCATTAAAATTATACCCCTTTAAGTAATATGAATTATTTTTTATAAAGCATTTCTGACCTTAGGCTATGAGCATCTCCACCCAATAATTCAACAAGGGTATAGGCAAATTCAAAACTTGTAGCCGGACCCTGGGATGTAACTATATTTCCATCTACGACAACTGCTTGATCTAGGTAGTATGCCTGGTTGAGATAGGACCTGACCTCATCATCTGGATAGGAAGTTACCTTCTTACCGCCAATAATACCTGCCCTCCCCATGGCCATAGGGGCAGCACATATGGCTCCTATATACTTATTTTCTTGGTTGTAGCCTACAAGGAGGTCTATTACACGCTGGTCATCCCTGTTGAGCCAGGCCCCCTTACCACCTGGTAGGACCACCATATCATAGGCTTCCATATCAGTAAATCCCTTATCTGCAATTATTTTTACGCCCCTGGCTGATTCAACTTCTAAGTCATCATTCATAGAAACTGTATCAACTTCAAATTCTGCCCTCCTCAGTATATCTACACTGGCAAGAGCCTCTATTTCTTCAAATCCATTAGCCAATAAAACAGCGACCTTTTTCATAAAATACCCCTCCTAATGTAATCTTTATTTACCAACTATTATATCATGTTTATACTAGAAAATATCCCTGCTGCATAATCATTTTTTGTTATAAATCTAGATTAGAGAGTCATTTTCTAATACAAATGGCTTGGCTGTAGGCTGGTCATATTCTACATCGTACTTTTCCATCAGGTACTTCTTTAACTCTTCCTTATTTTTAAACTTATTCAACCTGTATGGTTCTTGAAAGGCTACCTTTTCCACAAAGTATACACCATCCTTTGCCTTGAGCATTATACCCACATGACCTATAAAGAGGCTGTCTTTCCCCTTTTCAATCTGGCTGTGGAATACTACGGACACTATGCTGGCCTTATTATTTTTGGTAAATTTTACCCCCCTGGATTCCCATTCTTTTTTAAATATCTCATAGTGTTTATTTATATCTTTTGTATCGATAGTTTTTACTTCATTAAAGATATTCTTAAATATATTCTTTTCATTATCCGTCTTTGTAGCAGAATTATCTCTTGTTAGAGACAGTAGATCTATACCAAGGTTTTCTGTATCATCACTGGTCTTGGACTGGCTTGCCTTAATATAGTCACCAAATAAACCATATGAAGTTATCCTGCAATTATAGCCTTCAAAGTCACTATTTTTTTTCTTCCACTGGTCCTGCATATCATATGGGTCATACTTGGTATCTTGGACACCTGCCTCTTCAAAAGGTCCTGTCAAAGACTTATTATCAACACTAGAGTTAAACTGGTCAAGGTGGTCAAAGAACACCTTCTGTCTATCCTTTGAAATACCGGCCTGGTCGAATAAATTAGCCAAAAGGTCCCTACTGGCCTTATCACTTACATTTGTATAAGTTACCTTCATCCCCTTAGTCTTATCTGATTTAGACTCACTTGTACTTGTCGATGGACTTTGTTTGCTTCTAGAGTCATCCTTATCATTAATACTACACCCCGTGGCTATAAATAGGCAAAGTGATAGTATGCATATCTTCTTTAAATTCTTTTTCATAAACTTATCTCCTTATATTTATTATTTAAACCTATATAATCTCAAATAGGAACTCAAAATAATATACTCTAATTTGTATCAACCTATACTACATTAGATTGCTGAATTACATCTATACTGGCATATTTATAGTAGTTTCTTAAAATATTTATGGCCTGCATTCTAGGTAGACTATAGGTATCCTTGTATCTATAATACCCCTATACTCTATCTTCCACCCATTATCCTCTATAAATTTAGCATATTCATCCTCAGTCCACCTATGCTCAAAATTTACCCCTATAAGGCTCAAGAACCTAGTCCAAAGATTGGACTTGACCCCACCAGCCCTATTAACAAAATTTGGGGCTATCAAAAGTCCACCCGGCTTCAATACCCTCCTTATTTCACTTAGGGCCTTGGTCGGGTCTGGCATTATATGGAGGGCATTAGCTATTATAACCACCTCATAGCTATCATCTGGATAGGGTAGGTTATTAGCATCTGCAAGCTCGAAAGAAAGATTATCTGGACAAGCCTCCTTACTGGCAACGGATAACATACCCTCAGAATAATCTGTTGCTACAAATCTTTTGCTAGCAGGGGCTACACTCCTGGCCAGGCGACCTGTACCACTGGCTATTTCCAAAACTGACTTTCCACCTACTGAATCAGATATTTTTGAATACATATCGTCATAGGTGTCCCTATCAGACTTCATTGCTAAGTCATATAGGGGGGCAAACCTATCCCAAACCTTTTTTTTCATAAGAACACTGACCTCCTTTATAATAAAAAATATATTGATAATCATTTTTATATTTTTATTATATCATATCTCCTTTACCCCTTAGGCATAAAATATCCTACCCCTTATGAAATCACAACTTCCCTATAAAGCAAAAGGAGTTGCTATAGTATAATAAACCTATTAACTATATACAACTCCTTTTGGGAGGCTTATTTAAATTTATTTTTCTAAGGCCTGGTCAATATCAGCTATAATATCGTTGATATCTTCTATACCTACAGAAAGTCTGATCAGGTCAGGAGATACCCCTGCTGCCAATAGTTCTGCATCATTCATCTGTCTGTGTGTAGTAGATGCTGGATGTAGTACACAAGTCCTTGTATCAGCTACGTGAGTAACGATTGAAGCTAACCTTAAAGAGTCCATGAACTTAACTGCTGCCTCTCTACCACCTTCAACACCGAATGAAATTACACCACAAGACCCCTTTGGTAGGTACTTCTGTGCTAGTTCATACTGGCTGTCGTTTTCTAAGCCTGAGAAAGATACCCAAGATACCTTTGGATGCTTTTCCAGGTGCTTAGCAAGGGCTAGGGCATTTTCAAAGTGTCTTTCCATTCTTAGGTGTAGTGTTTCTAGACCAACACCCAGGTAGAAGGCATTTTGAGGTGAAGGTATAGAACCCAGGTCACGCATTAAGTTAGTCGTCATCTTTGTAATATATGCCGCCTTACCAAAACTTTCAGTATATACTGTTCCATGGTAAGTTTGATCAGGGGTTGTTAGTCCTGGATATTTATCACTGTATTTTGTCCAATCGAAGTTACCTGAGTCTACAACTACACCACCAACTGAATTTGCTGAACCATTCATGTACTTTGTAGTTGAGTGTGTAACAATGTCTGCCCCCCATTCAAAAGGCTTACAGAAAATTGGTGTAGGGAAAGTATTGTCAACTATTAGTGGCACACCATGCTTATGGGCTACATTAGCAAATTTTTCTATATCTAAGATACTAAGTGACGGATTTGATAGGGTTTCACCAAAAACCAACTTCGTGTTAGGCTGGAACTTTGACTCTAGCTCTTCTACTGAAATATCCGGTTCAACGAAAGTAGACTCGATACCCAAATTCTTCAAAGTGTTGGCTATTAGGTTATATGTTCCACCGTAGATAGCAGAACAAGATATAACATGGTCACCTGCACTGGCAATATTTATTATGGCAAATAGGTTGGCAGCCTGGCCTGATGAAGTTAGTATAGCTGCTACACCACCTTCAAGCTGGCATATTTTTCTTGCTACAGCATCATTTGTTGGATTGGCAAGTCTAGTATAGAAGTAGCCTGAATCCTTTAGGTCGAATAGGTCACCCATTTGCTGAGATGACTCATACTTGTAAGTTGTAGATTGTACTATTGGAACCACTCTTGGTTCTCCATTTTTTGGTTCGTAACCACCTTGTACGCATATTGTGTTAGTATTGTAATTTGACATTAATATCACTCCTTTTTCTAAAATTTTCTAAAATATATTTTTTTTACTTAACATTCCTTTTATTCAAACTGAGTTAGAGGTTCTTTGCCCCTAACAGCTCCTATTATAAATCCAAGTGTTGCAGGTAGGAACCATGCAAAGCCAAGACCACTAAATGGAAGTATGTCTACAAATGCTTTGATAATAGCTACGTCAGCAACTGATAAAATTGCTTCTAAAATACTTACTGCTAGTGTAAATATAAGTGCATATCTGAAGCTCTGCTTGTTAGGTATAAACTTACGGAAGATACCTAAAATCATCAGAACTATTAAACTTGGGTAAACCCCCTTATAAATTGGTGTTGCAAAGTAGATTATTTTTTCTACACCTAGTACAGCTATTATAGCACCAAGAATTGCGAAAACTAAGGCAGCTAACTTGTGTGGTATCTTTCCATTTGAAAAATCATGGAAGAAGTTAGCTATAGATGTAATCTGGCCTATAGCAGTTGTTACGCAGGCTAGAACTACGGCTATTGAAAGGAATAACATTCCATTCTTTCCAAGAACTCTTTCAGCTATGCCTAGTAATAACTGACTTCTTTCTATATCCTTTGGATAGTAGCTGCTTACTGAAGATCCTAAATAGATTAGGCCCACATAGATAACAGCCAAAAGGATTAGGGCAATCACACCACAATATGCAGTAAGTCTATTTCTTTCTCCACTAGACTTATATCCTCTGTGGACTATATCTCCTATAAAGACAGTACCTATAAGGTAACTCACTATTAGGTCTCCAGTCTGGTAACCCTCTAAGAATGAATGTGTAAATACACCACTTTGCTGTGGGGCTATTGGATTTCCTATTGGAGTAAGTACTCCCTTTATAATTATTCCTAGTAGTACAACTACCAATACTGGTGTTAGGAACTTACCAACCTTATTGATCATCTTGTTTACATCCAGTGAGAAATAAAGGGCTATAGCAAAGTATCCTATAATAAATACTATGATTGGTACACCAGGGAAAAGAGCCTTAAAACCTAATTCATAGGCAACTGCCCCTGTACGAGGTACAGATATATTTCCTGCAAATAACATTATAAATAATAGCAAAAATTTAGCAAAATTCTTATGTATATCTTCAGTCATGGCCTCAAGAGACCCACCATTTTTCGAAATTACATATAGTCCAACAACCGGCATTAGGACTGCAGAAACACAAAATCCTATTGCAGCTAAAGACCACTGACTACCTGATAAAAAGCCCAGTAGGGGAGGAAAAATTAAGTTTCCTGCGCCAAAGTAGGAACCAAACAGGGCTAATCCTACTATAAAAATATCCTTCTTTTGTTTTTTCATATTCTTCTCCTTTTTATTTAACTAATATAGATGAAAGAGAAAGAGAAGTATAGCAATCCATTAAGGAACCAGTTGCGCACCCCGGTTATGAGTTATTGATAATAAAAAAAGCTCCCATCCCATAAAGGACGAGAGCATAACTCACGTGTTACCACCTTAATTCATCTTTTTATCACTAAAAAGACCTTATTGAGTACCATCATACTCGCAATGCTATAACGGGCACACCCGTCGCAACCTTAACCTAAATACTTAGATCTCGATGCGATGACTCCAAGGCCATGTTCAAAAGCTTCTCTCTCATTTCTCTCACCAACCGAAATGTCTCTGTACTGATTGAATGACTTTTTACTCTTCTCTTCAACGTCTTGATATACATTATAAAAAGTATGGACCTTTTTGTCAATACGAAAAATAAAAAATTTTGTAAAAATTTTCTAATTTTTCTATATTTAATTCTATAAAGGCTATAAATTAATAACCAAATTGTCAATTAACCTAGTTTTTCCAATGTAGACAGCCATAGCTATCAGGGTATTATCCTTGATTGTTTCAACCTGATCAAAGGTATCAAAATCTATTATTTCCACATAATCTATCCTGGCAAGTCTCTCTTTTTCTATTTCGCCTTTTATAATTTTCAAGACCTCCTCCTTGGATAAATTACCTGAATCAATAGCCTTTTTACCCTCTAAAATACTCCTCCTAAGGACAGTAGCCGCAGCCCTTTCTTCATCGTTAAGGTAAGTATTTCTAGAACTCTTGGCTAGACCATCATCCTCCCTGATTATAGGGCAGCCAATTATGTCTATACCAAAATTAAAGTCCTTTACCATCCTCTTAACTATGGCCAACTGCTGGATGTCCTTTTCTCCAAAATAAGCCCTATCAGGCCTTACTATAGTGAATAGCTTAGTCAAAACTGTACATACCCCCCTAAAATGACCTGGCCTGGTAACACCACATAGGATGTTTGTCATTTTTTCACTTGGGACAACAAAGGTACTATATCCATCTGGGTACATTTGGTCTGGGTCTGGATGGAAGATATAGTCAGCCCCTATTTCCTCGCACAACTTGGCATCAGCTTCTAAAGTCCTTGGATAACTCTCATAATCTTCATCCGGTCCAAACTGGGTTGGGTTTACAAATACACTTACAACCACCCTGTCATTATTTTCTACAGCCTTTTTTATCAGGCTCTTGTGACCCTCATGTAGGCAACCCATTGTTGGAACCATGCCCAGGCTATATCCATCTTCCTTTATCTTTCTCGTAATTTTAACTATTTCATCTATATTTCTAATAACTTTCATTTTTCCTAAACCTCTCACCAATTTACTAGCTATAATCCAAGGCTTATTATAGAGTCTGGACTGCTATTTTATTTATATTTTCTAATTAATATAGTTTGTCTATTATATCTTCAGATATCTTGAAACAGTGCTTTTCTTCTGGGAATGAACCGTCAGCAACAGCGTCTATATAAGCCTTTATACCTTGAGTCATAACCTCTCCAACATTGGCAAATTTCCTTACAAACTTTGGAGTAAAGTCCTTGTATACTCCTAGCATATCCTGGTAAACCAAGACCTGACCGTCACAGCCAGGACCTGCACCTATCCCTATTGTTGGTATATCAAGCATAGAGCTTATCTTTTCTGCAAGGGCAGCTGGAACACATTCTAGTACAACTGCAAAGGCTCCTGCCTCCTGAACAGCCAAAGCATCTTCTATCAAGGCCTTGGCAGATTCTAGACTCTTTCCTTGGACTTTAAATCCACCTAGGGCATTTACAGCCTGAGGTGTTAGGCCTATATGGGCACAAACTGGTATCTTGGCGTCTGTTATAGCCCTTATAACATCACAAACTTCCTTACCACCCTCTAGTTTTACACAATTTGCACGACCTTCGCTCATCAACCTACCAGCATTGATTACCGCATCCCTTATACCGGTGTTGTATGATAAAAATGGCATATCACCAACAACCAAGGCATTCTTTGTTCCCCTGGCAACTGCTGCCGTGTGGTGGATCATATCTTCCATTGTTACACTTAGGGTGTCTTCATAACCCAACATTACCATACCCAATGAGTCACCAACTAAGATTGAGTTTACACCAGCTTCATCTACCAGCTTGGCAGTTGAATAGTCATATGCAGTCAGCATAGTTAATTTTTCACCTTTTTGCTTGGCTTCCTTGAATGTTAAAACAGTATTTTTCATATTTTCTCCTAATCCTCACTTAGAGGTCCTTCCCCTTTCAGTAATAAATTTTCCAAATTACTATAGTCCCTGTCACAATTTTTTTCCCTAGCAATACCTACAAGTTCCAGACTTAAGAGCCTGTATATTTTTTCAACATTTTCGTATTTATCATCACTTAAGGCTTTTAAATGTTTTTCTACAGTACCTAGATCATTTCTCTCAACAGGTCCAGTTAAGGCATCTTGAGGACCCCTTGCAAAGAACTTGTCCATATTTCCCACAGCCAAGGACTTTAGGGCATCTAGGGCCTCTTCCTGGCTAAAATCGTAGTCACCTAATAGTTTGATGGATATATTACCCATAGCTATTATCAGGTTGCTAATAAATACAGATGAAATATGGTACTTGGTCTTTTCTGTCTTAGATAAAACCTTGTACTTATTCCTTTTTGAGTCTAGGACCCTTGAAAAAAACTCAATAGCCTTATCCTGTCCTTCTAGGGTAAAGAAGGCACTAGAAAGGTCCTTGTATGAATTTTCCTTGCTTGAAATTGCTAAAATTGGATGCATGGAGCAGCCACTGGCTCCTTTTGAAGATATATCGAAGAAAATTTCTGATGATAGTGAACCACTACAATGGCAAACTATCTTATTTTGAATACTAAATTTTGATATTGTACTCCAAATCTCGCTTATTTGATCATCTGGAGTAGTTATAAGTATGACATTACTTTTTTCTACCAACTTTTCTATGCTGGTAAACTTACCCGAATTTGTTACCTTTGCAGCATAGGCTGAACTGTAAAGACTCCTACTGTAATAACCTACTAGGTTTGTATAATCAAGGCCCAATAAGTACCTTCCTAGGGACACGCCAACCTTACCTGCGCCAATAATTCCTATGTTGTACATGAGTTATCACCTCCAAAGAGTGTAATACTATAAAGATAATTAAATTATTCAAAATGTGTAGTTTCCTCCGAATACCACCATACAAGTAAAATTTATCATAATCTCAATTAAAAATCAAGAAAAATAAGACTTTTTGTCTATAACTAAAGATATATAATTCAATTAAATTTAATTACTTTCCTAAAAAGACTTACAAGACAAGTTTATGAATCTTTACAAGTACATAAAAAATTATAATATTTTATAATTTTTTAATATAAATAATTTCACATTATCTAATTGGAAGGTGATTAAATTCATAATATATAATAATATGTAATATTATATATACCGAATATTCTTAAAAATCGTTTATTTAAAGAATTTTAGGGTAGATATATAAATATAAACAAAAAGGAGACTAATAAAAAATAAATTTAAGGAGGAATAATCATGTCAACAGAAGAAAGAATTGATGAAGTAAAAGGTGCAGTAAAAGAAGGTGTAGGCAAAGTAACAGGCGATAAAAAATTGGAAAAAGAAGGAGCTGCCGAAAAGACTACAGCGAAAGTTAAGGACCTTGCGGAAAACGTTAAAGATGCTATAGAAGGAACAATTGATGGTGTCAAAAATATCGTAAAAAAAGATAAATAATAAATTTGACATCTAGGTGTTAGCATGTTGATCAGGGAGGGCTTTTATGTTTGAACAAGTGAAATTAGAATATGATTTTTATGATTTAGAACCCTATATTGATACCCTAACTATGGAAACCCATTATGGGAAGCATCATGCATCCTATACTAAAAATTTTAATGAGGCTGTGGAAAAAGCAGGACTTTCTAACAAGTCTGTGGAGGAAATACTTTCGACACTTTCTTCAGTATCTGACCAAGCCTTACGAGATTCTTTACAGAATAATGGTGGTGGATATTATAACCATAATTTGTATTTTTCTGTAATAAGTCCTAAGAAGGGCACTAAACCTAGCCCAGCTTTGGAAGAGGCTATTAATAGAGATTTTGGTTCCATGGAAAACTTGGTAGAAATTTTGCAGAACTTAGCTTTAGGACAGTTTGGTTCAGGTTGGGCATTTCTTTCTTCTGATAAGGAAGGAAAGCTTTATGCTACAAAGTCTGCAAACCAGAATAATCCATTTATGGAAGATGGACATAATACTCCTATTTTGGCTATTGATGTATGGGAGCATGCTTACTATTTACAATATAAGAATTTAAGAGGGGATTATGTAAAAAATTTCTTTAAAGTTCTTGATTGGGAGAAAGTAAGCAAAAATTATGAACACTGCAAATAATTTTTAAATAATTAAAACTAATTGAAAATAATTGTTGTAAAAATTTAGCTTAAGGGGTTGGTTTTTTATCCCCACTGAGTCAAAATGTTATACAAGCAGGAAAAAGGAACATCCTTATTTAGGAAAGTATGCAAAAAATCCTATACTTCCTATTTAGATGTTCCTTTTTTGATATGTCTTAATATTAGCTTTTATTGTTTTTATATACTATCTCTTATATTCAATTACAACTCTCCTGTATGGGTCTGTTCCCTCACTATAAGTTATAACAAACCTATCGTTCTGAAGGGCTGAATGAATTATCCTTCTTTCATAAGGATTCATGTAGTCAAGCTTCTTTGTTCTCCTAGTCTTAGCAACCTCTCTAGCAGCCTTGTAGCAGTATCTCTTTAGGGATTCTTCCCTCTTACTCCTATAGTTTTCAATATCTACAAAGACCCTAGTATGTGAGTCCTTGTTAAACTTGTTAAGGGCTAGTCCTGTCAAGAACTGAATAGCATCTAGGGTATCACCCCTTCTACCTATCAGGCAACTTGCATCATCCCCACTTATCTTAACCTTGATTAGGTTGTCTTCTATAAGAACATCAACTTCTGCTTCTACATCAGCATTTTTAAGTAATTCTACCACGAATTCCTTGGCTATCCTCATTTCATCTTCTTCTGTTATGTTTACTTTATCTTGTCTTTCATCATTATCAACTTTATCCTGACCACTTGGTTCAGTTTTCTGGTCATCACCCTTGTCCAGGATGACTTCCTTATTTTCTTCTACTAATTCTTCCCTACTTGGTTCAGATTCCTTTATCAATTCGTATTCTAGGCTGTAGACACCACTCTTGGCACCTATACCTAAAAATCCCTTGCTTGGTTTTTCTAAAACTGTAATTTGAATACTATCCTTATCTGCATTAGTAGACTTCAGTAGTTGTTCAACAGCTTCCTCTGAACTCTTGGCATAAAATACTTTTGATTCCACTATCAACACCCCCTACTTACTTCTTTTTAAAACTAGACTTGCCAGCTTCTTTATCTGCCTTTTCCTGTTCTAATTTAGACTTCAATGGTCTAGTAATTAGATAGTACTGGAATACAGAGAATATATTACTAACACCCCAGTATAGAGTTAGGGCTGCCGGGAATATGAATCCCCAATACAGTGACATACCCGCCAATAACCAAGACATCATCTTCATCGGTCCCTCTATCTGGTCCTTAGGAGTCATTACCTTCTGCATCAAATAGGCACTGACACCTGAAAATACAGCTAGTATATAGTCTGGCTTAGATAGGGCCTTTATCCATAAAAAGTTTCCATTAGCTGCTGCCATGGCTGCCTTACTTGCAAATACGCCATGTGTTACTGGATCTTTAAATACATAAAACAGTCCCATCAGGATTGGCATCTGTATTAGTATCGGTAAACATCCTGATAATGGATTTATGCCTGATTCCTTGTATAACTTTGAAATTTCTTCATTTTGCTTTTCAGGCTTATTCTTGTACTTGGCCTGAATTTCTTTAACCTTTGGATTGATCTCTGACATAGCAAAAGTAGACTTAGTCTGCTTTACAGTCAAAGGCATCAAAATCATCTTTACTATAATAGTAAAGACTATAATAGATAAACCATAGTTACCTATTACACCATATATAGCCTTTAGGGCTATACCAAATAGACTTGCAATCTGTCCCATTCTTACCTCCTGGTAAATTATACCTCAACTTTTGAGATAGACCTCCTACTTCAAAGGGTCGTAACCGCCTGGGTGAAAAGGGTGACACTTACTTACTCTTCTAAGAGTCAACCACAGTCCCTTTAGGAAGCCATATTTTTTAAATGCCTGGATAGAGTATTGAGAACAGGTAGGATAAAACCTACAAGTAGGTCCCTTTAAAGGGGATATAACAACCTGGTAAAACCTAACCAGACCTATGCAGGCCATGGCCAAGATACTACTTACTTTCTTAAATAACCTTTTAATATTATCTATTAGAAACCTCATAGTCCAAGTCACCTCTTCTTTGATACCTGTTTCTTACCATCCTTCTTAATTATGTTGGCCTTCTTGCATATATACTTAAGAGACCTTTCAAGTTCCCTGTAGTCCTTGTCTGCAGCATTAATTCTGGCTATAAATACCAGGTCATAGCCCCCCAGGACCTTGTCGTCTATATTTAGCCTATAGGCCTCCTTGATACATCTCCTAATCCTGTTTCTTTCATGGGCCTTGCCCACCTTCTTGGATATTGATATACCAATCCTAGACTTGTCAGACTTGTTCTTCATTGTATATATGACCAAATTTCTATCGGCCAAAGATTTACCCCTCTGGTAAACCTTTCTAAAATCAGAATCTTTTTTGATTCCGTCGGTGTTATTAAAGTGCATCAATAACCTCCACCTTTACAAAAAAAACCACCGTAACAGTGGTTTTTCATATTATAAAATTAGAACTAACCTACAAATTAGTGAGTTAATCTGTTTCTACCTTTAGCTCTTCTTCTCTTTAAAACATTTCTTCCATTTGGAGACTTCATTCTCTTTCTGAATCCATGTTCTCTTTTTCTCTGTCTTTTCTTTGGCTGATAAGTTCTCTTCATCCTTAGAACACTCCTTTCCTTTAATCATCATTGTAAACATAACAATATAATTATAATGATTATATGCTTAAAAGTCAATTATTTTTCTCAAATTCATTGAATTTATCCCATTTATATGGGATTATATATCAAAAAAATCCCCTAATAAAAATTATTTTCAAAATCCAAGCTATTTTTAAATTTTTTTGTATTATTTTTATCAACAATATACGGGATAAATTTCTTTATTTTATCCACAGATATAACTAGATGTTGAAAAAGTTAAAAATAGCCCCCTTATTTATCCACATTTTGTTAATAACTTTGTGGACAACTTTTTTAATTATCGGTATATAATGTATATACACTAAAAATCGTGGTAATTTTCCACCTTGTTGATAAGTATATTTTTTATTCACTTTTTATACACAATTGTATATGTATAATTTTTATGCCTAAGTTTTTTTATTCGTAATTATACCATTACTATCAACAATATATACACACTATTAAATAGATAAAGGAGGGTAACCGGTAAATGGACGTGAAAAATTTGTGGACTTCAGCACAACAAAAGCTAAAGGGTGTTTTCCCAAAGTCAATATTCACCCTATATTTCAATGAGAATACTGTTCCAATAGCAATTAACAACAATATTTTATACCTAAGTGGAGATAATAGGTCTAAGGAGTTTTTTGAAAAGCAATATAAGGACAAGATTTTAGTGGCTTTTGATGAATTGGCAGCAAATATAAAGGACGTCATTGTTTTGACCAATGATGATACTACTGATACGGAAATAAATACAAACATTGAAAAAAATAGCAATCCTAAAGAAAACAGTGAAAAAATAATGGACCTGGCTACAAGCATAGCCAACTCAAACTTAAATCCTAAATACACATTTAATACCTTTGTTGTAGGATCTAGTAATGCTATGGCTGTTGCAGCATGTCAAAGGGTAGCTGAATACGATGAGACAGCTAATGATAACCCCCTATTTTTATATGGTGGTGTAGGTCTTGGAAAAACCCACCTTATGCATGCTATTGGCCACAGGGTCTTGGAAAGAGATCCATCAAAAAAAATACTCTATGTTTCATCTGAAACCTTTACTAATGAGATGGTTACAGCTATAAGAGAAAAGAAGAATAGCGAGTTTAGGGAGAAGTATAGGAATGTTGATATATTTATGATAGATGATGTCCAGTTTGTAGCTGGAAAAAACTCTGTCCAAGAAGAATTATTCCATACCTTCAATGATGTACATGGTGCTGGTAAGAAGATTATCCTATCAAGCGACAAGCCACCAAAGGATATACCAGAACTTGAAGAAAGGTTGAGGTCTAGGTTTGTATGGGGTTTGATAACAGATATCCAGGCTCCTGACTATGGTACTAGGATGGCAATACTACAGAATAAGGCTGAAAATGACAAGTTAGACATAGATTCAGATGTCTTTGAATATATAGCAGACAATGTAAAGTCAAATATCAGGGAGTTGGAGGGGGCCTTAAACAAGGTAATCCTATATTCCAACCTATCTGCAAAACCTATGAATTTAGCTACTGCTAAAGAAGCTCTTAAGGATGTCCTGGTATCATACACTACTAAGGAGGTAAATATACTTAGGATAAAAGAGATGGTAGCTGATGCCTACAATATAAGTGTTGAAGACTTGATATCCAAAAAGAGGACCAAGAACATAGCCTTCCCTAGGCAGGTGGCTATGTATATATCAAGAAATCTTCTAGACCTATCCCTACCAGCTATTGGTGATGAATTTGGGGGAAGAGACCATACAACAGTAATGCATGCGGTCAACAAGATTAGTGATGATATACAAAAGAGCGAAGAGGTAAAGATAAAAATAGAAAAGATAATTTCAGATTTGGATAGTTAGTTTATACACATATTTCCTGTTTAAAACTTGTGTATAAGTTAAATCCTATTTTAGGCACAATTTTATCCACATTTGATTCAGATTTTGTTAATATATTTGATAACATATTTTTACACAGGATTTAATGTGTATTTTAGTGGACTTAAACCACTTATCACACAATCCACAGGCCCTACTACTATTACTACTATAGTTATTATATATTTTTTTTATATAAGGAATTTATATTGTAAAAAAGTTATTAACAAGGTCTATTAAAAACATATAAGGAGGTCTTTAATTTGAAAATCTTATGTAATCAAAAAAAATTAGCTCATGCTATTACAAATGCGCAAAGAGCTATTAATACAAAAACAACTGTAGAAATACTAAGAGGTATCCTAATTAGTGCTGAAGACAACAAGCTAAAGGTTAGGGGTTATGATAATGAAATTAGTATAGAAACTGAAATAGAAGCCCAGGTTGAGCTTGCTGGTTCAATAGTTATAAATTCTAAACTAATAGGTGAGATAGTAAGGAAGCTACCTGATTCATATATAAGTATAGAGACAGATGACAACTTCAATGTATTTATATCTTGTATGTCTTCAAGGTTTAAGATAAAGGGTATAAGTGCTGAAGATTTCCCTAATATAGATAGTATTGAAGTTGGAGATATGCTCAAAATCAGCCAGGCAGACATGAAAAATATGATAAGAAATACTGTTTTTGCAGCTGCAACAGACAATTCAAACCAGACATTTAATGGTGAGTTGATAGAGATTGATAGTGAGAAAATAAATATGGCGGCCCTTGATGGATATAGGTTGGCTACTATGACTAATCCTTTTAAGTCAGGTGTAGATAAAAACCTAAGTGCCATAGTTCCTAGAAATACCCTAAACCATCTTAATTCACTCCTATCTGATGATGGTGACCTATATATAGCTATTAGCCCTAGGGATGTAGTCTTTAAGTTTGATAATACAAGGCTGGTTGGCAGGTTGATAGATGGAGAGTATGCCGACTACAAGAGCCTTCTACCTAAGGAATATGTAACTAAGATAAGCGTTGAAACTAAAAAGCTCCAGGAGGCTGTAGAAAGGGCATCCCTACTATTTACTTCTGACAAGAACAACACTATAAAGATGACTGTTACAGACAAGCTTCTAGTAATCACATCTAACAATGAAAATGGCAATGCCTATGAGGAAATAGGGGTTGAATTTGAAGGGGATATGTTAGATATAGCCTTCAACTCAAGGTATTTCTTAGATGGTATCAAGTACCTAAATAGTGAATATGTATCAATAGAATTTTTAGGAGCTATAAACCCTTGTGTTATTAAACCACTAGATGATATAGAATATACCTACCTGATACTTCCAGTAAGGATAAGTAATTAATTTGATATAAGGCGTCTGTGTATAAAAAAGATACACAGACGTTTTTTGCTTTATAAGCTTATCATTTAAAGAATTTTTGTGGTATAATAGAGTAGTTAAGCTATGTTAAGAATTAATGAAAGGAGCTCACATGAAAAAGGTTGATATAGGTTCAGACTATATAAAATTGGACCAGTTTTTAAAGCTTGCTGATATAGTTATGTCTGGAGGAGAGGCCAAACTACTTATCATGAGTGAGGAAATTAAGGTAAATGGAGAGGTAGCCACTCAGAGGGGAAAAAAGTTGAGGAGTGGAGATATAGTTGAGTATATGAATAAAGAGTTCCAGGTATCAAAGTAGGTGTTTATTTGTATATAAATAGTTTGAAACTAGTAAATTATAGGAATTATGATGATTTACTGGTTGAGTTTAACAAGAAGGTTAATTTAATAATAGGTATGAATGGTCAGGGCAAGACTAATCTCGTGGAAGCTATAGGTTTTATGTCTATTGGAAGATCTTTTAGGACTAACAAGGATAGGGAATTGATCAAGTTTTCTGCTGAAAACCTATATTGTGGCTGCAACTTTACCAGAAATAATATGGATAAGAAAATAGAGATAGTCGTTGCCAAGGACAAAAAGGGTGTAAAGGTAAATGGTGTATCAATTAAGTCTATGCAGGAGCTCTTGGGAAATTTAAATGTCGTTATTTTTTCACCTGAAGACCTTAGGTTGGTCAAGGATGGACCCAAGGAAAGAAGATCTTTTATAGACAAGGAAATCAGCCAGATAATGCCCAGGTATTATAGTTTATTAACTAATTATAATAAGATTCTTCACCAGAGGAATACAGTATTGAAATCCTACAGAATAGATGAAAATCTCCTGGATGTGTATGACGAAACCATGTCTACATATGCTAGTGAAATATATCTTATTAGGAATAAGTTTATTGAAAAAATATCTAAAATATCAAGTGAAATTCATAAAAACCTAACTATGGATAAGGAAAATCTGACTATAATATATAAGAACCAGGTAGACCTGGAGTCTGGCCAAGATGCCAGCCAGGTCAGGTTGAAGTTATTAGAAAAGTTAAGAGAATCCAGGGGGGGAGATATGATTACCAGGACTACCAAGGTAGGTCCCCACAAGGATGATATGAAGATTTTTATAAATGATATAGATGTAAGGATGTATGGGTCGCAAGGCCAACAGAGGACAGCATCTATTTCACTTAAATTATCAGAAATAGAATTGATAAAGCAAGAGGTAGGAGATTATCCTGTCTTAATCTTAGATGATGTCTTTAGTGAGTTAGACCAGACTAGACAAAAAATGTTGGTAGAAAAATTAGAAGATATTCAGATGTTTGTTACATCAGCTGATCCATTACACAAGAATATATTAGATATAGATGATTACAGTATATTTAATATAGAAAATGGGAGGCTTGTTGGAGTAGAGAATGGAGGAGTATAAATGACAAAACATGAGTATGGTGCAGACCAAATCCAGGTCTTAGAAGGCTTAGAAGCTGTTAGAAAGAGACCAGGTATGTATATAGGGTCTACAGGTCCAAGGGGACTACACCACCTAGTATATGAAGTTGTAGACAATAGTATAGATGAAGCTTTGGCAGGCAACTGTTCGGAGATATATATTTCTATAAATCCAGATGGAAGTGTGACAGTAAAGGATGATGGTAGGGGTATACCAGTAGAGGTACATCCAAAGACTGGCCTATCTACCCTGGAAACAGTTTTGACTGTCCTACATGCCGGTGGTAAATTTGGTGGTGGAGGCTATAAGGTTTCAGGTGGTCTTCACGGTGTTGGTGTGTCTGTTGTTAATGCCCTTAGTGACTGGCTGGTAGCAGAGGTATCAAGAGATGGTAAGGTCTATAGGCAGGAATATAAAAGAGGTGTACCTACTGGTAAGCTAGAGGTTGTTAGTGAATCCAGCAAAGATAGTGGAACATCTATTACTTTTATGCCAGATGCCAGTATTTTTGATGAAATAGAATTCAAGTATGAAACACTAGAATATAGGTTTAGGGAATTATCCTTCCTAAACAAGGTAATCAAAATAGAGTTTGAAGACAAGAGAGAGGGTCAGGAAGAGTCTAAAACATTCCACTATACAGGTGGTCTAGTAGAGTATATCAAGTACCTAAATAGGACAAAGACTCCAATTCATGACCAGATAATATATGTAGACAAGATAGCAAATGACTGTACTATTGAGTTGGCCCTTCAGTATACTGACGCCTACACAGAAAATATATATTCATTTGCTAACAATATTAATACACACGAGGGTGGTGTCCATCTTTCAGGATTTAAGGCTGCCTTGACAAAGTGTGTAAATGACTATGCAAGAAGAAATAATATATTAAAGGAAAAAGATCCAAACCTATCAGGTGAGGACATAAGGGAAGGTTTAACAGCTATAGTATCTGTTAAGTTGCCAGATCCTCAGTTTGAAGGACAGACAAAGACAAAACTAGGTAATACCTTTATGAGAGGTTTGGTAGATTCTATAGCAAATGAAGAAATAGGGGCCTTTTTAGAAGAAAATCCTTCTGTTGCCAAGTTGGTTATAGAAAAGTGCCTAAGGGCTCAGAGGGCAAGAGAAGCTGCCAAGAAGGCCAGGGACCTTACAAGGAGAAAAAATGCCCTTGAGTTCACATCACTGCCAGGTAAGTTGGCAGACTGCTCAGAGAAGTCTCCTGAAAAGAGTGAAATATTCTTAGTCGAGGGTGATTCTGCCGGAGGTTCAGCTAAGAGTGGTAGGGATAGGAATATCCAGGCCATCCTACCTCTGAGGGGAAAGATACTAAATGTTGAAAAATCAAGGTTGGATAAGATTTTATCATCAGAAGAGATAAAGAATATGATTACTGCCTTTGGTTGTGGTATAGGGGAAGATTTTGAACCTGAAAAATTGAGATACCACAAGATAGTAATAATGACCGATGCCGATGTCGATGGTGCCCATATCAGAACCCTATTATTGACATTCTTCTTCAGGTATATGAGACCACTAATAGAGGGAGGCTATGTATATGCAGCCCAGCCACCACTATTTAAGGTTAAAAAGGGTAAGAAGGAATACTATGCCTTCTCAGATAATGAATTAAGTAGTCTATTGGATGAAGTTGGTAGACAGGGGGCTGATGTATCCAGATACAAAGGTCTTGGTGAAATGAATGCCGAGCAGCTGTGGGAAACTACAATGGACCCAGAGTCTAGAACCCTACTACAGGTAACTATAGACGATGCTATAATGGCTGATGAAATATTCTCTATGCTAATGGGCGATAAGGTTGCACCAAGAAGAGACTTCATAGAAGCCAATGCTAAATATGTAACTAATTTGGATATATAGGGGGTGAAGGATTTAAATGGAGAATAAGAGCAAAATAATTCCTATAGAGATATCTCAGGAAATGAAAAAATCATATATAGATTATTCTATGAGCGTAATAGTGGGTAGGGCCCTTCCAGATGTAAGAGACGGTCTAAAGCCAGTTCATAGAAGAATACTTTACTCAATGATCGAGCAGGGAATAACACCAGACAAGCCATACAGGAAGTCAGCCCGTATAGTCGGTGACGTGCTAGGTAAGTACCATCCACACGGTGACTCATCAGTATATATGGCCATGGTAAAGATGGCCCAGGACTTTGCAACTAGAGGCCTATTGGTAGATGGTCAGGGTAACTTTGGTAATGTGGATGGAGATAGCCCCGCAGCCATGCGTTATACAGAGGCCAGGATGTCTAGACTGGCTACAGAGCTACTAAGGGATATAGACAAGGAAACAGTAGATTTTGGTCCCAACTTTGACGAATCACTTCAGGAGCCACTAGTATTACCTGCCAAGTATCCAAACCTATTGGTAAATGGTTCTAATGGTATAGCCGTTGGTATGGCCACATCTATACCACCTCATAACCTGGGTGAAGTAATAGATGCTACGGTCCACTATATAGATAATAGGGATTGTACTACGGAAGATTTGATGGAGCATATATCTGGACCAGACTTCCCAACTGGTGCCATGATAATAGGTACAGAGGGGATCAAGGAAGCCTACAGGACAGGTAGGGGTAAGGTTAGAGTAAGGGCTAGGGCAGAAATAGAAGAGCTACCAAAGGGTAAGCAGCAGATAGTAATAACAGAAATACCATTCCAGGTAAACAAGTCTAGGCTGGTAGAAAGAATAGCTGACCTGGTAAGAGACAAGAAGGTTGAAGGAATATCAGACCTTAGGGATGAGACTAATAGGCATGGTATAAGGGTTGTAATAGAGCTAAAGAGGGATGTAAATGCCAATATCATACTAAACAACCTATACAAGCACTCACAGTTAGAGGAAACTTTCTCAATAATAAACCTAGCTATAGTGGATAAAACTCCAAAGGTGCTTAACCTAAAGCAGTACCTAGAGTGCTATGTGGACCACCAGAAGGATGTAATAACAAGAAGAACTCAATTTGAACTTAAGAAGGCCCAGGCCAGAGCCCATATATTAGAAGGGTTGAAGATAGCCTTAGACAATATAGATAGGGTAATATCAATAATCAGAGGATCTGAAAATGGTCAGATAGCCAAGGAAAAGTTGATAGAGGAATTTGCCCTATCAGATATACAGGCCCAGGCCATCCTTGACATGAGACTTCAGAGGTTGACAGGCCTTGAAAGAGATAAGATAGACAATGAATACAAAGAATTAATGGAAAGAATCACATACTTAGAATCCATACTAGCTGATGAAAATAAGCTATTTGGAGTAATAAAGGATGAGATGTTAGCCATAAAGGACAAGTATGCAGATCCAAGAAGAACAGAAATTAAGCCAGCAGAGGGTGAAATAGCCCTAAAAGACCTTTATGAGGAGGAGGAAATAGCAATTACCTTAACTCATCTTGGTTATATAAAGAGGTTGCCTGCTGATACATATAAGAGCCAAAAGAGGGGTGGAAGAGGTATATCAGCTTTGACTACAAGGGAAGAAGACTTTGTAACAGACCTGATATCTACAACTACCCACTCGTTGATGCTATTCTTTACAAATAGGGGTAGGGTCTACAAGTTAAATGCCTATGAGGTTCCAGAAGGAAAGAGGACATCTAAGGGAACAGCAATAGTTAACCTCCTACAGCTAAACCCAGGTGAAAAGATAGCAAGGACTATTTCATTTAATACTGATAGTAAGGAAAATGAAGATCTTAAGTACCTGCTATTTGCTACAAAGAGTGGTATAGTAAAGAAGACTCCTATATCAGACTTCAAGAATATAAATAAGTCTGGCCTAATAGCAATAAACCTAAAAGATGGTGATGAATTAATAGGTGTAAACAGGACAAATGGTGAAGAGGATATTATCCTGGTAACAGAAAATGGTATGTCGATCAGATTTAATGAAAATGATGTAAGGTCAATGGGTAGAACTGCGACTGGAGTCAAGGGTATTACCCTATCTAAGGGAGACCATGTAGTATCTATGGACCTTATCAGTAACGGAACTGACCTATTAGTAGTAAGTGAAAAAGGCTTTGGTAAGAGGACTGAAACAGAAGAATACAGGCCACAGATTAGGGCTGGTAAGGGTATAAAGACCTACAATATAAACTCTAAGACTGGTAAATTGGTTGGAGCTACCCTGGTAGATGAAGATGATGAAATGATGATGATTAACTCTAATGGAGTTTTGATTAGGATTAGGGTAAATGAGATATCTATCTTTGGTAGGGTAACTAGTGGTGTCAAGCTGATGAAGACTGATGAAGAAGTTGAAGTAGTTTCAATAGCTAAATTAAAGGGAGAAGAAGAGTAAGAACTTTATAAAAATTTGAGTATTTTAAGGAGGATTTTATGTCGCTAAATATAAAATCAAATTATGAAAATGATTCAAATGAGTGGGTTGTTGCACTTAATGGCGAACTTGATATATCGTGTGCCAACAAGCTCAAAGAAGAGTTATACAAGGCTGTAGATGAAAAATTTGCAGATGTAGTTATTGATATGACTAATCTTGAATATATAGATTCTACAGGTATAGGTGTACTAGTAGGTTTGATGAAAAAATTGAGGACTGATGGCAAGGATATAAAGATATCCAAGGCCAAAGATAATGTAAAAAGAATTTTTAAGATAACTGGTCTAGACCAGATCATAAGTATGGAGGGATAAATTTGGCGTACGAATTAATAAGCATGAATGTGTCTGTCAATCCAGATTTTGTATCTGTAATCAGACTAACATTGTCAGGGATAGCCAGTAAGATTGGTTTTTCACTTGATGACATAGAGGATATGAAAATTTGTGTATCTGAAGCTTGTACAAATGCCATCAAACATAGCGATAAAGATGAGTTTCAAATTAAATTTTATGTTTATCCTGATAAGTTGACCATTGAGGTTTCAGATGATGGTATCGGATATGACGTTGATTCTTTAGCATCACCAGACTTAAAAAATCCAAAAACTAGTGGTCTAGGTATTTTTATAATCAAGACCCTAATGGATGAGGTTGAAATAAAGTCTTGTAATAAGTGTGGAACTATAATTAAGATGACAAAGTTGGTTGGAGTTGAGGAATAAATGAATTTGATCACAGAAAAAAAATATGAGGAAATGGACGTAAAAGAACTTTTCAAAATTTTTTCTGATGATAAGACTAATGCTGCGGTTAGAAACATACTTATTGAGAAACATCTATACTTGGCAAAGATACTGTCAAGAAAGTATATGAATAAGGGTGTAGACTATGAAGATTTATATCAAGTAGCATCTCTAGCTCTTATCTATGCAATTGATAGATATGATATTTCTAAGGGATTTGAATTTTCAAGTTTCGCAACACCAACTATAGTTGGAGAAATTAAGAAGTATTTTAGAGATAAGGTATGGACACTCCGAGTTCCAAGGAGAATACAGGAATTAAGCAAGAAAATAAGCAATGCCAAGGTATACTTGGAACAAGAACTAAGGAGGAGTCCAACACCTTCAGAAATTGCCGGTTATTTAGACATAACTGAAGAAGAAGTTTTGGAAGCAATGGAAGCATCTTATGGCTACCAGCCTGTATCACTAGATACACCTAGTAATGATGATTCAGAGGACAAGGATATGACTCTGGGGGATAGGGTCGGTACAGAGGAAAAGAATTTTAGGCATATTGAAGAAATGGACTTTATAAATCATTTTATGAAGACCTTAAACGAGTTAGAGGTTCAAATTATACGTGGAAGATTCTTTGATAACAAGACCCAGTCAGTAATAGCTGAAGAACTTGGTATATCACAGATGACTGTATCAAGGTTGGAGAAAAAGATAATAGAAAAACTAAAAAAAGAATACAATAAGGTAGTTTAGGCCAAATATTGACCTGTTTACAAATATAATTAAGTTTTTATAGGTAGGTTTAATTGGTCAAGTTTACTTGGCTTATAGCCAAAAAAATATGAAATTATAAGTCCTTCTATGGTAAAATTAAGATATCATAGGGGGATTTTTTTGTAGCAAATATGAATGGTATTAATTTAATGTTACTATAATAAATATATATAAGGAAAAATCCATAATTTAAAAAATATAAATATAAGACCTATAATAGAGGTATGGAGGTTGAGTAAATGTCGAGATTAAGAAAACTTATGGAAGAGAGGGGCTTGGATGTTGGCCTACTAGGAGCAGCCCTTAATATCAGTGATAGTGAGATGGAAGAAATAGTGGATAAGGATGATTTAAGCCCTTTGGATGAAGTAATAGGTGAGTTGGCCAGGGTCTTTGATATGGATGTAGAGGATTTAATATAATTTACTTTACTTAGGATAATTTATGATATCTATGGCATATTAAAATAAGAAGATATTTAAAAGGAGGAAACTATGATTAATTTTTCTAAAAAGAAGTTGGAAAATAAGGAAGTTTTATTGGGAAGTTTCTTTGAATTAGGTGGCCAAACAGCTGTAGAAGCAGCGGCTATAGCAGGCCTAGACTTTATTATTATAGACAATGAGCATGGTCCTTTTGACATTGAGACTACAATGTCATATATAAGGGCAGCGGAACTTAGGGGGATGACACCTATAGTCAGGGTCAAGGAAATCAGTAGGTCAGCCATATTAAAGTCACTAGATATAGGGGCCAGGGCCTTAATTATTCCATGTGTAGAAAATATTGACCAAGTCAAGGATATAATCAAGTGGGGCAAGTACCCACCTAGGGGGGAGAGGGGATTTTTCTTTTCCAGGATAGGAGGCTATGGCCATGACCCCGTAGCCAGCAAGGGAGTAGGACCATATATGGACTATATGAATAATGAAACCTGGTTAATACCCCAATGTGAGACTGTAGGAGCCCTTGAAGTTATAGAAGAAATCGCAGCCATGGATGGTGTAGATGGTATATTTATAGGTCCTTTTGACCTATCTAACTCCATGGGTATATCAGGCCAGTTTGACAAGCCTGAATTCAAGGAGGCAGTAGCCAGGATTATAAAGGCCTGCCATGATAAGGATAAATTTGTTATGTACTATGCAAATGATGTGAATATAGCCAAGGATATGATGGCCCAAGGTATAGATGGTGTAGCTGTAAGTATGGATGTAAACTTCTTGATAAGTGGTTATAAGTCTATGTTAAAAAATCTCAAATAATATGTGGATTTAAGTTATCAAAGATAGGGAAAAATCCAATATATAAAAATGAAGAGGGGGGAGATTATTGGAAGAAACAATAGAAAAACAAACCACGATTTTTAGCAAATATATAGATATTTTTACAGACAAGCTGCCAGCTATTGTATTTGCCATTATAATTATAGTAATAGGTGTAATAATAGCCAAGCTGGTAAAGAGGTTTTTGAATAAGATACTTACTAAGTACAAGTCAAGTATTGGTATGGTAACCTTTATGATTAATTTTGTCCAGGTTACAATTATAATTATAGCCTTTATGCAGGCCATGTCTATACTGGGTGTAAATACTACATCCTTTGTAGCAGTCCTGGGTGCAGCTGGTTTCAGTATTGGTCTGGCCTTCAAGGAGGTCCTATCAAATTTGGGATCCTGCTTGATAATCCTATTTTTCAAGCCATTTGATATAGGGGATTTTATAAGCTGTCAGGGCAATGAGGGAACAGTTATGGAGATCTTGATGTTCTCAACAAGCTTAAAGACAACAGATAATAAATTGATAGTAATGCCAAACTTCCAATTGACCTCTAACCCTGTAATCAACTATACAGCTCAGAATAAGAGGAGGATAGACTTTGTATTTAATGTAGAGTACGATACAAATGTAAAGGCCTTATATGAGATATCTAATAGGTTATTCGATCAAGATGAAAGGATTTTATCTTCTCCAAAACCCCTAATAGGTGTGGAATCTATGAATAATAATATAATTAAATTTATAGCCAGACCATGGGTAAAGACTGAAGATTATTGGGATGTATACTACAAATTGATGGAAGAATTTAAACATGAATTTGACCAACATGGCATTAAGTTTTCAAGGATAAACTTGATGCATCCGACAAATTAATAATATAAAAAAACAGGGAGGTCCTGGATATACATCCAGAGGACCTCCCTGTTTTTTATGAGAAATTTAGTTAACAATAGGTTAAACTTCTAATTTTTCACCCTTATCTCTTTTCTTTATATTCTTATAACCCAAGAACCATAATGGTAGTATTATAAATATCCAGTTGAAAATACCTAGATACTTATAAGCAACCTGGATAACCCACATTAGACCAAAGTTTGATACTCCGTAACAAACCAAAAGACAACAGATACTGATGATTGCCTTTCTAAGAACGGGCTTTGATTCCATATTCTTTAATACATAAGGGTCAAGTCTTTGTACCATACCAAATATAAATCCTACCGCAGTTGTTATTAGGGCTAGGAATAGTAGTATAGGGTATAGGACAGCCAAAACTGGTATATTAAGCTGGTTTACTATAAATACAGTAGGTAGTTTTCTAGTTGCCTGATCTGTGAAGATATGTGGCATCTGGGAGAATATCAATAAGCATATACCTATCAACATTAAAATATTAATGACAGCACCTATAGTCATGGCACCCTTGGCCTCTTCCTTGAACTTGCCACCCTTAAATGATGCGGCTATTCCCCCAATTGCACTAATCTGGAAGCCAGCATATGTAAGCGCCCATAGAAGTGAGTTTCCAACATTTCCAGGAACAGGAGCCCCCTTACCTGAAATACTCCACCTTGCTGACTGTGGATTTACATATCCAGCTTTAAATAATCTAGCTATATCTGGAGCAAATTTTATTAGTCCTGCAACCAAGACAATTGTTATTATTATAAGGATTGCAGATGTCATTATCATGGCATTCTTTCTAACTATATTTTCTCCAAATATAGACAGTAGTGTAACTATAACAAACATTGCTATTGAGCCGACAGCAATTGGTAGTCCAAGATACTGGTTCCCAAGTAGGCCACCTGTTGCTATTGTAGCAGCCGTAGCAGCTATAGTTGTAATTATGATTGAAAAATCCATGGCAGGAGTCAAAAATTTTGACTTTGAACCAAAGGCTTCCCTAGACCACAAGTCATAACCCCATTTGTCAGTTTGTCTAGCAGTTTCTAGACCAATGTAATAGGTGAAAGCAATAATTGCAAATGTGATAATTGGCATTAAAACTCCAAACCAACCATGATTGGCAAAGTATTGTAACTCTTGTGTTCCAGAAGCGAATCCCGCACCACAGTGGGTAGAAAACCAAACTGTAGCAACACCAATACTTATGGATGTAAAATACTTTTTCTTAACCATAGAAACACCTCCTTATTTCTTTGTTTATATTATAACACAAAAAAGCTTTAATAAAATGAGAAAATTCAAATAAATTAAAAAAATATAATAATTATCAGTGGTTGTAGAATGATATTAATATATTTATATAAAATTTATTATTTTTAATAAATAAACAATCGTTAAAAATAAGTTAAAAAACCTTTATGCAATAAAAATAAGTAGTCTATGTAAATATAATAAATTTTAAGTAGGATATTTAGGTATAGTAAGGTTTATTGTTGTATAATAAGAAGTAAACCATTTTTATATAGGGGGTAAGAAATGTCGGGAGTAATTGATCTTGTCACAGGTGTATTCGAAGCTGGCAAGACATCATTTATAAAAAAATTAATAGAAAAAGAAGCTGTAATTAGCTATAAAAATATACTTATAATAAATACTGAATTAGGAATGGAGTCATACGAGGACTTGTTTATTGAGGATGTAAATATAACATGCATAGATATCTTTAAGGAAGAAGACTTTAACCAGGACAGGATAAATAAGGAGATAGCAAGACTGAAGCCAGACTATGTATTGATAGAATACAATGGTATGTGGGACTTAGAAAGGGTTCTAGGTATGAAGTTTACAAGGGGCTACTACATTAAAAATCTTATAGATGTGGTAGATTACAAGACCTTTGATATATATATAAACAATATGGAAGCTATAATGGTGGATAAGATATCCAACTGTGATATCCTAGCTATGACTAAGAGTAATGGATATGATATAGATGATATGAACCTTAAATACAAGGCTATCAGGCATATAAATAAGGCCTGTGATATCCACTTGGACAATGAACTCTTCTTGGATGATGAATTAGATATAGTATCAGATTCTATGTCCAGGTCAGATCTTGAAATAATAAAATTTGGCCTGGCTTTTGTAGTCTTAAATATGATTATCATAGGGGCTAAGTTTTTGGCACCAGACTTTTATAACGGCAAGATGCAGAGGATATTGGGGATTTTTTTAAGTCTAGTGATACAGATACTGCCATTTTTGCTTATAGGAGCCATTTTATCTAGCCTGATACAAATATTCGTATCAAGGAATAGGTTTAATAAGATTTTTGAAAAGACCAGTATTAAGTCTTTGATAGGGGCCTTGTTTGCCGGTATATTTTTCCCGGTATGTGACTGTGCTATGGTACCAGTTGCCACTTCAATAATAAAGAAGGGCTATTCTTATCCGGTGGCCATAACATTTTTATTGGCATCACCGGCAATTAATCCGATAGTAATCCTATCTACCTTTTATGCCTTTCCCAATATGCCCAAGGTTATTTTATATAGGATAGGTTTTGGCCTTTTATTTGCCTTTATGGTAGGCCTGGTTTTGATGGTTATTGAAAAGAGGAAGAAGATTAGTATAGTAAAGGATGTAATAGACAAGTATTCCATTGGTGATAGTGCCATATACAAGTTGAGGTCCAAGGGTAAGATGAGGTATTTAGAGGCCATAGTGGTCCATACCAGAAAAGAGCTATTTAGAGTAGGCTTTTATGTAATTACCGGGGCCTTTATATCTGCAGTCTTGCAGGTGGCTATATCCAAGGACTTTTTTATAAGTATGAATAAGGTAAATGCCATAGCCGTCATAGCCATGATACTTGCAGCCTTCTTTATATCTGTATGTTCTACCTCAAATGCCTTTATAGCAAGGACCTTCTATAATGTAATGCCAGCCAATGCCATACTGGCCTTTATAGTTATGGGGCCAATGTTGGATATTACCAACCTATCAGTAATGTTTGGTACCTTTAAGAGGAAGTTTATGACCTATATGATAATGGGTCTAGTATATATTGCCTTTGTGGTATTTGCTTTGTTGGGAGGAGGTTTTAAACTTGTTTAATAAATTGAATTTCCAAGTATTAATAGAAATTTTAATAGAGTTTTTTACAGGCCTCATATTAGCCGTTAACCTATACACGGGTAGGATAAACAACTTTGTTCATCCAAAGTTCAATATAATACTATGGTTTAGTGTCCTGGTCCTAATAATTATGGTGGCTATATCTGCCATGTCCCTATTTAGACCTAGGCATATGAATGTACTGGGCAAGTATTTTGTCATATTTATACCTATAGTATTGATGTTTTATATTAATACAGATGCCTTGGGAACTTTGACTAATACTAACTCATCAAGTCAGCTATCGTCAGATATACCAGCACCTACGCAAAATATAAGTCCTATAAAGGAAACTGTCTACAAGAGGGAGGCTGGTAAGGCCTATATAGATATTAATGACGATATGTATCTTAAATGGTACTATGATTGTACCTTTAGTTGGGGCAAGTACAAGGATGATAAATTTAAGTTCCTTGCCAGGGTATTTAAGGACCCAAGTCAGAAAAACCAGTTTGTAGTCCTTGGTAGAATGGGGATGATCTGTTGTGTGGCAGATATGCAACCATGTGGTTTTATATATAATGGTAAGGGTTTTGAAAATTTAAAGGATGGCCAGTGGTATTATGTGACTGGAAATATAATAGAAAATAAAAAGTATACTTATAATTATGAGCAGTTGGCCCAGATTATAAATGTGTCCCTAAAAGAGGCTAGAAAGCCTACAGATGAATATGTTTATATACGTTAAAATGAGAAAAATACAAGACCCAAGCAGGCTTGTTTAGTTGAAGAAATTCCTATTTAGTGGTATGATGTAAATGGAGAATTTTACATATTTTTGTATATAATTTGTAAATAATAGAAACTTAATTATAGAAAAGGAGAACTGGATGACATTTAATAGAGATAGAAAAAACTTCAAGAAAATAATAATACTATCTGTATTTTCATTGATAATATCTAGTGGATCTTTATTCCAGACTAGTGCAGATGAGGTTGATTCACCAAGTGTAGAATACATTAATGGCAGTCAATACACCGGTATAGAATCGATTGATAGGACCCCAAATGAAAATAGTAGAGAAGTAGAAAATATAAGTATAAAGCCTTTTGAATTTACACCTACAAAGATAAGGTCTAATTCAAAGAGGGATGGGGCAAATGCTAGTAAGTTTGACCCAAGAGAAAAGGGTTATATGACAGGTATAAGAGACCAGGAAAATCTAGGAATATGCTGGACTTTTACAGGTAATGCAACCCTAGAAACCTTCTTAAAGTTAAAGGGCTATGGTGACTTTGACCTATCAGAAGAGCATATGAGATGGTGGGCCAAGGACAATGTATACGGTTGGAATATAGGAGATACTCAGGGATCTACGAATGAAACTTCAGTAGGTTATTTTACATCTTGGTTGGGACCTAAACTAGAAAAAGATATACCATACAATGGTAAGCTTACAAGAGAAAATGGTGCTAAGAAGCCGGCTAATTACGATTCGGCTCCCAAGTTACCATATAATGTAACTGGAGTAATAAGTGTAGCTGCAGACAAAACTTCTGTAAAAAATGCCATTATTAATTATGGGGCGGTAATGTCAGGCTACTATGATGATAAAAGATATATGAGTTCCGACTCAAACGCCTATTATTTAAATGAAAAATTAGGCCAGAACCATGCTATAACAATAGTTGGTTGGGATGACAACTATCCGGTTAATAAGTTTAATGGAGCAGCCAAGCCATCTTCTAAGGGGGCCTGGTTGGTAAAAAACAGCTGGGGTAACTACAACACAGAGCGTGGATATATGTGGATATCATATGAGGATAAGAATATCCTTTCATATACTGACAACTACTCTATCACGCAGGTTAAGCAAGATTCAGGTCAAAAGCTATACCAGCACGAGTATTCTATGACAGCTTCCCTGGCAGACAATACCATAACAACTGCCAATGTGTTTGAATTCGGTAAGCATGAAGCCCTACAGGGGGTTATGTTTGCGTCTGACAGTATTGGTGCCAAGTATGAAATATACCTAATACCAATAAATGGCAATGAAACTCTTAACTACAATAACAGGATACTACTAAAGTCTGGAACAGTTCCATATTCTGGATACATAACAGAGGATATAAGCAACTTCCCACTGGCAACAGGCAAGGGGGCTATAGCTGTTAGGATAGACAACAGGGCCAATAATAGGAAGTCTAAGATAGCTATGGAGATGAATGTAAATGGCTATGATATGTTTAAGGCTAAGGCCAATATAGGTCAGTCCTATGTATTAAGGGGTGGAACATTTATAGACCTTAACAAGATGTCAGGATATGCACCAGCCAACCTGGTAATAAAGGGGATTACAAAGTCCTACCAGGGTGGCAAGTCGCTAGCAGGCCAGGATAGGTATGATACTGCTGTAAAGGTTTCAAATGATGGCTGGACAAAGTCTGATACGGTCTTCTTAGTAAATGGTAAGGCCATAGCAGATGCCTTGACAGCTACACCATTGGCAAAATTAAAGTCTGCTCCTATCCTATTGACTGAAAAAGACAAATTAAATGACCTTACAAGTAAGGAAATGGATAGGTTAAAGGCTAAAAATATAGTAATTATAGGTGGTAAGGACTCCATATCAAAAGGCCTAGAGGATAAGTTAGTAGAATCTGGTAAACAGGTCCAGAGAATATCAGGAGATGATAGGAAGGACACAAGTAAGAAGATAGCTGAAGAAGTCCTTAAAATCAAGAAGGTAGACACTATTTCTCTAGTAAATGGATACAAGGGACTAGCAGATGCCATCAGTTTCTCGCCAGTTGCTGGAGAAAAAACTATACCTATAATATTGACAGATAATAAGGGATTGTACTCAATGCCTGAGGACCTAAAGGATACATCAAAAATCACTAAGTCATACATAATAGGTGGCCTTGAATCTGTGCCAAGAAGTGTAACAAGCAACCTATCATCACCAGAGAGGGTGAGTGGTATAAACAGGAGTGATACAAATGCTCAAATTATAGAAAAATTCTATCCATCTGACAAGTTAGACTATGTATTTGTATCAAAAAATGGCCAGAAGAATCCAGATGAACTGATAGATGGTTTGGCGGTTGGTGCCTATGCAGCCAAGGTGTCATCACCTATAGTTCTAGCCAATAGCAAGTTATCAGACAAGCAGGTTAAGGCCCTTGAAAATAAGAAGATATCTAATATTACCCAGGTTGGTTTGGGACCTAACAGTATGGCAGTTACTGAACTTTTAATCATGAAGGCCGGTATCCACACTGATATAGATACAAAAGGTACAAATAGTGATAACAGCCAGTTAGACAGTAGCAAGATAGACAGCCTAGAGGTTAATAGCAAAACAGTAAAAAACTTTGAACAAAAGGAAAATAACTAATAAAAAGAAATGTATGTGTTGGAGGAAGTCTAATGAAAATATACAATACTATGACTAGAAAAAAAGAGGAGTTTATACCCCTAGAAGAGGGCAAGGTAAAAATGTATGTCTGCGGTCCAACTGTATATAACTTTATCCACCTGGGAAATGCCAGGCCATTTACTGTATTTGATACACTTAGAAGGTATTTTGAATACAGGGGATATGAGGTTACATATATACAGAACTTTACTGATGTTGACGACAAGATAATCAAGAGGAGCCATGAGGAAGGTATATCTCCGGAAGAAGTGGCTGAAAAATATATAAAGGAATACTTTATAGACTGTGATGGCCTGGGTATAAAGAGAGCTACAGTCCATCCCCAGGTAACAGACAATATAGATAATATAATAGTATTTGTACAAGACCTAATAGACAAGGGATATGCCTATGAGGCAGGAGGAGATGTCCTATTCAGAACTAGGAAATTCAAAGAATACGGCAAGTTATCCCACCAGAATATAGAGGAGTTGGAACTAGGCGCTAGAATAGACGTTGATGACAAGAAGGAAGACCCACTAGACTTCGTTCTATGGAAGGCTAAAAAAGAAGGTGAACCAGGTTGGCAGTCACCATGGGGTGAAGGTAGACCGGGTTGGCATATAGAGTGTTCTGTAATGTCTAATAGGTATCTGGGTAACACTATAGATATCCATGCTGGTGGTCAGGACCTACAGTTTCCTCACCATGAAAATGAAATAGCCCAGAGTGAGTGTAGAAATGGCCACACATTTGCCAGATATTGGATGCACAACGGCTATATAAATGTTGATGGAGAAAAAATGTCCAAGTCTCTAGGCAATTTCTTTACAGTAAGGGATATATCAAATAAGTATGACCTGGGTTTGGTAAGATTTTTCCTACTTGCAACACAATACAGAAACCCAGTAAACTTCTCTGACACAGTACTAGAACAGGCTAAGGCAGGCCTGGAAAGACTTACAAATGCCAGGGATAATGCAGAATTTATCCTAGGAAACCTAGCTGATTCCAGCCTTAGGGATGAAGAAAAAGACATGGTAGCAGGCTTAGACAAGTATAGGGAAAGATTTATAGAAGCTATGGATGATGACCTAAATACGGCTGATGCAATCAGTGTTATCTTTGAGCTTGCCAAGTTTATGAACACAAATATATCAGACCAGTCATCAAAAGAATTTGTTCAGTTGAACCTTGACATTTTTAATGAGTTGACAGGTGTATTGAATATAGCTAACAAGTCTGTAGAGGAAGATGATAGCCTAAGCCAGAAGGTTGAAGACCTTATAGCCAAGAGGGCCCAGGCTAAGAAAGAAAAGAATTTTGCCCTAGCTGACCAGATTAGGGATGAATTAACAGCTATGGGAATAGCTATAGAGGATACAAGACAGGGTGTAAAATGGAAGAGAATATAGACCTTAGACCTAAGTTGAGCCAGGATGAGTTGGTGAGGATATCACCCCTTACCCTGGCCTACCTGGGTGATACAGTGTATGAATCCTATATAAGAGAATACCTAATCAAGAAAAATGTCTTCTTAAAGATTAATAATTTGCACAAGATGGCTATAATATATGTGAGGGCCAAATCCCAGGCCAAGGCCATCAAGGGTATAGAAGGTATCCTAAAAGAAGATGAACTAAGTGTATTTAAGAGGGCTAGAAACCACAAGAAAAACACCAGTGCAAAAAATGCTAGTATGATAGACTACAAGCATTCAACTGGTTTTGAAGCCGTGGTGGGCTACCTATACCTAAAAGGAGATAGGGACAGGTTGGACCATATAATTTCCCTTAGTATAGGAATAATAGAGTCAGACCTAGACAAGTCCCATAAAAACAATGAAAAATAGTAAGGTGGTGAACTTTTTGGCTATAATAGAGGGAAGAAACCCCATAATAGAGGCCCTAAAAAACAATAGGTCCATAGAAAAAATAATGGTAAACAAGGCTTCAAAAGAGGGGTCTATCAAGAAAATACTTGCCATGGCCAAGGAAAATAAGGTCATAATACAAGAGGTAGATAGACACAAGCTAGATGAGATGTCAGAGAGTCATGCCCACCAGGGTGTAATAGCTATAACTAGTGATTATAGGTATTACGACCTAGATGAGATATTAGAAATACCAAAAGAAAGGGGAGAGGACCCCTTCTTTATAATATTAGACGGGATCACAGACCCCCACAACCTTGGGTCTATAATCAGGACGGCTGATGCAGTAGGGGCCCATGCAGTCATAATACCTAAGAGGAGGAGTGTCCAGATAACACCTATAGTTGCCAAGGCATCTGCAGGTGCTGTAGAGTACCTACCCGTATGTAAGGTGACAAATATTGTAAATACTATCAAGACCCTAAAGGAAAACGGCCTATGGATAGCAGCTGTTGATATGGATGGACATACCTTCTACCAACAGAACCTTGGAGGTCCTCTTGGCCTTGTAGTAGGAAGTGAAGGAGAAGGGATATCCAGACTGGTAAAGCAGAATTGTGACTTTACAGTCAGCATGCCTATGTCAGGCAATGTTACATCCCTAAATGCCTCTGTAGCAGGTGGCATATTATTGTATGAAGTATATAGGCAGAGAAATGCAAGCAAGTAAATATATAAGCAAGACCTTTCTGGTAGTTGACGGATATAATATAATAAATGCCTGGCCTAGACTAAAAAGGGTATCTGATGAAGACCTGGAATTAGCCAGGGAAATGTTGGTAGCTATCATACATGAATACTCTAAAATAAAGGACTATGAGGCCCATGTGGTCTTTGATGCCTACAAGGTAAAGGGTAAGGAAGAAAAGTATGAGGACCACCATGGTGTAACTATAGTCTATACGAAGGAAAACCAGACCGCTGACACCTATATAGAAAAATTTATATCAGGTTTATCAAAATATGACCAGGTCTATGTTGCCACTAGTGACTATGCAGAGCAGCAGATAGTCCTAGGCAAGGGATGTTCCAGGGTACCAGCCAGGGAATTAATAGAAGAACTAGACCGTTACAAGGATTCCTTTAGGAAGGCCAACAAGTCCAGGTCAAACAGGTTCAACTCTATGAATAGGTTGGAAAATAAGATTGACAGCGACATATATGAGAAGCTGGAAAAGATAAGACGCAAGAAATTATAGATAAAAGGATGGTTTATAATGCTAGAGGTGAGTAAACAAGAAAAATTGAATAATAGTTTGGAAGCTAAAGACGAAATTGAAATCATCAATTTGGCGAAACTTGGTGACTCACAGGCTATAGAGTGTATAATCGACAGGTATAGTGTTCTGGTAAAGGCCAAGGCAAAGACCTACTTTTTGGTAGGGGCTGACAAGGAAGATATAATCCAGGAGGGCCTAATAGGACTATACAAGGCTATCAGAGACTATGATCAGAGTCATACCTGCTCATTTAAACACTTTGCAGATATATGTATAACCAGGCAGATAATAACAGCCATAAAGACTGCTACTAGACAAAAACATATACCCCTAAATTCATATATATCTCTAAATAAGCCGGTCTTTGAGGATGAATCAGAAAGAAGTCTCTTTGACATGATTACGAGCAATTTTGATTCAGATCCGGAGAAGATGACCATACTCAAGGAGGAGTATGAGTATATAGAGCAGAAGATGGCAGAGGTATTGAGCCCATTTGAAGAACAGGTTCTTGCCCAATACCTGGCAGGTAAGAGCTACAAGGAAATATCTGTTGACCTTAATAAGGGGGCCAAATCTATAGACAATGCTATACAGAGAATAAAAAAGAAGATAGAGAAGTTTATTGAAAGTAGTGAGCTTTCAGCCTTACCTTAGAGGCTTTTTTTATTTATATCTGTAAAAATTTTTATTAGTGGAGATTAGAAGAGGAGTTTTATATGCAGTTTGATGAAATTTTTTCTTTATTTGCAGAAAATAAGGTCAAGGGCTTTGAGGCCCAGGACCAGGCCAACGTTGACCTGGCAAAGCGCCTACATGAAGAACTTTGTGAATATGGCTTTGACTACCCACTGGCTATTTTTTCTACAATAGGCTATAGCTATGTAGAAAATGTCCAGATGAACGAGAGGATTGAAAAGTTCGGTAAGGGGACAGCCCAGTATATATGTGATGCTATACAGGAGTATGTGGGCTGGTTGTAGGTAGTTGGCAGGAACCTATTTACTAGCAGGCTAAATAAGTTATAATGATAAATATAGTTATAAAATTATAGGGAAGTATAAACCAAAACTTAATGTTTTTGAATACTGCCCTTATCTATTGATTCATATAAAGAGTTTAATGGAGAGAATGTAGAATTTCTATTTTTGTATTTTAAATGCCAGCATAATTGTATATGTATTGTTTTTTAAATTTTGTTCATCTGTACAATAACCATCCATATGCTGCATCATAAATTTTATATTATTTACACCTATTTTACTTCCCTTAATTTTAAAGACATTGTTTGATATAGTATTACTGATAAATACCTTGTATTCCATATTTTCATATATTGAATATATATAAACAGGTTTACTTTTATCTGCATATTTAATAATATTAGAAAAAATATTATTATTTATCCTAGCAAGGAAATCTGAAGATATTTTGATTTTTTCATCTATAAATATCAAATCATCAGCATTTACAATAAAATTTTCATATTCTAAAAGAGCGTATAACTCTGATAAATAATCTCCTAAAGAATGCTCTATTAATGAAATTTCAAAATTTCTAGGTATATTTTTACCACTAATAAAGAAGTATTCAAACATTTGATCTGATAGTGTGTGTAAATCATTCACTTTCTCTATAATTTTTTCAATAAATGGTGAAAGCTTAGTATCATCATTTGTCTTTCTAAGAATTTCAGCATAATTTAAAATACTTGTCATTGGTGTTCTAATATCATGTGCCATGCCTGTAATAAGTTTTTCCTGGGCTTGACGGAGTTCTTTTTCAGTCTTTTCCTTTTCAATAATATTGTTTTTCATTAAATTTAAAGTTTTAGCCAAATTAGATATCTCATTATTACCTATAACAGTAAATTCTTCATCTAAATCAGTTGATTTCATATTATCTACCTGATTACTTAACTCATTTATATAATTAATCTCTCTCTTTAACCTATTTGTAAAAATCAATAGGATTATAGAAAGCCAAATAATAAATATAAATACCAATATAATGGCTTTCAAATAGTCACTTATATCAGCTTCAATGTAAACATCAGCATATCCATCACTAAAACGCATAGTCTCTTTTTGGATATTATATTTTTTTACTAGGTCTAGTGATGTATCACTTAAGTTTTCAATAGCCTTTTTATCATACTTTTCATAGCTACTTAGGGCATAGTGAGAATAGTAGCACATTCTATCATTTTTAAAAATATATAGTAAAGAAATAGTATTTTTAGACCCCTTATTCCAATTTTGTAGTTTTTCATAGTCATTTGTACTTATACCATCTTTTTTAATAAACTTATCAAATTTATTGAATAAATGATGAGAATAATTACTTGAAATCTTATTAGATAAAAGATAATTATCATCTATATACTCATAAGAATAAAACAAAATTGTAGCAATGAAGGAGGAAATTAATATTCCCAAAACCAAAGTAGTGGTTAGCTGCTTTTTTAAAGGTTTAAATTTCATCTTGTTTTTCCTATTTTTAGGACTCCTTATCAGCATATTTTTTCCCAATTTTATATCCCTTTCCCCATACAGTGGCAATAATCTCAGGTTTTTTATTATCCAGTTCAATCTTAGCCCTTATATTTCTAATATGAACCATAACTGTGTTTGAAGATGAAGTAAAATAAGGTTCATTCCAAATGCTCTCATATATATTTTGGATAGAAAAAATCTTTTTAGGGTTAGAGGCTAGCAAAAGGAGTATTTGATATTCTAGATAAGTTAGATTAACAGCCTTATTTCTTATATAAACTTCATTATCATATTTGTTTATCTTTAAAGAAGACAGGCAGGTATACTCCTGTTTTGGTTCACCAACTTCATTTGCACCAGAATGGTTAGTTTTGTATTTTTGGTCATAATAATAATGTCTTCTGATAAGCGAATTTACCCTGGCAAAAAGCTCGGCATAAGAAAAGGGTTTTGTTAGGTAATCGTCTCCACCTGACATTAAACCAAGTAACTTATCAGACTCACTTGCTTTGGCTGTCAAGAATAATATGGGCACTATTGACTCTCTTCTTATTATTTCACACACTTCAAGGCCTGATATACCAGGCATCATAATATCCAATATTATTAGATTTATACTGTCATTAAATTTTTCAATACCAATATCACCATTACTTGCTTCTATAATCTCAAAATTTTCTGATTGAAGCAACATTTTTATGCTTGTTCTTATATCATCATCATCTTCAATGATAAGTATTTTATATTTGCTCATACAACCCCCAAATAAGTAAAGATACTATTTAAGTAGATTTTATCATATATTTTTATTGAAATGAATATTAATGGTAATATTAAGATTTATTAAGAAATGGTTGATGTAGTAGCATGATATAATAAATACAATCAAAGTTTTTTTAATATAAAAGATACTATTTGTAGCTTTAAATAAAGGAGTAACTTATGAAAATTAAAAAGAAATTAGCCGTAACATTGACACTGATGATGACATTGTCCATTATATCCACAAATAACTATGCCTTGGAAAATAACAAGGGCAATGAAACTAAAAAAGAACAAAAAGAAGAGATAGTAATAACAAAGGACAAGGATGACAAAAAACTGGAAGATACTTCTGATAAAACAAAAAAGAATCTTTCGGTTACAAGGATTTCAGGTAGCGATAGGTATGACACATCCTATAAAATCCAAGAATTTTTAACAAAGGATAAGTTTTCATACTATGCAGTTTTTGCAAGTGGTGAAGGTTTTTCAGATGCTTTATCAGCAGGTATATTAGCGGGAGAGTTTGAAGCCCCTCTTATATTGGTAAGAAAAGATAGTATTCCAAAAGTAATATCAGACAATTATAGTCGTATTCTTTTTGGAAGGAGTTATTTGGTAGGTGGTACTAATTCTGTAAGCAAAAAAGTAGAAGATGAAATTTATAAAAAAATATCTGTTACTATAAGATTAGCTGGAAAAAATAGGCTAGATACAGCCTTATCAATTTATGGACCAATCTTAGAGAAAAGAAAAGAGTTAGTATTAGGGGATGCATTTTCTTCTTACAATGGCTATGTATATGCTGACGCTCTTACAGCAATGCCATATATGTATCAATTAAACAAGCATGATAAGGGCCCTCTTCCCCTACTTCCTTATGCAGGAGAGGATGCAAGTATTGTTTTTGGTGGGTATAATTCGGTTCCTAAATTGGTTGGTGAAAGATTAAGAATATATGGAGCAGATAGGTATAAAACTGCTGTAGAAATTGCTAAGGCTTTTAAAAGTAAATTAAATAAAGATGTAGACACAATAGTGCTTGCTAGTGGTGAAGACTATCCTGATGCCCTTTGTGCAGGACCTCTAGCGTCAAGTAAAAATGCAGCCATCCTACTTACCAATTCAAAGACTTTAAACGAAGATACTAGGGAGTATATAAAGTCAAATACTAATATAAAGAACATCATCATTGTAGGTGGTGAAAGGTCTATATCAAGCTATGTAGAAAATGAGCTAAAAACACTTAGATAAATAAAAATTGAAAGGTGGTATTATTATGAAAAAAAATGACATTTTTTTATATGGAATTTATTTATTAATATGTATTTGCATAATAGTAATTCCATTTGATTTATCGGATAAAATAGATAATAATTTTATAACTATTATAATTAATGATATCATTAGTTTTGTAAAAATGTTGGTATTTTTAGTACTAATTAATATTGGTTTATTGTCTTTTATAATTTATAATAAAAAATTATAAAGTGTAAAATATAAATTTCAAACCGACATTGTTGCATAGCAAATAAGCCTAATGAATAGGCTTAAAAAAAATATTCCAACAATTATTGCCTTCAGAAACTCTGTAGGAAGGTGCATAATTTGTATCCCATATATACTATCTATAATTGTATCTCTTATAGCTGTTATGGGTATGACTGGCTGGAATGATTTGATTATGTATGTTCCACATATTATTATAATCATAGTTGCAATTGCAATAATAGTTAAGCAGATAAAACACAAACATCAAGTCAAAAGAAATTAGGGAATATACAACTTATATAAGATTAATCGTATGTATGATATTATACAACCGGTCTTTTTTGACAAGTTTAAAAATAGATGAATAATTTTATAGGATATCATATATAATATTATTGTAAATATAAAAATTGCTATTTGTAGCTTTAAATAAAGGAGTAGCTTATGAAAATTAAAAAGAAATTGGCCGTAACATTGACACTATTGTTGACACTATCAATTATATCTACAAACAACTATGCCTTGGAAAATAACAAGGGTAATGAAACTAAAAAAGAACAAAAAGAAGAGATAGTAATAAAAAAGGACAAGGATAACAAAAAACTGGAAGATACTTCTGACAAAATAAAAAACACTCTTTCAGTTACAAGGATTTCAGGGATTGATAGGTATGATACATCAGTAAAGATATCAGAATATATGAAGACTTACATGAAACCATATAAAAATATTGTTGTTGCCAGTGGAGAACTTTTTCCAGATGCTATTTCAGCAGGAATATTATCTTGTCATTTAGAATCACCTCTTTTGTTGGTAAAAAGAAATACCATTCCAGAAGTTGTTGAGAATAATATAAGGGAAATGAAAAATTTAAACTATACAGCTGTTGTAGGTGGAGAGAGTACTATAACAAGAAATGTTGAAAATAATTTATCTAAGTATTCAAAGAAGAAAATTAGAATAGCAGGGAAAGATAGGTATATAACCTCTCAATTATCTGAATCATCACTTGATACAATATTAAATGGATATCCAGGAACAGCCTCTGATGTTGTAGGTGTATATAATGGTAACAATTATTCAGATGCCCTAGCTGCAACACCATTTATGTATAATAATTATAGTAAGGGCGAAGATAAATTAGCATTGATAGCTATTAGGCCCAATGGAAATACTTCTGAAGTAGTACGAATGGTATTTGGTGGTGAAAATTCTGTAAATAAATACAAGGAAAAATACAGATTTGCAGGCCAGGATAGGTATAAGACAGCTGTAGAAATAGCTAAGGCATATAAAGACCTATTAAAGATGGATATAGACACAATAGTGCTTGCAAGTGGTGAAGACTATCCGGATGCCCTTTGTGCAGGACCTCTAGCGTCAAGTAAAAATGCTGCCATCCTACTTACCAATTCAAAGACTTTAAACGAAGATACTAGGGAGTATATAAAGGCCAATACTAATATAAAGAACATCATCATTGTAGGTGGGGAAAAGTCTATATCAAGCTCTGTAGAAGACGAGTTAAAAACACTTAAATAGGTAAACAGGAGGATATTATGAAAAAATTTGTTAAAATGAAATGTATAGCAAGCTTAGTTTTTATATTGAGTATTACTAGCCCTATATCATTTGCTGAAAATACAAAAACTTTAAATATTACAAGGATTTCAGGTAGTGATAGGTATGACACATCAATAAAGATATCTGAAGAAATTAATAATAATGGAATAATTTCAATAGCAAGTGGAGAACATTTTGCAGATGCATTATCTGCTGGTTGGTTAGCAACTCAATGTAAAGCACCACTTTTACTTGTAAAGAAAAATGAAGTTCCTAAAAATGTATACGATAGAATAGTCTTGCTAAAAGCTAATAAGACAGCCCTTGTTGGTGGAAATAATGTTATTTCGAATGATGTTGAAAAAACTATAGAAGCAATTACTAAAAAAATATACAGGATATCAGGTGAAGACAGGTATTTAACATCCCAATTAGCGGAGGCAGCAGTTTCACCAATCTTGTATGATGGATCACCAGCGATTGCATCGGATGTTGTAGCTGTATACAATGGGAATAATTTTCCCGATGCCCTAGCCGCAACACCTTTTTTAAAGAAGTTTAATACATCAAACATAGAGGGTTATGGACTTCCTCTAATATCAATTAAGCCTAATGGAAATACTGCTGAAGGAATACAAATGGTATTTGGTGGTGAAAACTCTGTAAACAAGTATAAGGAAAAATACAGGTTTGCGGGCCAGGATAGGTATAAGACAGCTGTAGAAATAGCTAAGGCATATAAAGACCTATTAAAGATGGATATAGACACAATAGTGCTTGCTAGTGGTGAAGACTATCCGGATGCCCTTTGTGCAGGACCTCTAGCATCAAGTAAAAATGCAGCCATCCTGCTTACCAATTCAAAGACTTTAAACGAAGATACTAGGGAGTATATAAAGTCAAATACTAATATAAAGAATATTATAATTGTAGGTGGGGAAAAGTCTATATCAAGCTCTGTAGAAGACGAGTTAAAAATGCTTAAATAAATAAAATAAAAATTTAAACCATAAATTGCAATAATAAGTTGAACATTGATAACTAAAAATCCATATCACGAAGCTGTCTGTCGATATATAAGGTCAAGCTCATCTTCGAAGACTTCATCCGGTGTACGATAATTTAGTATTTTACGTGGCAAGCTGTTACACCATATTTCTATGTCAGCAATATAGTCTACATCAAAGTCACTGATACGTTTACCTTTCGGTATAAATCTTCGTATAATACCATTATGACGTTCATTAGTTCCTTTTTCGCATGACGTATATGGATGTGTATAGAAAACAAGCGTCTCGGTCAATTCTTCGAGTTCAGATAACCTTGAAAACCCAGAGCTATTGTCTATCGTGATTGTCTTGAATACTTGATTGAAATGCTCGCTATATGTTTTTTGAAGAACATGAAAGGCTTCCATCACAAAGTCTGCATGACAATTCTTGATCGGAAGCATCCAGTATTCGCGGCTTTTACGTTCAACAAGGGTGAGAAGTACTTGGTCATTTCCGGATTTTTGTCCAACCACTAAATCTGCTTCCCAGTGCCCAAACTCTTGACGGTTTTCAACTTCTTTTGGACGTTCTTCAATACTGCGACCAAGCTTTTTCTTGTTTTTGCGAATGTGTTGAGCTTTGGTATTTCTTTTTAGTTTCTCTAGAAGATTATGGTTACGTGTACCCATTAGACCAAGGTCAACGTAACGATACAATGTTTTGGTGCATACAAGCTCACAACGGACAAATTCGCCACTTTGCAGAGCTCTTCCGACACAAGCATCCAGAGACCACTTATCCTCTCTGATATGTGAGTCTACATAGGCAAGGAAAGCTGCCTTTTCTAAGTTATCAAGGTGTCTGCCACAGGCAAGACGATTCTGCTGGTACTACCTTTGCCTTGTAACGCTTAACATTGCCTCTATACAAGGAGACAGTACCTCAGCGTATCTCATTACGAACAGTGTTTGGAGCACAGCCGATTTCTTTGGCGATTTTGTTAGCTGACCATCCATCTTTCAAGCGAATCTGAATCGAAACTCGTTCATCATAAGAAAGATGTTCCCTTTTTCGTGTTTAGTTGTGGTAGAATATACATGATCCATAGTGATAACTCCTTTGGTTGATTGTTGATTTGACACCTACATTCTACCACAGAAGTATCGCTATGGAGTTTTTATTTAATTGTTCAACTTGATTATACAATCAACCAATATAAAAAAATTCTAGGAGTGTGAAAAAAATGAACAAAAAAATTTCAAAAAAAATAACATGTGTTTTATTGGCATCTCTAATGTTATTTACAAGTACTTCATATGCTTTTGCATCGAACAAAAAAAATACTTTTACTAAGGTGAATTTAGAGTCTATAAAAAATATTGAATTAGATTCAAATACTATAGACTCTTTAAGTCGTAGCGAAATTTCAGACGCGGCTAAATCAATAGAAGCAAAAGAGTATAAAGAAGAGCTTATGAATGCTAAAGAGGAAAAAGTTTTTAATAGCATTGTGGAAGATGCTATTAGAAATACAAATGACGTAGAATTAACAGAAGAAGATATAGAAGCTGTAAAACTTTTGTTAAGAGATGACACAACTGTGATTAATAATGGAAATGAGTTAACATTATATTCTACCAGTGCAGCTAAAGCAAAAAAGAGACCGACAATAAGGATCAAAACAAGTTATGCTGCTGCCGTATTTAATACAATTATCTTTGCAGTTGCAGCTGCTGCAACTGGTGGAGCAGGATCTGCTGCAATGAATCTACTAATAAGAAAAATGGGAACTGCAGCAGCTAAAAATTATATAAAGAGAAGAGCTTTGGCGAAAATTAAGAACAAACTTATAGCATGGGGAATGTCACATACTGCAAAAGCGGTTGAAGGATATTTTTTTACTGCAATTTATAATTTACTTGATCCAGGAACTGGATTAGCTAATGCCTTAGATAGAAGAGATCCATGGGGCCAAAATGGTTATATCGAAATATAAAAAAATTTTGTATATTTTAGCATTATTTATATATATTATATCATTAATAACATTTTATACTAACATAAATAAGTATCTATCATTATTGTTAGTATTCATTTTATTGGCAATATCAATATATATATATAGTTGTGTTCAAATAAAGAAAATAAGCAAGAAAAAAAATATAGTTATTTTCTTTTCTTCACTTATAATTATGTTTTTAATATTAAATATATTTGATGCGAAATTCTTTTCTGGAAGAATAGATAATTTTTTATTTTTCATAGATGTTGTTATACCATTGAAATTGTATGCCATCAAATAATAGCTTAATAGTTGTAAATTTAAAAAAATACTACATCCTATTTAAAATATAATAAGTCTAACTACTGCAAGATATAGACAATATTCAATAATATTAATATTGATATAATTGAGTTGTAACTAACGATAGGTTGTTTGGTAAATAGCAAGAAC
>NZ_ADGQ01000019.1 GCF_000147675.1 Peptostreptococcus stomatis DSM 17678 | reverse complement strand
TATATAATCTAAGTGCAACAAAAATGATTCATAGTTATCTGATAAAATAGAGTTTGCTAAGACATCTAAAAATCAGGAGGTACTATGAATCACTATACTCATTTAACACTAAAGGAACGAGAATTGCTAAAACATTTTATTGAAGCCGTCATACAAAAAATTATGAGGAGAAAAGAGGGACAAAATCATGACCACCCGTTGGACGGGTGGTCATGATTTTAAGGTTCTATTATGTTGAAGTTTAGTACTAAGGGAGACATATATTTTATAAGACGTAACGGTACAGTTTGATCTCCTATTATGGAAATTTGTTCTATCACTTTTGTTTCCCCAAGCATAAGTGACAGTAGCTGTAGACGCTTCAAGCTGATGGAGCAATCTGCTTTATGTTTCGCTTTTCCTTTATAGACAAGAAGAATACCATCTCTTCTCACTGTGAGGTACTCCTCGTTCGTATCAGTAATTTTAAGGTTTAGTGTAAAATTATCGTTCTGTGCTGCCAGAGCATCTGTCATAATATCTATGTATGATAGTATCATCTCTGTTGTCATACCCATCATCATTACTTCATTGCCCTTTACCGTTCCTTCATTACATGACTGATTCCCATCAAGGAGCTCCCACGCTCCCATAAGATAGGAGCTACGCCAAGGACCACTCTCAGACTGATAACCGAGCTGTTCGAGCGCCATTGCACATAAATCCCTTGCTTCCTGAAAATCCGGTTTGGCAAATATGAGTTCCTTTGTCAACTGAGCCACCCACTGATATTCTCCCTTGTCAAAATCTTCTTTTGCCTTACTCATAACGTTTTCTAAATCACCAAGGTATGAAATCCATTTTTTTGCAGTATCTTCGGGAGTAAGCGGATTAAGATTTACCGGATTGGCGTCGTACCAACCCATGTATCGCTGATAAACTGCTTTTATATTATGGCTTAATGTTCCATAATACTGGCGACAATACCAAACTTTATTAAGCCTGTCAGGAAGTTCCAATTTTCTTGAAATTTCTGCAGGGGTAAGACCTTTATTGATATAGTACAGTGTCTGGTTGTTTATATATTGATAAACTGCAGCTGTATCTTGCATATATTCCTTTACGGTTTCTTTTCCCCAGTGCGGCCAATTGTGAGACTGGAAAACTACTTCTGTTTCGTCTCCGAAAAGATATTCTGCTTCCAGTATGTAGCGTGCCCATGCTTCAGCATCACGTACTTGAGCTCCACGTAGAGTATAAACGTTATGCATAGTTCCAGTGCAATTTTCAGCCATCCAAAGAGCTTTATATTTAGGGAAATAGGCATTCATTTCCACTGGTGCTTCCGTTCCAGGCGTCAGCTGAAAGCAAATTTCAAGTCCGTCTATCGTTAAAGTATCATTACCTTTTATCTCTATTGTAGGTGGCAGTAGTCCAATCGTTCCTCTCGACTGTCCAAGTCCTATACCTATTGCCATACGGTCTTTTTCGCCGGCTTTCATCATCGAACCATACTGATATTGGGCTCTTCTTCCCATAGCAGCTCCACAATAAATATTTTCGCTTACTGCATGCTTTAAGAATCCTTCAGGTGCTAATATCAGAGTCTTACCTGAAGCAAGCTGTTCTTCTAGGCTAAGCTCAGCATCAGCCACTTGATTAGGATGTATTGCACCCATAATTCCACCGTAGTGATCTATATGAGAGTGACTGTAAAGAATTGCCTTGATATTGAGTTTTCCAAAATGCTTTTCCATGAGTGACATGGCTGATTCCATGTTTTCCTTACACATCAAAACATCAAAAATTATCCAGCCATTATCTGTTTTAATAAAAGTGGCATTTGCCATATCGTATCCACGTACCTGGTATATACCGTCGCATACTTCAAAAAGTCCCGCATAAGTGTTGAGCTGTGTATGTCTCCATAGACTTGGATTTACAGTATCAGGTGCTTCCTTATCCTTGATAAAATCAAAATCTCTAAGATCCCATGCAATTTCACCGTCGTCACGCTTAATAACAAGTTCATCTGGGGATTCAATCAGTCCTCTTAGTGCACATTCTTTTTCACGTTCATCTGAAAAATTAAGTAAAGAATACCATGTTCTGTTGGCATTAGCTGTACTCGTCGTTGCACATGAACAACGGGATCTGCTTAAAAATTTTTTATCTATACACATAATATTTTCCTCCTGTTAATATGTTTCCTTATTAGTAATCCTATAGTTAAGTTTTACGATATATAGTATTGTTTCGACTTGCTTTGCATTTAGTCGATTTTAGTTATTTTAGGAGCTTCCCATATTCCGTTTAGCACACTGTTATCAGGTCTGTATATTCTAAGAAAAAGATGAAATCCGCCATTACCAACAGGTAGCCAATTTCCCTTATTATCATTTGGCTCTTCAGTTTGGAGTATTAAATCCAAGGAATTATCTTCGTTTAGCTTGAAATTGCTTCGATTGCTTATTGCATAACGGTTAAGTGGATTTGAAATTAAAAAATTATCATCTCCATATGCAGTCACAGACCAAAAACCATGTTCGCCCACTGGTGGTAAACTGTTTGGCATAAAATGTAACAAGTATTTGTTTTTAGCACTAAGTTTCTCTCCACTATCATCATCTTCTGCTTTAAGGTATACGGCGGTCTCTACAGGATTTGCACCGAAACCTGCGATTGCAATAAGACAACGGTATCCATATTCCTTACCAAAATGGCTTATCGGGTGACCATAGAATTTAAAGTTGCCATTTTTAACCATAAATCCTAATGTTTCTTTAGTCAATTTAGGAATAAGTAATTTTTTCATCTCACACCAAAAACTTTCCAAATCCTCAGAAGAAAGAGAAGGGCTAAAGCATAGTCCAGCGCCTATTCCTAAATCCGCAAACTCCATAAGCAATTCATTATCCTCAGGATATGAAGGATTATCAATGAGCAGTTTATTGAATCTCTCGAAATACTCCGTTGGAGAAAGTTTCATTGCAAGTGCGATAGGGACACCGTCTTTATTTTCGTCATCAGAGCCTTTTGACATTTCACCATTAGATAGAAAAACTGATAGGGTTTTGGCATCCATATCATTTTGCAATTTGTAGATATTTGGTATATCTTCTGTGCCATAGCAAATTGTTCTTCCAATAAGCCATCCAATAGATGTAGGAACTTCGATTCTATCCATTCCGTTAGGAATATCTCCCCTGAAAGAAGGACCTGTAAGTATGTATGTTTTTTCTTCGTCCGTATCTCCACCCGTTCCTAAGATTGCCACGGTATTAGACCATGCATCCATAATCTGAAAAGTCAGATATCTATCAGCATAAGGCTTTCTAATTACAAGTGCATCATCCTTTAAATCAAAAAAAACCTGAGAATACAGCGTATCAACATTTGGTGTAACAACCTGTCTAAACTCTGATGTAGCAAGTGTCTTTGCATGAAAAAACTGGTTAACATGAGCTTTTGACTTTGTGGGTTCAGTTGCGTTGGTGCTGACTTCTTTAGTAATGTCCATCAGAACAAGTGGAAAAGAAAAAATAAACGCTTGCTCAATAAGTGATTTTTCTCTGTCCATTTTCATTTTTTCTCTCATCTTAAAATCCCCCTTAATATTTCATATTAGTTTTTGTGTAAACTCACACATAAGCATATATTTGCATAAAATAAGCTCATTATCCGACCTACTGTTCACAAACAAGCATTATCACACACATTATGACAATAGCAAGCATGAGATGTACGAATTCAAAGCCTTTTACGGAATTGCTTTATACATGGGCTTCGATAGCGACAACAAGTTTGAGTTTAGTTTAGTAATATCTATATGAGCCTATGATTTCTATGTCAACTTTATTTTTTTTCTCTAAAAACAATTTGTATCGCTAATAATATATTATATCATTAGATAGGTAAAATTACAAGATTTTGGATATCAACACATAAAGCTATAAATTAAAGTGGATTTTTAGAAGGTTTACCGGCCTTTCTTGGATACTTAGCCGGAGTGAGCTCTTCCTTTTTGAATACCAGTATATTATGCTTTAATTCCTGGTCAGGTAGGCTGACATCTATCCTTTCAACCAGCCTTACACCAAGTATCTTCATGGCGTTTTTAGCATCTTCTAATTCTGCATCTACACTAGGTCCCTTCAGACAGATAAAGAAGCCACCAAGCCTTACATAAGGGACGCACAGTTCTAGTAAAACTGGTAGACTGGCTACGGCCCTTGCTGTTGCTATATCGTACTTTTCCCTATGGTCTGGTTTATGGGCCATATCTTCAGCCCTGCCATGGACATAGTCTATTCCATCTAAGCCTAATTCTTGGCCAACTGCCTTTAGGAAGTTAATCCTCTTGTTAAGAGAGTCTAGTAGGGTTAGCCTGATATTTGGATTACAAATTTTAAATGGCAGGCCTGGAAAACCAGCCCCTGTGCCAACATCTATAACTGATAGGCCATCACCAATATATCCGTTTTTAAAGATGGCTACAGAGTCTAAAAAGTGCTTGATATAGACCTCTCTTTGCTCTGTTATGCCTGTTAGGTTCATATGCTGGTTGTATTCTACCAGGATTTGTCTGTATTTTTCAAACCTGTCTACCATTAAGTCGTCTACCAGGATTGAAAAATCAGCCAGTCCTTTTTTTAGTAATTCTATGTTTTCAATATTTTGATTCATTTAAGCCTCCAAGTCTCCAAATTCATCAAATAAAGACCTTTTCATGTCTTATAGTTACTAGTAGGTCTTTAATTTAAAGACCTGTTAGTAGTTTTCTATTTTTTTCTTCTTACCTGTTCTAGGTATATTAGTAATACAGATATATCAGCAGGTGATACACCGGATATTCTAGAAGCCTGACCGATTGATGTTGGCTTGATGGCATTTAGCTTTTGCCTAGCCTCTATCCTTAGTCCGTCGATTTCATCGTAGTCTAGGTCAGGGTTTAGTTTTTTCTTTTCTAACTTTCTAAACTGGTCTATCTGCTTCATCTGTTTGCTGATATAGCCCTCGTATTTTATCATTATTACTGCCTGGTCTTTGACCTCATCGGATAGGTCCTTGTCTGACCCCTTGCCAACTTCTTCTAGTAGTGAATAGTTTATCTCTGGCCTCTTTAAAAATTCATACAGGGACAGGCCGTTGTTTAAACCAACTATACCCCTTTCCTCCAGGATAGGGTTGATTTCCTTAGGTGTTATCCTATCATTTTTCAACCTTTCTATTTCAGCGTCTACATCAGCCTTTTTCTTGAGGAACCTGTCATATCTTTCCTGACTTACCAGGCCTATATCATAACCCTTTTGAGTCAATCTCATATCGGCATTATCCTGCCTTAGGTATAGCCTGTATTCAGCCCTTGAGGTCATCATCCTATAAGGTTCGTTTGTACCCTTTGTTACCAGGTCGTCTATTAGGACCCCTATGTAGCCGTCAGACCTATCAAGTATAAGGGCTTCTTGGCCCCTTATTTTTAGGACTGCGTTAATGCCGACTATTAGTCCCTGGGCAGCAGCCTCTTCGTAGCCTGATGTTCCATTGAACTGGCCTGCTGAGAATAGATTTTCCAGGCCCTTGATCTCCAGGTTCTGCTTTAACTGGGTAGGGTTGATACAGTCATATTCTATGGCATAGGCCGGTCTCATCAATCTGACATTTTCCAAACCCTTAATAGAACGGTACATTTTTACCTGCATATCTAGGGGGAAACTAGTTGATACACCCTGGATATACATTTCCTTTGTGTCCAGGCCTTCTGGCTCTATAAAGAGCTGGTGGGTTTCCTTGTCGTTGAACTTGACTATCTTGTCTTCTATAGATGGACAGTACCTAGGTCCTGTTCCTTCTATATTTCCACTGTACATGGCAGACCTGGTAATATTGTCCTCTATTAATTTCTTTGTGGCCGGAGTAGTCCTAGTTAGGTAGCAGGTTATCTGGTCCCTTTCTATGTTTTCATTCATAAAAGAAAATGGTACTACCTTTTCATCCCCCGGTTGTGGGTCCATGACTGAGAAGTCTATACTGTCCTTGTGGACCCTGGCTGGGGTACCGGTCTTAAATCTCCTCATATCCAAGCCTAATTCTTTCAAGTTATAGGTTAGTTTTTTTGCATAACCAAGTCCATTTGGACCCTCCTTGAAGGTATCATGGCCTATAAATATCGTTGATTGTAGGTAGACTCCGGTTGCCAATATGGTTGCCTTTGACTTGTACTCACAACCCAACCTGGTAGCCACACCTGTAACCCTCTTTCCTTCATGGAGGATTTCTTCTACCTCATCCATGATAAGGTCCAGATTTTCCTGGTTTTCTATAGTTTCCTTCATAACCCTGTGGTAGAGGTTTTTGTCTGTCTGGGCCCTTAGGGAGTGGACTGCTGGACCCTTGGCCGTATTTAATATTCTTGATTGTATGTATGTAGCGTCTATATTTAGTCCCATCTGGCCACCAAGGGCATCCACTTCCTTGACTAGCTGACCCTTACCAGTTCCACCTATTGATGGGTTACAGGCTAGGGCTGCTACCGCATCCAGGGACAGGGTGATCATTAGGGTCTTCATACCCATTCTTGCACTGGCCAAGGCGGCTTCACATCCGGCATGGCCGGCACCTACGACTATGACATCGTAGCTTCCCGCTTCAAATCTTTCCATATATTATTTAATCCTTTCAAAATTTCTTCTTACTTGCCTATACAGAAGTTGCTAAATATGGTATCTAGCAGGTCTTCTTCTATTGTATCTCCATTGATACATCCCAGACTATCCCAGGCATCCTTTAGGTCTACCTCGATAAAGTCGTAAGGTAGCCTATCATTTAATGAATTGATAGCATCACCTATTGATACCATAGCCTTATAGATAGCATCCCTGTGTCTGGAATTTGTAATCATCAGGTCTGATGAATCACTTATTTTACCCTCAAATACCAGGTCTTCCATCCTGTCATGGATGAGGTCTATACCCTGGCCCTTTAGGGCGGATATATTTATTATATTCTTTGTGTCTACATATGATTTCAAGCTTTCTATATCCATCTGACAAGCCAGGTCCGTCTTGTTTAGAATTACTAGGGACTTGGCCTGGTCTATGTTTTCCAGGATCTGGATATCCTCCTGGTCTAGGGGCCTAGATGAGTCTAGGACTACCAGGGCCAAATCTGCCAGCTTCATATGCTCTCTTGATTTTTCCACGCCGATTTTTTCTACCAGGTCATCTGTGGCCCTTATACCGGCAGTGTCGACTATCTTTAGGGGGATGCCCTTGATATTTACAAATTCTTCTATTACATCACGGGTAGTACCAGGAATGTCTGTTACTATGGCCCTGTCTTCTCCAAGTATTAGGTTCATCAGGGATGATTTACCTACATTTGGCTTACCCAGGATGGCAGTCTTTAGGCCCTCCCTGAGTATTTTTCCCGTATCTGCTGTCTGGTAGAGTTTTTTCACCTGGTTATTAACATCTATTGTCTGGTCAACCAGTTCCTTGTAGGTTATAAACTCTATGTCTTCTTCAGGGTAGTCTATGGCTACTTCTAGCTGGGCTAGGATGCCGGTTATCTGGTCTCTTAGGCTCCTTATCTTTTTTGATAGGGTCCCCTCTAGCTGGGACTGGGCAACATTATGGGATTCCTCAGTCTTGGCATTTATTATATCTATGACAGCCTCTGCCTGAGACAGGTCTATTCTTCCGTTCAAAAATGCCCTCTTGGTAAATTCACCTTCCTGGGCCATTCTAGCACCGGATTTTAGAACTAGTTCCAGTATTTTCCTGACTGATATAAAGCCACCATGACAGTTGATTTCTATTACATCTTCGGCTGTATAAGAGTTTGGTCCCTTCATATAGGCTAGGAGTACTTCATCTATAATTGTATCGCCATCTAGTATATTTCCATAGATAAGGGTCCTGATAGGGTAGTCGAGGATTGACCCCTTATGGAAGGGCGAGAATATCTTGTTTGCAATTTTTAGTGAATCAGGTCCACTTATCCTGATAATGCCGATACCACCTTGACCAGGGGCAGTGGCTATCGCTGCAATTGTATCATCAATAAACATGCTAACCTCCTATGTTTAGTATTTTTGCATAATATATTATTATATCATATAATGACTGGAGATAGCCGGTTTGGGAGCAAAAATTATTGGTCGATTTTGTTTGTATGATTTAAAAATTTATGGTATAATCTTATGGTATGATAATTTGCGCCCATAGCTCAACTGGATAGAGTTCTTGACTACGAATCAAGCGGTTGTGGGTTCGAGTCCCGCTGGGCGCACTTAGGCATGGTAGATTTTTTTCTACCATGTTTTTTATATTCTAGTAGGCATAGCCTTGCTAGAAAAATAAGAAAAAATAAGTTTTTTGTGATATCCTAAGTATATGGAGGTGGTAGTATGGTAATATTTATCACACTAGTTGCAATAATAGTGGTGGCATTTTTTGTTTTATCCAGGAAGGAAAAGTCACCAAATACCCAAAATAACGGATTAAATACGAGTATAATAGATGACAAGAATATAAAGATAGTCCATGTAACAGACATCCACTACCTGTCACCAAGCCTTACTGATTATGGCAAGAGTTTTGTTGATACTATAGAGAAAAGTGATGGGAAGATGATGAGGTATATAGACCAGATAATGGATGCCTTTGTCCTGGAAATGATAAGGACAAAACCGGACCTGGTTATTGTAAGTGGTGATATGACCTATAATGGGGAAAAAGAGAGCCATATAGGTCTTGCCAATAAATTTAAGATTTTAAAGGACAAGGGGATTAAGGTCCTGGTCCTACCTGGCAACCACGACCTTGAAAATGAAATGGCCCTGGCCTTTGAGGGCGACGCTACTAGGCCTGTAGAGACTGTTACTATTGAAGAATTTGAAGAAATATACAAGGACTATGGTTACGGTAAGGATGACCCTGATGTAGTTTCAAGAGACAAGAAGTCCCTTAACTATGTCTATCAATTAGGCAATAAGTGCCACTTAATCATGGTTGAAACCTCTACCAAGGGCAATGACCAAACCATATCAAATTCTAGCTACAGGTGGATAGAAAAGTGGTTGAGAAAAGCCAAGGATATGAATATGAGGGTCATTGGCGTCAGCCACCAAAATATACTTGCCCACAACAAGCTCTTTATAGCTGGCTATAAGATTACAAATAGTTCCAGGCTGGTAGACCTCTACAACAAGTATAATGTTAGGATAAACCTTAGTGGTCATATGCACATCCAGCATATGGCAGAGCATAAGAGGGTCCACGATATAGCCCTGGCCTGCCTGGGTCTTTACCCAAACCTATATGGGGTCCTGGATATGGACCTGAGGAATAATATGACCTACCATACGGAAAGCCTGGATGTTGCCTATTGGATGAAAAAGTATAAGCACCAGGACTCAGACCTTTTAGATTTTGAAAATACAAGTAGGGAGTATTTTGTCAGGTGTACAAGGCTTCAGACAGAAAAACAGTTGGCCAAGCTAGACCTCAGCAAGGAAGACAAGGAAATGATGATGGACTTTATGGTAGATACCAACATACATTATTTTTCAGGAAGTCTAGACAAGAGACCGGACCTGTCCCTTGATAATCCTGCCTATAAGTTGTGGATGGACTATTGCGAGAGAACTTTTACTGGATCATATTTGAACAGCATATATACTGATACCATAAGTGATCATAATAGGTTGGAAATTTTCCAGTAGGATAGGTACAAGAAGTAGGATAAGTAGAATAATTAAAAAAATATAAAAAAGATTAATTCGGTTGCATATACAACCGAATTTTTTTATGGAATGATTTATGATATGTATATAGCAAGGAGCTAGATAATAAAAAAATCAAAATAAATTATATATATGAAAAGGAGAATAAGATTATGATAACAAGAGACACTATAATAGGAAATGTATTAAAGGAAAATGAAGGAGCATACGAAATACTAACAAGCTTTGGTATGCACTGCCTAGGCTGCCCATCATCACAGATGGAGTCATTAGAGGATGCATGTATGGTACATGGCCTAAAGGTAGAAGATGTACTAGCTAAGTTAAACAGCAAGTAGGAGGTGGAAGAGATGAGTTTATTTTTGGGACCAATCCACCACATAATGTACAACAAAATCAAGTTCCAAGAGGGCTTGGTTGATGCCATAGTAAGGGCAGCAGGAGAAAAGACTGGTAATGATGAGCTAGAACTGAAGTTAGACCTTAGTTTGGCAGGTGTGCCAGCGGGTAGCTTGGAAGAAATAGTAGATACTACAAATATACATGGGTCTCTACAATCACTAGTAGTTATAGTTGAAAAGAGACTTGCCTTTGTGGTTGATGAGGCGATTAAGTCAGATATATTTACTATAGAGGATATTAAGAATATAGGAAGGCAGTATGGTCAGGACCACAATCTTGGTAGTGACCTAAGTATAGAAGAGGTATACCCGGCCATAGCAGGCAAGATGCTAAACGGAATGCCATGTGATAGGGTAGAAGAAATGCTAGACTCTACTGAAGATTCATTCAGGTGGAGAGATAGGTTGGACATCCACGCAGACTATTGGGAGCCTTATGGTAGGTCAAGTAAGGACTTTTACCATATAAGGACTAGTGTGATTGAAGGCCTGCTAGGTCAGTCTGATATATCATACACATGGAATGGGGAAAATGAATTTGAACTTAGGAGGAAATAATATGTACGGTATAGACCTTTTGGTGGCAGAACACCAGAATATATTGAAATTTGTAGGAATAATGAAGTCTAGCTGTAAGGATATCCTTGATGGCAAGGCTGTTGAAATAGATAAGTTTAGACAGTATATAGATTTTGCAAGAAATTATGCTGATAAGCACCACCACGGCAAGGAGGAAGAAGTCCTATTTAAGATAATGGTAGATGAGCTTCCACCTGTTGCAGAAAAGTTAATCAGGCAGGGAATGTTGGTTGAACACGACCTAGGCAGGCTCTTTATGGCTAACCTAGAAGAGGCCTTGAATAATTATGAAAAGAGCCAGGATGATATGTACAAGCTGGACATTATAGCCAATGCGGTTGCCTATGGAGATCTTTTGGCTAGGCATATAGATAAGGAAGACAGGGTAGTATATACTTTTGCCATAAGAGAATTAAGCGATGACCTAAAGAAGAGGGTCGATGAAGAGACAAGGGCCTTTGAAGAAAGGGATGGTCAGGCTAGAGATAGGTTTGAATCTTGGTTGGAGTCAGTAAGCTAGTATTCCATAATCATAATATAGATATAAGTTATTAAAATACATTTAGTAGTCAAATTTAAGAAGGGTAACCTCCCATTTACTCTTTCAGCGACCAAGCCAAAGGCCTGGTCGCTTTTTTTCCCTGAAAATGTTAATTTAAAATAATATCTTGTCTTCACTCGTATAGAGATATACAGGTTCTTGTGATATAATGTACTGAGAAGCTTAGGAAAATACTTAAATAATAATGAAACGGGTGGATCAAATGAATTTTAAAAACGAAAAGAACTTTATATTCCTATCTCTTGGTATAGTATTAATATTTTTCTTATCAGTGACGTATTTTTTTCAAACGGAAATCAGTTCACAAAAGAAGGTTCGTGACCAGGAATCAGCTGTTAAGAGGCTCAGGTTTGCAGGTGTTGGGGATAATCTTATCCACGACTCTATTTATAATGCAGCTGATAGGCGCAAGGGCGTTTTTGGTGATGGCCAGTATGATTTTGACCACCTATATGAAAATATAAGGCCGGACTTGGACCAGTATGACCTCAAGTATATTAACCAGGAGTCCATTATAGCGGGAGATAAATTTGGGATTAGTACCTATCCAAAGTTCAATACACCCCAGGCCATGATACCTGCCTTGACCAGGGCTGGCTTTAATATGGTTAATATGGCCAACAATCATTCACTTGACAAGGGGTCTTGGGCTATTCCTGAGTCAATAAAACTATGGGACCAGACTGATGTCTACCATACAGGTGTCTTTTTATCCCAAGAAGATAGGGATAGGCCTCTTATCATCGATAAGAAGGGTATAAAGGTCGGTTTTTTATGTTATACATATGGTACTAATGGTATTATTCCAGATACAGACTATAGGGTTTCCTATCTCAATGAGGATAAGATAAGAAAGGATATAGCTAATATAAAAGACAAGGTTGACTTTATACTAGTATCCTGTCATTGGGGAGAAGAAGGGATTCAAGCCCTAGATTATACACAAAAGAAGTATTCAAAACTTTTTAGTGACCTGGGTGTTGATGTGGTATTGGGAAGCCATGCTCACAAGATTCAGACGGTTAAGTGGTTGGAAAACCAGGACAAAAAGAAGACCCTGGTATATTATGGTACAGGTAACTTTGTCCATAATATGTTGACCCCTATTACCTACCTAGAGGGTATGGCTACCTTTGATTTTGTCAAGGATGGCGATAAAAAGTATATAGACAAGCCCAAGTTTGTTCCACTAGTATTCCATTTGGAGAGAAACCAGTATGGGCTTGATGGTTCTGTCTACAGGATGGACAAGTACCCAAAAGACCTGGCTAACAGGCACATAGAAATGTACGGAAATGGGGCTTACCACCTTGAAAATTATAGGAATATAGTCAAGAGTATAATTCCACAGGAGTTTTTGGAAAATAAGTAGCTTTTTATGAAAAATATTAGAAAATAAGGAGAAGATAAGATGAGTTTAGATAGTAGAATAGATAAGTTTGCCCAGCTGGCTATCAAGTCAGGTATAAATGTTCAACCAGGCGAGAGTCTCTTAATCAGGGCTGATGTAGAGTCAAGGGACTTTGCCAGGAGGTGTGTCAGGGAGGCCTATAAGGCTGGAGCCAAGCATGTATATGTAGAGTATTCTGATGAGGCTATAACTAGGGAAAAGTACCTAAATGCACCTAGCCAGGCCTTTGATGAATATCCAGAGTGGCAGTCATATAAGTATACTCAGATTGCTAAGGAGGGAGGGTCCTTCCTGTCTATCATAGCCAATGATCCAGACTTGATGAAGGGGGTAGACCCAGATAGGATAGGCCGTTTCCAAAAGGAGGCAGGCAAGTATCTTAAGGAATGGAGATCATATACCCTAAACGATAGGGTTAAGTGGTCTATAGTAGCAGTTCCATCCCTAGCCTGGGCCAAGAGGGTCCATCCAAACCTTGCTGAGAATGAAGCTGTGGAAGAGTTATGGAAAAATATACTGGACTGTTCAAGGGTTACTGAAGACCCTGTAGCTGCCTGGAAAGACCACAACAAGAACCTAAAGGAAAAGACTGCCTTTATGAACAAGATGAACTTCAAGGAGTTAAGATACAAGTCTTCAAAGACAGATCTAGTAATAGGTCTACCAGACAACCATATCTGGTTGGGTGGGGCAGCCAAGGATCCTAAGGGTAATTTCTTTAACCCTAACATACCATCTGAGGAAATATACGGTATGCCACACAAGTACAAGGTGGATGGTATAGTTCACAGTACTAAGCCACTGGTATATGCTGGTAGCCTGATAGAAGATTTTTGGATTAGGTACGAGGCAGGCAAGGTTGTAGACTTTGATGCCAAGAAAGGCAAGGAAAATTTAAAAAACCTGATAGAGACTGATGAGGGATCATTTAGGTTGGGTGAAGTTGCCCTGGTACCTTATGATTCACCTATTTCAAATAAGGATATAGTCTTCTATACTACCCTATTTGATGAGAATGCATCATGCCACCTGGCTATAGGGGCAGCCTACAGTTCTTGTGTAAAGGACGGGGCCAATATAGCTGAAGAAGACAAGGATGGTCTGGGTATAAATGTGAGTATTACCCATGTAGACTTTATGATAGGGGACAAGGACCTAGATATAGTTGGTGTCCAAGAAGATGGTCAGGAATTCCAGATATTCAAGGATGGAAACTGGGCCTTTTAGGGCTGGATTAAGAAAAATGGTATAAAAGCTAGTAAGCAAAAAGATAATTTATAAAAGACCTATTAAGAGTTAATAAAAGACTATTAAAATAGGTTGACTTTATGCAATGTGATTAGAGAGAGGTAATACAATGACAACTGATGTATTTAAACAGTTACAAAAATCTGTTTTGGTAGGGATAATTTTTGGTGTAGCCCTAAATGCAGGTAGGCTTTACAAGAATGGTTTAACAATGGGCAACCTAAACTACTTCCTATATATATTTATCCTGATGGGGGGTACCTTCTTCATGACAGGTCTCATGTTAAACAGGAGAAGAACTGATACTACTAATATGAGGATATTCGCTATAAAGATGAGCCAAAAGGGAATCTTGAGGTATGATGGTCAGGCCCAGATGAAGGATGGCAAGATAAAGAAGGGCTGGTTATACCTTACCGACAAGATGTTGATATTTGCCAATACACCAGACCCGGAATTGATAGAAAAGAAGGCCATAAGGCTATCTATAACTAAGGCTGAATCAATTGAAAGGTTCAAGCCTACTCCTTTTACCAATGATGGTATCAGGGTTACTATGAAAAAGGGCAATAGCTACGAATTTTATGTTAGCAAGACCGGCAAGTGGATGGACATGATAAATGAGATCAAATTTGGTGACCACAAGAAGGACAAGGATGTGGAAGTTGAAGTCCAGGGAGCTGATGAGTAGGTCTTAAATGTAAATAAAAATCTAAAAGAAAAAGGCAACTAATTGGGGGTTAGTTGCCTTTTCTAACATAATTTTAAAAAAAATTATGTTGGTAGGAATTTGGGGAATCATAATTCCATATATATTTATATATTGAAATTATAAACTATCAATAGCTGCCTTTATGGCAATTCTTTCGTTGAACCTTGCCGAGCAGAATTCAATATCAGTTTCATTGACATGCTCACCAAGCTTCTTATACCTGATAAGGTTCTTTTCATCAAGCATATGCTTTTTAAATATTTCTTCACCCATGTTCTTAGGTTTTATTTGCGCCATTCTTTCTAGTAATTTCGTATCTACCTTTCCATTACAGATGAAATATCCCATAAGGTTACAAGACTTATCAACCAGGCTTACAGAATTCTTTATACATGCCTGGCCGTGGTCTGAGTCCGGGTAGTAACCCATTGTTCCCATTAGGAAGACATCCTTGTCACGTGTTTCTGAAATCAAGTCCTTCATAGCCTTGTAAGGGAAAGACCTGTCAACCCAAAAACCAAAGGCAACAACATCGTAGTCACTTAGGTCTGGTTTGTCCTTTATATCAAATAGGGATTTTTCGTATTCTGGGCTAATTCTATCGAATACCCCCCTAGCTAATCTTTCTGTATTTCCTGTTAATGATCCATATACTACAGCAATTTTCATAACTACCTCCAAAACTTATTTGGTCCCAGTCCTTATCATAATTAGTCTACTAAAGACTGTCCAAGACCTCTTTATCATATTTTTTTATTATTTTTAAAAATTTTAATTAAACTCAATATATATTCGCTATACTTATATTTTACCACAATGAATTTTATAATCAATTAACTATATTTATTAATTTATTAACTATATTTAGGACTTTTTACATATAGACCCTATTTTTTACTTTCTATATGATATATAATATATGATATCGTAGGAGTTTGAAATTTATGTGCATTTAATTTATAGACCATATAAATAATCAATGAAGGGGGTGTGCTTATGCATAGGATAACGCAATTAGATAGTTTTGATATGGATATAGACTATAGGGCCTTGTGTGAAAATCTTGCCAGGGGCAATATGGAAAACACAATGGAAGAATTCAAAAAAATGGTAAAAGATTGGGTAGATAGTGAGAATATAGTGGCTTATAGGGCATTTTTGAACAGTCTTAATTATGCCATTTACTACTATACACTTTTTACATATAATATTTCCCTGAAACATTGTTGTTATCATTGTACTATACTAATGCATAAGAAGATAACAAGTAAGAATTTTATACCGACAGCCAGCATGATAATAGGCCAGTATTACGATGAAATGCTGGAAAATAATATTCTGGGTGTTAATCCATCCCTAAAGAGCGTTTTTAAGTATATAGATGATAACATACAAAAACCGATTAGTTTAGAAGAGGCTTCCGAGTATGCCCATATAAACAAGAGCTACCTATCTCAGCTTTTTAAGCAAAAGACGGGTTATACATTTAGTACTTATGTAAATTATAGGAAGCTAAACCGTGCAAGAAAACTTCTTTTACAAACGGAGAAGAATATAGCTGAAATAAGCCAGGAGTGTGGTTACAGAAATGTAAGTTACTTTTCCACTGTGTTCACAAAAACTGTGGGTATATCACCGGGCAGTTTCAGAAAGACTGGCTCAGCCTTCAAGTATAGTGTAGGGTCCAAGTCTGCCAAGGAAGGAAATAATGGAAAACATCCGCATGGGATAGCCAAGGTGGTAGAAAATGAAGAAGACTAAAATAAATGCAGATGTGGTTATTCTGGCAGCTGGTTCTGGCAAGAGGATGATGGCTGATAAGAACAAGATTCTTTTGAATCTAGGAGACAGGCCTATTATAGCCCATACCATAGCTAGGTTTTACGACCATCCTATGGTTAGGAAGATAGTCTTGGCTATAAGGGAGGAAGACCGGGACCAAATAGATTCAATAATAGGTGAGTATGGATTTAAGAATGTAGTCAAGGTTGTGGGTGGAGCAGAGAGACAAGACTCTATATATAATTGTATAGCTGAGATTTCAGATGATACTCATATTCTCCTAATACATGATGGGGCCAGGCCATTTGTAGATGAGGATATTATTACCAGGTCAATTTTAGAAACAGTAGACTTTGGTGCAACTTGTGTTGGAGTTCCTAGCAAGGACACTGTCAAGATAGTTGGTCCAGATGGACTGATAATTGATACTCCGGATAGGAGCCAGGTTTGGTGTGCCCAGACACCACAAACTTTTAGGTTTGACCTTATAAGGGATGCCCACGTAAGGGCTAGGCAGGAGTCCTTTTTGGGGACAGATGATGCCAGCTTAGTTGAAAGGTATGGTCATAGGGTCAAGATGATTATGGGTTCATATGTGAACAACAAGATTACAACGCCTGAAGACATAAAACAGGCCAGCTATATATTTGATTTATAGGCCTCAAGGAGAGCGAGATAGGTTTTTAGGCCAATAAGGAGGAAGCTAATGAGAGTAGGAATAGGCTATGATGTACATAAACTTGTAGAGGACAGGGACCTTATAATAGGTGGTGTTAAGATAGACTATGATAGGGGACTACTGGGTCATTCAGATGCTGATGTCTTGACTCATGCCCTAATAGATGCTATATTTGGGGCCCTGGGAGAGGGCGATTTGGGCAGGCACTTTCCAGATACAGACCCCGGTTTCAAGGGGGCGGACAGTTTAAAACTCTTGGCCTATGCCAAGGGACTTATGGACAAGAGGGGTTACAGGTTGGGAAATGCAGACTGTACGATTATAGCCCAGGCACCTAAGATGGCTCCCCACTTGTCAAGTATGATAGATAACTTTGCAAGGGTCCTTGATACAGACAAGACCAATATAAATGTCAAGGCAACTACAGAAGAAGGACTAGGTTTTACAGGGGCTAAGGAGGGTATATCTTCCCAGGCCATAGTATTGTTGGTTGAAAAATAGAAAGAAGGGTCTATAGGATGAAAATTTTGGACAGACAAGAAACAAAATTAAATAGGTCTTACAAGATAGCCGTAGCTGGAATAGGTTATGTGGGCCTATCCATATCTATACTTCTAGCCCAGGCAAATAGGGTTGTAGCTGTAGATGTGGCAGAAGAAAAAGTGAATATGATTAATAGGAAAAAATCTCCTATACATGATGACTATATAGAAGATTACTTGGCCAATAAAGACCTAGACCTGGTGGCTAGCCTAGATACAGATATGGCCTATAGGGATGCGGATTATGTTGTCATAGCTGCACCCACTAATTATGATGCCCAAAAGAACTATTTTGATACATCTGCCATAGAGGCGGTTATAGAAAAAGTTTTGCAGGTAAACCAGGAGGCCATTATAGTAATCAAGTCTACTATACCGGTCGGCTACACAGAATCGGTCAGGGCCAGGTATAAGACTAAAAATATTATCTTTAGTCCTGAATTTTTGAGGGAGTCAAAGGCCCTTTATGATAATTTGTATCCATCCAGGATAATAGTGTCTACAGACAAGGATGATCAAGAATTGACCAGGGCCAGCAATATATTTGCCAACCTCCTGGCAGAGGGTGCAATTAAAGAAGATATAGATATCCTATCAATGGGATTTACAGAAGCAGAGGCAGTCAAACTTTTTGCCAATACCTATCTGGCCCTTAGGGTTAGTTACTTTAACGAGCTGGATACCTATGCAGAGATGAAGGGTTTAAACACAGAGGATATCATCCAGGGGGTCTGCCTAGACCCTAGGATAGGTAGCGACTACAACAATCCATCATTTGGGTATGGGGGCTACTGCCTGCCTAAGGATACCAAGCAGCTTTTGGCCAATTATGATAGCGTTCCACAAAATATGATGTCTGCTATAGTTGAAAGCAATAGGACCAGGAAGGACTTTATAGCAGACAGGGTACTAAAACTAGCTGGCTACGATGACTATTATAGTAATGGAGAATATTCTCTTGAAAATGAAAAGGAATGTATTATAGGAGTCTATAGACTTACTATGAAGTCAAATTCAGATAACTTCAGGGATTCATCTATACAGGGGGTCATGAAGAGGTTAAAGGCCAAGGGGGCAACTGTGGTCATATATGAGCCTACCCTGGTTGACGGAACTACATTCTTTGGTAGCAGGATAGTCAATGATATTGAAAAGTTTAAATCTATAAGCCACAGTATAATAGCCAATAGGTATGATGCCTGTTTAGATGATGTGGTTGATAAGGTATATACTAGAGATTTATTTAAGAGGGATTAATTTAAAAGCCATTTTAAAAAGTAAAAATTATTCTACAAACTAGTTGACACAAGCCCTTTGAGGTGATAAAATTATAAGGTATGTAATCTACGGATTGCATACCTTTTTAGTGAAGACTAAAAGCATCAAAACAATTAATCAATATGCTAAGCATATTGGTCCGGTTGGCGGTCAATTAACAAGATCGAAAATTTTAACAAAAGGAGGTGCAGTTGATGCCAACAATCAACCAATTAGTACGTAAGAGTAGAAAAGCTGTAGAAAAGAAATCTACTGCTCCAGCACTTCAGAAGGGCTACAATTCTTTATATAAGAAGGCCACTGATATTAGTGCTCCACAGAAGAGAGGTGTTTGTACTTCTGTAAAGACAGTAACACCTAAGAAGCCAAACTCAGCCCTTAGAAAGGTTGCCAGAGTTAGACTTACAAACGGAATAGAAGTATCTGCATACATACCAGGTGAAGGTCATAACCTACAGGAACATAGTGTTGTTATGATCAGAGGTGGTAGAGTAAAGGACTTACCAGGTGTTAGGTACCATATTCTAAGAGGTACACTAGATACTGCAGGTGTTGACGCTAGAAGACAGTCAAGATCTAAGTACGGTGCTAAGAGACCAAAAGAAGCTAAGAAGTAATTAAGAGATAAAAACTTACTTAGTTTTAGTAGACCATAAAGAGTGGTCTACAGAGGGGATAAGTCCCAGGGCAGGTTCAAGCCAGAATTGGACAAACAAGTAGCTGGAAAACAGCAATTGATTATAGTTCGATGCTTTAAATAATATATTTATGGCATCACGGCAAACAATGTCGAGTACCTATGATTTAACTTTAATAATTAAGGAGGGAAGCGTAATGCCAAGAAAAGGTAATGTTCCAAAGAGAGAAATTTTACCAGATCCAATGTACGGAAGTAAGGTAGTAACAAAGTTAATAAATAATTTAATGTATGACGGAAAAAGAGGAAAGTCACAGAGAATAGTATATGATGCGTTCGCACTAGTAGCTGAAAGAACTGGAGAAGATGCTCTAGAAGTATTCAACAAGGCTATGGAAAACATCATGCCAGTACTAGAAGTTAAGGCTAGAAGAGTCGGTGGTGCCAACTATCAGGTACCTATCGAAGTTAGGGCTGACAGAAGACAGACTCTAGGACTTAGATGGTTAGTAAAATATACAAGAGCTAGAGGCGAAAAGGGAATGGTTGAAAAGCTTGCAAAGGAAATAATGGATGCAGCTAATAACACAGGAGCTTCAGTTAAGAAGAAAGAAGATACTCATAAGATGGCAGAAGCTAATAAGGCATTTGCTCACTACAGATGGTAGTCATCAGCTGAGTTTGAAATAATTAAGGAGGAAAGAAATGGCTAGACAATTTCCATTGGAAAAGACTAGAAATATAGGAATAATGGCCCACATAGATGCAGGTAAGACTACAACTACTGAAAGAATCTTGTTCTATGCTGGACGTACTCATAAGATAGGTGAAACTCACGACGGTGCATCTCAGATGGACTGGATGGAACAGGAAAAGGAAAGAGGTATCACAATTACTTCTGCCGCTACAACTTGTCAGTGGGATGGCCACAGGGTAAACATCATAGATACTCCTGGACACGTCGACTTCACAGTAGAAGTTGAAAGATCTCTAAGAGTACTTGATGGTTCTGTAGCAGTTTTCTGTGCTAGATCAGGAGTTGAACCTCAGTCAGAAAATGTATGGAGACAGGCTGAAACTTACGGTGTTCCTAGAATAGCATTCGTAAACAAGATGGATAGACAGGGTGCTGACTTCCTAAATGTTGTAGGAATGATGAAGGATAGACTAAAGGCTAACGCTGTAGCTATACAGTTACCAATAGGTAGCGAAGAAAACTTCACAGGTATCATAGACCTATTAACTATGAAAGCTAGTATGTACAAGAACGATGAAGGTACTGAAATCGAAGTCGTAGATATACCAGCTGATATGGTAGACAAGGCCAATGAATATAGGGAAATCATGATAGAAGCAGTTGCAGAAACTGACGAAGATCTAATGATGAAGTACCTAGAAGGTGAAGAAATAACAATAGATGAACTAAAGGTAGCTATCAGAAAGGCAACTATAGCTTGTGAAATGAACCCAGTACTTTGTGGTACTGCTTACAAGAACAAGGGTGTTCAGTTACTATTGGACGCAGTTATAGATTACCTACCAGCTCCAACTGACATAGAATCTATAAAGGGTATCCTACCAGATGGTGAAGAAAGTGAAAGACATGCATCAGATGAAGAACCATTCTCAGCTCTTGCATTTAAGATTATGACTGACCCATTCGTAGGTAAGCTAGCCTTCTTCAGAGTTTACTCTGGTACGTTAGAATCTGGTTCTTATGTACTAAATGCTACAAAGAATAAGAGAGAAAGAATTGGTCGTATCCTTCAGATGCATGCCAATACAAGAGAAGAAATAACAGAAGTTTATGCAGGTGATATAGCAGCTGCAGTTGGTCTTAAGGATACAACTACAGGAGACTCACTATGCGATCCTAATGAGCCTATTATTCTTGAATCAATGGAATTCCCAGAACCAGTTATCTTCGTTGCCATAGAACCAGCTTCTAAGGCAGCTCAGGAAAAGATGGGTGTAGCTCTTCAGAAGCTTGCTGAAGAAGACCCTACATTCACAGTTAGAACTGATGCAGAAACTGGCCAGACTATCATCGGTGGTATGGGTGAACTTCACCTTGAAATCATCGTTGACAGACTTCTTAGAGAATTCAAGGTTGAAGCTACAGTTGGTGCTCCTCAGGTTGCATACAGAGAAACTATAACAGTTCCAGTTGATGTTGAGTACAAGTACTCTAAGCAGTCAGGTGGTAGAGGTCAGTACGGTCACGTTAAGATCAGAGTTAACCCACTTGAGCCAGGTGAAGGATACAAGTTCGAAAACAAGACTGTTGGTGGATCTGTACCTAAGGAATATGTTGGTCCAGTTGACCAGGGTATCCAGGGAGCTATGCAGTCAGGTATCGTAGCTGGTTATCCAGTTGTTGACGTTGCAGTTGAACTATACGATGGTTCTTACCATGAAGTCGATTCATCAGAAATGGCCTTCAAGATGGCAGCTTCTATGGCCTTCAAGGATGCAATGAAGAAGGGTAATGCAGTTCTTCTTGAACCAATCTTCGCAGTTGAAGTTGTTACTCCAGACGATTACATGGGTGACGTTATGGGTGACCTTAACTCTAGAAGAGGTATGATTCAGGGTATGGAAGAAAGAAATGGGGCTCAGGTTGTTAGAGCTCATGTTCCACTATCTGAAATGTTTGGATATTCTACAGACCTTAGATCCACTACTCAGGGTAGAGCGACTTACACTATGATATTTGACCACTATGCACAGGTACCAGGTTCTGTTGCTAAGAAGATAACAGAAGGTAAGTAGTCTGAAGGGTTAATTTATTATAAAGGGTCAGGTATTGAACTTTATAAAGTGAAAAATAACTGAAAATTCGTTTATAGACCTAAAAAATCATCAGATTTTTAATGAAATGTTGAAAAATAAGTATAAAAGTGATATACTTATAAAGAATAAAAAGGGGGGTGGATTCCGCCCTCCAATTAATAAATAATTTATTTCTTAAGGGAGGAAACTTAAAATGGCAAAAGCTAAATTTGAAAGAAGTAAGCCACATGTTAATATTGGTACAATCGGTCACGTTGACCACGGTAAGACTACATTAACAGCAGCTATAACAAAGACATTACACAACAAGTATCAGTTAGGTGAAGCGGTAGACTTCGCCAACATAGACAAGGCACCAGAAGAAAGAGAAAGAGGTATCACTATCTCTACTGCTCACGTTGAATACGAAACTCCAGCTAGACACTACGCTCACGTAGACTGCCCAGGACATGCTGACTATGTTAAGAACATGATCACAGGTGCTGCTCAGATGGACGGTGCTATCCTAGTTGTTGCTGCAACAGATGGTCCAATGCCTCAGACAAGAGAACATATCCTACTTTCTAGACAGGTTGGTGTTCCTTACATCGTTGTATTCCTAAACAAGTGTGACATGGTAGACGACGAAGAACTTCTTGAACTAGTTGAAATGGAAGTTAGAGAGTTACTTAACGAATATGATTTCCCAGGAGATGACACTCCAATAGTTAGAGGTTCTGCCCTAATGGCTCTTGAAAACCCAGATTCTGAATGGGGAGAAAAGATAATAGAATTCTACAACATAATAGATGAATATATCCCAGCTCCAGAAAGAGATGTTGACAAGCCATTCCTAATGCCAGTAGAAGACGTATTCTCAATCACTGGTAGAGGTACGGTTGCAACTGGTAGAGTTGAAAGAGGTGTTCTTAAGGTTTCTGATGAAGTTGAACTAGTTGGTTTGACTGAAGAACCAAGAAAGGTTGTAGTAACAGGAGTAGAAATGTTCAGAAAGTTACTAGATCAGGCAGAAGCTGGTGATAACATCGGTGCTCTACTAAGAGGTGTTCAGAGAGACGAAATCGAAAGAGGACAGGTTCTTGCTCAGCCAGGAACAGTTAACGCTCATACTAAGTTCACTGCAGAAATCTACGTTCTTAAGAAAGAAGAAGGTGGTAGACATACTCCTTTCTTCGATGGATATAGACCACAGTTCTACTTCAGAACAACTGACGTAACTGGTGAGTGTAAGCTACCAGAAGGAATAGAAATGGTTATGCCTGGTGACAACGTAACAATTGAAGTTGACCTAATCAACTCTATATGTGTTGAAGAAGGTCTTAGGTTTGCCATCAGAGAAGGTGGTAGAACAGTAGCTTCTGGAGTTGTTGCTTCTATAATTGAATAATTATATTATTTGATATACATAAGAGAGTGCTTGCCACTCTCTTTTTTTATAAATGTAGGCAAGGGATAGGGAGTTGTATAAAACTTATATAAACTAACTATAGTTTATACAATATTTTTCTTCTAGCTAGTATCGATTAGCAATTATTGGGTATAATAGTATATGATGGATTTTGTCCAGGCAAACAAGCAATAATTATATTTAAACTAGAAATTCAATTTAGTTAAAAAGTAGTATTAACTACAAGCATTGAAAAATAATACTTGATTTAATGAGGAGGTAAGCATGAAATTAATTTCTTGGAACATAGACTCTCTAAATGCGGCCCTAACAAGTGATTCTGCCAGGGCCCTACTATCTAGAGATGTATTAAAAAATCTGGCCGGTATGGATGCAGATATTATAGCCCTACAGGAAACTAAGCTGTCAGCCAAGGGGCCAACTAAGAAGCATATAGAGTGTCTAGAAGAGATTTTTTCTGACTATGACCATGTTTGGAGGTCATCTGTAGAGCCTGCCAGAAAGGGATATGCCGGAACTATGTTCCTATATAAGAAGGGTATGGATGTAAAGGCTACATATCCTGAAATAGGAGCCCCATGTACAATGGATTCTGAGGGAAGGATTATCACCCTTGAGCTAGACTCTTGCTATGTAACACAGGTATATACACCAAATGCCGGTGATGGCCTAAAAAGGTTGGATGATAGGCAGGCATGGGATAAAAAGTATGCAGACTATTTAGAAGGTCTAGCCAAGCACAAGCCTGTACTTGCTTGTGGTGACTACAATGTTGCCCATAAGGAAATAGACCTGGCTAATCCAGCTTCTAACCACAGGTCACCAGGCTTTACTGATGAGGAAAGAGAAGGCTTTACAAACTTGCTTGCCAGAGGTTTTGTAGATACTTTTAGGCAGGTTCACGGAGATGTAGAAGAGGTATACTCTTGGTGGGCCCAGAGGGTAAAGACTAGCAAGGTAAATAATACGGGCTGGAGAATTGACTACTGGATAGTTAGTCAAGATGTAGCTGACAAGGTAAGGGTATCAGAAATGGTAGATTCTGGAGAAAGACAGGACCATGCACCAATTCTTCTAGAAGTAGAGCTTTAAATAGAATATAGGCTTATATATATAAAACAGGAAGGTGGAACTTTATCCCACCTTCCTGTTTTTAACTCACTATTGTAATGCCTCTAGGTACCATCATTTTTGTCTAATTTTGGGGTACAGGTTGAGGATTATTTTTTTTAATTGCGTTTCGTACATCAATAGGAATCTTCTCATTATTGGTTAATTTCTCTATATCATTAGCTGATAGATTAGCTGTAATTATTTGTATAAGAAAATCTATTAATTCTTTCCTATTATAATCCGACTTATTAGACAAATCATCAAAATTTGTTGCCAATGTTTCAATATTATTTTTATTGGAAATATCTCCATTTTTATTATTCTTTATTAAATAATCACTTAATTGTGCTTCTTTGAATACAACATTTAGAAATTCTCCACTAAAATCTACCTGTGTCCTTGTTCTATTTAAGTATTCTAAAACAGAAACCTGTTTTTTCAACTTGTCAGTATCTGATAAGTTCGGATACTTTTTATTTACATATGAAACAAGACCCTCTTCACCTTTTAGGGCTTGATTCCATAGAATATCATATCTATCTCCAATATCATACAAGCTAAGATTTTCTTTTAATAAAGAGTTTCTCCTATCTTCGTATTTTTTCAATTCAGAACTATTTAAATCAGTATTTACTTTTTTGGGTATTTCTTTTTTGTCGTAGTATGAAAAATAAGCATAAGAACCCATAGTGAGCAGACATAGAGAGAGAATAGTGATGACAAATTTTTTACTCATACTTAACCTCCTATAAAAAATCAAATAAAGAAAAATATTTTTAAACTAGTTTATATTTATCTTAAAAATATCACTTTATACCTATTTTGTCAATTATTTCTAAAAATATTTATTACTACTAAATTAAAAAGAAAGCCTTTACAAATATTATTATTTGCTATATAATAGCTTATAACTTAATAAATAGGATAGAGGCGCAACTGACAAGAGTAGGAATAGGCAATGAAAGCAAGCAGTCTACTTCGAAAGGGGATGTTGCCGAAATAATACTTGTAGTGCTTTGCAAGTATTGTTGGAACAGGGATTAATAGTTTTTGTTCTGTCATTATACAAGTATAATGGAGGGCTAGCCAGGAGATTGTCATATTAGGGAGAGATTATAGGCAAATGTAGGCTACCTGCATTTGTCTTTTTTAATGGAGAGCTAGCCATAATATGTCGATTAAACGAGGATATATCTAAGTGAGGTCAGTAAAAGAAGACCTGACTATAGGATAAAATATACCTTGAGGATTTATAATTTTTAGGGCAAATGTGGACTAACTACATTTGCCTTTTTTTATTAAAGAATAGAATAAGGACATATATTCCTATTAATTAATTTAAATAATTTATTATGATTATTGTACATTAATGGAGGATGAGTTTATGAAGCAAGTTTCTGTACTAAAGTTTGGGGGAAGTTCGGTAGGAACGATTGAAAAAATAAAGGATATTTCAATTTACCTAAAAAGAAGAGTAGAGAATAAGGAGAAGTTAATAGTCGTAGTTTCTGCCATGGGAAAGACTACAGATGACTTATTAAAACAAGTTGAGAAGATAACTGACAATCCGGATGTCAGGGAGTTAGATACCCTGCTAGCAATAGGGGAGCAAAATACTATTTCCCTGATGGCTATTAGCCTAAATGATATGGGGGTAAGGGCAAGGTCATTGACCGGCATACAAGCTGGTATCAGGACTTTTGGTCAACATACTAAGAGCAGGATAGCAGATATAGATGCAGACTTTTTAAATGACCAGTTGGATGAATTTGATATTTTAGTGGTTGCAGGTTTCCAGGGTTACAATGAGAACCTGGAAATTACAACCCTGGGCAGGGGTGGTTCTGATACATCAGCAGTGGCTTTGGCCGCGGCTATAGGGGCTCCCTGTGAGATATATACAGATGTAACAGGTGTCTTTGGGACAGATCCTAGAATATACAAGGCAGCAAGACAGTTAAGTCAGGTTAGCTATGAGGAAATGCTTGAGTTGTCAGCCTTAGGTGCAGGTGTTCTTGAAACACGTTGTGTTGAAATAGCTAAAAACTACAATGTACCATTATATTTAGGAAAAACATTATCAGATACGAAAGGAACTTGGATTATGGCAAATACAGACTTATTAGAAAAGAAGGTTGTTACAGGAGTAGCTTTGGACAGGGATATACTACATGTCACACTGGCTTGTAGTGATATAGGGACAAATTTTGTAGAAGAACTATTTAATCAGTTGGATAGGTTCAGTGTAAATATAGATATGATCAGTCAGATTGTATCAGGGGATGATATGAATGTTTCCTTCACCTGCAAGGATACAGATAGAAACTTTTTAAACCAGATTCTGGATAGCCTAAATGATAAGTTTAGCGGTATAAAGTATTCAGTCCGTACAGATTGTGCCAAGGTAAGTATAGTAGGGTCAGGCATGAGGGATGTAAGTGGTGTTGCGGCAAGGGCTTTCAGGATTTTGTGTTCAAATGGAATCAACTTCTACCAGGTAACAACATCGGAAATATCAATATCCTATGCTATAGACAAGGACTTATCTGAAAAGGCAGTTATATTACTGTGTAAGGAGTTTAATATATAGTCCAATTTATAAATAAGATATATACCATATATGGAATATTAGGCAAATAGGAAATTCAATACAAAGATGGATATAAGATATTTAGATATATGGTGTAAGTACACATACAAGAAAAAAGAGTAAAGAGATTGAATTAGAAATTTTATTTATAGAATGCTTTTGTAAGGGAGATACGAGTATGGCAAATTTTGCAATAGTTGGTGCAACAGGTTTAGTAGGGACTAAGATGATAGAACGCTTGGGAGAAAGTAAGCTCAAGGTAGATAATATATATTTAATGGCATCATCCAGGTCAGCAGGAAGGGTATTAGAGTTTAGGGGCCGAGATGTGGTAGTTGAGGAATTAAATGAACATTCATTTGATAAGGATATAGACTATGCGATCTTCTCAGCAGGGGGAACAACATCCTTGAAGTTTGCCCCTATAGCCGAAGAGCATGGGGCTATAGTTATAGACAATTCAAGTGCATGGAGAATGGAGGAAGATATAGACCTCATAGTTCCAGAGTGTAATTATCCTAAGTTAAAGAGAAGGATAATTGCAAATCCAAATTGCTCGACTATCCAGTCGGTGGTACCATTAAAGCCTTTGATTGACAAATATGGGGTAAAGAGGATATCCTATACTACCTACCAGGCTGTATCAGGATCTGGTAAGGGGGGAATAGATGACTTGATAAATGGTCGAGATGGACAGGCTCCTAAAAAGTATCCCCATCCAATATACAACAATGTGCTTCCTCATATAGATGTTTTTCTAGATAACGGATATACAAAAGAAGAAATGAAGATGATAGAGGAGACAAAGAAGATATTAAATTTGGGTGATGAAGTTTCTATCACTGCAACTTGTGCCAGGGTTCCGGTTTTAAACTCACATTCAGTTGAAATAAACATTACTCTTGAAAGGTCTGCAGAGGTTGAAGATATTAGAAATATATTAAGTAAGGCACCGGGTGTAATAGTAGTCGATGACCCACAGAATAACATTTATCCTATGGCCATAGAAGCCACAGGACGTGATGAAGTTTTTGTAGGTAGAATAAGAAGGGATATATCACAAGCTAATAGTTTCCACATTTGGTGTGTGGCAGACAACATTAGAAAGGGTGCAGCCAGCAATGCAGTTCAAATTGCAGAAATGCTAGAAGAAAATAGGTAAAAATACAATTGATAAATAGACAATAGTTAATAAGAATAATTGGAGGAAATAAAAATGACAGCAATTTTTAATGGAGTAACTACAGCGATAGCAACGACTATGAATAGTGATGGAAGTATAGATTATGCAGCCTATGAAAGCCTGGTAGAGTTTCAGATAAGCTCTGGCATAAATGGAATAGTAGTGGCAGGTACTACAGGAGAAGGGGCAACCCTTACTATAGATGAAAAGTTAGACCTATTGAAGAGGACTATAAGGATTAGGGGAGACAGGGACTGTGCTATAATATTGGGAACAGGATCAAACAATACCCTTACAGCCATAGAGCATACAAGACTTGCAAAGGAAAATGGGGCAGATGCAGCCCTTCTTGTAACACCTTACTACAACAAGACAAGCCAGAGAGGTTTGTTAGCCCACTATTTTGCTATAGCAGACAGTGTTGATATACCAATTATCCTGTACAATGTTCCAGGTAGGACGGGTATGACTATAAACCCTGAAACAGTGGCAGAATTAGCCACGCACAAGAATATAGTGGCCTTAAAGGATGCAACTGGAGATATTGCCTATCTTGATAGGATAAGGGGATACCTTGGACCTAATACAGACTTTAATCTTTATAGTGGAGATGATGGAAGCTTCTTTGACTTCCTGGTACACGGTGGAGATGGGGTAATCAGTGTTGTATCTAACTGTCTACCAGTAGAATTTTTAAGGGTATATAGCCTATACCAGGAAGGAAGGATAAATGAGGCCAGGGACCTACAGCTTGCCCTAAACCCATTTATAGATGCCCTATTCTCAGATGTCAGCCCAACACCAGTCAAGGCTGTATTAAAGGAAATGGGCTACGGGGAAGAAAACTTCAGACTTCCTTTGATTCCTACAACAGATGCTGTAAGAGAAAATACACTAGGACTGTATAGAGAGTTCCTAAGTTTGGAGGCTTAAAATGAAATTAATACTTGGCGGTTATGGTGTGATGGGCCGAGTGGTTGAAAATCTAGCTCTTGAAAGGGGTCACGAAATACTTGGCATATTTTCAATACAAGACCTTGAAAACCCACCATATCCAGTATATAAGGATATAAATGATTTACCAGAGTCAGATGCTATTATAGACTTCTCCCACCCTAATAATACAAGTGAACTATTGAGGGGGGCTAGTTACCACAAGACCCCAATAGTTGTGGCTACAACTGGGGCCAGGGAAAAATTACAGGACCTTATGGATGAGGCTGCAAGATATTGCCCTATCTTCTTTAGTGCAAATATGAGCTATGGGGTCCATGTATTTACAAAGGCCTTAAAGTTCTTGACGCCACTGTTGTCAGATGGATTTGATATAGAAATCCTAGAGCGCCACCACAATAAGAAAATAGATGCTCCAAGTGGTACGGCAATAAAGCTACTAGAGGCAATTCAGTCAGTGGACAGCGACTATTTCCCTGTATATGACAGGAGCCAGGCCGAACACCAGAGGGATAAGAAGGAAGTCGGAATGGCCAGCCTAAGGGGTGGAACCATAGTGGGTGAACATGAGGTTTTATTTGCCGGAGTGGATGAGGTTATAGAGATTACCCACAGGGCCCAGTCAAAAAGGATCTTTGCTGATGGAGCCCTAAAGGCAGCCCAAGGTCTGCAAAATAGGGAAAATGGCTTCTATACATTTGAAAACCTATAAATTAAAATACATAATATAAGATATATGAAAGAGAGGATTTTATGGCAAAAGATTTTTTGACATCAGAAGAGATAATTAACTATATAGCCACGTCTAAAAAGACAACGCCAGTTAAGGTATATGTAAAGGGAGACCTATCCAATATAGACCTACCAGAAAGCGTAAAGGCATTTGGAAGTGAAGGGTCAAGAGTCCTATTTACAGACCTAAATACCTGGAAGGAAGTCCTTGCCAACAATGGGGACAAGATAGTAGACTACGTGGTTGAAAACGACAGAAAAAACAGTGCTATACCCCTGTTGGACCTATCAGATGTAAATGCTAGAATAGAGCCGGGTGCCTTTATCCGTGAGCATGCAGTTATAAAGGATAATGCAGTAGTTATGATGGGGGCAATAATAAATATTGGTGCAGTAGTTGGTGAAGGAACCATGATAGATATGGGGGCAGTCCTTGGCGGTAGGGCAACTACTGGTAAGAATGTCCATGTAGGAGCAGGGGCAGTATTAGCAGGTGTTATAGAGCCGGCAAATGCAAATCCCGTAGTAGTAGAAGACAATGTTCTTATAGGGGCTAATGCGGTAGTCCTTGAGGGTGTAAGGATAGGAAAAGGGGCAGTAGTTGCAGCAGGAGCTATTGTTACAGAAGATGTTCCACCAGGGGCAGTAGTTGCAGGTGTGCCTGCCAGGATAATAAAGCAGACTAGTGATGTTGAAGGAGAAAAGATAAGCATAGTTGATGCTTTAAGAAGTTTAGAATAAATATAATCAAATTAGTATTAACGAAAATTCGAATTATACTTTATAAATTATTTTGTAAAGATGGTATAATTTTGAATATAGTTAATACTAATTTTTGTATAGATAGTAGGTGAATATATGAAGGTAACAAGGTTAGAAGATTTAATAAGGTGGAGAAGACACCTACACAAAAATCCGGAGTTGTCCCAAAAAGAGTATAAGACAGCCGCCTATATAAGGGCTGAACTTGACAAGATGGACTTGACCTATGAGACCTGCCTAAATACAGGGACCATAGTCTATATAGATGGAGGGGGACAAGATACTATCATTTTGAGGGCAGACGTAGATGCCCTTCCTATAAGGGAAATGAATGATGTAGACTTCAAATCCCAAAATGATGGGGTCATGCATGCCTGTGGCCACGATGCTCATGCAAGCATGCTCTTGGGTGTAGTGAAGGAAATCCTGGAATTGAAAAAGTCAGGCCTTCTAAAAGTGAATATACTGGCTGTATTTCAGCCATCAGAGGAGTCCTTTGGTGGGGCCAACCTCTTGATAAAGGAATATAATTTTAAAAAATATAATATCAAGGCCTCGTATGCCCTTCATGTAAACCCGGATTTTGAAGAGGGAAAAATTGTTACAAGACCAGGCCCTATAATGGCTAGTTGCAATGAGTTTACCATAGATGTAAAGGGAAGGACTGCCCATGTTGGTCTGAGAGAAAATGGCCTAAATGCCCTAAATGCCTGTGTAAACATCTACCAACAAATAGAGGCAATTACTGTCTATGACCTAGACTGTAAGCATACTAATATAATCCATGTGGGTAAGATGTCTGTAGGAGAAGTCATGAATGCAGTTCCTGAAAATGGCCACATGGAGGGGACTATCAGGACCTATGATGGCGATGACCTTAAAATAATAAAAAATAGAATGAAAGAAATTTGTTCGGGCCTGGAGATAGCTAGCAGGTGCAAGGTTGATTTAAACTTTAAAGAGGGCTATCCTGCCCTTTTAAATGATGCCTGCCTACTAGACCTAGTGGAAAGGGCAGCACAAAATACAGGGGCTAGTTTTGAATTTAAAGAAGAGCCCTACCTATTGGGTGAGGACTTCTCCTTCTTCTCAGAGCTTGGGCCAGTAAACTATTCCTTTGTAGGAATTAGAAATGAAGACCTAGGCTATACGACAGGACTTCATACGCCGACACTACAGATGAGGGAAGAGGCCCTGGTATATGGGGTGGACTTCCTTGTAGAAGTAGTAAGGGCTTATTGTAATTAGGTAGGTGTAATTGAAATGGAAAATGCAAAATTGAGAATAGACCTGGGGGCTATCTACAAAAATGCGACTAGGGTCCTTAAAGAAACCGATGGAGGCTTGATAGCAGTAGTAAAAAACAATGCCTATAACTTTGGTCTAGAAAGGGCAGTAGAGACCTTTTACAAGGCAGGAGTAAGGGTCTTTGCAACTACATCTTTAAAGGAATGTATAAAGATGAGAGACCTATATGAGGATATAACAATTATATCCCTAAACCCAGCCAAGGAATTCGATCTATTGAGAAAGTATAGGATTTCTACGGCCATAGCCAACCTTGACTTTGTAAAAAATAACCTTGAAGATATGAAGGGTATATCTTGGCAGCTTGAATGGGCAGGAAGTATGAGGAGGTCAGGTTGTAGGTCTAAGGAGGAAATGTCAGAGATATTGTCCCTTGCAAGGGACAATAATATAGATATAGAAGGTGTATGGACACATTTTTCATGGGCGGATGAGTTCGACCAAGACAAGACCTATGAAAGAGAGAGAGAAATTTGGCTTGATGCCCTAGCAGCAGCCAAAAGAGTTCATAAGTTTAAATTTATCCATGCTCAAAATAGCGCCTCCTTTGCCAGGGATGGCTTGCTAGAAGACCATAGTCATGTTAGGTTGGGAATATACCTGTATGGTTGCCTACCCTACAGGGAATGTCCTAAAAAGATAGACCATGCAATCAGTCTGTCTGCAAGGGTCTTGTCTATAATCCACCTTGATCCAGGTCAGAGTATAGGGTATTGTTCATCCTTTGTGGCTAAGGAACCTACAGACCTTGCAGTTATAAATATGGGCTATGGAGATGGCCTCTTAAGGTCAAGGATAAGGGGGCATGACTTGGAGATAAACAAGAGGAGGTATCCTTTGGTTTCCCTGATGATGAGCCATTCAGTAGCTATTATAGATGAGGCTGTAACCCTTGGTGATGAAGTTTATTTTTATGGCCATGATATACCGGTCCATGAATATACCTTCAAGGGGGTGGCCAGCAACTCAGAGCAAATATCTGTGTTAAACCATATGAGTCTTGATGTGGACTATATAGAAATAGATGGATAAAGTATTATATAGAAATAAATAAAAGGAAAGAATAAGAAAGATAAATATAAATATAAATAATAGATAGAAGTATAGTATAAAAAGAGTATTTAGAAGGGGGATAAGTATGCAATTACATGGAAGCGGAAGAATAAATTCAAAGGGCCATCTTGAAATAGGTGGGGTAGATACATGTAGCCTGGTAGATAAGTATGGAAGCCCCTTATTTGTCTATGACGAGGGCCTGATAAGAGACCAGTGTAGGAGGTTTCACAAGGTTCTATCAAAGTCTGGACTTGACTACCATATTTCATATGCAAGCAAGGCCTTTATATGTAAGGAATTGGTAAGGATAATGAAGGAAGAAGACATGGGCCTAGATGTTGTATCTGTTGGAGAGCTATACAATGCCCTTTCAGTAGATTTTGACTCCCAGAAAATCCATCTTCATGGTAACAACAAGACAGAATATGAAATAGGCTATGCCCTAGAAAGTAATATAGGCTGCTTTGTTGTAGACAGTCTTGCTGAGGTTGAAAGGATAGATAGGATAGCCGGAGAAATGGGCAAGAGGGCAAAGGCCCTATTAAGGGTTACTCCAGGTGTAGAGGCCCATACCCATGAATTTATAACAACAGGAAATACAGACTCTAAATTTGGTCTAAATATAGATAATGGCCAGGCCAGGGAGGGTGTAGAAGCCATATTGAGGGCTGAAAATATAGACCTAATAGGACTACACTTCCATATAGGGTCACAGATATTTGGTACAGAAGGCAGTCAGGCGGCAATCAAGAAAGTTTTTGTTTGGTTAAAGGACCTTAAAGAGGATCTTGACTTTGAAGCGAAAATCCTAAATATAGGTGGAGGATTTGGTATCAGATATACAGATGAGGATGTCTCATATCCAATAGAGGATGCTCTAGAAGAGATAATAGCCTGCCTAAAAGAGTCTGCCAGGAGCCAAGGTTTGGCCATACCACAATTGTGGTTAGAGCCAGGTAGGTCTATAGTCGGTGAAGCAGGCTATACCCTATATAGGGTAGGAACTATAAAGGAAATCCCTGGTGTAAGGACATATGTGTCAATTGATGGTGGCATGACCGACCATATAAGGACTGCCCTTTATGGTGCCAAGTACGAGGTTGCCCTGGCAAATAGGATGAATGAGGAGGACGCCTCTCTTGTAACAATAGCCGGTAAGTGCTGCGAGTCAGGAGACCTGATAGCCAAGGATGTCAGGATACCTGAGGCAAAAATAGGTGATATTCTGGTAGTAGCCTGTACAGGGGCCTACCATTATTCCATGGCATCTAACTACAATCTTATGCAAAAGCCAGCAGTAGTATTTGTTGGTGATGGCAAGGACAAGATTGTTATAAAGAGAGAGAGTCTGGAAGATTTAATTAAAAATCAGGTATAGTCAATTATAATAGACAAATAATAATAGATTATATATAGTATATTTTTAGACATGTAAACTATTTTTAAGAGTAAATAAAAGAAGATGTTAGAACACAGATAAAAACCTAGAGTATAAAATTTTTCTGTAAATTACCATAGAAGGCAAATTTACAGAAAAAATTCTATACTCTCTATTAATCAATCAGATAGCTATGTTGAAGCAAAAATGAAATAAATAAATCTTAGACCGCGCAAATGCTTAAATTGGAAAACTCCATACGAGGTTTATCATTCAGTAGAGTTGCATTTGATTTGACAATTCAAGACATAAAAAGGCGATAGATTTTTATTTTCTATCACCTGTAATTGTTTTTATTTAATTTTCGCCAAGACATGACTAAAAACTACTGTATCTATCTTATCATTTTCTTTTAAAGCATCTAGTGTATTTTCTAATCTATCTCGTTCAAAAACGGTTAATAGTCTACTGATATCAATTTTATTAATAACATTTTCTACATTAGTATTAATATATTTTGACCTCAAATCTTCTAACACCTTATCATCTACTATATTTAATTCGCTTATGTCGTATTTTATTAAATCTAATTTTAAACCTGATGCTTCTTTAAAACTTGAACTTTTAACATAGGTATTAATAAATTGAGCATTTTTAAAATTACATTTTTGAAAAATGCAGTGTTCAAAAAAGCAATTATCAAAAACAGCACCTAAAAATCGGCTTCCTCTAAAATTGCAATTCGTAAATGTTATACCCGTAAAAATAGCACCACCAAAAGAACAATACTTCAATTTTGATTTTTTAAATAAAGTACCAAAAAACTTACATCTTTTAAATGAAGAGTGTATTGAATCTGAATTACGAAAATCTTTGTAACTGAAGTTTTTATCATCCCTACTCACTCCTGAATAAGAAAAAAACTTATTTCTAGGGTATTTTTGTTTCCTCTTTTTTGCAAATATTTTCGAATCATATCCCTTCTCCAACAAATACACGTCCTTTCCATATAAAAATAGCACCACACAACAGTGATGCCATACTGTAATTATTATTTTCAAATATTTTTATAACAATAAATAATATAAAACTAATCACTGTTAATACATCTGAAATTTTATTCATAGTAGACATCACCTCCTTGCAAATAGTACTTTTTAGACCCCATTCTGTCCGTGGACAATACTATTACCAACATCACTGTTGGCCGGTGCGGGCATTATTATTATACAATTTTTTACACATAATTTCAACAGTTTATACTCTGTTGATTAGAGTATTTCTCAAAGTGTAACATATGTCTTGACAACTAAGAGAGGTCTATGTAAATCCATAGTAAGTTAGGCTTGAAAAAGGTCTTTAATAGGTATATAATGGATACATATAGATTTGATGGCTATGATGGAGCCTAGTAAGTTAAGTCCTGTCTTCAGAGAATGGGTGGTCGGTGTGAACCCATGGCAAGTTTTCCTGAATCTACTCCGGAGCTTCTAGTTTGAAATAGTACTAGACGTAGGACCTGCGATAAGGGTTAGAGGTGGGCTATTTATATAGCCAACTAGGGTGGCAACGCGGAATTATGACTTTCGTCCCTTATTGGGATGGGAGTCTTTTTTTATTATTAAAATACAGGACCTATCATATACCCTTGTTAGGAATCATGCTTTTTTGCCGGGTCCCAGTATTAAAAATACAAAAAATATATTATTTATAAAGAGAGGTAAAGATATGTTAGACGTAAAGAGAATTAGAGAAAATCTTGATGAGATTAAGCTTTTGATGGGCAGAAGGGGTGAAGGAGAATTTGATCCTAAGGACCTTGATGAAGTACTAGACTTGGATGACAAGAGAAAGGCTATCTTAAAGGAAGTTGAAGTCCTAAAGAACAAGTCAAATGTTGACTCTAAGAAGATACCAGTAATGATGAAAAACGGTGAAAATATAGACGAGATAAAGGCTGAACTAAAGGTCTTATCTGACAAGATAAAGGAATTTGACGTTGAACTTAGGGAAGTAGAAGAAAAGCTAGTTTATAGGCTAATGAGAATACCTAATGTACCACACCCAGATGTACCACAGGGTGAAACTGATGAAGACAACGTAGAAATAAGAAGGTGGGGAGAGCCTACAAAGTTTGATTTCGAACACAAGGCCCACTGGGACATAGGAACAGACCTTGATATACTTGACTTCGAAAGAGGTGGAAAGATAACAGGATCAAGATTTACAGTGCTTAAGGGCTTGGGTTCTAAGCTAGAAAGGTCTCTAATAGGTTTCTTCCTTGACCAGCATACTGAAAATAACGGCTATACAGAGGTAATACCTCCTTTCATCGCCAATAGAAACAGCTTTATAGGGACTGGCCAGCTACCTAAGTTTGAAGAGGATATGTTCAAGCTAGAAGGTTTAGAATACTTCTTGGTACCAACTGCAGAAGTTCCAGTAACTAACCTTTACAACAATGAAATATTGAGCTTGGACAAGCTTCCAATCAAGCACTGTGCCTACACTCCATGCTTCAGGTCTGAAGCCGGATCAGCTGGTAGGGATACTAGGGGTCTAGTTAGACAGCACCAGTTCAATAAGGTAGAGCTAGTTAAGTTTGTTAAGCCAGAAGATTCTTACCAGGAATTAGAAACTTTGACTAATGATGCTGAAAAGATGCTACAGTTGTTAGGCCTACCATATAGGGTGGTTAAGATATGTACAGGAGACCTAGGCTTTACTGCTGCCAAGAAGTATGACCTAGAAGTTTGGATGCCAAGTTACAACAGGTATGTAGAAATATCTTCTTGTTCAAACTTTGAAGACTTCCAGGCAAGAAGGGCCAACATCAGATTTAAGAGGGATAGAAATGCCAAGACTGAATTTGTCCACACTCTAAATGGATCAGGTTTGGCAGTTGGTAGAACTCTTGCTGCTATACTTGAAAACTACCAGCAGGCTGATGGCAGCGTAGTGGTTCCGGAAGCCCTAAGAAAGTATATGAAGTGTGACTTAATAAAATAGTTGGGATCCTACTATACTACTTGCAGAACGATGAGTCTAGGCAAGGAGTATAGCCTCTTGTCAAATAAGATTGGTGATAGTTTAAATCAGTAGAATATATTAAATATGAGAGAGTATGCAAAAAAACCTGTAAATTAAAATAAGTCCTTCTATGGTAAAACAATTATCATAGGAGGGCTTTTAAAATGGGAAGAAAAAAATAACCAAGTTCAACTTACTATTACAAATTATGAAAAAATAATTTTGAAAATTTTCTGACTTTTTTGTTGACTTTTTGCAAAATAAATAATATTATTATAATAATATTATTTGGAGGTGATTTATTATGAATAATAAATTGAAAAAAGTAGAGCAATGAAAAATGCTATTCTTGTGAGTACATTATCATTTATGGTAAAGTATTAAGTAGAACTCCTTATAAAAAAGCAAAATTTATTAACTTCAGACATAATTTAATAAAGGATAAATAAAATATGAAAAATAGAGATAAAATAAATAAAAAAGATGTGGGGATTATATTAATAATAATTGATATACTAATATGTATTTTTTCCTCATGGTTTGTATTTAATTTCAGACCAGTTGATATAGAACTAGTTAGATTTTCTGAAATTTTTAATGTTATATATTTTAGCAGAAGTAAATTGTTTATGATAGGATTATTTTTAATTCTCCTAGATAGTATTGAAAAAAGAAGCAAGATTTAAACATATATAATCTAAAAGCAGTAATCAAAAATGCGCTAACTTGTATATAGGTAACACTATATAAATGAAGCTATGTTAAATATATGTAGCTAAAGAGATTAACAATTTGTTATTTTAAAATAGCCTATAGTGTACCAGACTATAGGCTCTTTCTTTAGCTAAATGGAGTATTCTGGTGAGGATTATACAACGGAAAAAAGTCCCTTAAATCATGAACGACTTAAGAGACCTTTTCTAGGTTTTGAAGGGGAGACGACACTCCTCTTTTTTTACTTTATTTTTAACTTATATTTTTGGAACTTATGACTTGTTATGTAATACAGGCTATTCAATAATACAAATATCAAAATATTGTTTATAACATATATCATCTTATTAGAAACAAAAATTATAAAAGAACTAAGAAGAAAACCAAGTATAAAGTTGTATAAAAAACTATAAATGGTAGCTTCTACTATGTAAAAGGAACAAAGGTTTTTTACATTCTATGGTTTTTAAGATAAGGATAATTTTATCATATTGAAACAATTGAAATTTTTATTTCATTTGTGTCTGGAATACCCCTAATTTATGAATTTATTTATGCATAACTTTCAAAAAAAGACCTCGATAATATGTAAATATTTTATATATGACCGAAAATGCATAACATTATTCATTTTTTATAAAAAGAATGATAGGCAAATGCTTTTTTTGAAATATTTATTTTTCTACTTGCAATTCTACCCTATTTATAGGATAATATTATTGTGGAATAAATTAGTAATAAATATGTTAAATTTCAGAGTATTGGTATCTAATAACAGTACCCAATTAGGATGACTGCTGGGATATCTTATTCTGCAAAAGGGGAGGAATGACTTATTTTAGAATTATTGACAAAAATCGATGACGTTATGTACTATCCTATTTTGATAGTAGTACTAGCAGTAGCAGGTATTTACTTCAGTTTTAGGACAAATTTTGTCCAGCTTAGATTATTTCCAGAATCTATAAGGGCAGTTAAGGAAAAGCCAGGTGAAAAAGGAAAAGTTTCTTCTTTCCAGGCCTTGATGGTTTCTACTGCATCTCGTGTAGGTACTGGTAATATCGTTGGTGTATCTACAGCTATAGTACTTGGTGGTCCAGGTGCAGCCTTTTGGATGTGGGTCCTAGCTATAGTTGGTTCGGCAACAGCCTTTATAGAATCTACACTAGCACAGATCTACAAGCGTAAAGATGAAAAAACAGGTGGTTGCTATGGTGGTCCAGCCTATTATATTGAAACAGCTTTGAAGAGCAAGTTCCTTGCAGGTTTGTTCGTTGTGTGTTTGATATTGACATATGGTTTTGGATTTAACCTATTGTGCTCATATAACCTACAGTCCACATTCTCAGTATATGGTTTCTACAACCCAAGTGTAACACCAAAAATCATAGGTGCAATTATAGCCCTTGCAGTTTTCATATCTATAGTTGGCGGTGGTAAGAGTATGATCCGTGTAACAGAGGTTATAGTTCCGTTCATGGGTGTAGCTTATGTGCTAGTTTCAATCATAGTCCTAGTTTTAAATATAGGAATGTTACCAGAAGTATTCAGAATGATATTTACAGATGCCTTTAGTGGTAGGTCATTTGCAGGCGGTCTAGCGGGATCTTGTCTAGTATATGGTATCAAGCGTGGACTTTACTCAAATGAGGCCGGTGTCGGTTCTGCCCCTAATGCAGCAGCATCAGCAGAAGTATCTCACCCAGTTAAGCAGGGTCTAGTACAGTTCTTGTCTGTATATATAGATACTTTATTAATTTGTTCAGCAACAGCATTTATGATATTAATCAGTGGCGTTGCTATCAAGCCTGATATGGCAGGTGCACCAATGGTACAGGAATCATTACGTTCTATATTTGGTTCATTTGGACCTCTATTTATTACAGTAGCTATGATTATGTTTGCCTTCACTACATTGATAGGTAACCTTTACTATTGTGAAACAGGCCTATCTTACCTAAATGGTAACAAGAAGCCAAGTGATGGATTTATGAAGATATTCTATGTGGTCGCTGCACTAGTAGTATTCTTTGGTGCAATCATATCAATGGAAGCAGCTTGGGCCCTAGCTGATATTACAATGGGCTTGATGGCTCTTATAAACATCCCTTGCTGTGTAATTTTGGGTGGAGTAGCTATTAAGGCTCTTAAGGATTATGAAGAACAGAAGAAGGCTGGTAAGGAACCAGAATTCCACGCTAAGTCTGTTGGTTTAAATCCTGAAGACCTAGACTATTGGGAATAATATTTTAGCTTAATATTAGAAAATTTAGCCGACCTAGGGGATTAGACAAAGTCTGATTCTTGGGTCGGTTTTTTAGTGGCTTGATAATTCAAGGGGCAAAAAACTTTTTTGATTCGGATAGACTTCAGAAGGTTAGACAATATAATTACTTGAAATATCGATTTCCTATTGTATTTGAAGTAAAAATATAGTAAAATAACATCAGAGTGTTGATTAACGTCGCACGAAGGGGTACACCACCACGGGTGTAGGCTTCCTTCGTGCGTTTTTTTTCAGCAAAAATGAATATTTACACGAAAAAGGATGGTGAAATCATGGCGATTATAAATGGACAGGAAGTGTTGGCTGGAGGTCAAAGTCTACTTAAATATTTGCAAGACCAAGGCTTTGATGTAGATAGGCTGGCCGTAGAGGTAAATGGGACCATTATAAAAAGAGGGACCTATGGAGACTATGTAATAAATGAGTCAGACAAGGTAGAGATAGTTTGTTTTGTAGGGGGTGGTTAAGATAGAGGGTAAATTCGAGAAGTCTAGGGAAAAAGAAGAGAATGTCATTAGCTTAAAGAGAAGTATATATAAGGGACTAAAAAATATAAATATAGGAGGAAGAGTACTAGGCCCTCAGGATATATTTAAGAGAAATATAAGTGATCCAGAGGGGGTCTTGGCTAGGTCCAGCATCTGTATTTTGGGCCTTGGAGGCCTGGGATCTAATATAGGAGTCTACCTGGCCAGGTCTGATATAGGCAAGCTGGTCTTGGTTGATTTTGACCAGGTGGAGGCTTCAAACCTAAACAGGCAGTATTATAGCCTGGGCCATATAGGTATGAAAAAGACCCAGGCCCTGGTAGAGGTTATAAGGTCCATAAACCCCTTTATAGACCTAGAGGTCATAGATACTAAAATCAATAGGGACAATATTATGGACATTGTCAAAGGCCAACAAATAATATGTGAAGCCCTGGATGATCCAGCTACAAAGTCAATGGTGGTATCAGAGGTCCTGGCCAACTCCAATGACAAGCTGGTAATAGCAGCTTCCGGCATGGCCGGTCTGGATGATGCCAACCTTATTAGGACTCAAAAGAAGTTTTCCAGGCTATACCTATGTGGGGATGAGAGGTCTGACTTTGAGCTTACACCTGGTATGATGGCCCCGAGGGTCAGCATATGTGCAGGTCACCAGGCCAATATAATCCTTAGGCTAATTATGGGTCTAGAAGGATAGGACGAAAAATATTAAGTGTACATTTTTAAAAGAATTAATTAAGGATGAAAAATAGGGAGGAAATAATTATGGATGATAAGTTGATAATCGGTGGTAGAGAGTTTAATTCTAGGTTTATATTGGGGTCAGGTAAGTATTCCTTAGACCTTATAGATAGTGCGGTAAGGTATGCTGGGGCAGAGATTATTACTCTAGCCTTGAGGAGGGCAGTTGGGGGCCAGGTTGAAAATATACTGGACTATATACCTAAGGGAGTGACCCTTCTACCAAATACGTCAGGGGCGAGAAATGCTGAAGAGGCAGTCAGGATAGCCAGGCTGTCAAGAGAGTGTGGTTGCGGTGATTTCGTAAAGATTGAGGTAATCAGGGACTCAAAGTACCTACTACCGGACAACCAGGAGACTATAAGGGCTACAGAAATCCTTGCCAAGGAGGGCTTTATAGTTATGCCATATATGTACCCGGACCTAAATGTGGCCAGGGACCTTAAAAATGCAGGGGCAGCCTGTATAATGCCACTTGGATCTCCAATAGGATCAAACAAGGGCTTGGTTACCAAGGACTTTATCCAGATCTTGATAGATGAAATAGACCTACCTGTAATTGTAGATGCAGGAATTGGTAGACCGTCCCAGGCCTGTGAGGCTATGGAAATGGGGGCTGCAGCTATAATGGCCAATACAGCCATAGCTACTGCAGGAGATATACCTATGATGGCCCAGGCCTTTAAACAGGCTATAGAAGCTGGTAGGCTGGCCTATCTTGCCAAGCTGGGCAGGGTTGTAGAAAAGGGTGGGGTCGCTTCATCACCACTAACAGGATTCTTAGAGGACTAGGGGGTGCCAGATATGAAGAAATTAGACCACATGGAATATATGGATGGGATGGAAAGACTAGAATCAGATATTATGGCCAGGGTAATAGACCAGATGGAGGCCTATGACTATGATTCATTTACTGCAAGTGATGTCAAAGTCGCCCTTGCCAAGGATATCTTGTCACCTAGGGACTTTCAGGCCCTCCTATCACCAGTTGCCCAGGACTTTTTAGAAGAGATAGCTCAGAGGGCACAGAGGGAGACAAGGGCCCACTTTGGTAATTCAATATATATGTTTACCCCCCTATATATAGCCAACTACTGTGAGAACTACTGTATCTATTGTGGTTTTAATTCCCACAACAAGATAAAGAGGTCTAGGTTAAATTTCGACCAGATAGAAAAAGAAATGAAGGCCATAGCGGAGACAGGCCTTCAAGAAATATTAATCCTGACTGGGGAGAGTAGGAAGCACTCTGATGTAAAGTATATAGGGGAGGCCTGTAGGTTGGCCAGCAAGTATTTTAGTATAGTAGGCCTGGAAGTCTACCCTATGAATACTGATGAATATGCCTACCTTAATTCTTGTGGGGCAGACTACGTTACAGTATTTCAGGAAACCTATAATTCTGACAAGTATGAAACCCTACATTTGGCAGGCCACAAGAGGGTCTTCCCATATAGGTTGAATGCCCAGGAGAGGGCCCTAAGGGGAGGCATGAGAGGGGTCGGTTTTGCAGCCCTACTAGGCTTGGATGATTTTAGGAAGGATGCCTTTGCTACAGGCTACCATGCCTACCTACTCCAGCAAAAGTACCCCCATGCAGAGATAGCAATTTCCTGTCCGAGGTTGAGACCTATTATAAATAATGATAAAATAAATCCTAAGGATGTTCACGAAACCCAACTACTACAGATAATTTGTGCCTATAGGATCTTCCTGCCATTTGCCAGCATCACGGTATCAACTAGGGAGCTACCAAGGTTTAGGGACAACATTATAAAAATAGCAGCTACCAAGATATCTGCTGGTGTAAGTACGGGTATAGGAAGTCATTCCGAGGAAATTGAAAATGAAAAGGGCGATGAACAGTTTGAAATCGCTGACACTAGAGATGTTAAAGAGGTATTTGAAGCCATAAAAGCAGGAGGCCTACAGCCGGTCATGAGTGACTATATTAACCTGACTGAAGAAGGTATCAAGTAAGGGAGTAGTATGGAAAAAAGAGGGGAAAGAAATAAGAAAAAATTGATGGTCGTAACCAATAGGAAAATCTGCCAGGAGGGTCTTTTAAAGAGGCTTGAAGAGGTATTTGTAGCCTATAGGCAGGGAATCTATTTGGAGGATTTCCTAATAGAAGGCCTAGTCTTGAGGGAAAAAGACTTAGACCAGGAAGTCTACCTAAAATTACTGGGGGATGTCCAGGAACTCTGTCAGGCTTATGAGATAGACATTTATGCCCACAAGTACTGGAAATCTGCCATAGAATTGGGGATAAAAAATATTCATATGCCCCTCTATGACCTCCTAGACCTGGCCAGAGATGGGGAAAAATATCAGTCTTTTATAGACCATTTTGATCGTATAGGTGTTTCTACCCATTCTCTAGATGAGGCCAGCCAGGCCCAAAGACTTGGGGCCAGCCATATATTTGCCGGTCATATCTTCCCAACAGACTGTAAGAAGGGGCTGGATCCCAGGGGTCTGGACTTCTTGGATAAAATGTGTAAAACTTCTAAACTACCAGTCTATGCCATAGGTGGGATAGGCCCAGATAGGGTGGACCAGGTTCTTGAAAGAGGTGCCCAGGGTGTAGCAGTTATGTCCGGCCTTATGAGGGATGGCAAGTTTGGTCACAAGGCATGTGGGCCAGCTAGAAGCATGGATAAGTCTGACCAGGGAAGTCTTGGGTCAGGTCAAATAGGGGCTAGTGACAAGGCCTATTTTATGTCCGAGGCCTTGAAAGAGGCTAGGAAGGCCTATGCCATGAAGGAAACACCCATAGGTGCCGTAGTAGTATATGATGGCCAGATTGTGGGTAGGGGCTTTAATCAGGTAGAGCTGACAGGGGACCCAACCCAGCATGCAGAGATGGTAGCCATCCAGGAGGCGGCCAAGGCCCTAGGCAGGTGGAGACTATATGACTGTCAGATGTATGTGACCATGGAGCCCTGCCTAATGTGTGCTGGTGCTATAGAAAATTCTAGGATAAAGAGCCTATATATAGGGGCCAGTCATAAGAAAAACCACCTGGTAGGCAAACACAATGATTTCAAACTAGAGGTTTACAAGGATAGGAAGATAGACTATGAGTTTGGTATACTGGAAAAAGAGGCCAGCAAGATATTGACCGACTTCTTTAAGGAAAGAAGGGAAGAAAAATCAAAATAGGCTAAAGTAGATAGTATTAATAAGTAAAAATTACCTAAAATATATAAAATTAATAAATTGCGGATTAAAATATAATTACAAGGTCCGTATTATGTGATATTCTATTGAAGAGAGAAATTTTTATGTGAAATTCTATTATTTGGAGGTATATTAATGGTTAAGTTTTTAAATAAATGTCTGGCACTTGCTAGCGTGATTAGTATTGGACTGGGATTGGTAGGAGGCCTGGGTGTAGAAGCCTATGGAGAAAAACAAGTTGACCAATTCCTTACCGATTCTAGTAGGGACTACATAAGCTTAAGTGGTGGGGACAGGCAGGAGACATCCAGGCTCATATCACAGATGGCCTATGACCATTCAGATGAGGTTATAATAGTAGATGGGTCTAACTATGTAGACAGTATGTCTGCCATCCAGGTATCAGCCTACCTAGATGCCCCTATACTCTTGAACAGTAAGGGTGGACTAGATAAGGGAACCAGGGAAGAAATGGTTAGGTTGGGGGTTGAACACGCCTATCTTGTAGGTTCTAATATAAATCCAAAGCTAGGATCTGACTTGGCTAGCAAGGGTTACAAGGTTACAAGTATCAGCGCCGATAGACCATTTGACCTATCTTATAAGTGTGGAGAATTTGCCCATAAAAATAATAACGATATAAAGAAGAACCTGATATTGGCAAGCAGTGAGGTATTTGCAGACAGCCTATCTATGTCATCTTATTCCTATATGAACAGAATTCCAATGCTATTGGTACCAAGAGATATAGACGACAAGATGGCAAAAATTATAAATGACTATGGGGCAGAAGAAGTATTGGTAATTGGTGGTGAAAATACTATCAGTAAGGAGTCCATGGCCAAGATAGGCAAGGCTAGGAGAATAAGTGGTCAGGACAGGTATCAAACATCTAGGATTATCCAAAAAGACTACTACCCAGAAGCTAAGAATGGCCTGGTTGCTTCAGGTCAGACATTTGCAGATACAGTAGCAGCATCTCCCCTGGCTGCAGCTATGAATGCCAATATAGTATTGGTTAAGAAGACAAGTGAAGAAGTCCACGACTACCACTTCCAAAAGATAGTGGCTGTAGGTGGCCTGGTTAAAAAATATATGACAGATGTAGTATATATAAATCCCCACCAGGATGATGAGACAATTGATATGGGACTGGATATAATCAGGGATGTAAAGGATGGTAGGAAGGTCTACCTGATACTGATGACTGATGGCAGCAAGAGCTGGATATATGAGGCCCTGGACCGTGAGTTTATCAGGACTGGAAGGAGCAGGATTAGTAGGGAAGACTTTACCTATCTAAGAGATATGGAGATGGTAAGAGCTCTTGAAACTATGGGTGTAAATAAGGAAAATATAATATTTACCAAGAATAGGAACCTGGAAATAGACAAGAATACTGTTATCAGGGCCATAGAAAAATTTGAAGCTGAACATGGTAACAACTTCTCCTACAAGAGTCTTGCCAAGAACAGCCATGACAAGAGTGGGGGTAATGTAGACCACTTCGCCTGTCATGATGGGGTAAAGGAGTTTTGTCAGAAGAACTCTAGAAATTGCACCTTCTACTCATCCCAACCGGACCATGAAGATCCTAACATACATGTAAAGAGCCCTACCTATGAAGAAAAGGAACTATGGACTAGGGCCTTGAGGCAGTATGAACTTACGGATCCTTCCCTTGGTTATTATGGTGTAGGGTATCGTTCAGTGGGCGGTATTATGAATAGGAAGATGGACAATATGCTGGAATTTATTGATTATAATTAAAATAGGGGCTTATAAAATTGGACTACTTGTGGTATTATTATTTAGGTGGTAATAATACGGAGAGGTGTCCGAGTGGCTTAAGGGGCTCGCCTGGAAAGCGGGTGTGTGGGAAACTGCACCGAGGGTTCAAATCCCTCTCTCTCCGCCATTAAATATGAATTAAATAAACATGAAAATATATGGTTGTATAATATTTAGCCTTGGTGAGAGAAATAATGGCTCTATGTCAAATAACGTTGGTGATAATTTAAATCAATAAAATCTATAAAATTAT
>NZ_ADGQ01000020.1 GCF_000147675.1 Peptostreptococcus stomatis DSM 17678 | reverse complement strand
CCATCCCTTGATGCGAATGTTCCTACTGATAGGGCATCTGGGAATACCTGGCCTGAAGCTATTACTCCTGTATTCTTCTTGCCTGTTATACCAGTTACTCTTCTTGCTACCATTTCAGATGTACCGTACCTGTCTACACCGGCAATTCTTTCTACATCCTTATCCTTGTCGTAGGCCTTTAGGTCTCCTCTTACCTTTTCAGATATAGAGTCTGGACCACCTACTATAATTACTTCTTCAGCACCTAGTCTCTTTATTTC
>NZ_ADGQ01000021.1 GCF_000147675.1 Peptostreptococcus stomatis DSM 17678 | reverse complement strand
GGATCAATACAAACCCAATGATATTAATGGTTAAAAAGCAGAGGTTTTTCTGTAAGCATTGTGAGTCAACATTTATGGCCAAAACGCCTATCGTAGATAAGGGGTGCTTCATATCGAATGATGTTAAAAGGTCTATAGTTTTAAACCTATGTGAGACTAAGTCAATGGACTTAATTGCAAGAGAACACTGTGTATCTCCTAGTAGTGTTGCCAGAAT
>NZ_ADGQ01000022.1 GCF_000147675.1 Peptostreptococcus stomatis DSM 17678 | reverse complement strand
GATGTGTTTTAGGAAGAGTATAAAAACCCTTAAAAAGCTTAGAAAGTATGTGGTTAACTCATTAAAATATGACTATACGAATGCCATGGTGGAGGGTAAGAATAATAAGATAAAGGTAATTAAAAGAGTATCCTACGGATACAGGAGTTTTAGGAATTTTAAGGCAAGGATAATGCTAATGGAAAGGTATAAGATACAAAAAGGCAACATCCATAGCTATAATTTTGCTATGAATGCTGCCGCATAATTTAATAGATTTTATTGATTTAAATTATCACCAACGTTATTTGACATAGAGCCTATATTAGTATCTTTTTTGTTTCTATTTTAAGCAGTTTTTATACCTGTTTTTTGTATTTTTAGAGGTTTTTAGTATCAAAACAGTATCAAGAGTGATACTATTATTACAATATTCACATTGCTAAATTTGAAAATTTATATTTAAGATTTTTTTCTTTTATGCTAATCTCCCGGGGAAAATAGTCTTTAACGGCTTAATACCATCTAATTGCTTATTATTTTGTTTGTTATTTTTACTCTTGTACAGCTCAATATAATACTTATCATCACTTTGCATTTTATTCAATGTATAGAAAGTGCCTAATTCCCAAGAACACCAGCCACGTATATTTCCACTACCACGTATAGAAAACTCACTATTAACAGTTCTCAAAAATAATAATTGCCTTGACTCTGAAAGATGTTTTGATAAATTGTTTTTTATATCAACTCCGTTTTTGAAATTTGGAGAAAATATCCAGTCAACATATAAAAATATATCTTTTTTTAGCATAAAAATAAACAGCGACAGTGTGTATAGTTTATCGTCAAAAGCATGAGATAAGAAAACTTTATTCCTAGCAAAATAATCCATGTTTACTTTACTATTATGAATATATCCTCCATTAGTCTGAGGTTGATTAATTATGGAATTGTTTATATCGCTTAATAACTTTATTAGTGAATTAAATGCATAATATTCATCTTTTGATTTACCAATAGTCTCCGTAAAACTTTCCAATTTACTGAGATTTTTCTCATTGATAAAATCATTTTCCAATTTGAATCTGTTTAAGTTTTTAATATATACTTCATTGAACTCAAATTTATCAATTTCCATGTTATATGAATTAATTAAAAATTTTTCTTCAATTCCAGTAAGTATTGCTATGTTTAGTTTTAAAAGGTTAGATAAATTAATCCAAAAATAGCCCTCAAATTGTTCAAAAATAAAACCATTCAAGCAATCTTTGTTTTCATCTACTATAATACTTTGTACACTCTGATACAAACTAACTCTATCGATTCCATCCATAAAAGATATCTCCTATACTCCCTGTATAAACAATTACCAAGTAGGTGGTTTATGTTCTATACCATGCTCTATTAAATCTTCAATGTTATCTTTAATATCGCTGTAAACATATTTACTTGATGAATAACCTGAATCAAAACATTTTACATTTTTTGAAAGTTTTTCACCTTTTAATATCAAATAATCAAACGGATTCTCACCCTTATTATCTTGCTCTCCAGATGAATTCTTCAACTTGTGGATATAAATTCCTACGATTCCTTTATTCAACTCATATGCTTTTTTTATTTCATAATTTATCCATTTTCTGTTTGCTGTTTTTTCTCCGATTAAAACTACTAAACATGAACGCTTATTTAATTGTTCATCAATCCATTCTTTAATTTTACTCTCACTTTTTTCTTTTACTTCTTCCCAGTCATTATCAGAAAAGGTGGAACTGCTATCTACTTTCCCCATTTTGCGAACCTGTCCCGCCCTCCAATTATCATTGTCGTAATGAAAGCTGAAGAATACCTGTCTTTTTGTCATTTAAAAATCCTCCTTATTTAATATTTTAACTGCTTGCATTATATTTCTAACAGACATATCAATATCTCCATCGCATTGTTTATTTGCCTGTTCAATTGCCTTTATTGTATTTTTATCTGAGATTTCTTGAATTGCTTTATCATATATTTCTTTAGATGACCCACCAGTATATTCAATAGGTAAGCATGCTAATCCATGCTCTTTAGATAACTCATATTCTTCTAAAACTCCACTTGCGATATTTTCTGTTTCTTTGTTCCCAAAAATGAATATTGCTATACCACAATTTTCAATCATCTGCTCTCTATTTTCTTTATACAAGGTATCTAAATCTATTCCTAATGAACTATTCTGTGGGAAAGGCATAAGTGTTAAAAAATCATTTATTTTAGAATTGTGAGTCAAACAATAATCTGCAACACCATTTAACACAAATTCGCCTATACCTTTTCCATAGCCATTCACAATACGATAACCATTCTTCGATAGTTCAAAAGATAATTTATGAATAAAAGTTCGAGCGATTTCATGAGAATAACCAGGATAACAGTATGCACTACCTGATATAAATATTGTTTTTCGTCTGTATTTATCTACAAGTGTACTTAGTATTTCAGTAATTTCATTATAATCATTAACCAAGCAAGTAAAAATACCATACCTATTTAAATCTTCAATTCGTAGTTCTTGCTTTGCTTTTTCATATTCTGAATTCTCCACGGTATCCTGAACTCTTTTCATAATACAATAATGCTTTCTTGTATTTTTTTCGTCAAGTAACACCCTTAATCTTCCAATTACATAGTTGAAATTTGGATCTTCAAAGCTAAAACCCAAAAATAGAAATGTTTTAGTAAGCAAATCTCCCTCTAAAACCTCTCTAAATAATTTTCTTTTGTTATATCCAAACTCTTCATAATCACTTCTTGTTATTACTGCATCTTCAGGAGTTCCTACATCACCATGCAGCTTATATACTATCGCATCAAAATTATGATTTGTACCTCTTAATTGTTCATCCTTTGTTTTTACATAAGGCTTTTTCATATTATTTTCTAAAGCTTTTTCTATTAACCTATCATAATTTGTTGTCCAAAAAGTTGAAATGGGCAGCTGGGATAATAGTTTATGATTTTCAGTAGGCTTTACTAATTGAGAAAATTGATCCTTGATTAAATCATCTATTGATGTTCTCTTTTTTGAATTAGAATAATACTGAGCCAAGTTAACCAAATCACTTTCTTTTTCAACATCTAATCCAATTTCTTCTGCAGGTTCTCTTAAAAGTTCTTTCCAACTACAAAATCCAGCAGTAATTGATAATCCTGCTCCAATAAATGCTCCTAATCCATCACCTTTAATAGCTTTTTCAACTTCTCTAATCAAATCTTTTTTTGATACTTCACCTTTAATAATAGTAAACACCTCCCCCTATTCTCTCGGTCCTAAGAATTTATCACCATTTAGTTTTAAATGTTTTAAAATCCAAGAATGCCGTTACATATATTTTCCCGGCTGAAACATTTTCTGTCATTTTTTCAATTTCTTTTATTCGCTTTGGCTCCATTGCACCCACAGAAGTTACGGACTCAACAAAATAAATCCGTTTTTATTGATTTAAATTATCACCAACGTTATTTGACATAGAGCCTAAATCTTTTAATATATACGTCTTAATTGCATCTGTATGAATTTTATAATTAATTTTTGATATCTCTCTGTGTAAATTCCATGTTAATGATAATTTAGAAGTTTCATCATTTCTCAATCTCTTACAGTCTTGAATTATATATAATTTAAATTCTGGTGATAACCATGAAGCAAATTCTAATGCAATATCACTATGTGCATATGTTCCACCATACCTACCTGCTTTTGACACGATACCTTTTGCCTTCGTACTTTCAATCTATTTTTGAGGCGTCATGGTAAATCTATTAAGCCCTGCTTCCATTTTAAACGTGTCGAATTGCACACGGTTAAAATTTTCATTGTTTAATATCTCCCACAATCCTATAAACTCAAGTGTATTTCTATTTCTCATCCAATTTTGTATAACAAACCTTGGATCATCTTCATTTTTATATTTGGCAATATCTGTTAATGAAATATAATCATTCATATAATCTTCAGTATATACTTCTATACTAAAACCTTGAGCCTCTATTTTATCTTTTTTTACCTTTGACAAAGTAGTACTCTTTTTTATTTTATGTATTGTTTACAACTATCTAAAATTTAGATAACTCTAAACAACATATAGGTTATATTTTTTTTACAGAATCACTAAAACCCTTGATTTTATTAGACTTTTTACTACTAACCTATATATAAACACTTTATATTATATCATATTTTTGAATGTTAAATGCACTTAAATATTTGATGTACAATAT
>NZ_ADGQ01000023.1 GCF_000147675.1 Peptostreptococcus stomatis DSM 17678 | reverse complement strand
ACAAAAAAATGGACCATCAGGGGCTCGAACCCTGGACACCCTGATTAAGAGTCAGGTGCTCTCCCAGCTGAGCTAATGGTCCATAATGTTGGTAGCGGTAACGGGACTCGAACCTGTGACCTTTCGGGTATGAACCGAACGCTCTAGCCAACTAAGCTATACCGCCATATTATATCTCTATGGTGCCTAGAGGCGGAATCGAACCACCGACACGGGGATTTTCAGTCCCCTGCTCTACCGACTGAGCTATCTAGGCATAGTGGCGGAGAGGGTGGGATTCGAACCCACGGTGCCTCACGACATCACTGGTTTTCAAGACCAGCTCCTTAAACCACTCGGACACCTCTCCACATAAATTATTAATTTTTTTTTTGGCTGGGGATGCGGGACTCGAACCCACGGATGCATGAGTCAAAGTCATGTGCCTTACCGACTTGGCTAATCCCCAATATTAATAGTATGCCTACAGGTGTTCCCCTGCACAGGCCACATCTTGGTCATATTAAATCCAGTTTATACCATACAAATTAC
>NZ_ADGQ01000024.1 GCF_000147675.1 Peptostreptococcus stomatis DSM 17678 | reverse complement strand
ATTTAAAAGGATTGGCCTGGCCAATCCTTTTTTAACGTGAAGAAATCAGCTAGTAGAATTATACAATTGTACCCATACAAGTTCAATAAAATTACCAGTATAATTGAATATTTAATCAAAGTGTATTATATTATTTTATGAAGGCTGGGATAAGTCTTAAAAATGTAATTATATATGGAGGTTATTATGAGCGGACAGTTAGGAATAAATAAGGGCATCCAAACCAAGGACATAGTCCTATGTGGTATATTGATGGCCTTGACAACTGTAATGACAATGATAGTGCAGATACCTGTAATAGGTGCACATGGTTATGTAAATATGGGAGATACAGTAGTATTATTTACGGCCCTTTACCTGGGTAAGAAGCAGGGGGCCCTGGTTGGTGGACTTGGTTCAGCCCTTGCAGACCTAATATCAGGCTATGGAGTATATGCCCCCGTTACCCTTATAGCCAAGGGTTTGGAAGGTTTTATATGCGGTTTAATAGCAGAGAAAGTATCTGGCAGGGCAGGTAGGATTATAGGCACGCTTGTTGGTGGTGTAATAATGGTTACAGGCTACTTTATAGGAGAGATATTTATGTACGGTATAAAGACTTCTACAGCTGCTGTAGCCGCGAACTCTATGCAGGCCCTATTTGGTATAATTACTTCACTGGTAATATATACAGGGGTATCAAGGGCAATGCACAAGTCTGAATAAGAGTAATTCTATTAATAAATATGCTTATAGTAGAAAGCTATAGTATAAAGGATAGAAATGATTCGAAGTACTCAAATTATATAAAAATTATAGGAAAAAGACTATAAGTAATAGTATTATAAATGACTAGTTTTAAAGGGGGCTCCAATACGGAGGCCCTTTTATTTTCCATACCTATAATATATGAAAAAATGGATATTTTTTTAGTTGATTTTTGTTTGAAAGTACTTTGCCTGGGTAAACTAAATTATAGGTAAACTTACTAGTTAAGGTTTTAATTGAGAATTAAAACCACATTTCAAATGACAAATACTCTGAAAAATAGCCGAAAATAGTTAATAAAAATATTGACTAGAATTTCAATTGAGAGTATAATTAAAAGAAATAACTATTATGTTTATTTGCAAAAAGTTAATAACGTTTATAAAATGTTGAATGAATTATGGGAGGTAATAGAAAATGACATTAGAATTAAAGGGAACAAAGACAGAAAAGAATTTACAGGATGGATTTGCAGGAGAATCTCAGGCAAGAAATAAATATACTTACTACGCTTCTCAGGCAAGAAAAGAAGGATACAACCAGATAGCTGACCTATTCTTAGAAACAGCTAACAACGAAAAGGAACATGCTAAGCTTTGGTTCAAGGCTCTTCATGGTGGAGAAATCCCAACAACTGAAGAAAACCTACTAGATGCAGCTGAAGGTGAAAACTTTGAGTGGACTGACATGTATGTTAGATTTGCTGAAGAAGCTAAGGAAGAAGGATTTAAGGATTTAGCCAGACTATTTGAAGGTGTTGGTGCTATAGAAAAGGTACATGAAGAAAGATATAGAACTCTACTTCAGAACCTAAAGGATGGTAAGGTATTCGAAAAGGAAGAAGTAGTTCTTTGGGAATGTGCTAACTGTGGTCATATCCATATAGCTAAGAAGGCTCCTAAGCTATGTCCAGTATGTAAGCATCCTCAGGCTTTCTTCAAGGTAAGAGATGAGAGCTGGAGATAATAGCTAATAGATAAATTAGCTTTTGTTAAATGGTAGAGAGGTAATAGATGAAGTATTCTAGACAGAGAGAATTAATATTAAACAATGTGATCGAAAGCAAGGGTCATCCAACTGCTGATGAAGTGTATGACAACCTAAAAAAGGCCAATCCAAGTTTGAGTCTGGGTACTGTTTACAGGAATTTGACTCAGCTGGAAAAAAATGGCATGTTAAAGAAGGTTAATATACCTGGTGATCCAGTTCGTTTTGAAGCGAATCTGTCAGAACATAATCACTTTGTTTGTGATGATTGCAAGAAAATCAAGGATATAGATAGTGAGGTAGTTGATTTTTCAGAAAAGCTACTGGATGAACAGGGCTTAAAGATAAAGTCAAGCTATGTAATCCTAACTGGTACTTGTAAAGAGTGCCACAGATAATGGTAAACAATTTATATTAAAAATAAACTTATAATTTCATGCATAGGTTGCATGGGTAGAAAAAGGAGGAAACAAAATGGCAAGAGAATTAACATTCTATAAGTGTAATAGATGTGGTAATATCGTAGAACTATTAGTAAACGGTGGTGGAACACTAGTATGTTGTAGAGAAGACATGAAGGAATTAAAGGCTAACTCTACAGATGCAGCTAATGAAAAGCACGTTCCAGTAGTTGAAGTAGCTGGTAACAAGGTAAGTGTTAAGGTTGGTAGTGTTGCTCATCCAATGACTGAAGAGCACCATATAGCTTTCGTTGTACTTCTAACTGAAAAGACTGTACAGAGAGTAGATTTAGACCATGTTGGTGAGCCAGTTGCAGAATTCGTATTGGCTGATGATGACAAGGTAGTAGCTGCTTACGAATATTGTAATCTTCACGGATTATGGGTTGCTAGAGTATAGTAACTAAAATAGATATATCTGCAAGAGCTTTTAATTGTATTTAACTCTTGTGCATATATAATTGATTTTTAAAAACAAGAGCCCCGTATATTTTATGCGGGGCTCTTGTTTTATTGTATATACTTAAAATGGTGACAAGCAGATACTTTTTTATGTTATAATAGTATTGAAAAAGAATATATTTTTTAATGACTAAGATTCTTATTTAGTGTATTATGTTATTTTTAAATTGAAAATAGTACATAGCTATAAAAGCTTTTGTATATTGAATAGAAAGCATAAATTATAGGTAATAGAATGATTAAGGGGATATATTAGAGGTTGGTTTTAAGGGGTGGACAGTGTGAATTATAAAAATAAATTTGCATTAAAAAATATGCAGAAAAACAAGTTATCTTTAATTGTTTTCTCATTATTATTAGTATTCATATTTTTTTATAATATCTTTACATATAGTTTATTAGATATACAAAAAAAAGATGTAATCAGGTATAGGGGAAACGCCAATATAATACTAAATAATATAAGTAAAAAAGATATAGAAAAGATAAGCTCCTATAGTGAAGTGAAAAAAAGCTACTATGAAGATCTTAATTCAATTGTAAGGTATAAGAACAAGTATATACAAATAAATAATACAGATAATAATATACTAGATTTATATGAGTCTAGTATAATTAAGGGTAAATATCCATCTTCTAGTAATGAAATTATAGTGGAAAAATGGATCTATGATATGTTTGAGTTAAAATTAAATCATACATATGAATTTAATTCAATAAACAACATAAAAAAAGAATATAAGATAGTTGGTGTTGCAGATAACATTTTTGCAAATAAAATAAGAGGTAATTTTTTAGCATATACAAATCTAAACAATAGATATTCTAATAAAAATAATACTTTATACTTAAATGTTGAAAATAAAAATATAGAAAAAACAATAATCAATTTGAAATCTAAATTAGGAATAGACGAAAAAAATATAAAGTTGAATTATGAACTAAACGATTTAGATTATAAATACAATAATTTTACTAAAGATGACCTGTCTGTATTCCTGTTATTTATTTTTATAAGCTCTATCTTAGGAATAGGAATGCTAAATATAAATTTCAATAGAAGTATTTCAGTCTATGAAAAGTTGAATTTGTTGGGAATAAAGAAGAAAGACTTGTTTTTTTTGATTTTAAGAGAAAAAGTATATGTATTTTTTGTATCTCTTGTGTTTGGATTTTTTATAGCTTTAATAATTTTTATGCTATTTAAAGAAAATTTATTTATCTTTAACCAGGAACTCTTAGGCAAGAGTATTGATAATATTCCTTTTAATAAGAAAATGTTGATATATCCCGTGGGACTCGTACTTATAGCTTTGATAATGGCGGTCATTGAATACACAAAAGTAAAAATTAGTTTGAATAAATATAGTAAGGAAAAAACTCGGAAAATTAAATACATCGTGAAAAATATAAGAAAAGATAATTTTTTGAGGTATATTATGTGTAGATTTGCAGAAAATAACCTAAATATGTGTATTAGTTTTATTACATTACAAGTGCTAGGGGCATTAATTTTAATATCTCAATTATCATATGGAAACTTAATGCAATATCATGATACTAAATTAGTTACTGAGTATCAAAATGGACACAACTATGATATTTTAATAGAACCAGTTGATATAAATTCTGAGGGTATCTCTGATGAAGATCTTAAGTTAGTAGAAAATTTGAAGAATAAGAGTAATAAAAAAGTCATAGCATATTCACTAGCTTCTTGTCAAAAGATGGGAAGAATTGAAATGAATAATTTTAAATTAGGTAAAGTAAATATAGATAAATTAAATAATAACTACAAAAATTCTATAAAGGGGGCCGTATTCAAGGAAAATAACAACTATTTTATAAAGAGTTCAATTTATGCATATAATATAACACCAATTAAAAATAATAGCGAATCGATACTATATTTACCCGATGGCTTTGATTTTGTAAATATGAATAAAAAAATACCGTTCCTTTATAGCCCAGATGATAAATATTCTGCTGATTTTATTTATGGTAAAAAGAGTAAATTAAAGGTGCAGAATGTTAAAATTAATAGAATGACGGATAAATTACCTTATAATGGATTTTATTATACTAAAGATGATGTTCCACAAATAATTACTAGTGCAGAAAATTATAAAAAATTATTTGGAGAAATAAGGTACAGTTTTGTAAATTTAAAAATCAATAAGGGTGAAAATAGCAAACAAGTTGTTCAGGATTTAAATTATATTTTAAAAAAATATAATATTAATATAATTGATAAATCGGAAGAAATTAATTTATTGATGAAGAGTTCAAATTTGCATAATAGTATTAATACAATAATAGCCATTATATTGTATATGATTTTTATTTTTATGAGTATACATATATTTAATAAAGCATATAATAAATTTTTAGAAGATTTAAGAGTTGTTAGATATATAGGCATAAGCAAAAAAGAATTTTTTAGTACGATTAATAATAGTATATTTATATTACTAGGCATTAGTATTGGCTTAATAATATTTTTCTCACTAATACTTGAATTTGCAATTTATAGCTACTTTAAAATGAAGGGCTTTTATGTATCTGTATTCAATTTTAACTATAGTATCTTGGCAGTCACAATTTTTATTAATTTTGTTATAGTCAATCTGGTTTATATAATAAAAAATATTTATTTTAATAGTGACTATGATGGATATACTATAATTGATTAGAATTTAATGAAGACAAGATACTTTAGCATTAGATGAGAATGTATTTGAAAAATATCAAAATATATTGATATGAATATTTTTATATTATAAATATGTACGAAGTAACTCTTAGTAGAACTCTATACATACTAAAAGAATCCTCGCAAAGCGAGGATTCTTTTAGTATCAACATTATTAACTTAAATCAGATTCTGTACGATTGTCAGATTCTATATCAGAATTAGCTTGGCTTTGAACGTCTAGCTTGCTCTCTAAGCTAGCTTCTGACTTAAGGTCAGATTCACTAAATAACTTAACTTCCGTCTGAATATCTGTCTGGCTATCCAAGTTAGTATCTGACTTGCTTTCCAAATCAACTTCTGGTTTAGGGTCAGCCTTGTCGCTTGAACTAGCTTGGGCATGAACTTCTTCTTGTTCATTTGCCTTTTCAAATATTTTTTCATCTGCCTTAGACTTCTTCTTTGCTTTCTTCTTCTTAGGCTGGTCATCAGCATCCTTGTACCTTCTTCCTGTTACCATATCCTTGATTAAGCTTATTATCAACCATAGGATTATAAGAAGTATCAAGATAGGAAGGCCAAATATAATAACTGGAGCAGGTATTGGACCAGTCTTGTTTCCGATTTCCTTGTCCAGGTACTTGTAGAAGTCTGATTTCATGATATTTTCTGGGTTAAGACTTGATGGAGTCAAAGAACCGATTGACTTCTTGGCATCTGAGAAAAAGTCTCCGATGTTACTAAAGATACCTAAAACACCGTGTACAGAAGATGTACCTTCCTTCCTTATAGTGTTTATTACATCCTTGGAAGGTTTTGATTTCTTGTCTTCAGACTTTTTAGCATCATCCTTTTTGTCTTCTGATTTTTTAGTTTGGTCGTTCTGCTTGTCTTTTTGCTCACTAGCCTTCTTATCCTTACTAGCTAGCTTCTTATCATCAGATTTTTTATCATTATTTATACCTAGTTTCGATAGGACTAACTGTAGGTAGGTCTGGGACCCGTTTTCTGCCACCAAGCCTATGCTGGATACCATCTCACCATTTTTGAATATATTCATGGTACCGATTATGTCGCCCTTCTTAACTGGCATTTCAAGTTTGTCAAAATTGTACTTGTAAGTGTAACCCTTTGTATTAGAAGAGTCGGTCTTCATAGCAGTTATGCTGTAGTCATTTGCCAACTTGTACTTAATTTTGCCAGGTCTAGCAAATTTTACTGATTTTTCACCCTTTATATCATCTGCCTTGTAGATAGTGATGCTCTTGTAGTTATCTAGGCCATAATCGATTAGGGTCCTAGAATCATGGTAAAGACTACCACCTGGTGCAAAAAATACATTTGCCATTAACCTGACATTGCCCTTTTTGGCTGTTGATACCAGACAGTTACCAGCATCATCTGTAAAGCCGGTCTTGATACCATCTACAATATCGTACTTAATAGGTATAGTCTTACCCTTATGATCTATAGTATCACTAGATGTAAGGAATTTGTTACTGTTAACCAGGTTTCTCTCAACCTTTATCCTATCACTTGCCTTGAAAGAGACACTTTTCATCTTTACTATTTCGCTTATAGTAGGGTCTCCGTAAGCTACCCTTGATAAGATGGCCATATCCATAGCAGTAGTGTAGTGGTCAGTATCAGGTAGACCATGAGGGTTGTTGAAGTGGGTATTGCTGGCTCCAAACTTCTTGGCCTCTTCATTCATATAGTTTATAAAGTCCTGAGGGTTACCCCCACCAAAGTGCTTGGCCAAAACATAGGCTACATCATTTGATGAATGGATCAGTAGGGATTCCAATAGTTCTCTTACAGTAAATTTTTCTCCGTTCTCAAGGTACATACTAGACCCTTCTATCTGGGGTATGTCCTTTATTTCTACTAATTCATCAAGGTTCTTAGCCTTCTTTAATACACAAAAGGCTGTCCATATTTTTGTCGTTGATGCTGGGTACATTTTTTGTGTTGCATTTTTCTTGTATAGGACCTGGCCTGAGTTGTAGTCCATCAAGACCATGTACTTTGATTTTAAAGTGTCTAAATCACTAGTTTGGTCTGCATGGGAAATCAGGCTAGCAGGTGCTAGTAGGCCTATTGAAAGAGTCAATGCTGATAAAACTGATGTAGTTCTTTTCATATATTGTTCAGATGTAGTGAAATTACATCTCCTCCTCTCCCGTTTATTTATATATATTCTCCAAATTAGTATATCATAAAATGACTTATATAAGAAGATTTTAGATGAATTTACACTAAAAGAAATTGTGGATTTTGTAAAATTGTCTATAAAATATAAAGGTTTTCTTAAACAGAGGAGGAGGTTTATTATGGATAGGTTGATTGCCAAAATCAAGGATTTGGATAGGAAAAAACTAATAATAACAGGCTTAGTGGCCATGTTTTTGATATACAAGTTGGTCTTCGTAGGTGGATTGGGTATTTTTGACAGGGGAAACCTTGTAGCTGATGAGACTGGAGGGGTAAATGACGGAACAAATACAAGAGCTAATGATAGATTTTTGGCCAATAATAAGACTGGTGAAACTTACAATGAGCATGATTCCAATGGATCTGAGGCCAGTGGAAATGTAGTCAAGCTGGATGGACTTGATTCCAAACCCAAGAATAAAGATGGTAAAATCGTTGTATATATATCGGGGGCAGTGGCCAGTCCTGGAGTTATAAGTATAGGTGCAGACAAGAGGCTTGATGATGCCATCAAGATGGTGGGTGGCCTGGCCAAGGACGCTGATATAAATAGGATAAACCTGGCTATGAATTTGGAAGACTCCCAACACTATATCATCCCCTATAAGGGGCAGGATATCCAGGCTGACCAGGCAGTATCAGGTGGTCAAACTACTTCAGCTGGTCAGGTTGGTGTAACCCCAAGTGGCCAAGGTCAAGCTACTAATAATGGCAAGGTAAATATAAATCTGGCGGATGAAAAGAGCCTGGAATCCATACCAGGAGTGGGGCCGGCAACTGCCAAGAAGATAGTAGATTACAGGACCAAGCAGGGTAAATTTAATGCTATTGAGGACATAAAAAATGTATCTGGTATAGGGGATAAAAAATTTGAATCTATGAAGGATTTTATTTCAGTAAAATAGATTTTTAAGCCTCCCTGTGATATAATTAGGTTTGTGAAAATAGGATAATTAGGCCTATTTATTGGTTGAGTCTAATTATAGAATGGGGGTATAACATGAAGAAAGAAAACATAAAGGGTATTATATTTTGTTTTATTATGGCGATACCTGCCTGGTTTTTGGGCAAAATCTTGCCTATTATTGGGGGACCAGTATTTTCTATCCTGATTGGAATTCTAGTTGCTGGCCTGCTTAAGGATGGCAAGAAAAGCTTTCAACCAGGTATTAACTTTGTATCGAAGAAGGTACTCCAGTATGCAGTTATTTTGCTGGGTTTTGGTCTGAACTTGCAGATGATTATAAGGGTTGGTGGGGTTTCGATACCCATAATTGTCTGCACAATAGCCACATCCCTAATAGTATCATATATTTTGTGTAAGGCCTTGAATATACCAAGGAAGATTTCAATCCTGGTAGGTGTGGGTTCATCAATATGTGGAGGGTCTGCCATAGCTGCTACAGCCCCTGTAGTAGATGCAGATAGTGATGAGATAGCCCAGGCTATTTCTGTAATTTTTTTCTTTAATATTATAGCAGCCTTGATATTTCCTATCTTGGGAGATATATTAGGCCTATCTAATAGTGGTTTTGCCATGTTTGCAGGTACGGCCATAAACGATACTTCATCGGTTACGGCAGCAGCCTCATCATGGGATAGCATCCATAAGACAGGATCTGCTGTACTCGACTCTGCTACAATAGTAAAGTTGACTAGGACCCTGGCAATTATACCTATAACTTTTTGCCTGTCCCTGTATGAAACTAAGAAATCTGGAGTCCAGGGTGACAAGAAAATTAACTTTTTAGCTATGTTACCGAGGTTTATCCTATACTTTATACTGTGTTCTATCATCACAAGCCTATTAGATCTAGTGATAGGTAAGGGGATAATTACTGGTGGAAGTGCCAGTATGGTGACAGGATTTTTTGCCCTTATGAAGAAGGTCAGTAAGTTTTTTATAGTGATGGCCATGGGGGCTATAGGTCTAAATACTAATATAGTTAAGTTGATAAGGACAGGTGGCAAGCCCCTATTGCTTGGTGCTACTTGTTGGGTAAGTATAATTTTGGTCAGCCTGGCCATGCAGCTTGTGACAGGACTATTGTAAAAGGATGCTCTTGGGTCAAAATTAACTTATTAATTATTACGGCCCATATAATATTTTGAATATTCCAAAGTGAATTATTAGGAGGAAAAATGAATAATAATAAGATTGGCATAATTGGTGCCATGAATGAAGAGGTAGTAGAACTTACTGCCATGATAGAAGATAAAAAAACTAGGACAGTTGCTGGTATGACCTTCAATGAAGGAAGGATTAAGGGACTGGATGTAGTCGTAGTTGAGTGTGGTATAGCCAAGGTTAATGCAGCCATGTGTACCCAGATCTTGATTAGTGAGTTTGGGGTTGGGGCCCTTATCAATACTGGTGTGGCAGGGGCACTTAAGGAGGACCTAAACATTAATGATGTGGTAATATCTACAGATGCCATCCAATATGACGTTGATGCATCTAGTCTGGGTGATCCTAAGGGAACTATACCTAGGATGAAGACCTCTGTATTTGTGGCAGATTCTAGCCTTATAGATATGGCCTATGAATCATTCCTGGAAGGGGAAAGTGACTACAAGGCCTATAAGGGAAGGGTTGTGACTGGTGACAGGTTTGTGGCTAGTCTTGAAGAAAAAACCTACCTTAGAGAGGAATTTGGAGGTTACTGCTGTGAGATGGAGGGTGGGGCTATAGCCCATGTGGCCCACTGTAATGGAATTCCATTTGTAATCATAAGGGCTATTTCTGACAAGGCAGACAAGTCGGCTGAATTGGCCTATGATGAATTTGTAAAGAGGGCAGCCGGGACTTCTAAGGACATGGTCCTAAATATCTTGGCCAAGATAGGTTAATACAATTGACCGAATTTTCCACAAATGATATAATTTAAGAGGATATATAGCTTGTCATATAAAGGAGAATAGAATTATGGGAGAAAATGGAAAAAAAGTTATATTTAGTGGAGTTCAGCCATCTGGAAAGATGACACTGGGAAATTACCTAGGAGCATTGAAGAGCTGGACTAAGCTACAGGATGAATATGAGTGTTTCTTTAGTATGGTAAATATGCATGCAATAACTGTACCACAGGATCCAGAAGTTTTGAGGAGACAGACAATTGAATTATTGGCCCAGTTTATAGCTTGCGGTATTGATCCAGACTTAAATACTATATTTATACAGTCACATGTTCATGAACATGCTGAACTGAGTTGGGCCCTATGCACTTTGACTTACATGGGTGAATTAAATAGGATGACTCAGTACAAGGACAAGTCTAGAAAGAGTGAACAGAACCTGAATGCAGGTCTATTTACATATCCTGTCTTGATGGCAGCAGATATCCTATTATACCAGACTGACCTGGTACCAGTAGGTGATGACCAGAAGCAGCATATGGAATTGGCAAGAGACCTTGCAACTAGGTTTAATAATAGATTTGGTGATACATTTATAGTTCCAGAGGGTTACTATCCTAAGGAAACAGCCAGGGTAATGAGCCTACAGGAACCTGAAAAGAAAATGAGTAAGTCTGATGCAAATCCAAGTGCCTTTATCCTATTGGCAGAGGATGCAGATTCTACAGCCAAGAAGATCAAAAAGGCAGTAACTGACTCAATCGGTATAGTTAAGTACAATGATGAACAACCTGGTCTAAAGAACCTGATCAATATCTACTCAGCTATGACAGATAAGAGTGTTGAAGAAATAGTTGCTATGTATGATGGCAAGGGCTATGGTGCCTTCAAGGGAGAAATGGCAGAGGCTGTTGTTGAACACCTAAGACCAATCAGGGAAAAGTACAACTACCTATTAGAAAACAGGGACTACCTAGAGGGTATCTATACAAGGGGTGCTGAAAAGGCTAGTGCTAGGGCTGGCAAGACCCTAAGAGATGTTTATGATAGGATAGGCTTTATACCTAGAAAGTTCTAGTTATAGGAATTTACCTATAAAATAGGGCAATTACGAAAATAGTATACAGGATATAAAATATGCAAGTCTCGAAGTATGAAAAATACTCTGAGATTTGCTTTTTTATTGGCTAAAAGCAGTAAATTTTAAAAGCCATTTTGTGGTATAATTGTAGGAGAGTACAATGACCATATTATAGTTAAAAATGGAGTAAGAAAATGATTAAGGATTTTGAGATAAAAAAAGAAGATATATTGATAAGGGGTGAGGTCTACCTTCCTCCTGACTACGATGGCCAGTCTAAGTTACCGGTTATAATTATGAGTCACGAATTTGGCTTGACCTTGAATTCTACTGCCAGGTATGCCAGGCGTATTTGTCCATCTGGTTATGCGGTTTGTATATTTGATTTTCCTGGGTCAGGCTTTGGTAAGAGTCAGGGGAGGGACTCGGTTGATATGAGTATATTTACCCTTAAAGATGATCTACTAAGTGTATTTGAATACATCAAGACCCTGGACTATATAGACAAGGATAGGATAATTATGGGGGGTCTTTCCCAGGGCGGTCTGGTCACAGCCCTTTTTGCTGCAGAACATACCGATGAGATCTACAAGATGTTCCTTTACTATCCAGCCCTTTGTATACCTGATGAGGTCAGGGCAGGCAATATTATGGGTACCAAGATAGACCTGGATAATTTGGAAGAAAAATTCAGGGTAACAGGCAGTGTTAATTTGGGTAGAAAGTTCGTTGAGGATGCTGTAAAGTTAGACCCATGGAAGGAGATGGAGGGCTTTGACAAGCCAGTCCTAATATGTCATGGAACCAAGGACGAGCTGGTAGATATTAGCTATGCAAAGAAGGCTGCCGACCTCTACAAGGATTGCAAACTTGTAGAAGTCAAAGGGGGTAAGCATATTTTCTTTATGCCTTGGCACATTAACGATGTGGTTTTTGAGACAGTTAATTTTTTAAAGGCTTAAGTAAGAGGATTGAAGTATATTAGTAGACTTGGGTGTCTGGCTATAGTTTGTAAATATTTGCTGGCTATACCCAAAGTCTAGGAAGAGGAGATAAAATCCTAGTTATAAAATAGGTTTTGTGAGGATAGATAATGTATGAAATTTTAATACTAGTCTTGATAGGTTTAGACCAGTTGACAAAGTGGCTGGTTAGGGCTAACTTATCAAGTGCTGGGTCCATAAGTGTTATAGGAGGGTTTTTCAACCTTACCTATATAGAAAACAGGGGGGCTGCCTTCGGTTTGCTCCAAAATATGAAGGTATTTTTTGTACTGGTAGCCCTTATAGTAGCTATAGTGGGTTTGGTATATATACATAAATCTAAATCTAGAGATAGGTCTAGGACTGGAAAGGATTTTAGGATAGCCAGGATAAACAGGTTGGCAGTTTCGACTATTATAGCAGGGGCAATAGGTAACCTTATAGACAGGCTATGGCTAGGCTATGTGGTAGATTTTTTTGACTTTAGGTTTATATGGTCGTATGTATTTAATTTTGCAGACATACTGGTTGTAGTGGGAACTATTGTTTTCTGTATAAGTATGTTTATGTTGGGAGAGGATGTGGACTAGATGGACCAGACTTATGAAGAGGTAGATGGCTACCAGGTTGACCAGGATAGTGCTGGCAAGAGGCTGGATGTATTTATAGCAGACCAGTACCAGGATATATCCAGGTCCTATGTCCAGAAATTGATAAAGGATGGTCTAGTCCTGGTAAATGAAGAGGTCAAGAAGGCCAGCTACAAGCTTGAAGAGGGTGACAGGATGGAAATTGCCATGCCAGAGCCAGAGGTCCTGGAGGTCTTAGCCCAGGATATTGACCTGGACATAGTCTATGAGGATGATGACCTCTTAATAGTAAATAAGCCCCAGGGTATGGTAGTCCATCCGGCACCGGGTAATCCCGATGGAACCCTTGTAAACGCCATAATGTACCATTGTAAGGACAAGCTTTCATCTATAAATGGTGTAATCAGACCAGGTATAGTCCACAGGATAGACAAGAACACATCAGGCCTTCTGGTAGTAGCCAAGAATAATGCCAGCCACCAGGGTTTGGCAGACCAGTTCAAATTACACTCTATTACCAGGGAGTATGAGATGGTCTGTATAGGTGGTGTCAACTGGGACCAGATGACAATAGATAAGAATATAGGGAGAAATCCAAAAGACAGGCTTAAGATGGCTGTACTTGATACTGGTGGTAGACATGCTGTTACCCACTTTACAGTCATAGAACACCTGGAAGGATATACATATATGAAGGCCAAGCTTGAGACAGGCAGGACCCACCAGATTAGGGTCCATAGTAATTACCTAAGACATCCAATCTTGGGTGACACGCTCTATGGCTATCAGGTGAAGAAATTTTCCAAACTGGAAGGCCAGACCCTACACGCCAGGAAGTTGGGTTTTGTCCACCCCAGAACAGGGGAATATATGGAATTTACAAGTGATTTACCAGACTATTTTAAGAAAATATTAGATACTATAAGGAGATAGGTGGTTGACTATGGAAAAAGCTAAAATTATGGATGAAAAGGCTATACAGAGGGCAGTTACCAGGATTAGCCATGAAATAATAGAAAAAAATAAGGGAATAGACGATATTTGCATAGTTGGTATCAAGTCAAAGGGTATACCCTTGGCCAAGATGATAGCAGAAAAGATAGGCCAGATAGAAGATGTAGACCTTCCATGTGGTTTTATAGATATTACTGCCTATAGAGACGATGTGACCAGGGACAGGCATGATATCAAGGATGAGGGCTTCGACCTGGATGTTCACGACAAGACAGTTGTCCTAGTAGATGATGTCCTATTTACAGGCAGGACTATCAGGGCAGCCCTGGACTACATTATAGACAATGGAAGACCCAAGCTAATCCAGTTGGCAGTCCTGATTGACAGGGGCCACAGGGAACTTCCTATCAGGGCAGACTATGTGGGCAAGAATGTGCCTACTTCAAGGCTGGAAAAGGTCCAGGTTAATTTTAAGGAATTTGACCAGGAAAACTCTGTTATAATTTGTGAATAGTCACTAGAAAAGAGGAAATAGATATGTCATTTGACGGAATAGTAGTAAAGTCCTTGGTGGCCGAGCTGAGAGAAAAGCTTATAGACACCAAGATAGACAAGGTATACCAACCTGAAAAGGATGAGGTATGCCTAAAGATAAGGTCCAAAGAAGGGGTATACAAGCTCTTATTGAGTGCCAGTGCATCCCATCCAAGGGTCTATATAGCCAACAAGTATGAAAAGTCAAATCCTAAAAAGGCACCGGTATTTTGTATGACCCTGAGAAAGTATATCCAGGGTGGTGTAATTGTGGATATAGGCCAGGTTGGTTTTGAGAGAATAATTAAAATATCAGTAGAATCCTATGATGAATTAAGGGAAAAGACCCGTAAGGACCTCTATATAGAAATCATGGGCAAGCACAGTAATATAATCTTAGTATCTGAACTAGGGGGCAAGGTTATAGACTCTATAAAGAGGGTCCCTCTGAGTGTGAGTAGGGTCAGACAGGTCTTGCCAGGGGCTGAATATGAATTACCACCTAGCCAGGATAAGTTAAACCCCCTTGACGGGATAGATGTTGACAAGTTTAGCTTGAGGGTAAACAGGTCAAGAGGTCCCGTATTCAAGCTTATATACAATAATATACTAGGTCTATCACCCCTTGTTGCAAGAGAGGTTTGTACCAGGATAGGTCTAGATCCAAACAAGGATAAAGATGACCTTTCTAACGAAGACATAAGGTCTCTTGTAGCTTGTATAAACTCAATTTTTGACGACCTGGACAAAAATAAGTCCTATCCAAGCATAATTATAGACGATAAGAGGGACAAGATAGTAGAGTTCAGTAGTATTAGGTTGAGCCAGTACCAGGATATGACAGAAATCCACGAGGATAGTATATCAACTATAATTGAGGATTACTACATATCCAAGGATAACAAGGAGAGGATAAACCAAAAGGCATCTAGCATGAAGAAGAACCTGTCTTTAAAGCTAGACAGGATAAGACATAAGATAGAAAAACAGGAGCTAGAACTCAAGGAGTCCGAAAATGCTGACAAGTACAGGATAAGAGGTGAATTGATAACCTCATATATCTATATGATAAAGGAAGGCATGGAAAGTGTGGTCCTGGAAAATTACTATGACAACAACAAGAAGGTAGAAATTTCCCTAAGACCTAATTTAACACCATCAGAAAACGCCCAAAAGTACTTTAAAAAGTATAACAAGCTAAAGAATGCTGGTGAGGAAATATCAAAGCAGATGGTGATAAATATCCAGGAAAAAGACTACCTTGAAAATACTCTTTTGAGCATTGAAAACTGTGATGATGCCAAAGAACTAAGGGAAATCAGGGAAGAATTGATCAGGGAAGGCTATATCAAGTCCTACAAGATGCCGAAAAAAGACAACAAGCCAGGTACTGACATGAGGAAGTATATCTCATGCGAGGGTAATATGATAATAGTCGGTAAGAACAACAAGCAAAACGACTACCTAACCCTAAGACTGGCAGACAATGAGGACTATTGGTTCCATACCAAGGATATACCAGGATCCCATGTCTTGATCAAGTCTGCTGGCAAGAAGGTTACCGATGAGGAATTACTAGAGGCAGGAATCCTGGCGGCCTACTACAGCAAGGCCAGGATGTCAGCCAATGTACCGGTTGACTATACGATGAAGAAAAATGTTAAAAAACCATCCGGGGCCAAGCCTGGTATGGTAATCTATGAAAAAAATAAGACCCTTTATGTAACACCTAGTGATGAAGCCAAGGCCAAGATTAAAAAGGCATAGCTAAAAGTAAGAAGGCACTGCCAAGACCTAGGGTAGGTCTTATAAGGATGAAAATGGCTTATATAGATTGATTAAAGCTAGACTTGGGAGAGGGTCTAGTTTTAATATTGCAACTGAAAAGAGGTGACCTATGTATTACAAAAATAGTCAAGGCTATAATATATATTATGAAGATAGGGGTAAGAAAGAAGATCAGGCCATTATATTCCTCCATGCCTGGGGGTCAAGTATGGCCGACTTTACCTACACCCTGGAAAATTTGGAGGGTTATAGGAGGATATCCTATGACCACAGGGGCTTTGGTAGGTCGGACAAACCAAATAGGGATATTTCCTTAAGGCATTTGGCTACAGACTTAAAAGAGCTTATAGACCACTTGGAATTAGAAAATGTGGTAGTGGTAGGTTATTCCATGGGGGCCTGTGTCCTATACAAGTATATAGACTTATTTGGCCAATATAAGATCAAGAGCCTGGTAATATGCGATATGACCCCTAAGGTTCTAAATGACCAGGACTGGAATTTAGGTATCATGGGTGGACGTTTTGGCCATAAGGAATTTCTGGAGAGCATTGCCAGGCAGTTTGATGATATGACAGATGCCTACCTTGAGCTGTACATGGATATAAATCCTGAATTGAGGGGGAGGGACAATAGGGTCCTTAAGAGGGTAATAGAAATGGACCTGGCAGGTAATTCCTACTACTCGATTACCTCAATGTGGTTTTCTATATCCTACGAGGATTTTAGGCATGTCCTAAAGGATATAAGCGTTAAGACAGGCCTGTTTTTTGCGACCCCAGGTTCAATGATAAATCCGGAAGTAGTAAAGTATCTAGAGGAAAATATAGCAGATACCTATGTTTGCATGTTTGAAAAGTCTACACATAGTTTTATAGGAAACAGACCAAAGTACTTTACCAGGGAGTTGGTTAAGTTTTTGGAGACTATATAGGAGGTTTAAGATGAAATTTATATATGAAGCAAATAGGATATACATAAATGATGACAGGGAACAAATGATAGCAGAGATAACTTTTCCCCTTGTAGGAGATAATATAGTTGATTTGGACCATACATATGTATCCAATGTCCTTAGAGGCCAGGGTATAGCTGGAAAACTGATGGAAGAGGCCCTTAAGGTCATAGAAAAAAATGGGTGGAAGGCCAATACATCTTGCTCATATGCTGCTTATTGGAAGGACGAACACCCAAACAAGGCAGAGTTTTTCAACCAGGTCTAAGGATAATTTGAGGTGATAAAATGAAACAAATGACCTTGTGTTACTTGCAGAGGGATGGAAAATATCTTATGCTGCACAGGACCAAAAAGAAAAATGATATTAATGAGGGCAAGTGGATAGGCGTTGGAGGCAAGTTAGAACCAGGTGAAACACCTTATGAATGTGCCCTTAGGGAAATAAAGGAAGAAACTGGCTATAGGGCCAAGTCCTGTGATTTTAGGGGGATAGTGGTCTTTAGCTATAATGACAACCCACCTGAAGAAATGTTCCTCTATACCTGCAAGGACTTTGAGGGACAAGAAATTATATGTGATGAGGGTGACCTTGCCTGGATTGATGAAGACAAGTTATTTGACCTAAACCTTTGGGAGGGTGACAAGATCTTTATAGACCTGGTAAGAAGTGGGCAAAGTGGCTTCCACCTGACGCTTAACTATGATGATGACCACTTGGTAGGTCATAAATTAGTTTTTGATAAATAGTATATTTTTTATATTCTCATGAATAAATGTTTTTTTCCAGGGTATGATAATAGGGTAGGAATAAAACGGGAATCATAGTGCCACAAGTGGTCGTGATAAGTATGAATATAATTTTATGGAGGAATATAAAATGGAAAAGAGATCAGTAACAACTTTCGCAGGTAACCCAATAACACTATTAGGTAAGGAAGTAAAGGTAGGAGACAAGGCACCAGACTTCGTATGTCTAAAGGCAGACCTAAGCCCATTCACACTAAAGGATGTAGCAGGTAAGGTTAAGCTAATCAGCTTGGTACCTTCTGTAGACACAGGTGTATGTGAACTTCAGACTATTAGATTCAACCAGGAAGCTGGATCATTACAGGATGCTGCTGTTATAACTATCAGTTGTGACCTTCCTTTCGCACAGGCTAGATTCTGTGGTGCTAAGGGAATCGAAAATGCAGTAGTAGTATCAGACTACAAGGATACTTCTTTTGGTCTAAACTATGGATTCTTGATGGAAGAGTTCAGACTTCTTAACAGGGGTATCGTAGTAATAGATAAGGATGATGTAGTTAGATATGTTGAATACGTAGCTGAAAATACAGACCATCCAAACTATGACAAGGCTTTAGAAGTAGCTAAGTCTTTATAGTAATAATGCTGATATAGCAAAATTTGTCAATTTAAATATAAGTTTGCCGACTTAAATATATTTCAATATAATAAAACGATAAAGTTTGTGTCCATCTCTATAGATGGGTACAAGAAAAAGAGAGGTTTTGCCTCTCTTTTTTTATCGGATAAATCTTACTAATCGGACCTACAAAGACTATACAAAGATTAATAGGACGTTAAAACAGGTATCCTAATACTTTCATATACTAATAGAAAAGTATGGTATAATTGTACTTAAATCGAAAGGAGACAATATGAAAATAATTATATCACCGGCTAAGACGGTTTCAAAAAAGATAGAAAGCCTTAATAATAAAGAAAATTTCCATAAAAAGACATATGAAATTCTAGAAAGAGTGCCTCAAGTCAGGTTATCCAATGAATTATTTAAAGCCTTCTATATGTATGATGGGCTTTGCTTTAAAAATATAAATAGAGAAGACCTAGACTTAGGAGATTTAGAGTATATAGACAATCATTTATTTATTCTATCAGCCTTATATGGGGCAGTAAGACCCTTTGACCTAATTTCACCATATAGGCTTGATTTTTTAATGAAAACAGAAATGGGTAATTTGTACAAGTTTTGGCAAGACGAAATAGCAAAAAAAGTATTGGAAGATGAGGATTTAATAGTAAATCTTGCAAGTGATGAGTTTTCGAAAACTATAAAAAAGTATATAAAAGATGAAAAAATTTTAAATATTGAGTTCTTTGAGAATGTAGATGGTAACTTAAAAAAACACTCTACTATTTCAAAAAAGGCAAGGGGAAAAATGCTATACTTTATGGCTAAGAATAAAATTGAAAAAATAGAAGACCTAAAAAAATTTGACTTAGGTGGCTATAGTTTTTCTGAAGAAAAATCAACAGATAAAAAGTATGTTTTTATAGCAAAGAAATAGTAATATTTAAATAATAAAAAATATTTTCAAGTGTTATTATTATGGTATTGACTAATTTTAATAGTATATGTATAATAAAATGTAGAAAGATAAGCAATTAACTGCTTTATTTCAATAAAAAGATAATTGTTTAATAAATATGTAGAAAAAAGAAAAATCAAACTTATAATTAGAATATATTAGTGATTGCATGAAAGTTGCTAGCAAATTTGAAAGCTTTAAATAAAAGATAATGAAAGATATGGGTTTTATTGTAATATAAGATTTTATAGACGGCAAAAGCATGTATATAATGTATATATGTATGCTTTGATATTTTTATAAATAATTTTAATAATATTAGAAGGAGGATAAGTTTGTGACTAATTTAGTTAAAAAAACGATGAGCCTAGCTATGGCTTTACTAATGGTATTAGGTATATTTGCCAGTGCAATAAGTGTATTTGCTGAAGGAGCAAATTTCGATTATAAGGTTGAAAGTAAACTTAAAGTTGATAAAAACTGGATGGGTACCAAAACGGGAATTAGTGGGACTGTAGATTTGAGTAAAACCACTAATGTGACACCTTTGGAATTAGTAGAAGGTAATAACATCTATAAGGGTAGTGTTAGTGGATCTGTAGAAGCTGCAGATTTGTTTGAAGGAGCATATAGGTTATATAAAAAAGAATTTAAAGGAAAAAAGAATATATTTAAGCGTGCTTGGGAAAATATAGTGATGTTTAACGAAGGTGGAAATTTTCCAACAGCACAGTATACAGTAAAATTCCCATCAAATTTTCATGTAGATAAGGATGCTATTACTGCAACAGAAAATACAGCTGCTGTTAGTAGTATAGAAACTAAGTATAATGATATAGATAATTCAGTAACTATTACGATAAAGTTAGGGAACTGGAATGACTATAAGGAATTCTTTGAGCTTGTAGCAGGAGAGCGTGAACAATATGGACACAAGATTGACATAAATATTCCTTTCACAGTTGATTCATCAGGTTCTACATCTAATGAACTTGGAACAATTGTAGGTTCTGGGAATTGTTTCTTGTATAAATGTAGTGGAAGTGGGCAAGGACGCATAGTTAATATAAGAGCTAAAGACGCTTCTTATATTGTATTAAAATAGTAGGTGGGTAGTATGATAAAAAAATAAAAAAACGATAGCATTTGTTTCTATGTCTCTAGTAATGACAATGATACCGGTAAATTCAGTATTTGCAGTTGAGTATGGACCTGAAAATTCCTTGATGAGTCTAGCTCAGATTGGCCCGGATGGTGAACCAACTTTTGCATCTCCAGATAAGGTTATTAGAGACACATATTGGGCCGACTTAGAAGAAAAAACATTAACTAATATTAATGGAAAAGAATATTATGGTGTATTTCCAAAATATGTATTGAAGCCAGATGAATCTGCCCTAAAAAATCTAGGAATAAGAGATTCAGGTGAGGGGAGCGCTGGATACTTACCAAGTACAGGAATTACGGAGACTGAAGCAGGGATGAAAATTATTGATCCAGTGGCATTTTACCGTTTTGGATATTTAGTTGGTGAGGATACTTACGGGCCACCACATACAGGGAGACCTGAAACTGATCCTATACCAGATCGGGTAAATCCATTTGGATTTGTGGAATCAGATTTATTAACTCAAGAAGAGATAAAAGATCCTAGAAAATTAACTGTATTTGCAGATATTGGTAAAAAAGGAAGTTCAAATTCAAAAGAAATTGGAGAATATAAAGTTGGAGAAGAAATAAACCTAGACTTCTCAATAGATGCTTCATGGTTCAAGCGTTTTGTTATGGGGTATACCTTGGATAAAACAAGGACAGGATATATGTCAGGTGAAGATATTCAATCATTTTTTAATGAGACTAGAGGTAAATTAGATGCTCAGATTGTATATACGATAGGTATTCCAAAGAATATAGAAGTGAAAAATCCATCTGCAACTCTCACTGGACTTGAAGGTTTTAATGTCAAAACTGAGGTAAAGAATAATGCTGATTCAAAAACTTTAGTTATTAGTCTTAGATTAAAAGATGATAAACAAGCAAAAGTGGCATTATGGAAAAATACTATAGAGAAATTAAAAACAATTAATACAAGTAACATTAAAGTATCTATTTCTGGATTATCAGTTGGTCAAACAGCAAAGCCAGAAGATAAAATTACACTACGTGGTACTGCTTCAGGATACTTTGAGTGGGGACTTTCAAAATATTTTCCATTATCTAGTACAGGAAGGGTAAGAAGAGCAACAGATAATCCTGATCGTATATATTTATATTTTGTTGGAAAGCAAAGCGATGAAGGTAGGGATGCAAATGCCCCTACTGACAAGCCAAACCTAATATCATATACTTTCAAGGTTAAAAGTACTCCATCTAATCCAGGAGGAGGCGGTGGCGGAGGAACAACGCCAGATCCTGGTAGGGTAGATGGAGACGATAGGGTTGAAACAGGAATCGAAATCTCTAAGAAG
>NZ_ADGQ01000025.1 GCF_000147675.1 Peptostreptococcus stomatis DSM 17678 | reverse complement strand
TGTTTGGATTTATACGATCATATACCATCAAAAAAAATACAATCTTCTCAGTTTAATAGATTATATTATCAGGATCTCTTAAAAGAGTATTCTTTAAATCAATTCAATTACATAAATAGACAAAAATAGAATTAATTTATATTTAAAATAATATACTTAATTAAGGGTAAATTATATTTAGAAAAGCAAAATTTTATTTAAAATACTAAATATAGTTAATAAACACCTAATAATATTGAATAGTAATTTCATTTAAGATATGATATACTAACTTCGTAATAGAGAACTATTATATATATCGTATTAAAATAGGTATTAATAGTGTTATGGATTGTGAAAACAGGAGGATGGTTTTAATGAAGTACTGGAAAAAGTCGGGTAAAAAGGGAAAGAAGTTTGTTACCGTAGCTTTATCGTTGGCAATGTTAGGGACGACAACAGCACCTACAATGCATATACTGGGTCAGAGCATCGGCAGTGCATATGCAGATGAGGTTGTGGAGGAGAATATTTGGGACTATATAAGCATCAGGATTGCTGAATACGGAGATACACATCCTATTAAATTTATAAGTAAGAAGGATGAAGCTGGTCAAGAAGTTATTAACAAATGGTACAATAAAATAGACAAAGTTATAATCAACGGAACAGAGTTTGATTTTAGCGAATTTGAAGATGTTCGTAATGACCTAAGCAAGAAATGGACAGCTGATTATCAGAGTAAGGATGATAAATGGCAGGCTCATGCAAATGCCTTCAATTTAAAACCTTCAACAGATGTTGTAATAGGTATAAAAATGAAGGGTAGTGGAGATATACACGAACTAGATTACAAAAGTGGTACTAATGATCAAGTTTCTAGGATTATAAAAGGTAGTGGAAAAGATGTGACTCCAGCTGATGATGAAAATAAAAATCCTGGAAATAATACAGGGGGAACAGAGACTGATCCTGGAAAAAATGAAAAAATAGGAATACCAACAGAAGAATTTAATAAAGTTCTAGTTGCTGATGGAAAAGTAAAGGTTCAGTTTAAGTACGATAGTGATCGTGCTAGAAAAAAAGTAAAAATGGATGGCTATTATAAGAATATGACATCTGTTGAAATCAATGGAGAAAATTTCCCAATAGATGAATTTACTTTCACAACTGAACCAGCCTGGGATTATGGAGACCTACATAGTAAACCAGAATATTTTGAGAAGCACAAGGCTGCCCTAAATAAGTATGGTGAAGAAGGAAATAAGTATAAGCTAGTAATAAAGCTAAAGGATGGTAAGACAGGTATTTATGAGTCTGACCAGTATAAAATTGCCGTCAAGTCAGGAGAAATAAAAGAAGAACAGAAAGAAACTGAAAAGCCTAATGACGATACCAAAGTAAATCCACCAACTAATGATACAGATACATCTGGATATACTAAGAACAGAACTATCTACACTAAGAATGCTAATCAAAGAAGTTTAGAGACTACAGTATATGGTATCAGACCTCTTAATGCAGATAAGGATAAGGGTGTAAGTATAGATATGTTCTCAGTTTCTATGGATACAAGCATTACTAATTATAAACTACAAGTATTAAGTAGGATAAAGAGTATCAGTGTAGATGGAACAACTATTCAAAATGAGGGTGACATCAAACAGGTTGATGAAGAAGTTGATGAATATACAAATTGGAATCTTAAATTTGACAAGCGTTTTTCCTTTATAAAAAGAAATTCTCGTGAAGGCGAAAATAGGGTTCTTAGGGAATTTACTATCAAGGATGAAAACCTATTAAATGCCTATAATAAGGTTGAAGAAAAGAAAGGAAACCATAGGTTTGCTATTGAGTTTGTTGATGGTTCTACCCTAAAGTATGAAACTCCTGACAAGAAGCCAGAAGGCATGACATGGGCACAATTTTATAAGGATGCCATCAAGGAAGTAAAGAGAAGAGAACAGTCGATAATAATTAACTTGAAGGGCTATGAAGAGAAGAGTGACGCTGAATTACAGGAACACAGGTCATTGGTATATGGTTTAGCCCCACATATTAAGCAGGTTATAATTAATGGTTACACAGTACAGGACGACAAGTTCCTTAAAAACTCAGGTGGTAATGACTTTATGAACGAGCCAAATGGCAATGATGACCCGATCATAAAGAATTGGAATAGTGATGTAGGAGCGAAGAACAAGGTTGAATTTTTCTTAGATGACAATTCAACTATAACTTGGTCTGACAATGTTAAGGAAGAAGAAGATGTTGAATTACCGCAGGAAGAAGCCAAAGAGTTAGAAGGACTTAAAAAAATTGATATAGCTGACCTGGAAAAGTCTCCAGATGGCAAGTATACTATTGGTTTTGAAGCCAAGTATGCTGATGGTAGGAAGGGAACTTCTATGCTACAAGGTTTCTTTGACAGAAATGTAGAGATAGAAAAGCGTGGTGACAAGATTACAGCAAGGTTCTTAAACCTATTCTTTGCAGATGGCCTATTGGACTTTAGAATTAAAAACACAGACAATACTTGGCCAGAAGAATCAAAGAAAGACTTCGTAGACCCAGCAACTAAAACTCAGGCCTATTTTACAATGGACCTAAAGGACCTAACAAAGGCTCGTGAGGGTGCAGTTCTAGTTAGTTATATGGGTGGTAAACTAGAATATAAGGGTATGATGGATACCAAGTATACTAAAGTTAAAATAGTATTTAAGAAAGATGCCTATGTAGGTTGGAAGGGCTTCCATGAAACTTATGACCTTGAACAAAAGCGTAAACTAAGTTCAGAAATCTTGAAAAATAGACTTACATTCTCTGGCTTAGATAGGGATAACAATGGTGAGATAAGTAGTGATGAATTACAAAAGGCTCCAGCAGTAGTAGACCTTACTTGGAGGGGGGCTCCATTAGAGCGTCAGTTTAATTCAATATACGATATTAGTATTTTGAAGGACTTAGGACCTAATGTCAAGGTAATTAAGCTTTCATCAAATTCTTTAAAGAGCCTACCAGCTGGCGTATTTGATAAGGCAGTCAACCTGGAAGAAATATACTTAAATGGTAATAAGATTGCAGATTTGCCTAAGGATATATTCAAAAACAATAAAAAACTTAAGAAGGTTTCACTAGCATCTAACCCTCTAGCAGTATTAGACAAGGATTTATTTGCCAATAATCCTGAAATTACTGACCTAGACCTGGGAAATACCTTGTTAAGTGAAGTAAAGGAAGGAACTTTTGATAAGCTAGAAAAACTTAGAAATTTAAGTTTGAGTGCCAATGACCTATCAATATTACCTGATAGTTTATTTAAGAACAATAAAGAACTTAGAATCTTGTCAATAACTGATAATGCTTTGGTTAAATTACCTTCAAGTTTGAGCAGTGCTAGTAATTTAGAAAACTTAGGCCTAGGCAATAACAGGCTGACAAATTTACCAGACTATGTTGGTGAATTTGCTAGTCTAAAACAGTTAGACCTAAAGTTCAATAATATATCAAAGATTAGTGAAGATACTTGGAAAAATCTAGCCAAGAGAGACGGTCTAAAAATTGACTTGATACATAATAATTTAACATCACTACCTAGTCTTGAAGATGTTAAGTTTGCCTCATTAGATGTGGCGGCGAACATGCTTCCTGCAGAGATACCAGATTCTTACAAGGCATTAAAGATAGGCGAGAAGAATCAGGGTGGATATTATGCTCAAAGGAGTCCAGTAGACTACAATATCACTGCTAAAAATGGCAAGGTGGAATTTAGCAATAAGAAAGATATGAATATTCTTGACCTATTAAATTGGAACGAAGCTGTTACGCATGAAAATAAGTCTGTATTTAAGATGAGTGAATACAAGGCCTATGCTGACAAGCTGTTAAAAAAGAATGGTGGAGAATATGAGGATATAGCAAGTAAATTAAGAAAGACTAGAGACTTCAAGGTAGTTACTAGAATTGAGAGAGTATACGATGATGGATCTACTAAGACTATATTTGAAAAAGAAGATTTAAATAAGTTGGAAGGAGCTCTTGAAACTGCTAATGATAAGAGGATGGAAAATGGCAATCGCTATAGGTTAACACAGCAGTTATATACACTAGTAGTTGGTGAATGGGTTAAGAATTATGAGGTCAACAAGGAAGTAACTGCAACAGTAGATGCCAATGCAAATCCAGGAAGTGGTTCTCCTGAAAATGATAATACTAAAAAGGTATTAAAATATACTTTACCAGTAAACTTGGTTAAGTATGACAACCGCTCAGAAAATTCAATGGGTGCTGATGCTATGGACAAGACAGTACAAGTTGAAGAAACTAGCAAGGGTGTAAAATTCACTCTAAACTTCCACTCTATGGAGTATGTACTTGCAGGAAAGAAGAGAATTGGCCACCTTTATAAGATGGGCGTATATGATGCAGTAGACGAAGCAACAGGAAATGACTACGTTCCTGCCAATGTTCTTTCAAAGTATGAAGATGCAGGTAGTGAATTCCCAGGTAAGGTTTCTTTCACTAGGACTAAGAGGGGTGAAAAGGAAATTGCTGTAAGAGTTTGGGTTGATGCCATGGATGCAATAGCTAAAGAAACTGGTAATGCCAACCAGGACGCCAGCCAACCAGCTATATTAAGCATAGATTGGTCAAATGCACCTAAGGAGTCGCTAATAGGCAAGGAAGAAGGCAATAAAACCGACAATAATGACAAGAATGAAGATAGTGTTAGCAAGAAGGCCCTGTTAAAGAATAGCATTAAGATGGCAGAAAAGATGCTAAAGTCTGGTCTAGTAGAAGGAAGAAGTAAGGAAATATTGGAGAAGGCCATTGAAAATGCCAGAAAAGTATATAACTCAGATAAGAAGGAATCTTTTGAATCTGCAAATGATATAATAATGTTTGCTTTAGATAATATAAAGAAGGAGTCTGGAAGTAAGGATGGTGACCAAGTAAAGAATAGTGCCGATATTAAACAGTTGGATAAGGATATAGCAGAAAAGGAAAATAAGAATGGGGCTAAACTGTATTCAGTTCCCGTAAAATTATGGCATGCAACTGATTCTAAGGAATCTATGGGTAATGGTGCAATAGTAAAGACTGCTATAGTAAGTGAAAAAGATGGTAAGTACACATATTATGTGGACTTTACTGGAATGCCGTTCTTTGGTATGTATGGCCACCTTTGGGACCTTAATGTATATGAAAATGGACTAGGTTCATCTAAGACACCAGCTAGGGTAGAAAAAACTAAGATGGACAAGGATTTAACTGGAAAGATGAGAGAATTCCCAGCTAGGTTCTCATTTACGAGAACCACTAAGGAAAGAGAAATATTTGCAGAGGTTGCTGTTGATGCAATGGACTCAATGAAGAACAATGCAGAGACATATGATAAGATAGTAAAGGGCAGTGGCAAGCAAAATGCCAAGTTTATATTTGACTGGTCTGCAGCTAAACAGTACAAGGAAGCTGACCAGGAAGTTGAAAACAAGGTTGGAAGATTAGCAGGTGCTGATAGGTATGAGACTTCAACTAAGATAAGTCAGAAGTACTTTGATAGGGCGGATACAGTAGTTCTAGCTAGTGGTAAGAATACTGTGGATGCACTGGTATCAGCTTCATATGCAGATGCTAAGAAGTCACCAATCCTACTATCTAAACAAAGTGATGTACCAGCAAGTGTAAAGGCTGAAATCCTAAGATTAGGTGCTAAAAATGTAGTAATAGTAGGTGGAAATGCATCGATTAGTGCCAAGGCTGAAAATGAATTAAAGGCTATGGGATTAAGTATCAGGAGAATAGCAGGTTCTAGCAGGTATGAAACATCAGCAATCTTGGCCCAGGAGGTAAGGTATCTAACTGGTTCAGATAAGTTAATCCTTATCACAGGCCAGGACAATAAGGAAGCCGATGCCCTAACTGTATCAAGTATAGCTACAAAATCAGGAATACCTGTAATGATGACAAAGGCTAACGAACTTGACTCAAATGCAAGGGCAAAGATAAACTCTTGGAAGCCTAGTGAGGTTATAGTCATTGGTGGTAAGTCAACAATATCTGATGGAGTAATGAACCAGATAAATGCCAAGTCAAAGACAAGGATAGCTGGTGCTACAAGATTTGAAACAGCTGCTATGATAGCTAAAGAAGCCTACCCAAGTAGTAAGCATGTATTTGTAACAAATGGCTATAAGGCTGTAGATGCCCTAGCAGCAGGTGCTGTAACTGGCAGGGCCAAGTCACCAATAGTGTTGGTAGGCAGCAATAGTGTTACAAGTGATGTAAAGAAATTGGCTTCAGGCAAGCAGATAACAACTCTAGGTGGTTCAAGTACAGTAAGTGATAAGATAGTTGATGAACTTAAGTAATCAAGAGAGCTTGTTTAACCTATAAGTTAATATTATATCTGGTAAGGGGATAAACTATAAGTTATACATAAGTAAAAAGCCGTCGTATTTTTCAATGATGAAATAAATACGATGGCTTTTTAATATACAAGTAAATGATGCTTTATATTGACATAAGAGAAAGCTAGTTATATTATTAAATTAAATAAATGGTAAAATTTATCATATGGAAGGTTGATAATATGAAATTAATTGAATATATGAGACAAAGAAATAAAATGACACAAAAAGAATGGGAAGCCTCCTTTCATAAAGAAGAAAAAGAGATTATTATTCTAAGGCATGAAGGTGGTGGAGGTAGCTTAAGAAATGGTTTTTGGGACTGGGCTGCTTATTTTTTAGCCTTTGTAGATTGTGAAAGTGGTCAACTATATAAAGAAGAAGGTCGTATAGAATACCCAGTCATAGATAAAGAGGCTTTACCAATAGAATTTGATGATGAAACAATTTATAAGTTAAGGGTCCGTGAAAAGATGGATGAAGAAGTTCCAGAAGGTGTATTGCCATCAAAAAACCATTTTTTACTAGTTGAAGTTCTTGAAAAAAATGTATCTTGTCCTGAATTAGAAGCTATACTTGAAGAATATAGAAAGCCAGTAATTTTGCATGATGACCTACTAGGAGAGCTAGTTTATAATAGACAAATAAAGACTTTTGAAGGAAGTGTCCTTTGGCAGGATGAAAAGATATATATTACTTTAGATGTCAATAAGGACAATAAGGGGGGCATCACCAAGGGGAAAAATGCCTTGAAGGCAATGATTTCAAACCAGTCAAAATGGGATGAAGACCTGCCTTATTTTGCTGCAAAAAGCCTAATCAAATGTGCTAGAGAATGGGACGAATCTGATGCTAGAGAATCTGAAATTTCTGAAGAGGACTTTGCTAAAAGAATTAGAATATCATCGATTTGGATGACATCAGGTGGTTCATTTTCAGTTTATTTTGACGATGATGACATCTTCTTTGGTCATACAATTAGGATGTCTGGTAGCTTGAAGAAGGGCCTTGTATCAGCTAATATAGAGGGTTAAAGATTGATTAACTGGTCTAAAAGGCAGTAGTTGATTTTGAAAAATTATCAGGCATTAATTAAATTATAAGATAAGGAGATATACAGTGGAATTTATTATTGCTGAGGAAGGCCTACCAATAAGTATAGGTTGCCAAGGGGCAAACATTGCATATTTTGGCAGTGAAATAGAGTTTATGCATGAAACATCACCCCCTCATGGGGATGAAATTTTTTCTGCAAGGCTACCATTACTAGATATCAAACTTCCATTTTGGATATATGGGAGAAATCTGATATTTTTGGATGCCTATTATTTGATTGCAGAAACTGTAAAGATAGGTAGCTGGTCTCCCATAACAAGCATCCTTATTAACATCCATACAGGAAAATACGCAAGTTTGGAACACTGGTACAACAATATATCAGTTAAGGAAAAAGAAGTTGAACTAAAAAACGATTTTGATGGAGAGTTTATGCTTTTAAAGGATCCTAATAGGCTTAAGTGGGTTTAGACCTCGAATTTAAAATACGAATAAAAAAGTTATAGTGATTAGTCAGATATAAGAATTAAATGCTAAAACAGAGGACTAAAACAGGTAATAAAGCAAGAGTTAGACCTATAAAAATAAGTTGATAAATAATATAATATTGTAAATATTGAGTAAAAGTTAAAATTAGTAGAGGTGTTGAAATATGATCTTTCATGAATTTGGTGATAAAAATTTTCCACATATATTATTAATACATGGAGGTGGTAATTCTTGGTGGAATTATCTTAGACAAGCACGTATCTTATCCGATAAATACCACGTAGTTTTACCCACACTTAATGGCCATGGAGAAGAATATCAAAAACAATATATTTCAACTGAAAATTCTGCACATGAAATTATGAATTATATAAAACATATATGGCCGGCTATAGACTTAAAAATACTATCGCAGATAGTAAAACACAGGTTTTATATATTTATGGTGAAAAAGAAATGGGATGCGTTAAGGAATCTGCAAAGCTATTAAAAAAAATGCATCCTGATTGTACCCTATATGAAGCTAAAGGCTATAATCATGGATACCTATCAGCATATTTACCTTTAGAGTGGATGGAACTAGTTAATAAATTCTTTGAAAATGAAAAATAGATTTTAAGTTGTGAGGTGGATGCATAAATGTCTGTAACAGTATTTCTTCATTTAAATGAAACAAAAAATGATGATTTTGACCTGGACAAATTTGATAGAGAAATGGAAAAGAAGTATCCAGAAACAAGCAAAGAAATAAGTAATAGTGAGTTATTTTCCTATGATATTTGTTGGGAAAATTATTCGAATTTCTATCAGTTTACCTTAAGAATAGATAGAAAGAGATCTACCTTTGCCGTAGAATATTTTAATTCCAATAATAGAATTTGGGATTATGCAAATTTTATCATGTGGCTAAGCAAATATTTTGATAAAGAAAAAGATTTATTTCTATGTGATGAAAATTACGAAGATACCCTGATTCTTTCCTCAGATATATCCTTAGAAAAACTGGAGAAGTGGTTGCAAAAATCTGGGATATAAATATGAGCCCTTTACGTGCGAAACTTCCACTTTGTATATTTAGGGTGGTGTTTTTTGTACAAGATAAAAGGATTAATTCAGACCGTTGATGGGGGACATTTTAGTTCAATAACAGCGAAATTATTGGCAGAAAATATTGATACAATGAGTTTAAAATTTATGGAGTGATTTATCGAGGCAAATCACCAACTTAGGAAATGAGGTGTAAAAAATGAAAATGACGGTTAAAAAGACTTCGGTTTTTCCAGCTAAGCAAAGCGATGTTTTTGAGCTACTGAAAAAATTTGATACACTTGTATATATTGCCAAGCCATATGCAAAATTCAAAAGTATCGATGGACAAAGGGAACTGGTTTGGGAAGTTGGCAGAAGTTTCTCTTTTATTTTTAAGATGTTTGGTTTAATTACGCTTGGTCTTCATGTTATAAAGGTCAAGGAATTCAAACCAGACAAGATCTATACAAATGAGGGTAACCCATTTTGCCCCATATGGAACCATTTAATTATTCTTAAAGAAACTGATGATGACGAAACCGAATACACTGACGAGGTAGAAATTGAGGCAGGATGGAAAACACCATTTGTTTACTTGTGGGCAAAAGCATTTTACTCGCACAGACAAAAGAAATGGATAAGGCTACTTAATAAGTCAAAAGAAAAGTAAATAAGATTATTTTTACAATTAGTATATGGCAGAACTTATTTATCTGAAAAGAATATGAAGATCCCTTTAGGGATGACAAGTAGTATAAATACCCTTTAAAGGGTTGCGACGAATCTGGACCGAGCTTGAACAAAATGAAAGCCAGCGCCTTTAGACGCTGGCCGATAACCCTTGGGCTTATAGACCTTGTGCAAACCACCCGCTTAACAGGTCGTTTTGATTTACATCATACTACATGTAATCAATTAATAGATATAAGGTTTTAATAGATTTATCATAAGATAAAATATATATTTCACTTGCAAAATCCTTATTTTTCGCATCTTCATCACTGAAGACTTTTTTGATACCATATACGGAATCTTTATTCTTGGAAAAATCAATCTTGATAGTATCAACTAACTCTTTTATATCGCAATGCTTTTCAATACTCTCAATAGACTTATTATAATCTAATTTATCTATAGAATAATTTTTGAAATTTTTTTCGATATCAAGGCTTATGTCCTGGTCGAATTTTACAACCATGTATCTAAAGCCATCTGATGGGAAGCCAACGTCATCATATTTGGAATACGCTTCAGAAAATTCTCCTTTTATATTTAAGCCACTCAAAGTAGAGTTCACTATATTATCTGAGATATGTTTATTTGTAGATTCACTACCACCTGTGCATCCAGTTGATAAAGATAGACTCAATAAAAGTATAAATAATGCAAAAAACATTTTTATCATTTTCATAATAACTCCTCCTATAAAAAATATTTACTTATATAATAACATAATAGTTTAAGTTTTTAAATACAAATGAGCTTCTCTTAACTTTTCTATTCTGCCATGGTGAATATGGTCTTATCCTTTTTATTTTCATGCCAAGAGAAGACGCTACAGCTTCAAATAGGCTCTTTTTACCCGTTTTTTCCTTCCCCCAAAAGTTAGACCTAAAAATCTAACGATTGGGAGGTCGGTTTTTTCATGGCAAAATATTCTTTTGAAATTAAGAAAAAAATAGTTTCTGAATACTTATCAAGGAATAAAAGTTCAAGCTATTTAGCAAGAAAATATGGTATTACTAACAAGAACGAGATATTAAAGTGGGTAGCTATATATAAAACACTTGGCGATGATGGTTTAATGCATTCAAGAAAAAATAAAAATTATTCTTTTGAATTCAAGCTAAATGTAGTAAAATTATACATAACAAATGAAGTCTCATACAAAGAGCTGGCCTTATCTCAGGGAATTAACATTTTTTCACTGATTCCTAGATGGGTGAATGATTTTAGAAAAGGTGGGCCAGATGTGTTGAGACCTAAAAAGAAAGGTCGGAAGAAGTCATTGAATTCAAATAAAAATGAAACACGTGTAGTTAAAAATATCGTTGAAAGATCAGTGGATACCAGTGCTGAACATATTAAACAATTAGAGGATGAATTATTAAAACTTAGGATAGAGAATGCCTATTTGAAAGAATTGAGGAGGCTGCGTTTAAAGGAAGAAGCTCTTCTGAAAAAACAGCGAGAATAATCCACAGCCTCCGAGGAGAATTCAAACTAAAAGATATTCTCGCAATAGTCAAGTTTCCTAAAACTAGTTATATTATCAAGTTAAAGAGAAGAAGCAAAACAGTGAATAAAAATATAAGTGAGACGGGGTAAATTATGGAAGTAGATTATTTGAAAGACGAACCAAAACTAATTTTGACTTATCCCTATAAGTCAAAAGTTAGTATCTTTTGCTATTTGTTTATGGTTATTTCATTTGTCATCAGTATGCTAATATTGAAATACCTTAAAAGTCTTAGGACTGATTTTTCATATATGAGTATTATTCTAATCGTGCTGATTTACATACCGATACTTCTATATTTAATGGTATATCCTCTATTTTTAAATGGGGTTAAATTAGAACTTTACAATGAGGGTATAGTTAAGTACTATACTTATGGCAGTAGGGGTAATAGTATATTACACATTAGCTTTAGGCTTGAAGATATAGGTCAAATTAAAATTAAAAAATGTCCCTTTGATTGTTTAAAGCTGACCATGAAAATTAAGGATCCTATTTTTTATGGTTTACATGTCAAGAAACTTAATAGGCTTGTAAATGTGAGTATTATAACGGATAGAGAAAAAGCGGATTTATTTATGAAAGAGGTAAAAGACTTAAACTAATATCTAAGTACAGGAACTAGTTATGAGCATTTTGTTATAGAAGTAATTCCTATGACTTCCATATTTCTTAATAGATAAATCTCAGTTTCTATATTTGAATATAATATTAAAAAACGCACCTGTAAAAAGACCAAACGGAGACGGAGAAATCAAAAAACAGAAAAAGCGTATCCCACAAATTACAGACAGAATGAAACAGATAGAAAGAGTGATGAATAAACTCTATGAAGATAACACACTGGGAAATATCGAGAGAGAACGCTATGAACAGCTATCAGAGAAATATGCAGAAGAGTATTATAGCTTAAAAACAGAACAGGAAGAAATAGAAGAACGTTTATTCGAATTTGAAAATGCAAACCAAAGAGTAAAAAATTTTATCAAACTGGCAGAAAGCTACTCAGATTTTGAGGAACTTACCCCCACTGCCATCAATGAGTTTATCAGTAAAATAGTAGTCCATGAAGCAATAGGAGGTAGAAATGAACAAAATTACTTGTATTTGTTTAGGTGTTAAAGATATGGAAAAGGCAATAAAGTTTTACAGAGATGGTTTAGGATATAAGACTGATTGCAAAGAAAATAATCCATCGGTATGCTTTTTTGATACTCCGGGAACAAAGTTCGAGCTATTTCCTTTGGAACAATTAGCGAAAGATATTGATGAAAATAATCCACCAAAAGGAAATGGATTTTCCGGAATTACATTAGCGTACAATGTTGAACATAAAGAAGATGTTGATAGTGTAATTGAATTAGTACGAAGTGCTGATGGAAAAATTGTAAAAGAACCACAAGACACTTTTTGGGGTGGATATCACGCATATTTTTCTGATTTAGATGGATATTATTGGGAAGTTGCATGGGGTTCAAATTTTAAGTTTGACGAAAATGGACTATTGAAATTTTAGTAATCAGGAGGGATATAAAAATGGCTTCAAGTAAAAAATATTTAGACTTTATTTTAGAACAAGTATCTGGATTAGATAACGTTAGTTATAAAGCCATGATGGGAGAATTTATTATCTATTACAATGGAAAAATTATTGGCGGAATATATGATGATAGATTACTTGTTAAACCTGTGCAGTCTGCGATAAATTATATGCCAAATGTAGTGTATGAGTTGCCGTATGATGGAGCAAAGGAAATGCTATTGGTAGATGATGTTGATAATAAAGGTTTTCTGATTGGATTGTTTGATGCTATGTATGATGATTTACCTGCACCAAAATCAAAGAAAAAAAATAATAAAATCCCAGTTTATCTAATCGAATATAACAATTTGAGAAACAGTAAATCAAAAGGTTTGCTGTTTTTTTCTTACTTATTTTTTTACAAAAGGCGTCAATAAATCTAAAAAGATACTTGAAAAACGCTTTTAGGGGAAACAAGAAAGATATTGAGCCATATATGGATGAAAAGTTTCAAAACAATATATTGCTTACCCAGGCAGAACGATTAACTATGAATGGAAGACCAGCTAATCCAAGGTATGCAAGAAATAAAAATGTGCTTGTTATTGGTGGATTAGGGAGTGGAAAAACTAGGTTTTATGTAAAGCCGAACTTAATGCAAATGCACTCAAATTATTCGAAGAAGAAATGCAGAAATTAAGGGCGGAGGAAGAAAAAGAACGGGAGAGAAAAGACAGGCTTCATCAAAACTACCTCAAGCGTAAAGAAAACGGCAAGCAAAAAGAATATGAGGAAAGATATAAGGCGAGGAGAGAGGAGAAAAAACAGGAAAAGCTAAAGGTTTTGAAAAGAGTAGGGATGCCGGTAAGTGATTATAGAAAAATTATTAAAAAAATACTATTTAAAATTCCATCTTGACATAAATAGTTTGTTTATGCTAATATTTTGGTAAACGATGTTATCTTGAATCGAGGTAAATGTTAGTGAGAGATAATTTTAAAGCTATCGCATTTCCGATATTAGACCATCTTTATAAAAGGAATATAGAATTAACAAATCAGGCTATCGCAGAAATATAATTAAATGGTTTAGAATGTTTTGAAAAGCAATCTGATAATAGTAATGAAGAATTATTAGGATTTATTTGTAAAAATGCCTCTGTATTTAATCTTCTGTTTAACTGCTCTCAAGGTACGGAGTTTGAGCCAATTCGTCATGATTTGGTGAATCTTGAAGTACAAGGAGCAAAGAAACTGATTGCAGTCCTTAAAGAAAAAGATATTGCGGTAAACAATTTAAATGATGATGAACTTCATATTCTCTATACTATGGCATATACTCCTCTGTTCGAGATTATTACGCACCAATATCCCTATGAAAATGCTTTGAATTTTATAGACATGATGGAAGCTGCAATGAATTTTGGATGGGGGAGGATTATAAAATGAAAACATAAAAAAGAATAGTTGATATAAAAAGAGTATTGAAATCGGGTTAATCCCGATTTTCTGCATTTTTAGGGAAAGTAAACAAATTAAAAAAATTTTTACCAAGAAAATAGAAGTGAAGAAGAACAAATAAAGAGAATTTCTATGGAAACTGACAAAGGAGAAATTATCTTGTTATGTGGAAGAAGTGGCAGTGGGAAAACAACCATAACTAAGTTGGTAAATGGCCTAATTACTCATTTTTTAGAGGGTAATTTATCCGGAGCTACCTATATAAATGGAAAAGATACAAGTTAAATGAAGATTTATGAAATCTCAAAACAAGTTGGATCGGTTTTTCAGAATCCCAAAACACAATTTTTTAATTTGGACTCAGATAGTGAATTAACCTTTGGGTTAGAAAACATGGGAGAAGATCCGAGTGAAATAAAGAAAAAGGTTTCTAAAGCTGTTTCTGATTTAGGAATTGAAAGATTAGTGAATAGAAATGTCTTTAAAATGTCAGGAGGAGAAAAACAGCTCTTGGCTATTGCATCTATATATTATGCTACGAGTCCTGAAATTTATGTATTTGATGAACCTTCTGCCAATATTGATGAATACGGTATTGAAAAAATCAGAGAAGCTATTATCAAACTCAAAGCACAAGGAAAAACAATTATTATATCTGAGCATAGATTGTATTATTTGATGGATTTACTAAATAGAGCGATTTATTTACAAGATGGAGAAATTAAATATATTTTTGAGGGTTCAGAACTTGCTTCATTAAATGATGAATCAAGAAGAAAACTTTGCTATATGGTTATGCAAGATGTAATAAATCAACTGTTTTCTGAAAGCATAATCGAGGAGTTTGAGTTATCAGACTCAAAAATAAAAAAAGAAGAAGTGGAAGAAATCCTTACAAAACTTGATTTAATCAGGTTTAAAGATAAGCACCCCTTGTGTTTATCCGGGGGACAAATGCAGAGATTGGCTGTGGCAGTTGGAGTATTAATGAATAGAGAAATCATTATTTTTGATGAACCGACGAGCGGGCTTGACTATTTCAATATGTTGAAAATAAGCGAAGTTATAAAAAATTTTTTTAAAAGATAAGATTGTATTCATTGTAACACATGATAAAGAGCTGATTGATAATATCTGCAATAAATTATTGGAGATTTCTAACGGAAAGATAAATAAATTTTGTGAAAGAAGGTAAAAAATGGAGATGTTAAAAGGATATAAGGGTAAGGTGTCAGCATCTATCCTGTTTGCGATTATAGGAGTTGGATTCGGGGTGTTACCTTACTTTTCTGTGGCTACTATTATTAATAATCTTGTTGAGAAAAACATAAATATAAGTAATTATTTACCCTATATTTTAACTGTGTTTGTCGGCTTTTTGGGAAGTATATTATTCCATGAAATATCTACTGTTATTTCACACAATATCGCTTATAGAATAATTGAAGATAAAAGAAAATTATTAGCTGATAAATTAAGCAGAATGTCTATGGGAGAGGTTGAGAAAAAAAGTAGCGGTCAATGGTCTCAATTTATGGTGGAAACACTTGATAAAATAGAAAAACCTATTGCTCATGTTATTCCGGAGGTCATTGCCAACATTATTATTCCAATCGTATTGATTATAATAATTTTTGTTTTTGATTGGAGAATAGGAATTGCTAATTTGCTTACGATTCCATTAGGGTTACTATTTTCCGCACTGGTTATGAGAGGCTATGAAGAAAAGTCTAAAAGGTATCAGGAAGCATCTAAAGCTATGAATACTACTATGGTTGAGTATGTCAACGGCATTAAAGTAATCAAGGCATTTAATAAATCAGCTTCATCATTTGGAAAATTTAAGAAAACGGTTAATGAAAACAAAAATGCAATGCTTGATTGGTATTTGAGTGTTTGTTTCTCAATGACTGGAGCTATGGAGACTATTCCGGCAACAATGATTTTTGTTTTACCGACTTCTTTGTATTTCTTTATGAAAGGAAGTATCGCAATTGGAAGTCTTGTTATGTGTATATTGTTATCTTATGCCTCATATAAACCTTTGATAAAGGCTATGGGGCATATGGAAACAATAGCAAATATAAAAATCGTATTGGAAGAAATAGAAAAAGTAATGAATATTCCCGATTTAAAAAGAGGAGAAGGAGCAAAAAGCATAGATGGTCATGATGTAGAGTTTAGAAATGTAACATTTGCTTATGATGATTCAAAGACTGTGTTAAACGGGATTTCATTTAAAGCAAAGGAGAATGAGCTGACTGCAATAGTTGGAGATTCAGGCGGCGGGAAATCTACTATCGCAAAACTGATTGCCGGATTTTGGAATGTTGATGGCGGAGAAATTTTAATTGGAGAAAACAATTTGAATGATATGCCGTTAAAGCAGAATATGGAGCTTATAACTTATGTATCGCAAGAAAATTTTCTTTTTAATAAAACCGTTTTAGAAAATTTGAAGATAGCCAAAGAAGATGCAAGCATGAGTGAAATTCAAAGGGCGTGTGAAAAAGCAAGCTGTCATGATTTTATAATGAGTCTTCCGAATGGATATGAAACTGTTGTTGGAGAAGGCGGTGCAAATCTTTCCGGTGGAGAAAAACAACGCATTGCTATTGCAAGAAGCTTCCTTAAAAACAGTCCGATTGTATTACTGGATGAAGCGACAGCATATTCCGATCCCGACAATGAGGCAATTATTCAAGAGTCTATCAACAATCTCATTAAAGATAAGACGGTAATTATGATTGCCCATAGATTATCTACAATAGTAAATGCGAATAAAATTATTGTTGTAGATAACGGACGGGTGATAGAACAAGGATCTCATAAAAAATTGCTTGAATTGAACGGAAAATATAAAGAGATGTGGGATGTATATACAGAATCTAAGGGAATCGAGGTGATATAAAGTGATAGAATTAATAAAAACTCTATATGAGGTTTCAGGTTCATATTCAAAAAGAATAACACGAATGTTTATTTTTGATGTGTTTAAGGGAATATTTGAAGGCATTGCTTTAGGTGCGATTTTGTTTTGCTTGACCAAAATTTGTGAAAATATATTCACCGGACTGAGTGTTGTAATGAATGATGTATATACTGTATTTGTAATTTCAGTTATAAGTATGATGGGGAAAATCGTATTTGGATACCTGGCTGACAGAAACAAATATATAGCTTCATACAGCTTAGGTGCTGAAAACAGATTATATATAGGTGATCGTTTAAAAAATGTAAATATGGGATATTTCAGTACAAATTCATTAGGAAATATAGCCGGGGGGCTGTCAACAGTTATAGGTGAGCTTGAAACGATGGGAGTTTTCATTATAGAGCAATTGCTTGTAGGTACAATACAAACACTTATTATAGTGGCATTTGTATTGCCGTATGATATTGTAACGGCTACAATTATTTTATTAACTTTGATTATTGGAATTATGGTTAATATAGTTACCCAAAAAAAGACAGACCTATTAACAGAGAGATTGTTGGGACTTAAACTAGATTTAAGTTCAAAAATGCTGGAGTATGTAAAGGGAATAGGGGTAACGAAAGCGTTTGGGAAAGAGAAAAATACAGTTAAGGAATTAAATGAAAGCATTACAGAAAGTCGTAAAGGTTTTTTAGTAGTAGAAAAGATATTGGTTCCGACACAGTTTATGTTTTTATTAGTATTCAAAATCGGTATCTGTGTGATAATTTTTACTTCACTGATAAGATATTTTTCTGGAAATATTGAAGTAACTAAGGCTATCATACTGATTGTTATGAGTTTTGTTGTTTTTTCAGGCTTTGAATTGGCAGGAAGTATGCAAAGCATTAAGGGTATTGCTGTACAAAATCTTAACAGCGTTATCAATTTAAGGAATTTACCTGTAATTGAAGATGGCGAAGAAACTGAAATAGATAAAGCTGAAATTTCAATGGAAAAAGTTTCATTTTCTTATGGGGAGTCGGAGATCTTCAAGAATTTAAGTATAATTATTCCTGAAGGGAAAACTACCGCTTTGGTCGGGTTTTCAGGAAGTGGGAAGACCACTTTGTGTAATCTGATGGCGAGATTTTGGGATGTAAATTCCGGGGAAGTAAATGTCGGAAAGACAAACATTAAGGAATATAAGTACGATGAGCTATTGTCAAATTTCAGCTTTGTTTTTCAAGATGTGTATCTTTTTGATGATACTGTGAGAAACAATATCAAATTTGGAAATCCGAATGCAACAGATGAAGATATGATAGATATTGCCAAAAAAGCTCAGTGTCATGATTTTATTATGAAATTGCCACAGGGTTATGACACTGTTTTGCAAGAGGGGGGCTCTAATTTATCCGGTGGAGAGCGTCAGAGAATTTCCATTGCAAGAGCTATGTTAAAACGCAGTAAATTTGTTATTCTTGATGAAGCGACTTCCAGTGTAGATCCGGAAAATGAAAAACAATTATTAATTGCTTTAAAAAGCTTATTAAAAGGCAAGACGACAATTATAATTGCACATAAACTTTCTACCATAAAGAATGCGAATCAGATCATTGTTTTGAAAAACGGAGCCATTGAACAAGTGGGGACACATACCGAACTTGCATCTGAACAAGGTATATACAAAGACTTTCTTGAAAGTAGAAAAAAGTCTGAAGAATGGGCGATTTAAATATATTTAAATTGCATAGAGATATTTCTATATATAGCGAATGGAGGACGATGAAGTGAAAAAGTATTTGTATTCTACAATAGATAGTAATTATAAAGAATCTTTTAGGCTTTGCAGTTGTCTATTCTCTCAAACAATTAAATACATCTAAAGAAAAGGCAAACTCTTTGGTTGTATAATATTTATG
>NZ_ADGQ01000026.1 GCF_000147675.1 Peptostreptococcus stomatis DSM 17678 | reverse complement strand
ATATTAAATTACTCCTAAAGTACTGCTCAATAATATAATTGAGTTCTTGTTTTGTAACTCTGTATTCTAATCCTGATGACTTACATATCTGTGAAAGTTCTTCACGATACCAATAGTATTTATTATTTATTTTTAAAGTCCCAATCCTTGCTTCTTGACCTGTGTTAGATTTTATAAAATTCTTAGTAATATGAGTTAAAATTTTATTGTTCTAACCATTACTTAATCTATTTAAAGCTTCAACTTCACTTTCAACAAAAAATATATCATTCCATTGATTACATTCATAAATAAAGGCATTTAGAGCATTACTTTCATGATTAGAAAAATCGCCTATAATTGCTAATTTCATTTTATAGTTTATTAATTTTTGCAAAATATTTCCTGCGATTTTATTGCTAAGATGAAAGAAGTCTTCTGTAAGATTATCTTTGCTAATGATAAATTTATTTTCTCCCGTTTCATAAGCGATTGTCATAAATAAATCTAAAAATGACTGTTCATCTGATATTACAATAGACTTATCTTCAATTCGTACAACTTTGGTTTTGTCTTTTGATTCCAATATTTTATGTTTCACTCAATTCCCTCCAAATTATTTTTTGCTATTCTAAATCCCAAATCATCGATTCTAAAATCCGGAAAACTCTTTCTCCTTGAAGTAAGGCCACAGGCTCTCTTTTCACTTGCAAAGCTCCCACCTCTGAAAATGCGATAGTTTCCATATCGTTCTTCATCATACAAATCAAAACACCATTCCCAAACATTTCCAATCATATCAAAAAGCCCAAAATTATTTTCTTTTTTTGTTCTTACTTCATGTAATCTACCATCCGAATTTTCTTTGAACCAAGCAATATCTTCAATATTGTCATATCGATATCCTTCTGTATTTCCTCTACAAGCATATTGCCATTCTTCATCTTTTGGTAATCTAAAGCCATTTTTGGAATGATCAAATATAATTTTTTCTGAAGCAGAATTCAATGTATAGCACTTTTCTAATGAAAGTTTTTCAGAAAGCAGATTACAAAATTTAATTGCATCTATCCAACTTATATTTACCGCAGGAAAGTTTTTTGTTTGAATATCATAGTCAGTTTCCATTACATAATTATATAGTTCATTAGTTACAGGTGTTTTTAACAATAAAAATGATTGAATCATCACTAATTCCTGTTTAACAATTTTTTCTTTTTTATTCCGGGAATAGACATTTTGTAATCCGAACTTAACCACTTGACCGGATCTACAAAATCTCTGATTAGCTCCTGACCTTCCAGAATTAAGACCATATTTTCTTTTAAATATCTCGTCAAGTCCATTTTTCACTCCTGTAAATTAATTTCGTTTATCTATATTGATTAATATTATAGCATTTTCAATGGCTTTTTTCCACTGTCAGGTTTTCTGGATATATCTCTTACTAATTGTTCCAAAGTAAATAATTCAAATTTATATTACAGATTTTTGCAACCACTTCACCAATTTTTCTATGGATATATTAGAGCTTAACTTTACAAACTGGTATTGTTCTAATATCTCGCTCCATATTCATTTTTTTACTGACAGATTTCCAACTTTCATTGAAATAAATATGAAAATAACTGAAGTATATATCAGTCTTTTTCTAAATTGGATCGTTTATTTCGTTTATAATTGTATGATTTTGTTGGCTATATCTTCTACAAATCGTTTATCATGCTCTACAAATATTAGTGTGGGGTTTGCTTCTTTTATAATTTCCTCAATCTGTATTCTTGATATTACATCTATGTAATTCAGCGGTTCGTCCCAAACAAATAAATGAGCTGGTTTTGACAAACTTACAGCAATTAAAACTTTCTTTTTTTGTCCATAGCTATAATTCTTCATGTCCATTTCAAACAAGTCTCTTGCAAAATCTAATTTCCTAAGAATTGTTTTACACAATGTTTCATCAACACCTTGCTTATAAATATACTCATTTAGACTACCTATTAAAGCCGATGTATCTTGAGGGATATACGATATTTTTAAATTACTTGCTAATTTTATCTCACCTGTATATTCGTCATTTAAACCCAGTAAAATTTTAATCAAGGTTGATTTTCCACTACCATTACTACCGTATATAGCCACTTTATCACCTTGCTTTATCTCAAAGCTAACATTACTTAATATCTGCTTTTCTCCATAGTACGATGATAAATTGTAAACTGTTACAAAAGTATTTTTGTGATGAAGTAATGTACGCAATAAAAGACTTTCCTTCGTTTCAATATCTTTTAGTAAACTCTGCTTTTCTTCTATTGCCTTATTTTGTCTATTCTCTAAATTCTTTGACTTCTTCATCATCTTGGCTGACTGGTGGCCTATATGCCCCTTATCTGGTTTTACACCTGATACTTTTACACCATTTTTAGTATTTTCAATTTTATCTGACCAAATTTGACTTTGTCTTGCAGATTCTTTTAATCGTTTGATATCTTTTTTTAATTTCTCATTTTGACTGATTTCAAACTGGTCTTTCCTCATTTTATTTTCATACCAAGATGTAAAATTTCCTGATTGGACATCAATAGAGTTTTTATTAATAGAAATAACATGATTGATACAGCCATCTAAAAAATCTCTATCATGAGATATAAGCAAAAAACCTTTTTTTCTTTTCAGGTACTCACTTACAACTTTCCTTCCATCGATATCTAAATGGTTTGTTGGTTCATCAATAAGTAAAAATCCATCCTCCTTTGTAAATAAAATAGCTAAAAGGATTTTTGTTTGTTCTCCTTTAGAAAGTGTTTCAAACTCTCTGTAAATAAGGTTCTCATCTACATTTAGCAAATTAAGTTCTCTAAATAATTTCCATTCTTCCTCATCTGACATTAGTTCTTTATATAAGTCAATCCCTAATTTTGATGTATCAATTATATTAGGTGGAAATTGAATAAAGTAAGCATCTTTGCTGATTTTCCCTTGATAAACTTCTTGATTTAGAAGTAGCTTAAATAGAGTTGATTTACCAACTCCGTTTCTTCCTATTAATCCTGTTTTCCAGTTTGTATCAAAGGAAAATGATACATTTTCAAATATGGGTTTTACATATCCATAATATGAAAAAGTGAGGTTTTCAATTCTAATTGCCGACATAAAAAATACCTCCTAACAAACCTATTTTATTTAAAATTATACCATTTTAAATCATTTTTTTCTATATCAGCCTTCTGCAGTACTTTACAGTTTCCTATAAAGTAAAAAACACATAAATTTCTTATTTTTCTTTCCTGATTCTTCCAGCTTTAATTACTTGTTTAGAGATATATCCATGTTGTTTTCCTCGAAAAACTTCTCTGTAATAATGGTATTTCCATTTATCTTTTTCGAAATGTGATCAAGAAGAAATATAAAATATATACCATTTACTGTTTCTTATATTCAGTTATACAAACAAGGTTTTATACAGATAAACTATTTTATAAAATTTAAACTCATTATATTAATGTTTTCTGCTAATACTTTTGCTGTCATTGAACTAAAAGATTACTATTTTGTTAGGAAAATCTATTAAATTGATATGTGGTATCCCTCATATGATTGCCTTTAAATTTTTATTAAGATAGGGTATATATGAATATCCTACATTACCGTATGTCAAGGAATATCCTATACAAAGAATTTTCATTTTTATAACCTCTTTAAAATTTAATTAATTCCACTTAATACATTTAATATTATAATGTTGAGAATATTTTTTATAAATCCTTAATTAACTTTTCTAAAAAACGTAAGGCAGATTTTTTCCCCTTTTCAATTTTTACAGAATCTTTATTTTCTACTGCAGACGAAGTTATCCATTTTTTTCCGAATATTATTTGCCCTGCCTCTACTATAAGTCCACAGGCATATAAGTCTTTTTCCTCTGCAAGACTTTTGGCAAATATCAATTTAGTTTTTTCTTGTAAGTCTTTAGCTGACACTCCATTAAATAGCATTTGCATAAGACTCGTAGCAGACCATGCCCTACATAGAGCATCCTTATCACTAATCATATAAGTAGCCAGTAGGTCAATTTCTTTATACGAGCCTACCCAGCCTAGGGCTATTATAAGCTTTTGACGTAAAATATCCTTATCTGTATCCAAAAGTGAAACAATAATACTTGAAAGCTGACTTCTAAATGTCAAATAAAAATCCCTATGCTTTAATTTTGAAAGGGTCTGTCCTATAAGATAGGCCGTGTATATTTTTATTTTTTTATCCTCTGCTTTATCTAACTTTTTGAATAAGAATTCTATTCCTTGTCTATCGTGTTTCTCAAAACCCATCTCAAAATGTTGATTTAATTCTTTATCCCAATCTTTGCAAATAAGCTCATAGTGGTATCCCATCTCATTACTTCCAGATAAATCTCCTATAAATCTAAGCCTTTTATCTGGAGGAAAATTATCTTTTTCTAAATCAATATATATCTTTTCTAAATCTTCCCTGCTAAGGCTACTGCGGAGAGATTTTTCAGCTTCAATCTCTTCTTTTATTTTTTTAGTTGAATCAGGCATTACTTGTTCCTCCTATAAAAGTTGATTAATCAATCTTTAAGCAAGCCTCTATATCAGCTGATACAAGGCCCTTCTTTAAATTTACAAGCCTATTAAGTTTCTTGACATGTAAACCATAAAAAATAGGATCCTTAATTTTCATGGTCAGCTTTAAACAATCAAAGGGACGTTTTTTAATTTTAATTTGACCTATATCTTCAAGCCTAAAGCTAATGTGTAATATACTATTACCCCTACTGCCATAAGTATAGTACTTAACTATACCCTCATTGTAAAGTTCTAATTTAACCCCATTTAAAAATAGAGGATATACCATTAAATATAGAAGTATCGGTATGTAAATCAGCACGATTAGAATAATACTCATATATGAAAAATCAGTCCTAAGACTTTTAAGGTATTTCAATATTAGCATACTGATGACAAATGAAATAACCATAAACAAATAGCAAAAGATACTAAATTTTGACTTATAGGGATAAATCAAAATTAGTTTTGGTTCGTCTTTCAAATAATCTACTTCCATAATTTACCCCGTCTCACTTATATTTTTATTCACTGTTTTGCTTCTTCTCTTTAACTTGATAATATAACTAGTTTTAGGAAACTTGACTATTACGAGAATATCTTTTAGTTTGAATTCAATGACTTCTTCCGACCTTTCTTTTTAGGTCTCAACGCATCTGGCCACCTTTTCTAAAATCATTCACCCATCTAGGAATCAGTGAAAAATTGTTAATTCCCTGAGATAAGGCCAGCTCTTTGTATGAGACTTCATTTGTTATGTATAATTTTACTACATTTAGCTTGAATTCAAAAGAATAATTTTTATTTTTTCTTGAACGCATTAAACCATCATAGCCAAGTCTTTTATAAATAGCTACCCAGTTTAATATCTCGTTTTTGTTAGTAATACCATATTTTCTTGCTAAATATCTTGAACTTTTATTCCTTGATAAGTATTCAGAAACTATTTTTTTCTTAATTTCAAAAGAATATTTTGCCATGAAAAAACCTACCTCCCAATCGTTAGATTTTTAGGTCTAACTTTTGGGGGTCGGTACATTTGTAATATTATTCTATATGATTTTTTTAAACTAGCATCTACACTTGCTTTTTGTTTTATATATTCAGTTGTATTATTCCGTCCTTACTTAGATAAACTAGGGTTTATAAATTCAAATGATCCATACGATGCTCATCACAATTTATATATTTTTCAATCATCTTATGTTCGTGCTTTTCTGTATCTCCCACATGGCGATGTCTATGGTCATGTTCAATCGTATGTGTATGCGTATTCCCATCATGAGTATGTGTTATAACATGAGTATGAAAATGCGTATGACTTTGAATAAGTGTATCAGAAACAACAAATACTGTGCCAACAATCATAATTACAAGGGCAATTAAATACTTCCACGTAAGTTGATCGCCTAAAAGGAGAAAGGCCAGCATCGTGCCTATAAACGGTGCAATTGCATAATAAGCGCTGGTCTTTGCTGCCCCAAGATATTTCTGTGCTCTAATATATGTGAAAATGCTTAGTCCATATGATACAAATCCCAACAACATTACAAACAGGATATATTTTGTTTCCGGAAACTTTTCTCCTACAATAAGAGCAACAATAAATGCTCCCGTTCCAGATCCAATTCCTTTTAGCGTCACTATTTCATAGGTGCTTTTTTCAGAAATGCTACGTGTACAGTTATTTTCAAGACCCCAGCACAAGGTTGCCAATAAGACCAATAAAGATCCATAAGAAAAGCTAAATCCCTGCGCACTGTCCAGTGACAAAATAATACTGGATAATGTTATAAAGCCTATTGCAATCCAAAATTTCTTAGAAACTTTCTCATTGAAAATCCACAAGGCAATTAATGTTGTAGCAACAATCTCAAAATTTCCTAGTAGCGACGCATTTGATGCATTGCCAAGCTTAATACCGAGCATCAGAAAGATGGGAGCTACAATATCAAGAGTAATCATTCCAATTGTGTATAGAATATCGTTTTTCCCGAGTCTCTCCGACTTTCTTTCATTCTTCCAATGAAAAGTATACATCATCCCTACGCCGACACCAGCGCCCAAATATAAAAATGAAGCCATCAAAGTTGACGGCACATGTCCAAGCAACAACTTTGATAACGGCGTATTTATTGCGTAAAATGCTGCTGCAAGAATTGCATACAAAACAGCCAATAGTTTTTTATTTTTCATATATAAACTCCTTCACAAATTCACATTTGTTAATGCATTTTTTCTATAAAAATTCTTCATGATGTTCCTATTTGCCTAAGGCACAAAGCCCACATCTGTGATATATCACTGTATATTCGTTTTCGTCTCTTCCCGAAATAAGTTCCGTATTCCAATTAAACTCACTGTCAGAAGCTGCATTTGTAATCTTGTTTTTTCTATTTTCTTTTTTTGCTTTTTTATATCGAAAACCTTTTGTTTTTGGAAATTTTCTTTAACAAAGGAGCTTCTATTGTAGCACTGATCATCTCCTCAAACTGCTCTTGATTCATCTTTCCTTGCATTGCATCATATACAGATAACCACAAGATTCCACCTGTAAGAGGTATTCTAAGTGGATTTTTTCCAAAACTGCCTATGTCCGGTGTACGCTTAATTATAGCCTTATAGTTATCTTTAGAAAGACTTTTTATGCTCTTTATGTCAATATCTTTCCAATACTGTTTTATAAACTTGAATATGGTATGTGATAAGGCATACCATATTATCTTTTCGCATAGTTAATTTTTCACAATACCTCCTACTTTCTAACTCTTTCAATATATAATATAATATTATATCATATCATCTTTAGGTTAATGTTACACTTTACATATTCGCTACTTCTAATTTAAGACTCTTAGTTGTCAAGACATATGTTACACTTTGAGAAATACTCAGATACTATTTCATTAGGACTTTTAAAATTAAGACTGAGCTTAGCTGTGCTATTATATCTTTGCATATGCTTTTTTGCAGCCATTTTCAGCTCTTTTTCACTTATAAATATTTTTCTACCATAGAGTATTTTCCCATCTTCTCTATGACTTCGTTCTACTTTTCCATAACTTCTTGTGTATCCATTTCTCTTGCATCTCACATATACTTCTGCAAGACCATATATACCATTACGCTTGAGCATACGCCGAATTAAGCCAAGTTCTTCCACATTATGGGCATTTGGGTTCTTGTGCGGTTTTCTTGATTTTAAGGCAAGACTTCGTACATCTCCATCATATTTTTTTAATTGACGATATACAAACTGCCTATTGGTATGATACCGTCTTGATGCACGAGTTACTCCATACTTAATGGCATATTCACTTAAATGCTGGCGAAAACGCATTTCTTCTGTTATGATGTGACTCC
>NZ_ADGQ01000027.1 GCF_000147675.1 Peptostreptococcus stomatis DSM 17678 | reverse complement strand
GATAATAACTCAGATAATAGCTACGAAAATGATGTAAAAAAAGCTATTGAGGAAATGAAGAAAAAAGAAGAATTAAATAAAAAGAAAGAAGATGATAAGGTTAAAGAAAATAAAATAAAATCACAGAATATCAAAAGAATTAGCGGAAATGATAGGATATCCACCTCTATAAACTTATCAAGACATTACTTTAACCATTCTGATACCATTGTATTGGTAAATTCTAAAGAATACCCAGACTCACTTACAGCTGCTCCATTGGCAAAGGCAAGGAAGGCACCTGTTTTGTTAAATGATCCTAATGGACTTGATACTCAAGTTAAAAATGAAATTAAGAGATTGGGAGTGAAGAAAGTCATATTGGTAGGAGGTAATAATTCTTTAAGAATAGGTCTTGAAAGAGATTTAAAGAAGATGAATCTAAAATTAAGCAGGATAGCTGGAAAAGACAGGTATGATACATCTGCTAGAGTTGCTAAGGAATTGGTCAAACTTACTGGTCATTTTGACAGGGCAATTGTTGCATCAGGTGAAAATTTTCCGGATGCACTGACTGCATCATCAATTGCTGCTAAGGATGATATTCCAGTATTGTTGGTAAAATCAGATAGTGTCCCTGACTACATTGATAAGGCGATGAAGGATATGGGAATAAAGAAAACAATACTAGTTGGTGGTAATAATTCAATAGGGAAGAATATAGAGACTAAACTAAGGGCAGAATATAGAATAGCAGGTAAAAATAGGTATGAAACGGCCAAACTTGTTAGTAGATATGCATACAAAAATTCAAAAAGTATATTCTTGACGACAGGTGAGTCTTTTGCAGATGCATTAGTGTCATCAGGTTTGGCAGCTATGCAAAATGCTCCTATACAGTTATTAAATCCTAGAAATAATTCAGATAATTATATAGATTATACTAGTAAAGAAAATATAGAAGAGATTATCGTTTTAGGTGGAGAAAGAAGTGTTCCTGAACATATTGTTGATTTTTTTATAAATGAAAAATAGAAACGAGAGAGTAAAATAATTTCTAATTTTGTCATCTATGATCAATTTGTTGATTAGACATCTATAGGGTTATTAAAAGAGATTATATTTATTAGCTGTATAAATATTTAGCGTTGGTGAGAGAATAAATTCTCCCCCAACGCTAATTTTTTATAAAGAATAGTATCATTACAAGTGTAGTACTAAGGACAAGAGTATAGATTAATTTATATACTCTCAAAAAACACAGAATCAATTACCTATATTAATAAATAAGTTCAAGGATAAAAAATTGTACAATATATATGTGAACTATATTATTTATTTTTTCTATCATAAACTATGAATTTATAGCAAGGGGTCTTTTCAGGAATAATATAATCAGATTCAGATGCTTTGGACCATATGTTTGGATCTACATATGGAAAAAAACTATCTGCATTGACCGGTTCATCTTCCTCAATTTCAGTTATATAGAGCCTACTGGCAATATCCATAAACTGTTTATAGACATTGTCACCACCACATATAAATATCTTTTCATCTGGGTGGTCAAGGGCATATTGGACAACATCTTCCTTAGAGTGAAGAGTATAGGCCTGGTCGTAATGGTTATTCCCCCTAGTAAGTATGATATTCTTCCTATTTGGAAGGGGTCTTTTTGGAAAACTAAAGTAGGTTTTCCTACCACAAACTATAGTGTGATTTAAAGTAGTTTCCTTAAAATACCTGAGGTCATCTTTTAGGTGGTAGAGCATGTCTCCGTCAATACCTATTGCCCTAGTATTTTTAGTCATGGCAACTATCATATATATATTGTCTATCATATATCTTCTCCTATTTTATACTAAGATAGGCTATGGTTAGACTAGCATATCCTAAGTCTTTACAGTCTTGTATATTTTATCTATCAAATTACTATATGGCCAATTCAAACTGGAAGTTAGGCTTTACAGGGTCATAGTTTTCCATTGTAAAGTCGTCTAGAGTAAAATCATAAAAGTTAGTCTTGTCTGGATTTAAAACCAACCTAACAGATTCATGGCCTTCTTGAGGGTCTCTAGCTATCATTTCTTTTATCTGGTCGATATGCCTGTCATAAATGTGGGCGTTATTTACATAGTGGCAGAATACACCTGCTTGTAAGCCTACGTGTCTAGCAACCATCATCTGTAGGGCAACATACTGGATCTTGTTTATTGCATTGGCTACAGCTACATCAGATGACCTCTGTATAAGAGTCAAATCAAGGTAACCATCCCTTACAGACCACTGTGTCTCCATTGCACATGGGTATAGACCCGCAGTTTCTTCAAGGTCAGCTTCCTGGTATAGGTTGATTATATGCCTTCTACCATATGGCTGGTTCTTTAAGTTTTCTAATAGTTTATCCATTAGCTTGTATCTCTTGACTGTAGCCCCATATCTTTGGCCTATAGTCCTATCACCTAGGTCCCATTCGTCCCACCAAGTAATACCATACTTGTCTCTTAATAGGTCTAGATTATTGCTCTGGTCCTGGTATATCCATAAGATTTCCTTAATACCAGACTTCCAGGCTACCTGTCTTAGAGTAACTATTGGAAGTTCTCCCTTTGATAGGTCGTATCTTTCAAATACCTGGTTTACAAACATTGTATGAGATGGCGTACCATCTGCATATTTTGGTCTGACCTTTTCTCCAAGGGTATTGTTTCCACTATTTAAAATATCATTACAAAGTGATTTTAAATTATTATCTGCTATTGTCATCTTTACCTCCTATGAACACCTTTATATATACGTATTGTTAATATATTACATAAAAATATATAGTAGTATTTTACCATATATTAACCATAAAATATATAAAAGTGTCATTTATATTACATTTTTTTCATAAACAGAAGAAATACACAAAAAGAATTAGAATTGTAATTGTAATGTTACTTGAAAATTATTTGATATATTTATATACTAGAATTAGGAAATTATTAATTATTCATTGGTTAATGAATATCTGAGTTTATTTAATTGTGTGAGGTGCGTAAATATGAAAAAATTAATGAAAAAAACAGCTATATTTGTAGCTGTAGGAGCAATGGTGGCAAGTATAGGACCATCAGTTTATGCCCAGAACGTTACCAGTCAAAACATCAGTGGTAGCGACAGGTATTCCACAGCTGTTAAAATATCACAGTCTGGATGGAGTCAGTCTGATACAGTAATATTAACAAATGCAAATGCAGTAGCAGATTCCTTGTCAGTTGCCCCTCTTGCCAGCAAGCTAAGGGTGCCGGTATTATTGACACAGAGCGATAGCCTTAATGAGGCAACTATGGCTGAACTATCAAGGCTAGGGGCTAAGAAGGTTCTAATAATTGGAGGTCAAGATTCTATATCAATGGGCCTGGAAGATAATTTAAAAACCTCTTCGCTTGATGTAGAAAGAATAGAGGGGGCAAGTAGGGAAGAGACTTCTCTAAATATAGCTAAAAAACTTAAAGAACTTACTAGTGAAAAGTTCCAGGTTGCATTTTTAGTTAATGGCCATAAGGGGCTTGCAGATGCTGCAGGTATTGGTGCTATAGCTGCCAAGAATGGGGCACCTATACTATTTACTTCTAATAGTAGGCTAGAAGCTACTAGGTCTGACCTAGGCCAGTTAGGAATTGACAATGTCTATGTAATAGGTGGTAACCTAAGTCTAGTAGGTGAATTTGACAGAATAGCTACTAGTGTAGAGAGAATTGCAGGCTCAAATAGGCAGGAGACAAGTTTAAAGATGATGAACAAGTTTAACCCTAACCCTGCTGTAGTTTACCTAACAGATGATGGTGGGGTAAGGGCCAACAGGCTTATCGACGCAGTTCTTATAAATTCCGGAATCATTGCAAGTAATGCCCAGGCTAGTGCTAGTGATAAGGGGGTTGAACAAGTTGGACCAACTAAGAGCCCTAAGTCTTCAAATCTAGCCGAAGGAGCAGTGCTTTTAGTTAATTCAAAGAATGGTCTTTCCTTTAACCAGTACAAGACCCTTTACAATATGTCCAGCCTTACAGGTCTTACACAGGTGAGTGGTGGAGATGCACTTACTAATAGTATGGGTATCCTGTCAAACCTAATGCAAAATAAGGGGAATGCCAAGGCTGACCAGGCTTTTGATAGACTTATGAAGTTGGAATACCTGACAACTGAATATAATGTATATGGGACAAAGAAGCAGATAGAAGGAAGCCAGTTTTTATCTACACTTAAAATGGATAGCTCTTTCAACTTTATATATGATAGGGCAAGGATGGAGTCCTTATTAAAAAATATGGATAATAAGGCTGTACCTAAACAGTTAAGTGACTCATATGCCTACTGGAAAAACGGTGACGTTATTATATCTAAGATGAAGCAAGTGACAAAAATGGACCTAGATTATGAGGTAAATAGGCTATCAGGCATACTAAAGTCTGGCGTATCAACTTATAATATAAATCCTAAATATATAGTTACTAATTATGGTGATATACCTGCCAATGCAGTAAATCTTGGTCACAAGTATATAGAGATAGATATTAGTCAACAAAAAATGTGGCTTATGGAGTATGGTTATGAAAAAATGGTTACTCCAGTAGTAACAGGCAATCCTAATAAGGGTATGGCTACCCCTCCAGGCATATTCAAGGTAAGGAAAATGATGACAAATGCAGTTTTGAGGGGACCAGGTTATGCCTCACCAGTTAAATACTGGGTACCATTTAATGGAAGTATAGGTATTCATGATGCATATTGGCAACCATTTTTTGGTGGAAATAGGTACCTATATGCAGGATCTCACGGATGTATAAATACACCACTATCAAATATGTCATTCTTGTATTCAAGGATTCATGTAGGTACACCAGTTATAGTCCATAAATAAGAGTGTATAAGGACACAAACATGGTGAAAGCAAGCTTTTAGAATAAGAGGGTAAAAGTGACTATATACTTATATAAGTCACAAATTAGGAGGATAAGATGAAGAAGGTAAATACCATAGAAATTGCTATTGATATTAAGCATAATATATTTGAAGTGGATGAAAAGCATGAGACTGGCCCTATAGACCTAATAAAGATACTTTCCATGATAATAGGTGAATACAACTTGATGCTAATGAATGATACAGATGATATTGAAGCCGTAGATGTTTTGGCGGGGGATTTTGACAAGGTTCTTGATAGGGTTACAGATTTAGGTAGGGTCAACCTAAAGATAGAAACCTACCAGCCTAATACCTTTATGACTGGTGACCAGGAAATTTATGAAGTTGCCTACAATAAAAATATAAGTGGGATAGATATGGTTAGTGTTTTAATAGTCATACTTGAGTTTGTAAAAGACTCCCTATTGGATTCTTTTGCCCTAAATTCAGATATAGATATGAAGTCTAGGGCTAAGGGTTTAAGTGAACTCAACCAGTTTAAGAAAACTCTTGAATATATAGAAGGTTTATCAGGAATTTTAAGTATGGCTGGTTATGTTTATAGGAAAAAGAGAAGCCTTAACATGGACTTTACAGAAATCTTGGCTAGTGACATAGACAAGCTATCCCAGATTAGTAGCGAAATGCTAGAAGACCTATTAGAAAAATCTAAAAAGCATAATCATGTAGATGAAAAAGAAGAGCGTAGGTATGATGCCTTGATGGAATTAAAGAAGGGGCACGCAAATCATGAGGGCTTGAGCCATGATCATAGTCATGGACATGTGGCTTGTTCTTGTGGTCACCACCACGATCATGATCACTATCATAAAAATTAGGTATTAAGAACTTTTAATTAAACATAAAAATCTATAGGATTAACTAGTGGTGACAGACCCTTATTAGGCTGTCACCCTTTTTATACTCAAGAAAAATATCTAGACCAGGATATTGTATTTACAAGTTAGACGTTGATTCTTATCCTGACGAGTATAGATATAAATGGGCCTATATGGTATAATTGTGTTTAAATAATCAAGGAGGATAAAATATGAATTTAAAATATATATACCACAGTGGATTTTTATTAGAATTAGACACTGCCTACATGTTATTTGACTACTATAAGGGGGACATACCACGTCTAGATAAGGACAAGAAATTGTATGTCTTTATTAGTCATGGCCATGGTGACCACTTCAATGAAGATGTTTTTGACCTTTTTAGGGACCATAAGGATGTTGAGTATATACTTTCTAATGACGTAGTGCCTAAAAGACAAGAGGATGCTGACAAGTCATATTCTTTGGAGCCAAATAAAGAATATTATTTTGGTGAATTAGGAGTAGAGACATATTTGAGTACAGACCTTGGTTTAGCCTTTATGATATCTTATAAGGGCAAAACTATCTACCATGCAGGTGACCTTAACTGGTGGACTTGGGTAGGATTTGAGACTGAGGAAGAGTTTGAAGAACTAACTAAGAATTTCAAGAATGAAATAGGTAAGATGGAGGGTAAAGAAATAGACCTTGCCATGGTACCCCTGGATCCAAGACAGGCAGAAAGATTTGATTGGGGTATGAAGTACTTTATAGAAAAAACAAAACCGAGACACCTGGTACCAATGCATTGTTGGAATAAGTTTACGGTAATAGATAAGTTTAGAAATAAGCACAGGGACCTGCTTGGTGACATAGACCTAGTTGATACTCATAAAATACCAGCTCAGGGTATCGAATTAGATTAAGAAAAATGGTCAGGTATATTCCTAAGTATCAACTTTAATATAATTTAAGTACCATTATAAATAGGAGAGGAGTTTTCATGAAGCTTTGTGATTTTTTATTAAAAATTGGCTTGGACAATAAAAATCTTTTAGAAGAGTTTGAAAAGATTACTATAGAGAAATCTGTCTTGGACAAAAATACACAGGTATGCACTATCCATTTGCTTTCAGATGAAATTATAATGATGGAAAGACTTACCAGGCTAGAAGATAAGATTAAAAGAAAGCTATGTCCACCACTTGAGTCTATAAAACTGGAATGTAGGTTTACAGGGCTGGAAAAGAGAGCCTTAAAAGATATAATGAAGCGTTATTGGCCAAATATAAAAAAAATATTATACACTAATGTACCTATCCTATACGTTCATGATGACCTAGAGCATATGACTAGTGGAGACTGCTTAAAGATTAAGTTGCCAGAGGAATATATACATGCCAGGTTAATAGATAAGGAAGTAGACAAGGAAATAATTGACATGGTCAAAAGGCAGTTGTCTAGGGATATTAGGGTTGACTTTGAAGTGGCTAAAAAGAACCTCAATCTAGATAGCTGGGACAATGTAAAAAAAATAATTGAGAATATAGATCTTGAGCTTGAGGATTATCTATCCAAGGTAGAATCAGAAGTTATTGAGGAACCTCAAGAAGAAGATGGCTACAAATTGGATAAGGACCATGAGGACCCTAGAATGGTATATGGCAATGACGTAAGGGCTGACCTGGTAAGTATATCTGATATAAATGAGAATTTTCGTACAGTGGCTATTGAGGGAGAGATTTTCCATACTGAGGAAGTCAATCTTAGGAGTGGTAAGTCTTTGTATTCAATTTTTCTTACTGACACGACTGGGGCCCTCCTTTGTAAACTCCAGCTTAAGGATAATAATGTTGACAAGGTCAAAAAGGCCACAAAAAATTGGGTCCTATATAAGGGTCAAGGGCGATATTGTGGTCAGCTCCTATACAGATGAAATAGAGATGACGGTAACAGGTATCAGGAGTCAGGAAAAGAAATCTAGACAGGATGATGCCCCAGAAAAGAGGGTAGAGCTTCATGCTCATACCAAGATGTCCTCAATGGATTCTGTAGTAGGGGTAAAAAAATTGATAAATAGGGCCCTAGAGTGGGGGCATAAGGCCATAGCCATTACAGACCATGGTGTAGTCCAGGCCTTTCCGGATGCTATGAATGCATCTAATGGTAAGGATATCAAGGTCATATACGGTGTGGAGGCCTATATAGTCGATGACGATTTAGATATAGTTCAAAATCCAAATGACAAGGACTTTAACCAAAGATTTGTGGTTTTTGACATAGAGACAACGGGATTTTCAGTCACAGGGGACAATATAACTGAAATTGGGGCAGTCTTATTAGAGGATGGCCAAATTAAAGATAGGTTTTCTACCTTTGTAAATCCTAAAATGGATATACCTTATGAGGTCCAGGAACTTACCAATATAACAAATGACATGGTGGAAGACGCTCCAGGTATAGAAGAAGCCCTAAATAAGTTTATGGACTTTGCCAAGGACTCTATTCTGGTAGCCCATAATGCATACTTCGACACAGGTTTTATAGCTCAAAAGTGTAGTGAAGTAGGTTTGGACTATAAGCATGAAAAATTGGATACCCTTTTACTAGCCAGGGTTTTAATGCCTCATATGAAGAGGTTTGGACTTGACAGGTTGACCAAGGCCTTATCTATTAATCTTAGCGGTCACCATAGGGCTGTCAATGATGCTGAAGCAACTGCCCAATTATTCCTTAGATTTATTGCTATGATGAAGAAGGATGGGGTAGAAAAGCTTTCTGATATAAACAGTGTATATGGTAAGATTGACCACACAAAATTAAGGCCAAGTCATGCAACTATTTATGCCCAAAATTATCAGGGGCTTAGGAATTTATATGAACTAATCAGTGATTCACATCTAAATCATTTCTACAGACAACCACTGATGCTAAAGAGCCTAATAAAAGAAAAGCGAGATGGCTTGATAATAGGAAGTGCCTGTTCAAGTGGCGAACTATTTAATGCCATACAGAGAAACAAGACCGGTGAAGAGATAGATAAAATTTTGGACTTCTATGACTTTATAGAAATTATGCCTCTTGACAATCTTAAGTACCTGGTAGAATCTGGTGAGATAAAAACCTTTGAAGAACTTAAAAATATAAATAAAAAGTTAGTAGACCTAGGAAACCAGTCAGGAAAGCTGGTAGTTGCTACTGGGGATGTACATACACTGGATGCCCATGAAAGATTATATAGGAGTGTATTGAAGTATTCTCAGATACCAAAGTATAAGAAGAATATCGAGTCACTTCACTTTAGGACAACGGATGAAATGTTAGAAGAATTTGCCTACCTAGGCCCGGAAACCGCCTATAGGGTGGTTGTTGAAAACTCTAACAAGATAGCTGATATGTTTGAGAGTATCAAACCAATACCTGATAAAACTTACCCTCCTATCATTGATGGATCTAAGGAAGAACTAAGAAGAATGTGCTTTGACAAGGCTGAAAGAATATATGGAAATCCACTTCCTGAAATAGTTGAAAAAAGACTCAATAGGGAGCTCAACTCTATTATAGGTAATGGTTATGCAGTTATGTACATAATAGCTAACAAGCTAGTTGCCAAGTCCCTGTCAGATGGATACCTGGTAGGATCAAGGGGGTCTGTAGGATCTTCTCTTGCAGCAACTATGAGTGATATTACTGAGGTTAATCCTCTGCCTGCACACTATATATGTCCAAATGAGGCCTGTAAATATTCTGAGTTTTTTGGTATAGGTGAATATGGTTCAGGTATAGACCTACCAGATAAAAAGTGTCCTAAGTGCGGTAGCCAGTTGATAAAGGAGGGCCAGGATATACCTTTTGAAGTATTCCTTGGTTTTGAGGGTGACAAGGAGCCAGATATAGACCTTAACTTCTCAGGAACCTACCAGCCAACTATACATAAGTATACGGAAGAACTCTTTGGCCAAGGATACACCTTTAGGGCAGGGACAATTGGTACGGTCCAGGAAAAGACAGCCTACGGTTATGTTAGAAATTTTTCAAAAGAAAACCACCTAGACTTGACAAATGCTGAAATGACCTGGTTGACTAAGGGGTGTACAGAGGTAAAGAGGACATCTGGCCAACATCCAGGTGGTGTAATGGTTATACCACATAATATGAATGTGCACGATTTTACACCAGTCCAATACCCGGCCAATGATAAGTCCTCGGGTGTAATCACAACCCACTTTGACTACCATTCAATCAGTGGTAGAATATTAAAGCTTGACATACTGGGCCACGACGGTCCAACCATTATCAGGATGTTAGAGGATATGACAGGTATAAAGATAACAGACATACCACTTGATGATCCAGCTACCATGTCCCTATTCACATCTACAAAAGCCCTGGGTATAGAACCGGAGGATATAGATGGGACTACAGTAGGTTCTATGGCCATACCAGAGTTTGGAACAAAGTTTACACGACAGATGCTAGTGGACACCAAACCTACAACCTTTGCCGAATTAGTCAGGATAGCAGGTCTGTCTCATGGTACAGATGTGTGGCTAAATAATGCCCAAGACCTGGTAAGGGCCAATGTTGTTGGTCTAAAAGAGGTTATATCTACTCGTGATGATATAATGAATTACCTTATTTTCATGGGGTTGAAGCCAAAAAGGGCCTTTACCATAATGGAAAGTGTTAGAAAGGGTAAGGGCTTAACAAAAAAAGATGAGGAGGCCATGTTGGAAAATGAGGTACCAGACTGGTATATATCTTCGTGTAAGAAGATAAAGTACATGTTCCCTAAGGCCCATGCAGTTGCCTATGTAATGACATCTTTTAGGATTGCCTATTGTAAGGTAAACTATCCCGAAGCCTTTTATGCTACCTACTTTACTACAAAGGTAGATGACTTTGACATAGAGCTAATCACATCTGGTATAGACAAGGTTAAGGCAAGACTTGGTCAAATAAAAGAGCTTGGAACCAAGGCTACTACTAAGGAAAATGCCCAGTATACAATATTAGAAGTTGTGGTAGAAATGTATGCCAGAGGGATTGAATTTATGCATATAGACCTATATGAATCGGATGCTAGGGATTTTAAGATATATGGACCTAAGAAGATCCTACCACCTATGATATCCCTACAGGGGATGGGTGAAAATGCCGCCCTTAGTGTAGTCGAGGCCAGGAAAGATGGTAAATTCTTGTCAAAAGAAGACCTTATCAAGAGGACCAAGTTATCTAAAACAGTAGTAGAAAAGTTATCCAATCATGGGTCTCTTGAGGGGATGAGTGAGAAAAACCAATTGTCTTTCTTCTAGATTATATTTATTATATATTTAGATTGAAGGGGGAAGAAAAAGGTGTTAAAATCTACCATAAGGATAATTAATATATATTAAAGAAGATATATATTAATGTTTGCAATTTAATATATATCATAGGATTAATAAGAAAAAGGAAAGGAGTTAAGCAGATATGAATAAAAAATTGAAAGTTAACCTATTAGGACTAGCAACTATATCTTTTTGGGCTTTAGCCTTTCCATTTTCAAAGGTTGCCATGCAGCATTTTACACCCTTTGCCCTAGGCTTTTTAAGGGTATGTATAGCATCGGTTGTTTTACTTATTATAGGAATATTTACCAAGATAAGACTGCCTAAGGCCAGGGATATTGGTTGGTTATTTTTATCAGCTGCCTGTGGTTTTGGTGTATACCTATTTGTATTCAATAAGGGTATACAAACCATTACTTCTGCATCATCAAGCATTATTATAGCCCTTACACCAATATTGACGGCTATAGAATCCAGCAAGGTATACGGGGAAAAGATAAATAAAGTAGGTTGGGTATCTATGATTACTGCCTTTGGTGGTGTTCTGATTATGATGTTGTGGGATGGAGTATTGTCGGTCAATGCTGGCATGATTTGGACACTTGCAGCCTCAGTTTTATTTTCAATATACAACAACTTAAATAGGAAACTGTCCATGGATGGCTATAAGGGGATTGAGATTGTTACCTACAGTATGGTGTTTTCTATCTTGATATTGTCACCTTTTGCAATCCAGGCCAAGGGTGAACTAGTGGCTGCTTCAGGCAAGTTTATACTGGTCCTACTAGTATTAAGTGTATTCTCAAGCGCCATAGCCTACTTCTTATGGAGTATAGCCCTATCGATAGCCGATAACACCAGTGAGGTGGCAAATTTTAGCTTTTTAACACCATTCTTTGCTACCCTATTGGGGTCTATAGTTCTAGGAGAGATACCAAACTTGGGAACTATAATTGGCGGTATAATTATAGTAGCCAGCATGGTTGTATTTTCAAAGAGAAATATGCTTTACAAGGTTAAAAAATAGGAGGTTGGTTTACCACCTCAAAAGTTAGAATATAAGTCTAGCTCTTGGGGTTGGTAGACGACCTCCTTATTTTAATTTTCTTATACTTTTTAAATGGTCTCTCCAATAGTTTAATGCATTGACCTTATAACCAATTGTAATAGATATGCTACAAAGGTATATCCAGGTCATCAAGACTATGATAGTCGATATATTTCCATAGATTTCCTTATAGTCGCTGAACTTATCAATATAAAAAGAATAGGCTATAGACAATATTACCCATAGTACAGTTGTAAAACAAGCTCCTGGTAGGGCCTGGCGAATCTTTATAGGTTTGCATGGTCCGAATATAAAAAAGTTTAAAAACATCAATAGAATAAAAAAGATGGGGATCACAAACCTTATAAAGTTATATATTAAAGTTAGTAGGTAAAATTCATCAAGTCTATCTCGAATAATATCAGCAAACTTACCACCATATACTAAAAAAACTACTGCAAATATTACAGCCAGAAAAAATGCTACAGCATATAAGTATACATATAGGTTGAGCCTGATAAAGGAACGAGTTTCTTCAAAATTATAGGCTGAATTCTGACCGGCTATAAGAGACTTAACTGCCTTAGAAAAAGTCCATACTGCTATTAGGAAAGTTATGACGAGTAGCCTAATGCTCCTATTGTTAATGGCTGAGTCTACAATAGTAAGCAGTATATTTGATGCTCCTGTTGGAACATTAGTCCTGATAGCAGTCTCTACAAAGTTACCTATAATAGGCGGCATATAGGCAAAGGCACACATTAAAAACATTAGTGATGGGAAAATAGACAGGGTCAAATAATAGGCGACACCCGCTGATCTTGAATACATATCCGCTATATTAAATTGGTTGACTAGAGCTTTTACATTTTCATTGTATATTTTTACAAGCTTCATTTGACCTCCTATAAATATCATTTTACTTTACTTTATTTTACCATATTATAATCTAAAAAAACCAAGTTATGTTATAATATTAAAGGAGAAAATAAGTTTTCTAGGAGGAATATTTTGACGATTAAATGCAATAAGTACGACCACAAATTAAAAACTCTTCCAGAAACATATGTAGCTATAGATTTAGAATTGACAGGAAATTACTGTTTAAACTATATTATAGAGTTAGCCGCTTTAAAGGTAAGGGATGGTGTAATTATAGATGAGTTTTCCAGCCTGGTCAGACCACCAGACTACAATGTATTAGAAAAAAGAAAAGGGTCTAAGAGTGGCTATAAAGCAAAAAAGATTAAGTCTACAGTAAATGTTGATGGACAAGAGATTTATTATATAGATGAGTTCATAGAAGATTTAACAGGTATATCAAATGAGATGATATATTCTGCCGAGGATGAAACTCATGTTATAAAAAAGTTTCATGATTTTATTGGCGATCTACCGGTCATAGGCCATGGTATGGGCAATGATATACGTGAAATCAAGGATTCTTTTGATAGGATTTTAGACAAGGACTTTGAAAATCCATGTATAGATACATTTGACCTGGGAGAGTTTGCCTATGGTGAAAAATTTTCCCTGATTAGGTTGTGTGACCACTTGGGTATAGATAATTCAGATGTCCACAGGGCTAGGTCTGACGCATATAGGACCCACTTATCTTATCTAAATCTACTTGATGACTTGGATTCTAAGTATGGGGAGACCTACAGTCAGGAGTTTTTCCAATGGATGGACAGGGCCCTGATGAAACAAAACAGGATTCTTAAAAATAGGGTGATGAGGAGTATAAATGCCAAGAATTGGAGCCTAAAGAGGCAGGCTTATTTAGAAGATCATAGGCTAGACCTGGATTTTTTCAATTCCAAGATATGCCTTTCAAATAGGATTAAATTGAAAAATATGCCAGATTTCAAGAATCTAGCAGGTGAGTATAACTTAAAATTTACCACTTCTTTGGATTTAGAATGTGATTACTATATTGTTAAAAACTTTATTTACTATACGGAAGACCTAGACAAGCAGTACATAAAAAAAATAGTGGATTTAAATAGGTTGGGCAAGTCTATAAGGATTATGTCTATAGGTGAATTGGTCACAATACTGGAAAATTTTGAGTTCATAGATGACTGGGAAGATGAGGATTGCCTTTCTGACATAGATTTTAAAGATAAGAGGGTTTTTCTTTATAATGACTTTAACTATGAGTCTAAGGACAGCATAGGTAAAAAGCTAGGAGATATGGGGGCTATAATAGTAGATGATATCTCTGGTCAAGTGGACTATCTAATTGTTGGAGAGGGTTTTGACAAACCAATTTTTTATGACTCTAAGGAGTATGAAATTCTTTTGGCCTACCTGGCTCTAGGTCATAATATATGTGTAATAAACGAAAAAAAATTCTGGGAACTTACAGAAGTTAATGAGGGAGAAGCATGAGATTTAATAAAAGTAAATTGAGGAAAAGTGGAGTATATTTCGTTCTTGGTATGATGTTTACAGGGATTTTTTTAGGAGGTGCTGAGGCAGGCTCTATTAGAAGGATAGAAGGTCCGGACAGGTACCAGACGTCTATGAATGTTGCAGACCACCATAAGTCTGATATAGCCATAGTGGTAAATGGCAAGGATTTTCCTGATGCCCTATCTGCCATTAGTCTAGCAACTAAATACAAGGCAAATATAATATTGGTTAAACCTAGTTCAGACGACCTAGACTATAGAAAGTTTACGGCCGACCTCCTGAATAGGAAGGTTAAAAATGTAATTATAGTAGGTGGAGAAAACTCTGTTGACAAGGGTTATGAAAGTGCCCTGACTAAATTTTTCAATGTTGAGAGAATCCAAGGTAGGGACAGGTATGATACCAGCATGAAAGTAGTTGAGAGGGCGGGGAATAATGACCTTTGTATAGCTGATGGTAGAAATTTCCCGGATGCCCTATCTACAAGCGGTCTAGTTGCCAAATCTAAAACTAGCCTACTTTTAGTTGATGGAAGAAAAAAATTAAACCTTCCAAAAGACTATAAGGTTGAATATACAATTGGTGGAAAAAATTCAATAAAGAATACCTATGGTAAGAGGATAGGTGGGGATGACAGGTATAAGACATGTGATCAAATTCTTGCCCTTATAAAAGCTAAAAACTTACTTGTAGCAAGTGGCAGGAACTTTCCAGATGCCTTGTCTGCTTCATCTATGGCAAGTATAGCGGATACAGGAGTACTTTTATGCTCAACGAAGGTTGATTCTAATGTTGTAAACCGTAGTGGCAATAAGGACAATATAACTGTCATAGGTGGTATAAATTCTGTTAGTGGTTTAACCGTTAACTCTATTATGGATAGGTATAACTATTCATACTCCTCTTCCAATGATGTAGGTTTTGATCCAGATAAACAGACATATAGGTTTTCAAATGCTGGCCTATTTAAGGGTTGGTTATACCAGGCTAATAGGTCACCCTATGGTTATGACAAGTTTTACTACAATGATGATGGTGTACTTGAAAGAGATAAAATTATTGATGGTATTATGTTGGATACTGAAGGTAAGGCCATACTAGATAATGACGGAAAACCAGTCATAAATTAATTAGTATGAATAAAAACTTTCGAAGTACTTTACTTTTACTAATTATAGGGGTATTATAGTTTAGAGAAGGTATAAAAGATAATGTGGAGGAATTTAAACATGAAAGTTGAAACTTTTGGTGATTCTGAAAAACCTGTAGCGCTTTTGGTGCATAGTATTTTTTATCCAGGTGTTACCAGTTACAGGACAATTTTACCTTTACTTATAAAGGATTACTATGTAGTGATACCAAATTTAGAGGGGCTTGACCACCCACATTCTGAATTTGTATCAGCCAGGTGCCAATCTGATAAGATTATAGACTGGTTAAAGGATCATAATATAGACAGGATAGCTTTTTTATTGGGGTCATCCTACGGAACCTCTGTGGCTTTTGAAATCTTAAAGGATATAAACCTTAAGATCGATAAGGCAGCTCTTGATTCACCAGCTATGAAATCCAGCAAACTACAGGGTTTAAAATTGTATCTAGAGATGAAGAGGACTTCTAAGGGCCTTAAGAAGCATCCAAATGAGTTTTTTAGTAAGACTAAAAAGTACAAGTACCTAAACAAGGAAGATGAAAGATACTGTATAGATGTCTATAGGGATATAGACAATGATTGTTTGAAGAAAATTGCCTTTTCATGCTATGATTACACCTTGCCATCTGTACTGTATAGGGACGACACTGATCTTGTATTCTTATTTGGTGAAAAAGACAAGTCTAAAATCAACCTACCAGAGATTAAGTCACTTGATGCTGGAAAAATTAAGATAATAGATGGCATGAGTCATATGCAATATATGTTCGAAGACCCACAGCAATTTTTAAGAGAATGTGGTTTAGATATATCTTAAGGCCATATTTCTACTCATAAGGTAAATTTATTTAGCATATTTAATTGCTTGATGTATAGACTGATATGGTCGATTTAGAAAATTTATATTTGAAGATAATGGAGGTATATTATGAAAAAAGTATTATTTGGTACTGCCCTAGGTGTAGTGGCAGGTGCTCTAGGTTACAAAATCTATAAGGAAAACGAAATAGAAGTGAATGACTTCCTTCGTGAAAAACTTCATATTGAACGTGATTTTGATGACTTTGATGATGAAGATTTTGAACTAGAAGATCTAGAAGCCCTAAGAGAAACTATTGATGACCTAATCGATAGAAAAAATGCGCGTGAATTTGATGGAGATGAAGAAGCTGATGATGATCTTGATAGCTTTGTAGTTTCTATGCAGGATTTTGATAAGGATGAACCTAAATTAGAAGATTCAGTAATAGTAGACGAAGAAAAGTAATTTAGGAAGTGGCTATATTAAAAGTGATATACAATAAAGGGATTATGATATACATATCATAGTTCCTTTTTTAGAATATTTTATCATAATTAGATAATAGTATAATCCAGCTCAGGGTTATTAGTTCTTTAGTTTGAGGTAAGGTAGTGATAATATTTTAAGAAAAACTTGAAAAAGTTTTCCCTATAGTATTGCATTATTAGATTAAATAGTATACAATATTTGTAGAAAAGAGATATACTAATATCTAAAAACTTAAAGATTATATTATATACTATACTATATGGAGGATTATGATGAAAATTAGAGTTGGTTTAAACGGATTTGGTAGGATTGGTAGATCAGTATTAAGAATTACAGAGGCATCTGACAAGTATGAATACGAAGTAGTCGCTATTAATGCTAGGGCAAATGCTGAAACACTAGCCCATCTATTTGAATACGATTCAAGCTATGGTATATTTGATGGCCAGGTTGAAGTAAAGAACAATGATTGTATAAGTGTAAACGGAAGAGATATAGCAATCACTAGGGCAGCCAAGCCAAGTGAAATTCCTTGGAAGGACCTAGGTGTTGATATAGTTATAGACAATACTGGTAAGTTTAAAAATAGAGAAGATGCTCAAGGTCATATAGATGCAGGTGCTAAGAAGGTTGTAATAACTTGCCCAGCTAAGAATGAAGATATCACAATAGTATTGGGTGTAAATGATGATAAGTACGATAAGGACCTACACAATATTATATCAAATGCTTCTTGTACAACTAACTGTCTAGCTCCAGTAGCTAAGGTTTTAGATGAAAAATTCGGTATAGAAAACGGTATGATGACAACAGTTCATGCCTATACGAACGACCAGCAGGTATTGGATAAGACTCATAAGGATTTAAGAAGGGCTAGGGCTTGCGCTGGATCAATAATACCTACAACAACTGGTGCAGCTAAGGCTGTTTCCTTAGTGCTTCCGAAACTAGAAGGAAAATTAAATGGATTCTCTCTAAGGGTTCCAACTCAGACTGTATCTGTTGTTGACCTTGTTGTTAACCTTAAGAAGAAAGATGTTACTGCAGAAGAAATAAATACAGCCCTTAAGGATGCTGCTGAAAATGAATTAAAGGGTATACTAGGCTACTGTGATAAGCCACTTGTTTCAGTAGACTTCAAGGGTGACAAGAGGTCTTCTATAGTAGATGCCCTATCAACAATGGTAATGAGTGATGGACTAGTAAAGGTTATTTCTTGGTATGACAATGAATGGGGTTATGCTGAAAGAACTGCTGACCTGGTTAACATGGTTTCTAAGAATTTAAAGTAATAATCTACCTATAGAAAAGTGTATGTAAAAAGTATATAAATTTCCTTATCCTCCTATGATAAATCAAAGGTCATAGGAGGATTTTTTTCATGCCTAAAATGAAGATAATTTCATTTTACAAAAATCTAAATTTGGTATAAGATATACTAAAATGGGTATATTAATTAGATAATCTCTTGTAGATTTCTCTATATATATGTATTATCCAAGCTCATTTTGGTGATAGGTGGTATATATAGTATATTACCCATGAGGAGGTATAAGATGGAAAAGGTCTATAATTTAGGAATAGATATTGGATCCACAACCGTTAAAGCAGTTGTCTTAACTGAAGATAAATTATTAAAATACAAAGAATATAGAAGGCACTTTTCTGATGTAAAAAAGGCAGTTAGTGACCAGTTAAAGGATATTTTTAGTAAATTAGGGAATATCAAGGTAAAGTCTGTAATAACAGGTTCAGGTGGTATAGGCCTATCAAAAAAGATAGGAATAAAATTTGAACAGGAAGTAATTTCTAGTACAAGGTCTATAGAAGAGTATAACCCTGATACTGATGTTGTAGTAGAGCTTGGTGGAGAAGATGCCAAGGTAACCTTCCTATCAGGTGGAATAGATCAGAGGATGAATGGTATTTGTGCCGGTGGTACAGGTGCTTTTATCGACCAGATGGCATCACTTTTGAAGACAGATGCTGCTGGATTAAATGAACTTGCCAAAAACTTCAAGGTGGTTTACCCAATCGCTTCAAGATGTGGTGTATTTGCAAAGACAGATATACAACCTCTTATAAATGATGGGGCCAGTAAGGCCGACATAGCCATGAGTATATTTAATGCTGTTGTCGTTCAAACGGTCAGCGTTTTATCATGTGGTAGGAAGATAGAGGGAAATGTTGCCTTTCTTGGTGGACCCCTATATTTCTTGTCAGAATTAAGAAAGCAGTTTGCAAGAGTATTGAAGTTAGAAGACAAAAATATAATTTTCCCTGAAAATGCCCAGCTTTATGTGGCTATGGGAGCAGCCCTTTTGGCATCTAAGGAGAAAGTTTATTCAATCAAGGAACTTATTGACTTGGTTGATGGGGTTGATAGTCTTGAAGATGGAAATAGTGATGAAATAGTGGCCCTATTTAAGGATGACCAGGCCTATGAAGACTTTAAGGCTAGACATGCTAAGGACTGTGTAAAAAGGGACAGTATAGAAAACTACCAGGGCAAGTGTTTCTTTGGTATAGATGCTGGTTCAACTACTACAAAGGCCGTTCTAATAGGAGAAGAGGGTCAGCTACTTTATTCCCACTATGGTAGTAACGAGGGTAGTCCCCTTGATATGAGTATCAAGATACTTAAGGATATATATTCAAAACTACCTGAGGGCTGTTCTATAACCAGGGCAACTGTAACTGGTTACGGTGAAGAATTAATTAAAAAGGCCCTAAGAATAGATGAGGGTGAAATAGAAACCATTGCCCACTATAAGGCTGCAAAGTTCTTTGATCCGAAAGTTGACTTTATCCTGGACATTGGTGGCCAGGATATGAAGTGTTTAAAGATAAAAGATGGGGTAATTGACCAGATAATCCTTAATGAGGCTTGTTCATCCGGCTGTGGTTCTTTCCTTGAGTCCTTCTCAAGGTCTCTACATATGGATATAGTTGACTTTTCAAAGGTAGGAATAGGGGCTACAAACCCTGTAGACCTGGGATCCAGGTGTACAGTATTTATGAATTCCAGGGTTAAGCAGGCCCAGAAGGAAGGGGCTAGTGTTGCGGATATATCTGCAGGTTTGGCTTATTCAGTAGTTAAAAACGCCCTATTCAAGGTTGTAAAATTAAGGGATGTGGAAGAGCTTGGAGAAAATGTGGTAGTCCAAGGTGGTACATTCTATAATGACCTTGTCTTGAGGTCTTTCGAGGTCCTGGCTGGTAGGGATGTAACTAGACCTGATATAGCCGGCTTGATGGGGGCTTTTGGATGCGCCCTGATTTCAAGGGAAAAATACAGGGGTATTAGGTCAAATATTCTCAGCTTAGACCAGTTAAATGACATTACTATAGAGTCAAGTGTAACAAGATGTAAGGGTTGTTCTAACAAGTGCCTATTAACTATAAATAAGTTCTCTGAGTCAGAGATATTTGTATCAGGTAACAGGTGTGAGGTTGGAGAGGCAATTTATACCCATAAGAAGATAGAAAAGGACAAGAAAAGTATTAATTTATATAAATATAAGTATGACAGAATCTTTGACTACAAGTCCCTAAAGCCAGAAGAGGCAAAGAGGGGCCTTATTGGTATACCAAGAGTCCTAAATATGTATGAAAACTATCCATTTTGGCATACATTTTTAAGTGAGCTAGAATTTTCAGTTGTCCTGTCAGCCAAGTCTACTAAGGATATATTTGAGAAGGGGATTAGTTCTATTGCTTCAGATACAGTGTGTTATCCAGCTAAGCTAGTCCATGGTCATATAGAAGACCTGATAGAAAAAGGTATAAAGACTATTTTCTATCCATCAGTTACACATGAATTCAGGGAAGACCCTGATTCTGACAATCACTTCAACTGTCCGGTTGTTACATCATATCCAGAAGTAATAAAGAGCAATATGGATTCTCTTGAAGAAAATGATATTAAGTTTATTAATTTCTTTATAACTTTAAATGACAAGAACAAGTTGAAGAAGAGAATATACAATGCCATGAAGTACCACTATCCAGACCTTAGACAAGATGAGGTAAATAGGGCTATAGACATGGCGACAAAAGAATATGACTTGTTCAAGGCCCAGGTAAGACAGAAGGGCGAAGAAGCAGTAGCCTATTTAGACGAAAATAATTTAAAGGGTATTGTTTTGTCTGGTAGACCCTACCACCTTGATCCGGAGATTAACCATGGTATACCAGAATTGATAAATTCTCTTGGTATGGCAGTCTTATCAGAGGATTCTGTTTGTCACTTGGCCCATATGGAGAGGCCTCTTAGGGTGGTAGACCAGTGGGTATACCATTCCAGGTTGTACAAGGCTGCAGAATTCTGTAAGAATAAGGATAACCTAGATATGGTTCAATTAAACTCATTTGGATGTGGACTTGATGCAGTAACTACTGAACAGGTAGAAGACATACTGAATGAAAAATCTAAGATACATACAGTTATCAAGATAGATGAGGGCAATAACCTAGGGGCTGCCAAGATAAGACTAAGGTCTTTAAAGGCTGCCATAAATGAAAGGGAACTGAGTGGAGTTAAGCCTTCCCAGTTGAAAGAAAAGAAGGTTGAATACCAGAAGAATACAAGGTTAAATACCAAGCATACACTTTTAGCCCCTCAAATGGCGCCAGTCCAGTTTCAGTTTATAGAAAGGGCTATGCAGGATTCTGGCCTTAATATAGTAGTCCTAAACAACAACTCATCTGAGATAATTGATGAAGGCTTGAGATATGTAAATAATGATGCCTGCTACCCAGCTATAATAGTGATAGGCCAATTGATACATGCCCTAAAGTCTGGGGAATATGACCTGGATAATACCACTGTACTGATGAGCCAGACAGGTGGGGGCTGCAGGGCTACTAACTACATTGCCTTTCTTAGAAAGGCTTTAAAGTCTGCAGGTTTCCCAAATGTACCGGTAGTGTCTATTAGTGCCCAAGGTATAGAGGATAATGGTTTTAAAGAACAGATGAATATGAAGGTCCTAAATAAGTTGGTAATGGGGGCAGTCTACGGTGATCTTTTAATGAAGGTCCTACTAAGGGTTAGACCGTATGAAAGTATACCAGGTAGTGCTAACCTCCTATATGAAAAGTGGTGTGACAAGTGTAAGGAATCACTTAAAGATGCCAACATTAGGCAGTTCAAAAAGAATATAAGAGACATAGTTTCTGACTTTGATAGGCTAGAGATTACTGATGAAGTTAAGCCAAGGGTTGGCCTGGTTGGTGAAATACTGGTTAAGTTTAGTCCAATAGCCAATAATGACCTGATAGGTATCCTGGAAAGAGAGGGGGCAGAAGCAGTTGTACCGGAATTACTCAACTTCTTTATGGCCTGTGCCTACAATAATATATATAAGCACAAGAACCTAGAGGGATCCTGGAAGAGTATGGTTGTTAGTAAGGCAGTTGTCAAGATACTAGAAACTTATATGGCTACTTATACTTCAGCCCTTAAGGCAAGTAAGAGGTTCGATCCTCCTAAAAAGATAGATAATTTAGCTGAATTGACTAAGTCTTATGTGTCACTTGGTAACCAAACTGGCGAAGGCTGGTTACTACCAGGAGAAATGTTAGAACTATTAGAGGCTGGATGTAATAACATAGTATGTATGCAGCCTTTCGGATGCCTGCCTAATCATATTATAGGTAAGGGTGTAATCAAGGGAATAAAGAAGAAATTCCCTAAGGCCAATATAATACCAATAGACTATGATGCATCAGCAACATCAGTAAACCAGTTAAATAGGATTAAGTTGATGTTGTCTACAGCCTTTAAAGAAACTGAAGGCAAGGAAGAGTCCTTATATGGTTCATCTTTCAAACCAATTGATTTAAATACACAAAGATAGTATAATATAAGTACTCTACAAGTCAGTAGGGTACTTATTTTTTTGGAAGGAGACAGGATATTGAATATAATTAATGAGTCATTTATCTCCATATACGATAATAATGATATCAATGAAGATTTTGTAATATACCAAGGAAGATTTTACATATACGGGACATATGACATTAAGTGTCAGGGGACAGTTTACTATAAGATAAGTGACCCAGTAGCCATAAATTTTAGGGCTAGTGTATACAGGTATGAAACAATATCAGACTATATTGATGATCTTTCAATGGAGAAGATATCTATTGAGATACCCGGTTATAAGGTTATAAATGCTGAAATAACACAAACTGCCAATGGTGAATTATACGGTTATATCAATGACATATTGATTAAGTCTAAGGATACAGATGTAGACTACCTCCAGTTCGACATATTAAATATGGACAAGATACCTGGAAAGCTGGTTAATCATGGCGACTTGGTATATGCTGCCAGGGTAGAATTTGATGTTAACGAGTATACTATTGTAATTGACAAGAGTTATAAATACAACAAGGAAATGCATAATAACTTAGTGTCAAAAACTGGTAATATAATTACACATACTGGTAGAATATATAAAAAAGATGGAAGTAAGGTGAAAACTAAGAGACTAAGGTATTTTTTAAACAACCTATCTACAGCCCTGTCTTTTCTATGTGGAAGGTATATAAATATAGTAAATGCCTTTGGATATAGGGGAGGAAAGAATACTTATAGGGAGTGGTGTAAAAATTATTCCTCAGACTACCGTTTTGTCTTCAACTGGACATCTACTATATCAAACTACCACAACATAGAAAAGTATCTTTCTCTCATGTGTAAAAAACTCGAAGATACCTATTATAGTGTGGCCATAGACAACACTGTAGACTGGTATCTGGGTGCCCTAAATGGTAATAATATAGATAACAATATCATTTCTATACAGACTGCCCTAGAAATGCTGTCTTATGTAGTATTGGTTGAAATGAAGGCTGTTTACAATCCTATTGAGTATGATAAGAACCCTGCCAAGCAAAATATAAGGATGCTCCTAAAAGAGTGTAACCTGGATACCAGTATAGATAGGATTGACCAATTTTCTCTAGATCTGGTAGGACACTTTAAGGATGGTGTCGACTTGATCACCTACTATAGAAATAGGGTAGTTCATCCGAGTAAGTCAAAACATAATAATAAATTAGAATTTGAAGATATGTGGAATATAACCCTTCTTGGCATTAACTATATAGAGTTAGTTATACTATACCTAATAAATTATAGGGGGGAGTATACAGATAGGTTTCGTGATTTGAGTTTTGGTCAGGTGAATTTAGTACCATGGGCTAGAAACTAGTTTATGGGTGAATAAAACAGTTTAAATGTATTTAAATAATGTGTAAATTCAAAAAAATAAAAAATATTCAAAAAAACCTTGACAAAACCTTTACCATGAATTAGAATGATTTATAACAAGTAAAGAAACCACAAAAACAAAGACTTTGACTAGAAATAGTAGGTATATGAAGTTAATCAGAGAGTGGCTGGCTGGTGAGAAGCACATTACAGATTATATCGAACACATCTATGAGTTGGATACCGAAGTTTTAGTAGGCTATCACGTGAACACACGTTACAGTGTTAGGGTATTATATAGTACTCGATGAGGTTGCTATTGCGAGATAGTAACGAATAGAGGTGGGAACACGAAGTATTGGATTTTATACTCTCGTCCTCTGGCAGACGTCAGGGCACGGGAGTTTTTTGTGCGTATTCTATCCTGGACCTGACTAGACATATTTAATTATATTTTTAGGAGGAAAAGAAAATGAAAAAAGGTATTATCAAAAAAACGGTTATGTTAGGTTTAGGGTTAGTATTAGCTACAGGTTTGGTTGCTTGTTCAGACAAGAAAGATGACCAAAAGGCTACTAGCACAGACAAGAAGGAAATTGTAATGGGGCTTGACAACACATTTGTTCCTATGGGATTCCTTAATGACAAAAATGAGCTAGAAGGATTTGATATTGACTTGGCAAATGAAGCCTTTAAGAGAGCCGGTTATACAGTTAAGTTCCAGAATATTGACTGGTCAATGAAGGAACAGGCGCTAGATAATGGCAATGTTGACTGTCTATGGAATGGTTATTCAATAACTGAAGAACGTAAGGCGAGAGTGGCCTTCTCTAAGCCATACTTTGACAACAAGCAAATAGCAATCACAATGTCTACTGAAAGCCCAACTAAGTTAGCAGACCTTAAGGACCAGGTAGTTGGAACTCAGGCAGCATCATCTGCCCTAGAAGCTATAGAGGCTAATAAGGAATTTATAGGTATGATAAAGGACCAGAAACCAGTTACTTATGATACATATGATAAGGCTCTTAGAGATTTAGAGATTGGTAGAATTAAGTCTGTAGTTGGTGACGAAGTTCTATTAAAGTACTACATTACTCAGAGGGGTGCCGACAAGTATAAGGTACTAGAAGGTGACCTTGGTAGTGAACAGTATGGTGTAGGCTTCAGAAAGAAGGATACAGACTTAAGAGATAAGATCGATAAAGCCTTAGATGATATGAAGGCTGATGGAACATTTGACAAGATAAAAAAGAAATGGTTCAACCAATAATAAATATATAATTTTTAAGGCTGACAAGTGAAATAAATAAGATCAGCAACAGGAGGAAATAAATGTTTGAAGGGGTTAAAATACTTTTAGAATTGTTCTTTGTAACAACTATATTTTCCATACCCTTGGGTATAGTAGTTGCCTTTGTAAGGCTATCAAATAACAAAATAGCTAGTTCTGTCTCTAGCTTTTATATATGGATAATGAGGGGAAGTCCACTCTTACTACAGATGATGTTCTTCTACTACGTACTTCCTATAATTAGTCCAAAGCTAGTATTCGACCAGCTGACTGTGGCCTTTATAGCCTTTGTAATCAACTATGCAGCATATTATGCTGAAATTTTCAGGGGTGGTCTATTATCTATTGACAAGGGTCAGTTTGAAGCAGCCAAAGTTCTTGGTTTTGACAAGATTACAATGTATAAAAGAATAATTTTGCCCCAGCTAACAAAAAGGGTATTACCACCTGTTTCTAATGAATTAATTACCCTAGTAAAGGATACTTCCCTTGTCTATATTTTAGGACTAAATGACCTATTGAGGGTAGCAACAGCAGCAAGTAATAGGGAAGCTAGTTTGATGCCTTTTGCCTATGCAGCTGTCATATACCTGGTAATGACAGCCATACTAACTAAGTTGATGGCACTCTTAGAAAAGAGATATTCATACTATAGGTAAGGGGTGATAATATGTTGAAAATAGTAGATCTTAAGAAAAAATTTGGGCAAGTAGAAGTCTTGAAGGGAATTAGCTTCCAGATAGACGATGGTGAAATCGGAGTAGTCTTAGGTAAATCAGGTGCTGGTAAGACAACCCTGATCAGGTGTATAAACGGGCTTGAAAACTTTGATAGTGGTAAAATCGTCCTGGACAATGTAGAAATAAAGTCAATAAATGATATGAAGGAAATTAGGGGCCAGATAGGCATGGTTTTCCAAAATTTCAACCTATTTCCTCACTTAAGTGTCCTAGAAAATATAATAGAATCTCCTGTTAGGGTATTTGGTAGAAATAAGGATGAGGCGGTTAAAGAGGCCCTAGACCTATTAGAGATGGTAGACCTTTTGGATAAAAAAGACCACTATCCACACCAGTTATCAGGTGGCCAGCAACAGAGGGTGGCCATAGCCAGGTCTTGTGCCCTTAAGCCAAAGGTGTTATGTTTTGATGAGCCTACATCAGCCTTAGACAAGGACAATATACAAAAAGTTGCGGATATTATTAGAGACTGTAAAAAAATGGGCATGGCTATACTAATAATTACCCATGACACGGTTTTTGCTGAGGAAATAGCAGACAAGACCCTTAATATTTCCGAAGGCCTATTGGTATAGTTATAAGACTGTATATAACATATATTCTATGATACACTTAATTAAATTTACATATTAAATAGAAACGAGTAAACACTTAGGTCACGCATTACAAAAAATGCGTGGCCTTTTTTGTATATCATAAGGATAAGGGCTTTAAAAATATCTAATGAATTTTTTAATTTTACTTATATATCCTGATATATTTCTACATACAAAAGCTAAAAAGGTCCTAATTATATGGTATAATCATATTAGTGAGGTGTTTAATATGACTAATAAATATAAGAATAATAATTTTTCTGTAGATGACCTAATTAAAGGTTTAGGGGATACCATAAATTCAAAAATTAATGAGAGTAATTTTGCTGACCTAAATGACACTGTAAAGAGGTCTATAGATATAGCTCTTGACCAGGTTAATAATTCGCTAATAGGCAAGAATATATTAGGTAAGCAAGCTAATGTAAGAACTTATAATAGAGGTTTTGGATCAGCTAATATGCCAGAAATAAATCAGGTGGAAAGATATATCCGAAGGCCGGAAAACTACTTGCTTAACCTGATCTTTCAAATATTGTCAGGCATTACAGCATTTATAATGCTAATTTTAGGAATTATACTACTTGCAATAGGCTTAAATTTTATACCTTTTTTTGTCATCTTTGGAGTCATGTTTGGTATTAGCTACTTCTTTTCCTATAGGAGGAAGGAAATATCTAGGTTTAAGGCCTACCTTGCTTCACTTGACCACAATGGATATGCAGAAATATCAAGTATGGCCAACCGTATAGGAAGACCGGAGTCTAGTGTGGTCAAAGACCTAGAAACTATGATAGAAAAAAAATATTTCTACCAGGGCCACCTAGTAGAAAATAATACTATCTTCCTAGTCAATGATGAATTGTATTCATATTACAAAGCTGGTCAGGAAAGTCGTAGGAAGAGAGATATTGAGCAAGAAAAATTTGAATCAAATAAGGAATTAAATCACTTCTTAGAGTCATGTAGGGACAATAGGAATGAAATAGAAGTATTGCAAAGATCACTATCAGACACTGGTATGGTAGAAAAGTGTTCAGAAATATCTTACTTGATAGGAAGTTTAGAAGATCTTGTTAGTAAAAAACCAGATAAGTTGGATAGGTTAGATAGGTTTTCATCCTACTATATGCCAATAACTACCAAACTCCTTGGGTCATACAAAGATCTTGAAAATAAACCAAAAACCGATACAAGCCTTAAGGCAATGGATGAAATATCAACTACTATGGATACCATTATAGGTGCTTACAAGAGGTTATTGGACCAGCTGATTCAGACCGATAATATCGATATCAGGTCTGATATATCTGTTTTAAAGACCATGTTGGCCCAGGATGGTCTGAGCGGAGAAAGTCCTTTTGAAAACAAGATTGATGAATAAATACATAAGTTTAAAATAGAGGAATTAATCATTTAAAATATAGCAAAAGATGTTATTAGGAGATTAAATATGGATGATATAGTATTAAGTTTTGATAGTAACAAAAAAGAAGAGTTAGACCTGGTTAAAGAAGACAAGGTTGAAAGAAGTGTTATTGACTCATTTGACGAGTCGAGTTTAAGCGAATCTGAAAGAAAAATGGTTGAAGATTTTTCAAAAGAAATCGATATAGGAAATTCCCAACTTGTATTGGAATATGGGGCGGGAGTCCAAAAGAAGATGTCCGATTTCTCAGATTCTACCCTAAGTGTTATTAGGACAAAAGACCTTGGAGAGGTCGGAGATATGATTTCCAACTTGGTTGTTGAATTAAAGGGCTTTGATGCCAGTGATGAGGACAAGGGTATACTGGGATTTTTTAAGAGGGGAAGCAAGAAAACCCAGCTAATGAGGGCTAATTATGACAAGGCTGAAAATAATGTTAATTCTATAGTTAAGTCTTTGGAAAATCAGCAGGTTACCCTGATGAAGGATATATCTACTCTTGACCAGATGTATGACCTAAACAAGAATTACTATAAGGAAGTGTCTATGTATATACTTGCTGGAAAGAAAAAACTTGCAGATATTAAAAACAAGGAACTACCAGCCCTAAGTGAAAAGGCCAGACTGAGTGGACTACAAGAGGACGCTCAAAACCTAAATGACCTTAATAACCAGATCGATAGATTTGAAAAGAAGTTACATGACCTTGACCTGTCTAGGATGATATCTATACAGACGGCACCCCAGATAAGGATGGTTCAAAATAACAATATATTAATGGTGGAAAAGATACAATCAACTATTGTAAATACAATACCCCTATGGAAAAACCAGATGGTATTGGCCTTAGGAGTTAGCCATTCAAATGAGGCTATAAGGGCCCAGAGAGAGGTATCAAATATCACAAATGAACTCCTAAAGAAGAATGCAGATAATTTAAAGATGGCATCTATAGAGACTGCAAAAGAATCTGAAAGAGGAATTGTTGATATAGAGAGTTTAAAACATACAAATGAGACCCTTATATCTAGTCTAGATGAAGTCATGAAGATACAGGTTGAGTCTAGAGCCAAGAGAAAAGAAGCTGAAAATGAAATAGCAAGGCTGGAAAATGAGCTTAAGAATAAGATGATAGAAATGGTGAATAAGCATGAAATATAAGTACACATTAATCTCACCCTGCTTTTTTGGCATGGAAAAGATGTTAGCAAATGAAATCAAAAATTTAGGTTTTGAAATCGAAAAAACTGAGGATGGTAGGGTTACCTACAAGACAGATGAATATGGTATTGCCAGGGCCAATATGTGGTTAAGGTGTGCTGAGAGGGTCAGTTTAAAGGTAGCTGAGTTTAAGGCTACTTCATTTGAAGAACTATATGATAGAACAAGGCAGATTGACTGGTCCAGGTTTATACCTTATGGGGCTGAATTTCCAGTGGCTAAGGCATCATCTATCAAGTCTAAGCTATATTCAACTCCGGACATCCAGTCCATAGTTAAGAAGGCTGTAGTAGATAGCCTTAAAGAAAAATACATGGAAAGCAATATGCTAAAAGAGGATAAGGAAAGATATCCCATCTTTGTTTTTATACATAAGGACAAGGTTGTTCTTTCTATAGATACTACAGGCTTAGCCCTACATAAGAGGGGGTACAGGGAAGTATCCAATAAGGCTCCTATCAGGGAAACCCTAGCAGCAGGCCTAGTATATTTAACCCCTTGGAGACCAGGAAGAACCCTAGTAGATCCTATGTGTGGTTCTGGTACAATACTTATTGAAGCAGCCATGATTGGTATAAATATGGCCCCAGGCATGAACAGGGAGTTTATATCAGAAAAATGGAGGACTATAGACAAGAAAATATGGTGGGAGGTAAGAAAAGAGGCCTTTGACCTACTAAAGGATGATGAAAGTTTTACCATATATGGTTATGATATTGATCCTGAATCTATAGAGATTGCAAAAAATAATGCTGAGATAGCAGGAGTTGAAAAATATATCAGGTTTGAATGTAGGGATGCGACAAAGTTTGCATCTAATGAGGAGTATGGATTTATAATTACCAATCCACCCTATGGTGAGAGACTTGAGGACCAGGAAAGTGTAAAGCTACTTTATAAGGAACTGGGCTATGCATTTAGGAGATTAAAAAATTGGTCATACTACCTGATTACATCATATGAAGAATTTGAATATGAGTTTGGTCAGGATGCTATAAGAAAAAGAAAACTCTATAATGGTATGTTAAAGACCTACTACTACCAGTATCCCGGTCCTAAACCACCTAAGAAAGCTTAAAGGGGTGATAAATTGAACAAGTTATTTAACAAGTATATATGGGCTTTTTTCATAATTTTATTGATTGGCTTGCCAATACTTATAGCTGCAAACTTCAATTCTTTAAAATCACCAGAAAAGTTGATAGTAAAACCTATAAGTGATGAAAAAAATCTTGAAATCTACAATTCTATAAGGAGGTTAACACCCCTTGATACTAGTTTTACAACTCCTCAAAATTTTAAGGATGTGTCCAAAATTAATAGGGTAGACCTTGATTCAGATGGGGTAGAGGACATAGTTGCCTTCAAGAAAAAAACCAATGAAAATCAGGGTACTAGCAATATATATATGTATATTTTCAACATGCAAAGTGGTCAAATTTCAGAAGATGATGAAAGCATTGTAAGAATACCAGGAGAGACTATAAAATATGCTAACTTCATTGACCTGGATAATGATGGTAAGAAGGAAATAATCCTTCATATCAACAGCTTGGGCTATGAAAATATTTATATTTATTCTAATGAAGATGGTAATATAAAAAAGAAGGCAGAGTATAACTCTTCGGAAACATCAATTAAACTTAACTATTTTGACTATGATAATGATGGTAAGATGGAATGTCTGGCCCTTATCCAGAGTCAGAAGACTTACGAAGTAAGTATATGTGGTATGAAACTTCAAAATGATAATATTCAATTTGACAAGTACGATACTTCTTATACGGTAGAATCTTTAGACAAGGTAGAAATATTAAACGGAAGAATCTCCAATAATTACCTGGGGAGTGTAATTACCTACCAGAGTCTTAGGGGGTCTTCTGTAAACCAGCTGCTAATATACAGGAATTCCAAGTTTGAAAAGGTAATAAAAAATGAATCTATCCTGGCTATAAACCCATATAACCTGAGGCCTGAAGATATAAATGGTGATGGTATAATAGACCTGCCCAAGATAGAAGAAAAGCTAACCAATGCCAATTCCAAAGATAATAATATTATTAGTTGGTATAATTGGAATGGTAGGCTAGAAGACAAGGAGGTCCTTAGCAGGATAGGCCAAAATTTCTATTCTTTTACTTATAATTTCAAGCAGGTTATACCAGATAAGTTAAAAGATAAAATATATATAAAGGTTGAAAATAAGGATAATAAGGATGACTATTCCATATACTATATTAACGGTAAGTCTAAAATTGACTTATTAACATATACAGTTATATCTAAATCTTCAGCTTCCTATGAAGATGAATATAAAAAAAGTGCCAAAAAAGCTATCCTATTTGAGACAGAAGACTGTGTATGTATTCTCAAAAAGTCAAATGGAGACCTTATGAAAAAATATGGTGTTAGCCTTAATAGAATAAGAAAAACATTCGAGTTGATTAACAAATAGTATCTATGTTAGGAGGTAATAATATGGACAAGATTCTTATTTTAGAGGACGAAATTGGTATAAGAAGTTTTGTTAGCATAAATTTAAAAAGAGAAGGCTATGATGTAATAGAAGCTGGTACTGGTAGTGAAGCTATAGAAAAACTAAATAGTGAACCCAATATTACAATTGCCCTACTTGATATAATGCTACCCGATATGAGTGGTGTAGATGTATGTAGGTATATAAGAGAAAAGTATGAAAATATGGGGATTATAATGCTTACAGCAAAGGCCCAGGAAGACGACAAAATCGAAGGCTTTGTAGCTGGTGCAGATGACTATATGATAAAGCCCTTTAGTATCAAAGAACTCCTATTTAGGGTATCAGCCCTAATCAGGAGGGTTAAGAAGGACAATGATACAAGGAAGAGTAGCGTTCTTGACCTACCGCCATTTTCTCTGGATATAAACAAGAGAAAACTTTATAAGGATGGAAATGTTGTAGACCTTACTCCTACAGAATTTTCTATAGTAAAATTCTTAATGATGAATGCTAGTGACAGTCTTAGTAGGGACCAGATTCTACAGGAAGTATGGGGGGTCTACAGAGTTATATGACTACAAAATAGTTGATGTAAATATCAGACGTATTAGGAATAAGATAGAAGAAGACCCATCAAAGCCAAAATATATTTTGACAGCATGGGGCTATGGTTACACTTTTAGGAGAGCGGATTAATGGGTTTATACTTTGGAGGATTAAGAAAAAAAGTTCTTAAAAATTTCATAATCATCATAATCCTGATAGTATTTATTTTTGAGGTATTCTTTGCTATATTTACTACACGATACTATTACACCTCTATTAGGCAGACAATCCTTTCACAGATGAGGTATATTGATACGGTATATAATGCTACTAATATGACCAATATCGATTTCAATGATAGGGTTAGGAGTATATTAGAAAACCAGAATAATATGCAGAACTCAAATATAGCTATAAACATTATAAATACCAGGGGGAAACTAATTATAGACCAGTATGGTTTTAATAGTAATAAGATCCTGAATTACGTTGATGTAAAGAAAGCCCTTAAAAATACTTCTGGGACTGATATGAGCACCTATATCTATAAGGAATATGACACCAAAGAAAATGTGATGAGTGCATCAGTACCTATAAAGAGTAATGGTATTATACAGGGGGTCGTCAGGTTTAGTGTATCCCTAAAGTATGTAAAAATAGAAATTTTAAAAATTATGTTTTACCTTCTATTTATGGGCTTGATAGTTATAGCATTTACCATTAGCCTAAGTTTAAAATTTGCGGACTCCATAATAGACCCCCTACATGAGTTAAAGATATTTTCTAACATGTTGGCAAAGGGTAACTACAATATCAAGGTCAATAAATCCAGGATATATGATGATGAGATAGGAGACCTTGCTAATACCTTTGAGAATATGGCCCAAGAAATTCAAAAAAGTGAGAAGCTGAAGGATGAGTTTATCTCATCAGTATCTCATGAATTGAGGACACCTCTTACGTCTATCAAAGGATGGAGTGAAACACTAGGACTTGATAATATAAGCAAGGAAGAACTTAGCATGGGCCTAGGTATAATTAATGACGAAACCGAGAGGCTGATAAAATTAGTCGAAGAACTATTAGACTTTTCCAGGATGTCATCTAACAGGATGAAACTCAATATAGGAGAGGTGAATATAGAAAACTTGGTTGCAAGTGTAGTAAACCAGCTTAGGTCTATGGCTATTAAAAAGAACATAAGACTTAGCTTTGAATTCTTAAACCAGGATATGACTATAATATATGGAGATAAAGACAGGTTGAGGCAGGTATTGATAAACCTAGTTCAGAACTCCATAAAATTCACGCCTGAAGATGGAATTATATCTGTCAAGGTGGATCAAAATTCCAATGAAACAAGCATCTGCGTTGCTGATAATGGTATCGGTATAGATGAAAAAAATATAGCCAATGTATCCAAAAAATTCTTCCAAGAAGACTTCCACAAGTCTGGAAGTGGTCTAGGTTTGGCAATAAGTGAAGAAATAGTGAAGTTACATGGAGGTTCTCTAACTATAAATAGCAAGAAGAATATAGGAACCCAGATTACAGTTAATATTTCTAATGATAGTAGAAAAGCTTAATCTTTATGTATAAGATAACCTCATAGGGGTATAAGATCCTTATGGGGTTATTCCTCAGTAGGGGAAATTTTCTATCTAGGAGGTAGTTTTGAGCAAGGATTTAGGTAATGATAAAATTTCAAAATTATTGCTAGACATGAGTATACCTGCAATTTTAAGTATGCTGGTGGCAGCAATTTACAATATAGTGGATAGGATATTTATTGGTAGGATAAATCCTTTGGGCTTAACAGCCATTGGTATCACCATGCCATTTCAGGTTGTACAAATGGCCTTTATTCTCCTTATCGGGGTGGGAGGGTCTACTTTAATATCTATCAAATATGGGGAGAAGAAGTATGATTCAGCTGAGAAAATACTTTATAATTCTTTAGTTTTGATTATAATTTCTGAACTGATAATAAGTTTAGTCTGTATAATATTTATGGATCCTATTTTTGACCTCATGGGGGTTTCCAAGGATGTATATGGTTATGCCAAGGACTATATATGGATCATACTTATAGGTGGTGTACCTGGCTTGACAGGTTACTGTCTAAATAACTCTGTGAGAAGTTTGGGACATGCTAAGGAGTCTATGATTATTGTCATGGTAAGCTCCATACTTAATATTATACTAGATGCCCTCTTTATTTTTGTATTCAAGTGGGGTGTTAAGGGGGCCGCCATTGCCACTGTAATTTCACAGACTATGGTTACTGTGTTTGTATTGTACTTCTTTATAAAGGCAGAGGATATACCTATAAAGTTTAGGAAGAAGAATGCATCTTTTGATTTGAAGGCTGTTTGGGAAATATTCCAAAATGGTCTACCAAATTTTTACATGAACTTGTTTGGTACAATTGTCAGTATTATACTAAATAGGTTTATTATTGACTTTGGTGGTGACTACCATCTAGCATCTGTAACAATTATTTCCTCTGTTAGCCTATTTATTACCATGATAATTTATGGAATTAGTCAAGGGGCCCAGCCACTCATAGGATATAATTTTGGTGCTAACAAGTACCACAGGATTGTAGAAACAGTAAAACTCACAACTGGAGTAATTGTGGCTATAAGTTCACTCTTTTTAATATTTATAGAGTTTTATCCAAAGTTATTTGTGTACCCTTACACTTCTGATACAAGATTACTTGACATAACGGGTCATAATATAAGGATATACCTTCTCGGTATAACTTTTGTAGGTATTCATTCTATTGCGACAACCTACTTCCAGTCCATAAGAAGACCTAAAATTTCTTCATTATTGTATATACTGAGGTATGGTGGCATTCTAATTCCTTTCCTGTATATAGTACCAAAAATAATGGGCATAAATGGTGTATACCTTTCAAATGCCCTGAGCGATACAATATCTGGAGTTGTAGCCTTGATATTCTTGTATATAGATATACGTAGGTTAAGCAAAAGGCAAGGACTCCTTGAAGACATTTAATCAAATATACTATAATATATTAGTAGGAGGGTAAATCATGACTAAAGAAGAACGTGCAAAAAAATGGTTTTTTAATATACCTAACAGTCAAGATATCTCTATGGATACAAAAATGGATATATGTAATAAGGTGGCAAAGAAATCAATTACTCTATTTTTCTTATTATTAGTAGTGGAGTGTATTTTATTATTTATCCTAACCAAGGGTGAAATTTTCACCCTTGAAGCAAATTTTATTAATGGTGTTTCCAAAAGCATTTATACGACAAATCGCTATAGGCTATTAGGGCTTATTGGAGGACTTATATTTTTACCTCTTATAGGACTCCCTTTGATTATAACTTTAATATACAAGAATAAATCTATAAAATCAGAGGCATCTAATCTTATAAAGGGAATGGATAATATGGGTATAGATGAGCAATTATCCAGAGACCCTAATAAGGAAAATAAGGAAGATATCCTTCATTTTGATAATATTAATTTCAAGTTAGCTATTATTCAAGTTCTAATGTATGATTTGAAGTTATTAGAGCCTAGATTTGATATATATGATTTTGCCAAACAATACACAAGAGGAGATATTGACACGGATACTTGTACTATAATTGAACCGGCAATCAATTTTTTCAAAGAGCTAGCCATCCCAAAGAGCTTAGCACCATATATAGAAACAATCTATATGGATGGTGGAAATGACATCTATATGAATATTATTCCTGCTTGGGATGGGGAAGATGATTGCTTCGATTTAAATGAAATAAGCTTATCGGAACTAAAGCAATTTCCTAATCTTAAGAAAGCTACTATTATGACTAGTAAATACGATAAAATAAAAGAACATTTTAGTATGCTTAATATAAATGTGGAACTACTTTAATATAGCTAGAGAGTTTTATTCACCTATTAGAGGAAGTAAAGGAAAATAACCTATACTTTCTTTTTTTATGTCCATATAAGAAATATGGAAAGCAAAATTTTTGAAAGAGCTGCAAATATTGATAAAGATCCATCAGTGAAAAAAATATATTTTCCTCTTGCACTCAAACTGTACTAGTGATATAATACGGTTAAAGTGTACTAGACAAGTAGTACAGTTAAGAACTTTAAAATACCAGCTTTAATTATAAAAATAAGGGGAGGAGTGATTTAAGCTTGAAAGAGATAAAATTCAATAGTAATTCACCCATATACCTACAGATTTCAAAATACTTTGAGTCTAGGGTATTCTTGGGAGAACTTGAGCCTGGTAGTCTAATTCCTTCTAGGAGGGAGTTAGCTGGCCTCTTAGGTGTAAACCTAAATACAGTACAAAAGGCCTATTCCTACATGGATGAAATAGGTCTTATAATTACTGAAAAAAGTAAGGGTAGTATGATAACAAGTGACCTTGCTAAGTTAAAAGACCTAAGGGAAGACTACATTAAGGAACCCCTTCTGGATTTTATAACCATAATGAAGTCTATAAATATACCCAAAGACAAGGTTATTGGCCTGTTAGACCAATATTACGATGAAATTAAGGAGGACTTAACAGATGATACGAGTGCAGAATCTAACAAAAAAATATAAAAATCAAACAGGCGAAAGATATTCATGTGTTAAATACGCCCTTGATAATGTAAGCCTGGATATTATGGATGGTACAATTACTGCTATCCTGGGAGTTAATGGTTCAGGTAAAACAAGCCTATTGAAGTCTATAATGGGCTTTATTAAGCCTACAAGGGGGCATATAAGCATTGATGACCAAAAACTATCATACCACCTATATGAAAAGATGATCTATGTACCTGATTGTCCTACACATTTTCCAACTTATAGGGTTCAGGACATGATAGACTTCTATAAGGACTTTTACAAGACTTGGGATGACCAAAAAGCAGACGAAATGCTTGACCTCTTTAAGATAAATAGAGAAGATATTATAGACTCTATGTCAAAGGGTAATATAGCCAAGGTAAAGTTGGTTATGGCCTTTTGTCTGAATATGAAGTATATCATCCTGGATGAGCCCTTTGCTGGCATAGATATTTTTAAGAGAAAAGAATTTGTCAGTATGATGGCCCAGTATATGTCTGATGACCAGACCCTTATCCTTACAACCCATGAGATAGATGATATTGAATCTGTGGTAGACTATGTCCATATACTAAGTGATGGCAGGCTAGTTGCCAGCTTTGATGCCGAGGAGATGAGGACCTACGAAGGTAAGTCTATACTAGAAAAAATAAGAGAGGTGTCTTTTGATGACTAACTTTTTGAGATATTTTAAGTTTGACTTTAAGAGAAATAAGAAGTTACTAATTATTTTTCTAATATTACTAGTAGCTATATACATTTTAAGTAATATGTTATCTGTTAAGTTAGCCCTTGATTACTACAGAACTCTAGATTTTACGAACATTGATAAGATAGAACTTAGAACAAGTATGTTTAATGGTTTAGTAGATACAAGTGAGTCCCTTGGCCTACTTATATTTGCCCTAATATTTAGCATAGTATTGATTAATCAAAAGGTAAACACTGAACAAGATACTACTAGCTACAATATGTTACAACTACCGCTACCTAAATATATGCATATATTTATGGTTTACTTAGAAACAAGCTTATTTGTACTTATGAATTACCTTATAATAGGACTAATTTCCTATACAAGGGGATCCTATTTGTTATCAAAATTCAAGCTTTATAGTATTGAGTATGGCGGCATACCTATCAAGGATACGATAAATAAGCTTGACATCTTAGAGGAGATATTTAGGTACAACCCACTTTTTCAGGGTTTAAAGCCTGATATTATAATAAGTGGATGGTTTATACTGATTGGTATAACCTGCTTAGCTACCATACTATTTTCAAGAAGGCTCAATATAGGCACAATAATTGCTTGTTTAATTGTAGTGGTCTTGTATTTTATAACTTATATGATACTGTCATATATAGATAGATACCAATTAGATAATTCCATTCCATTTTTTGCAGGTGGTTTGCTACTGGTTTTTATAAATACCTATCTAGTTAATAATATAGATTATTAGGAGGTTTTAGATGACTTTTATTAATAATATTTTTAAATTGTATTACCATGAATTAAAGGTAAATAAAAAAATTCTACTCCTGTTAGGGGTAGCCGTCCTAACCTGGTTTCTATTTAGCCTTTTCAATAGTTACAGGGGGCAGTATTCGGCAGGTGATATAGACCTGATTAGGGACCTATCTCCAAAGATTTTAGAATCTGCTTCAAACGGTCAGGAAAAAGCATTCCTTAAGGAGGTCCTAACTGGGGCTATAGGGTTTAAATCTGCAATGACTGGTAACATACTAATGCTTGCACCTATCTGCCTTGCTTCAATACTGGCATCTTATATATTGGTGACTAGGGACTTTAGGAAGAAAAACTCTTCCTTTTACCTGGTATATAACCTACCAAACAGGATTATAGAAATAAAATTGGCAAAGATATTGGCGGGTCTTAGCTTATACATATATACAATTCTCTTAATTACACTTGGCCTGGTACTTATGGACAATATAAACCTGTTAAAATTTGGCAACCTATATAGGCCGGGTATATGGAATATGACCAAAGAAATATTATTCCTACCTTTCGATTTCAGGTCATCAATTTTTTATACCTTTATGCTAGTATTTCCATCCATAATTGGTCTACAGTCATGTGCTAGTATCATATATGCTGGAAGCATTAAAATTAGGTTTGCTAAGAGGATTGGTTTTTTTGTATTAATATTTTTTGCAAGTGTACTAGTTCTATTTATTGGTATAGATGTTAATACCTATGGTATTTTTAGGGGTCTAGGTCAGGGATATCTTACAAGTATTCCAACTTTTATTTTTATATTAGTTCTCTATATACTGGTTGCTGTCCTATTTGTGATGGATATGGTATATAGTCGTGATAGCTTTAGGGGAGGGTTAGGATATGAAGACAAGTAAAAAAGGATTTATGGTATTTACAGGTCTCTTAATACTCTTGTTTCTTAGTATTTCCTGTGTAAGCCAATCATACAATAAATCTTTAAAAGTCAAGACCCTTAGTGGTAGTGACAAGATTTTAAATGAACAAAATTTGATGTTAGTTAATAACAATATAATATCTTTTCCACCTCAAGGTTATAACGATGAGTATAGGATAGCAGCCACAAGAGCATATGTTTTGAATACTAATAAATTAATAAACCTAGATATTAAAAAACAGGGGCATGAAGTCATTCTAAGCCATAAATACCATGTATACAAACCAAAGACATCTATGACAGTCCCAATTAACATATACTACACACTTGAAGAAAAAAGTGGACTTGTCCTAGTTAAATTTCAAGACCATCAAGGGAGGGAATATAGTGGGTCTATCTATGATAAGGATATAATATCAAGTGCAAAGTCAGAGGACCTTAAAATTCATAGGGTAGAGAAGTACAAGGGAAACTACTACCTGGCCTTGTCTTACTACAATAAGGATAAAAAGTCTAGTATACTTGCCTTTGCTAGGTTAGACAATAATAAGCTTACTATTTTAGACCAAGTGGAAGACAAAATAAAGTACAGGTGGGCCAGGTATGGTCTAATAGCCTTTGATAAATTCTTTATCTTTGACTATAGTGATGAAAATGGTAAATTTATGCCATCAACCCTATCCTTTGACTTTAAGGATAAGAAAATTTCCAGGGATTATATAGACAAAACAAATCCACTATATAGTGTTTTTGATCGTAACCCTAATAACAGCGATAAAACAGATAATTTTTCATATATAAAATATCTAGCTGATAAGCAGGCAATTGTAAGGGTTAAAAATCCGGATAATAGCAATAACTACCATGTCTATATAGTCAAATTTAGGGACGGTAAGCTTGTCCTGGACCAGGATATAGATACAGGTATAGGTCTCTATTTGGATGAAAAGAAAATTCAAGACAGGGGTAATAATTATAGCTTTAACAACAGCAATGAAGTTAATATCTTTCTAAATAATAATAAGCTTATATTTTATATGGTCAATAGTTCTTCATTGATGGATAGTCAATATTACGAAAAGAGTGTAAATTTGGACCAACTTAAGAGAATTCTTATCTACGGTCTAGACACTAGAAAGCTTGACTATGAAGGTCAAATTTCAGGTGCCCTTAAAGAATATGACCAGGAAATATATTCTAGCAATAAAATAGACAAAACCAAGTAGAGTATATAATCATATTTTAGGCAAATTACCTCTTTTTTATGGTATAATATATCATGTTTATGGAGGTGGTAAAGTGTTTAAATTTAAAATTGGCCCCCTATTGCTTTTTGTATTTTCCAGTTTTATACTAGGCTTGTCAATGAAGTACAATAAGGCTACTGGACTTATATATACAAATATAATAAATAAATTTATAAGAGAAAAACTTAGCATGGTCTTTAGTAGGCTAGACATACCCTTTGGTGATGTAATATCTATATTATTGATATTAGTCTTAGTGTATTTTATATTAAATCTACTAAGAAGGTTCTTTAGTCCTACAAAGTGGTTAGCCTATATTTATAGGGTATTTTGGGGGACTGTAAATATCCTTTCTATAGGATTATTTATCTTCGTATTGTTTTATGGTTTAAATTACCATACCCAACCCTTGGCAAATTACTTGGTTGACAAGTACAATGCCAAGTATTCAACTAATATAAAGGTCCATGTTGATACTAACAAACAATTAGAGATATTGAAGTATTTAGAAAATAAGGCTATTGATACTAGAAACTTAATCAAGCATGAGGAGAGTAGTAGCTTATCAAATATAAATGACCTGTCTATCCAGGTAGAGGAGGGCTTTAGGATAATATCAGATGCCTTTCCAAGTCTTGGAGGTACGTATTCTAAGCCAAAATACAGCCTCTACAACCAAGTATTTGATGGGTTTGGCCTAGAAGGAAGGTACTATATCCTCACTAATGAGGTGAGCATAAACAAGAATATACCAGACATATACAGGCCCTTCATGGTTTCTAAGTATATGGCCTACCAGAGAGGGATAGCCAGGGAAGATGAGGCAGCCTTTTTTGCCTATCTAGCCGGCATCAACAACACAAACCCTAGTGTTAAATATTCGGCCTATGTATCAATCCTAAGCATGATGACAAAGTCTATGATGTTTGATAATAAGGTTGAGTACAACTATTTTGTATCTAATATGGATAAGGATATTAGGGCTGACATGGATAAAATTAGTGATTATAGGGCTAAGAATGGGCCTGGTAAAAAAATTGCAGACCAGGTTAAATATGTTTTTAAGAGGATAAATGGTGATTTAAGAGTAGATAGCCTTGAAAAAGAAGTATCTATTTTAATGTCTTCTTACTATTCCTTGTTTACCTATTAGGATTTATAAAAAGTGACTAGTCTAATGTGATTTAGAATACCAGTGGTATCTAAGCATAAAAAGGACTTAGTCAC
>NZ_ADGQ01000028.1 GCF_000147675.1 Peptostreptococcus stomatis DSM 17678 | reverse complement strand
GCAAGGCCTTGGGTTAAAATCATACCTATCATCTTCAAGCATTCTAAGAAATCTTTTACACCCTTTAACTTGTGCCTTATTTACATTTATTCTACCCTCTACAACATTGTAAACATAATCAAAAACAAGCTTGTAATTAGGGTAGTTATCTAATTTTTTCTTAGACATCCTTTAAAGCTTGGGCCAGCCTAGAGACCTTTTTATCGGCTGTATCATCTTTTATTTTCTTTAGCCCCGATGGTGATAACCCTAGTTCTCTCGAATAAGATATAATATCTACCCTCAATTTTTCAATTATCAGGTATATGTTTAAAAAAAACCAGATATTTCATCTTTTTTGTAGCAGACAACTTTCCAAATAGTTTTTTTACCTTCAACGGTAAACTTATACTTTGGGTGCTGTATGGTTTGAATTTCTTGTTTTATTAGCATTCCCCCATAACCTCCTTATATCTATCTTCACCAACAGCCTTTTTAAGTTTTTCAGGTTAAATGACATAACTATATGTCCTGCTCCTGTCATTTTTCTTAAAGGCTGTCCCAAATTCAAAGGCCCCTCGTTGAAGTCCAACTCTAACAAATTGGTCTGTGACTCCGAGCATTTTGGCGGCTTCCGATACTTTAATTTTTGTCATTATTTTCCCCTCCGATACAATAATTCAAATGAATTTTTTATTAAATTGCTGATTAGCTTTTCTGCATCTTCCCACGATTTTAATTCATGGTCTGAAATTATGCCATCTGATGCTATGCTAATAAGTTCAGCCTTCTTCTTATCCAGGTTTTGTAAGCTGTTTAAAAATCCCAATGTTGAACAGCACAAGTCCTTATCTTTTAATGGTAGAAGGACCATTGCACCTACCTAGCTATTTTCCAAATGCTCATATGCAAGCTTTATATCCCCATAGAGTAAGCACATCCTTCTTGCTATATCATTTGGCGGTATATATGTACCATTTTCATATCTCTTGATGGTATCGATACTAATATTTAAGTGTTCTGCGGCCTTTTCTTGAGTTAGACCAGCTAATTTCCTGTATTTTTTATAAATGTTTTCCATTTTTTATCCTTTCTTTTTTAAAATCATTTTTCTATATTACTACTGTGGTATAATTTTTTTATACGAAAGGGGATGAGTAATATGAAAATTGATGGCTTAGATGGTTTTTTAGATCAGTTAGAGAGTTTAGAAGAAAATATCCAAAGAGTGTCGGCACTCATAGATATGACTTGGATGAAATCTTTAACGAATCTTTCATGACTACACATACTAAACACAAAGATTTTGAATCCTTCTTAGATGCTGGTGGATTCAAAGCAAGGACTCAAGAAGAATTTGATTCCATTGATGAAGATAAGCTTAACCAATACGTCTCTTTAAATACTTCTTTTGATTCCTTTGAAGATATGCTTAGTAATGCCGCAGGACCATTTTTTGAGAAAGAATTATTTGGTAATCTTTAAATTTAATTCTTTCTGATTAATTGACTCAAGTCGTTTTTTTACTTCAATTAGTAAATTGTTGATTTGGGTCAATTCTTCTTTAACTTCAGTTGATTTTTCAACTTCTATATTTACTTTTATATTTAAATTGTCCATATTATTTGTCCTTTCTTCATCTATTAGTGCATTTTCTGCACTTCATTTTTATTTTTAGCAATGTTATAATTTCCATAAAACATAGAAATTATTTGGTAAAAAAATCCATTATATCGCATTGTAAAATCTGTGCCAAAGTAGGCATCATATTAGCTTTCATAATTCTATCTCCATTTTCATAGTTAGAATATGTGGTTGCCTTTTTAAACCCAAGTGAGTCAGACATTTGCTGTAGTGTTAAGCCTAGTTCTTTTCTTCTTGTTTTTATAAAAATTAGATTTATACTTTGCATATCATCACCTCCTATTCTTATTATAATTCCTTTTTTGTGGAAATTAAGTATTTTTTCTATATTTTATGGAATTATATTTTCCCTAATTTGGAGAAGTGATATAATAAGCCCAGGAGAGTGATTGTTGTGAATATCGGATACAAAATAAGAAAATTACGTGAAGAGCTTGGATTATCTCAATTAGAGTTGTCTGAAAAGCTTAATTTAAACAATAGAATTCTATCACGTATAGAACTTAATGAGCGTTCAGTAAGAGATGATGAACTTGTTATTTTTGCGGACTTCTTTGACGTGTCTACAGACTATCTTTTAGGTCGCACAAATGTAAGAAATCACCCGGAAACTTTCGCAGCACATACTGATGAAGATATGAGTGATGAAGCAAAGGCAGAGTTGGAAAACTTTAAAGAATTTCTGAAAATGAAATATGGTAAGTAAAATTTTCGTTTTTTCGTTTCAAGAAAATAAAAACGAAAAAATGCCTTGATTTCAAGGTTTTTAAAGTTTTCGTTTTTTCGTTTCAGGAAAATAAAAACGAAAAACACATTAAGGAGGGTATATGAATACAGACAACAAGATAGAAAAAATATTTAATATTCTAGAAAAAAGTCCTTCTTTTTTGAAAGAATCCAACAATATTGAGTTTAAGAAAAGTAAAAAAGGTTTCCCTTTAGATGCATTAGAAACTTACTCTTCCTTTGCAAATACCGAAGGTGGTACACTTATTCTTGGAGTTACAGAGACAATTAAAGAAGGCACAGTGGGCTCCATTGAAATAACTGGTGTTGATAATCCAGATAAAGTTATAGATGAATTCTATAACTTGGTGAATAATCCTAACAAAGTAAGCAAAAACATAATAAATGATGGAGATATTTTCATCAGAGAGATTAACAATAAGCAAGTTATAATAATTAACATCCCACAGGCAGATTATAAAATAAAACCAATATACTTAAATGGAAGCAAGTACCACTGTTTTAAAAGAAACCATACAGGAGACTATAAATGTAGTGTACATGAGGTCGACCAGATGATAGTAGATTCTGGGCCAAACTCTTTCGACAGTATAGTACTGAGTAAGTTTGATTCAAGTGATTTAGATATGGAAACAGTATGGAAATATAGACAGCGTTTTAATTCTCTGTCAACGCTCAGCAACTTCACTGAGTTAAATGACCACGAATTCCTAATAAAAATTCGAGCTCTTAGTAAAGATCGTAATGATAATGGGACTATTAAACCAACCTTAGCAGGCCTTTTGGTATTTGGTAAATATAGTTCAATTAGAGACTTTCTTCCTCATTATCACGTTGAATATATTGATAAAAGAAATTCAAATATTGATTATCGCTGGAATGATAGAATCATTTATGACGGTACTTGGGGAGAAGGAAACCTTTATAACTTCTTTTTTCAAACAATAGATAAATTAAGAAATTCTATAGAAAATAAATTTTCCATGGACGCAGATAATATTTCAAGAAGTGATGATGGTGACATGATTGTTGCTATCAGGGAAGCATTGGTTAATTCAATAATTCATTGTGACTTTAGAAATAACTATGGTATTAAGATTATTCGACTGCACGATAGTGTCGTATTTGAGAATGGCGGAAATTTAAGAATTCCTAAAATTGATTTCTTTTGTGGTGGTCGTTCTGAGCCTAGAAATAACACAGTACAAGATATATTTAGGTATATTAAATTATGCGAACGAGCTGGCAGTGGAATACCAAAAATTATGGATGTTGTTGGAAAGTACTCACTCAAAAGACCTGGCCTGGATACAAGCAACAATATGATTAGATTCACATTGTGGGATACTAGTATTTCTGACAATGCATCTGATTTAGGTGAAATTGAAAAAGGTATACTCCAATTTATTTATGTAAATAAAAACGTAAAGAGATTTCAAATTGACAGCTATTTTGATATTGATAAATCCGAAACAATAAAATATTTAAATTCTTTGATTGAAAAAAAATATATCAAAAAAATTGGGAAATCTAGATCAACTACTTATATTATAAATAATGGTCTTGAATTTATTAAATATGACTTAATAGAAACTTTAAAAAATATGTTCTAACCTATTTAGATGGAATGTTACGTAGAAACTTATGTATGTAGTATATTAATTTTTAGGAGGTATTAATTATGGGAATATTAGGATCAATAATGGGTAATGCATCAAAAATTACTGTTGATGAAATTTTAGAAAAATATGGCCAACTTTTCTATGAGGATGAGGTTGTAGAATGTGCATACTCTTTAATAAGAGATAAGTTTATTTTCACAAATAAAAGACTTTTATTAATAGACCATCAAGGTGTCACTGGTAAGAAAGTAGAGTACCATTCGTTGCCATACAACAAAATCACTCACTTCGCAATAGAAACAGCAGGACACTTAGACTTAGATGCGGAGTTGAAAATTTGGATGCCAGGACTACCTGCTCCAATCAAAAAGCAATTTTCCAAAGCTACAAATATATATGAGATACAGTCAGTACTGGCTCGCCATGTACTTGGATAATCGTTAAATACTATTTTATTAACCTCAACAAAATGAGACTTCATTAAAATAACGGTTGTATAATATTTAGCGTTGGTGAGAGAAAAATTCTCTCCCAACGCTAAATATTATACAACCACTTATACAAACTTTTGAAATCTATACAGGCATTGAAAAACCTCGGCATACATTGTATACCGAGGTTTGAAATATCTGTAAAATTGTACGGTTCCTATCTCTTTGTAAATTCAAAACATTGAAATTTCAATGTTTATAGAAAAATTTGTTACTTACGAGTTATTTGCGAATATATTTTATCTCATATTTATATAGTTTTTTATGATGCTACTCTTTTATATTGTATCATAGCTTCAATTACAATACCTTCTATTAATGGATAATCACCTGCTTTATTCATAATTGAGTTTATAGAGTTTTTAGGAATATTTAACTCCTCACATAATGAAAGAATCCTGTACATGCCTTCAAGTTTTGTCATATCTATACCTCCAAAATGTCCTGTATATCTTCATTAAGTGACATTGGAAGCTTGTGCATCCTGACTAGATTAATAGCCTTATCATATTGTATTCGTTTAATTCCCTTATATGATGTAACATCAAACTGTCTCCTGATTTCAGAATATATATCGGCAAACACTCTACTTCTTAGACTCTTATTATTGTATGCCTTACTCTTGTAACCACCTAAGCATTCAGTTGCTCTCTTTTTAACCTCTTTATTTAAACAATCACACTCAACAGCAAATAAAGGCATATTTTCTTTAAATTCTGTTACACTATTATTAATATCTGATATCTCTTTTATTAGCTTTTGTTGTTGCCTATCTAAATGAAATATAGCTTGTACTTCCTTAGACAATCCATCTTGCATATAAAAGCCCTGTTTTCTTATAGCTGGTAACACTTCTGATGTTACCCACCTTTTAAATTTCTTTGCATTAGGTAACTTACTAGACAATATAAGACTATATAATCCAGATTCATTAATAATCACTTGATTAGGATTTCCTTTAATACCGTCACGAATCGTTACTGTATTTTTATCATCTTCATCTATATGGTCTATTATTGCCTTCCTTGTATTTGAGTAACCTAAAATTTGGGCCACATCTTTGCCTACAAACCATATATTTTCTTCAATTATTACGCTTCTAACCTCTCCAAATTCTTGGCTTTGGAATACCATTAAATCGTTCTTCATTACTATACCTCCATAAATTAATGATTTTGACAAACATCAATCTAATATGGTATAATGCGGATATACCTTTCTTATAGATTGGTGTTTTGTTTAAGAGTAAGTTGTGTCTTTGGTCGGATTAAACTTACTCTTATTTTTTGTTTAATTCAGCATAAACCCTTTTGATACCTAATCTTATTATTTCAGATTTATTTTGTCCTGTTTTATCTACGCAAAAATTAAGCATCTCAACATCTTTTTCAGATAACCTAATTCTAGTATTGAGGGTTTTGGGTTCATCTGTTGGTCTGCCACTTCTTACAATCTTAATCACCTCACTTTTTTTGTGGATACATTAATTATAATATATGTGGATACATAAGTCAATACCTATTTTTAAAACTATATTTTTTGTTTCTCATTTCTTAATTCATGGTCTGTCTTTTCAGATTATTATACTCTTTTTCAATAAGTATCCTTGTCATTTCAGAACGCTTAACTTTTCTTTGCTCGCAAATTTCATCTAACTTTTTTAATGTTTTGAAATCCATTCTTACTCTTAGCATATAATCCTTATTTTTATTCTGATTATTGGCAACCAATTTACTACCCTCCTTTTTCTCTTTTTGCTACAATTCTACTATATATATTTGTTGCCACAAATCCAAGACTTTTCTAATATTTATTTTTTTAAAAAAAATATAAAAAACTATTGACTATTCGTTACGAATAGGGTATAATATAATTAAAGAAAGGGGGAAACATGAGTAACAGATTACACAATCGAATTAAAAGAGAAAGGAAAAGAAAGGAGCTTGAAGAACAAAAAAATAAAGAGTTACTTGAGTGGCTTATAACGATAATAACTCTGGTACAGTTTATAGAATCATTAAAAAGCTATTTCAAGTAACTCTTATGAGGGGCTAGGCCCCTCACCCTTTAAGGGTATTATATCATACTCATGTGAAATATGAAATGAAAAATAATAAAACGTTAATAATATCTATTTTGGGTTTTGTATCTATAATTCTATTTAATATAACTAAAAATATTTCATTTTTATTTGTTACAATGGTATTTTTAATAAGCTTCTTTTACCTGAAGTTTAGAAATAGATAATTAGATTAAAGTTGGAAAGGAAATAATAATGAGTGAAGAAAGAAAAGCTAAAATGTCACTAAATAAATCGGGTGGAACAGCAGGAAAGGGTGGCATAACCTATAGGGTCACTATCCCAAGTACCTGGGCAAAAGCAATCGGTATTACGGAAGATAGTAGAGATTTATCAATAATATATGATGAAAAAAAACAACAAATAATTATTAAAAAGATATAAAAAACTGTTGACTATTCGTTACGAATAGGGTATAATATAATTAAAGATAAGGAAATACAAAAAAACAAATATTAATTTTGAAGGAGATAAAAAATGACAAATTTAATTGAAAGAGAAGTAAAGAGATTTATCGAAAGCAAGAAATCAAATTATGATAACATGGATGAAAGAAAGTGGGAAGTACTAGAAGACAAGCTAGTATCAGAAATTGAAGAAGCTTCTAAAGAGCTAGAAGCCGATGACACACTTGAAGATTTAATTGAAAACACACTATATTTCAACTCAGCAATGGACGAAATAATCATGAGAATAGCTGAAAAGTAAAGCAAAGGGGGCGAATAAGCCCCCTATTTTAATACCTACTTTAGCCAGTAACCCTTACTATCAAATTCATATGTCTTGCCATCTATAGTCTTCTTGCCTGTTACCATCTTTCCATCATCAGGATTGAAGTAGAACCATTTATTGTTATACTTAACCCATCCAAAAGCTTCATATCCACCTTCACCAAAGAAATACCAGGCCTTATTATATTCTAGCCAGCCCTCTAACATCATGCCACCCTTGTCTGGCTGCAGATAAAACCATTTGCCATTTTTATCTTCTAGCCATCCAGTTTTCTTTTTGCCATTTTCATAAAAATACCAGTGATTATTTTCCTTTACCCATCCAGTCTTTTTAGAGGAATCTTGTCCTGCGTATTTGGGTCTGGCATAACCCCTTATATAGCCACTGCCAACCTGTATAGTTCTTCTCTTTACGGCTTCATCATTGTTGCCCTCTATAGTTGTTATTGTATTACCGCTTACAGTTTCTACAAAACCTATATGATTGGCCCAATTATCATTTGGTTGAGTTGATTTTGACCATGCAAAGCAAATAATATCTCCAGGCTCTGGCTTTATGCTGCCATCTTCAATCCATATGCCTTTTGATTTAAATATATCTATATATCTTTGGACGCTACACTCTTTGCCAATCTTATCAAGCAAACCTGCAGATATTACTGCAGCTGATACTGTGGTTGCACACCACTCATCAGTATATTTTACTTTGTAATTTTGAGGTAGTGGCTTATGATTATTATAGATGTCTATTATGTCCTTATGTTGGCCATTTGCTTCTGACTTGCCTATCCATGCCCTCATATACCCAAGTATTTTATCTACTTCACTTGAAGGAGTGTTAGATGCAGATTGGTTGTTATTATCTTGCTTTTTAAAATTATTCAAACCATGTGACTTGATGATTTTAGGATAATCACGATATGCGATATTGGTATCAACCCCACCTTCACTGGTATTTCCTATGCCATCATATCTACCAGCATTTGTATACTGCCACATGCCTATACTTCCTTTGCCTACATATCCATGCTCACTGCTACCCCATCTAGCTATCCATAAATCATACCCCTTCAATCTTTCCATATCAAAAGACTTGTCAAACCAAGCTTTCATAGAGTATATTCCAGTATGATATCCTGCCCTCTCTAAGACTTCCATAAAGGCTACTGCAATGTCTGTCCTAATCTTGTTGCCTAAACTTGCTTGACACTTGTCTTCTAGATCTAGATATACTGGATAGTCAAATTGCATGCCTTCAAGGCACTTTAAAAACATCTGTGCTTCTTTTCTTGCCTGCTCTACATTTGTAGCATAGCAGTACCAGTAAGCTCCTACTCCCATGCCTGCACTCTTTGCCCCATTATAATGCTTTACCCAGTAAGGATCTTCACCGCTTGCCCCTGAACCAGCTTTTATAATGACAAAGTCTAATCCTGCTTTTTTTGCCCTATTAAAATCACAATTTCCGTTATATTTACTGATATCTACTCCTCTAGTTGTCATGAGTTACTCCTTTCAAATTAAAAGGTGGCCATATTGACCACCTTATTTACTAAGTTTTCTACCTGGTAAAATTACCAGGTAAAGTTTATTAAATTAAAGTTTATTCGCTTTTTTCTTTTAATTGTTCCAGGGTCTTTTTCAAGGCACTAGGATATCTAACTCCTAGCTTTCCGCCATTTTCCAGTATTGAAAGCCCTTCATTGGCTATGTAGAAGAAGCATGTAGCCATTCGTATAACTTGGTTATCTATCCCCATCAACCTGTCTAGTTGCACAGCTAAAGCTACCATAAAGAAAATCACCACTTTCTTAGCTATGCCCTTAAATCCCACTCTAGAATTTAGCTTTTTATTATATCCTGCTGCCAAAAGACCACTTGCATAGTCAACGATTATAAAAACAAGCAACACCTGAAAAGTCTTGTCCCAGCCACCGAATAGGTATCCACACACCCCTCCAGAACAAGCTCCAATTATTTTGATTAATTCTCCAGCATTTTCAAATTTCATTTTGTCTATTCTCCTTTTAATTTATAAAATATCCTAATTTGCCTAATACCACTTCTGGGGTATTATCACCTTCACATTTTACGAACATTTTAGCCCCACTATATACAAGTGATTTACAATATATCCCCCTAACTAAGCCCATTTTAGCTATATATAAGGTGTTATCTGCTACCTCACTCTTAGGCGTTACAGTGTCGCTGACCGTAACATTTTCACGACGTATTTCAATAACTTTTCTGATATCTTTCACACTTACTATAAAATCATCAGGAACAAACAATACAGGAAGCTGGAAAATATTCATGTCATTTTCCATTTTAGTAGTTAGCAGTCTAATTATGATGTTATGTGATACATCTCTCGGGATATACTGATTCCTAAATGAATCTTTCCAATTATAATGAGTATTTTCAATCGTCAGCATAGCGGGTAAAACACCTGTTAAATAGGCAATCAAATTATTAGCTAGGGCCGATAATCTTGATATCGCTGAATCCTCACAATATTTACTGATAGCAGTATGTATTTCAAAGCCATGTTCTTCCATTTTTACTCTAGTTGCACTATCTTTTACTACTCTTGGTAAATCAGTTGCCAGCCTCATTAATGTTTGGTCATCTGAATCTGTCTTAGCTTTTAAATTTTCCATTGAATTTAAAATAGAATCAACATTTGTTTTTAATTTTTCTAACTCAGTTTTAATCATTTAGTTACCCCCTAAGTTTTTATTAATTGATTTTAAAAAATCATCAACTCCCTCAAGTGAGGTCTTGATTTCATTGACATCTTCTGCACTAGCATAATTTTTAATTTTATTATCTACATACTCTTTACTAACTACATCTAAATCCTTCTCTATTAGTCCTAAAACTTTCATTGTCTACTCTCCTTATCCTACTATAACTACTTTGTATTCATTTGCCTTAGGTGGCTTAGCAAACTTCACCTTGATGTTATTAACGTCTGTAACTTCAACATCTGTAATCACCTGGGCGAAAGGTGCTTTATTCTCCCTCACCATAACTACCACATCCTGGGTATTTAAGTTGTGATTAACTGTAAATTCGGTCGCTGTGCCATTGCCTATCTCTTTTGCTACCTTACCAGTCTTGCCCGCTATACCTTTCTTTAAAACTGTAGTTAAGTTGTCGTTATTCTTTAGTAATTCCTCGATTTCCTTAAATGTGTCGTAATTAGATGACGCCCCATTAAGTATCTGGTTAATCCTCTGATTAGTAAAGGTGTTAGCTTGCTGTAGAGCCGTGTCTGCCTTAGCTTGTGCCTGTGCGTCTGTTATTTTAGTTGCAAGTGTATTATCTAGGCCTGCAATCTTACTAGTTGGCAAAGTCTTAGTACTAGCTATCAGGGCCTCTATGATAGTATCTATCTTTAGTTTATCGTCTAGTCCATCAATTTTGGATGTACTGATTTTGGAATTGCCACCATTGATTTTGGTAACTATGTCCCCTGCTGTAATAGCTCCGGCTATACCATTTATCCTATCTGCGTTGATATTTTCAGAGCCACCATTAATCACGGTTACTATATTGGCAGCCTTTAGCTTGTCTGCTAGATCCTTGATTTTATCCATATTAATTAGACTATCACCATCATTTATAGTGTCAACTATACTAACGGCAGTAGGTGAAGCGTCCTTTGCATCCATGGCTATCCACGCTGTGCCAGTATAGACATAGGCCCTCTTATTCTTGGTATTGTAGTATACCTGACCAGCTACAGCCTGGCTAGGTTCTACTGCTACTGAGTGAAGCACTGCTTCTAGTAGTTGATTTTGATTTGCTTTTAAATTTGTAAGTAAATTCATATTTTACCCCTTTCAAAATTTAATTAATTTAAAATAGCACTCCCAGAAAATTTATAACTAAAAGATATAGTTAATTCGTTTTCCGATAAGTGCTTAACATCTCCTATCACTTCGTTTCCCCCACTATCTACAATAGTGACAGATGGTATTTTTTTTAAGTTGTGCTTGATATTCCAGGTCTTGCTAGCCTGTATTTGAGTATATTTGTAATTTTTATCCAGGACGATATCACCTGTTAGGTCGTCAAATTTCTTGAGAATATCAAGCCTTTTGTCTATTTCAAATAACAGCTTTTCAACATCAATTTCCTTTAACTTTTTTTTTAAAGACTCAGCTTCTCCCACTATAATTGACTTATCTGCTTTAATTGTGAAAGTACCTGACTTAAGAAGTTTATCACCATCATATATTAGTAATTCTGATGGGTAGCTTCCTACTTCAAGTGGTGGAAAATAGATGTCGATATATCTATTTTTTAAGTCAACTTCAAGAGCTTCGTTTTCAAAAAGCTTGCCTTTAATTTCTATATAGTGTTTAAAGCTTAAGTTTTCTAAATTCATATCTTTAGCAATCAATCTAATTCCTCTTGCTGTTTCTCCTGCATGTACCCTAAATACTCTATCTATCATAGCAGACTTATATAGATTTATATGCCTAAAGCTTTGTAGCATTATTTCACCTTCTCTCTAATTAAGTTCTCTAGTTCTTCTATTCTTGATTCCAGAGTATTAACTCTTTTTTCAAGTTCTTCATTTTTCTTGAATACTTCCTGAATCCCTACGTGTAGCATTGATGTGTAGGCATATAAATTCACAGCTAATTTCTTATCGTTCCCTTTGGATATCAAGAAATTTGACACATTCTTGAATTTTAATATATTTTGGGCGATTAATGAAAAATTATTCACCTTGAAATATTTAAAATCATAAGTGGCCATTCTTGTTTCTTTAAGAAACTTTACTATGTCATCAACTGTTAGGTCTGGTATTTTTATATCCTTATTTTCTCGGTATATGAAGTCTGAGTCTAAAAATTTAATATTTTCTTTTACTGATACATCAGATAAAGTGTCCCCTCCATAATACCTGAGCCACGTTACATTTACAGTCGCATCGTAAAAATCAACATTCCCTTTAGTGTAGACGTAGTTGTTTAAGCCTTGATGCCCACCTGTTCCCTTGTAAGGGTCGTATTTCATCCATATTCCAAATCTTGAGTATGCCTCATGAATTCCGTTGTTACGCACACAATAATACGTATCGGCATTGGCTTTTAATCTAATTCCATTGTCATTTGTATCGATTGATTTACAATCATTTGACCCGGGGAAATAGTTTCTTTCTAATACTATTCTTTCATTTCTGCCCGGATATAGTAAATCAGTTGTGATTGCTCCGGTTTCTATTTTTTCTGAAGTTATAGCACCAGCTTCAATCATTTTTGTCTTTATCATTGGAATGATTGCCCTACCATCATCACCTAACTGTATGCACTCGTCAATTTTACTACCGATTACTAAATTTCCCGTGTTGGTAAACATCCAGTTAACCTGACCGTTTTCCATGCCTACCATTCCTGATACATCTCGCCATCTGTCGTGAAATTTAGCCCTTATATTTTCCCCAATGTAAACACCTGTTTTATTTTCATATGAACCATTACCCACAAATAACTCAGGTGTAAATACGTACTTTCCTGATATCTCGGTTGCCTTACCATTCCACGCTTTTAGTGCCGGTGGGAGGTCTTCCATACTTCCATCCTTTCCTTGCAGATCGAATTGCGATGGATACCACTCTACATCATCAGGTATAGGTTTCTCTGAGAGTATAATCCACCTAATGCGGGTAACTTTCCTACAGTCAAATTGTATTTTATGAGAATTAACCGCATGGGTTGTAAATTCTCCCGAATATATTTTAAACTCAGCTATATTCGAATCCTCAACCTTTGCCACTTGAGTATATCCATTTCCATAATAATACATCGACATATATAGAGAGGTTGCCATAAATTTTACAAAATACTTTGTATTTTTCTTTAACCCCATGTACTGATTAATTTCTACCGCTCCATCGGTGTCGGATATAAGAACGTTCATTACGTGTTGACCGTCAAAAGGTGTTATTCTAACAAGACTCTTTTCTTTTTGACTTTTGACTTGCCATTCATTTAATTTGTTAGGGTCGTTACTAGGTTCGTTTGTGGCAAAATCATTATGAAAATCTCCATTTGAAATTAAATTAAACTTAAAGGATTCTCCATCTTTACCCTTTAATTCTTGCTTTAATTCCTCTGATAAATCACCTTTTCCGATGCTGCCACTTCCAAATTTCAGTGTGCTGCCATCAAATTTTAGCAAATAATTATCTTCAGATTCACCTATCAGGAAAGTGCCATCATTTAAGTTCCACTTTACATTTCCACCTTTTAAAATACCTGTGATAATTTCATCCGCAACAAAGCCATCACCTGTGCCAAAGCTTCTCCAGTCCCAGGTCCCATCTGACTTCTTTTTGTTTGCTATCCTTATGGATCCACCCATTAATTGGATAGCCTTTGTTGGATTCTGATCTAGTGGTTTGTCGTAAGTGATTATTCCCTTGCCATCTTTTGATATATATACATATCCACCCGAATTGTTTATTTCAGTGTTTAGCTTGTCTATAACATTATTTAGAAATTCTGCATCTATACCATCTTGAATTTTCTTACTTGCACTGTCCCAAATAGCCTCTTTATTTCTAAAGTCATTGATTTTCTTATATGCTTCTATAAATAAATCATTGGTAGTTTCAACAAAATTTCCTAAAGTAATTTTGTCAGCACTTGAGTTATCTAAGTTTTTGACTAATTTAATGACCCTTGCCTTAAGTCTTAATCCGAGTTCTTCATCAATGACAGTTACAGTGTCACCTAGCCTTACCCCCTCATATTCAAAACCATGTTTTACAAGGTCTTCGACGGCTGCATTATAAGTAATTTTAGGTGTAGATGCCTTCTCAAGTTCTTCTTTTGTCTTTGCCAAAAGCTCTCTTTTGTCTGTGATATCGTCAAACTCAATTTTGCCAAAGACATGGACTTTTCCTTTGTCTGAATTTCGGCCATACTTTAGTCTTGCTACATTATTTTCAACATACTTCTTGCCATTGTTTATATCTGCAAAATCTATTCTTCTTCCATGACCACCAGTTTCTTCTATTTCCTCACCTTTGCCAAATCCATATAAGGCAGTAATGATATCTTCTTCGTTGACGACTTTTTCAATTTCATGTATATCTTTACCATATACAAATCTTTTACCATTATCATCACCACGTTTTTTGAAGATATTTACTTTTCTGCTCACAATTTTATTGCCCTCAACCTTGATGCTTGTAGAAAATTCACCATCCCAAACTTTTACAATTTTATTTTGAACGGCATCTTTAACACTACATCTGTAAAAGCTTGTTGTATTTAATCCCAGATTTTCAACAACACCTACTTCCCACCTACTTGTGGCAAGTGCTTCTGAAAGTGCATTTGTTGCTGTTGAATTTCTAGGTCTTTTATCTTCAATATAGTCACCTAGAGTCTCATAAAATGAATTTTCTGCGTATACTTCTAGAAAGATATCATCACTTGAGTTATGCTTATTTTTTATCGACTGGATGATATATTCATGCCACTCATTTAGCCTATCTTGATATAGTATGCGATATCCTTTTTCAATATTCTTGTAAAAAGTGCTAAAAGTTAGTGTTGAGTCTGCATTGAGACTTTCTTCATCTTCTGGATCAAAGATGTCTATATAATCTATTAAATTCTCATCTCTGTCTAATAATAAAATATTCATTATAGCCACCTTTCCTGGTAAGTTATCTCATAGTTTACACTTTGAGAAAAAGCCCACCTATTTTCACCTTTCTTTATTTTGATAAAGTCACTTTTATAGTCCAAAAGTCTCATAGATTTCTCTCCATTTACTTCTACAAAATTATTTATACAATCAACTTTGACTTTTGCTCCAGGACTAAAGTTATTTATGATTTTCACAAATTTAGTAGATTTCAAATCTTGGACCATAAAGGTATCTGCAGAGTTTGTAAGGTCAAGGTTAAAGACAGCACTAGTCTCAAATGTTGCGTCATAGTTAAAATAAACCACATTATCAGTGCCTTTGATTGTTTTAATATCAGAGTACCCAAATGGATCGTGGGCAACAAACTTTAATATAACTTCTGCACTTTTTCTTGATGTTGAATATTTTATATCACCATCTAAAATAGCCTTGTAATAAAGATTTTTTTCATTCCTAAATCTTAGTATTTCTGGCCTTTCTGTGTATAAAAGTGAAGATAGTCTTCTTCTAAAGTCAAATACTTCTTGCTTATTGCTTTTTATAATTCTGCAGTAAATTATTATTTCTCTTATCCCTAGATTGTTTTTCCTAAAAACAGCTCCAGCACGCCCTGGAATTTTTTGAGATGTATTTTCAATTTGAGGAAGAAGGCTCATCTCTACTTTTTCAACTTTAAGTAAATCTTTAAAATTAAACCCATTGAATATAAGATCATTCTCTGAAAATGTATAGCTCATTTATAATCCCCTCCCCCTTTTAGCTCTACTGCTTAGTCTGTATAGCTCTTCTGCCATATATTTGGCATCATCTCTGTCCTTTAAGCTCATATTTTCTATATTTAAAACAACCCTTTCACCTTGATATGAATCTAGAGACATTCCATTTGAATTTGAAAAATCTGTACCAACTCCAGAAAAAGATATTTCAGGAACAGTTAAAGCATTGGCCATTGCATCTTGTATTGCAGATTTTCCTTTAATTATTCCTTCTGAAATAGTCCCCCCAAAATTCAACCTATTAAGGTCTCTAAGAGGCCCTCTTTTAGCAGGAGAAAACGGTAAAAAGTCTCTAATACCCTGAACGACATCTTGAACTGTGTCTGTCACCCAGCTAATAGCTGATTTAATTCCATCTACAATTGAGCCAATTATATTTCTACCTGCCTCATAAAATCTACTTCCAAAATTAAAGATGGTCCTTACAGCACCATCTAAGCTATTACCTATTATATTTTTAATCCCATTCCAAATGCTTGATGTAATGTTTTTGATTCCATTCCAAACCCCTGTTACAATTGATTTTATGGTATTAAACACGGAAGTGAAAATTTGTTTGTACATATTAAACAAATTATTAAAGTATGTTTTAATGCCATTCCATATAATTTCCGTTACGGCTTTTATACCTTTCCAAACACCTGTTACTATCGTTTTTAGAACTTCAAATATTGTAGTAAATAGAGTCTTGTAGAACTCAAATAAGGCTGTGAAAAATGCCTTAATGCCATTCCATATAGCTTCAGTTACAACTTTGATTCCTTCCCACACACTTGTTACTATTACTTTTAAAGCTTCAAATACTGTGGTGAATATGGTCTTGTAAAATTCAAACAACCCTATAAAAAATGTTTTTATTCCTTCCCATACAGCCTCAGTTACAGCTTTGATTCCTTCCCAGATAGATTCAACTAGATCTTTTAAGGCATTCAGTGTGTCTGTGAAAAATTGCTTGATTTCTGCCCAGTGGTCATATATTAATTTACCTACGAAAAAGGCAGCACCAAGAGCAATTACAATTGGTAGTAAAGTGGATATTACCCCCATAAGGCTTGCCATTCCTCCAGATAAAAAAGACATGACCCCTCCAGCTTGTGTTATTTTAGTAGAAAGTCCTGCCATCTTTATCGCAAAACCTCCTACCCCTTGGGTGAGTTTGGAAAAAACTACAACAACAGGTCCCACAGCAGCAGCTAATAGGCCTATTTTTATTATGAATTCTTTTTGCCCTTGTGAAAGGCTTGAAAACCATTTTGTAAATCCTTTTAATTTTTCTATTACTTCTTTTATAATAGGGCCTAGGGCCTTTTGAAGTGCTTCACCCAATTCAGCTCCAGCAATTTTAAGGTTATTCATAGCCACCTTAAATTCATCTATAGGATCTTTAGTCTCATCAAAAGTTGAAGTTACAGCACCTTTTGCCCCATTTGCTGCACCTGCTAACTCCTCAAAATTTAACTTTCCATCTTTTATAGCTTTAGCCATCATTGGACCTGCTTTAGTCCCAAAGACTTCAGTAGCCAAGGCAATGGCTTCTTGTTCGTTTTTAGCCCCCTTAATCTTCCCTGTAAGTTCAGTAAGACCTTGTTCCATAGTCTTTCCTTCTTTGGCCCAATTCGCTTGTGCTTTTGTTAAGTAAGACATTGCCTTTGTAGAGTCTACACCGGACTGCTCAAATTGTCCCATAAGGGCAACTGACTGACTAAAGTTAAGCCCCATTCCCTGAAGAGCAGGAGCCCCTTTGACAACACTATCAAACAATTTATCTGTAGAGACTCCAGTATTTTGTGCGGTTTTTGTAACGCTATCTAATACTAGGTCTAAATCCTTACCAGTTAAATTGAATGCTTCTATTGCTTGTTTTGATTGGATGGTAGACTGAGTTACATCTTGGCCATTTATCTGAGAAAATTTAAGCATTAAGCTTGTCTTGTCTTCTAGTTCTTTTCCTAAAAAACCAAACTGTGTATTTACCTCTCCTAAGGCATTTCCTACTTCTGTAGAGCTTGCTGGGAAGTTTGAGTATACATTTTTAAAAGACTTTTGCAAATCTTGGGCTGCTTTACCTGTGGCTCCAGTTTTTTGAACTACTATATCTAAGCCTTCATCAACTTCTGTGAATGCTTTTATAGATGCTGCACCAATGCCTAAAATTGGAGCAGTAACACCTTTGGTTAAGGATTTTCCCACAGCTTCTGATTTTTGACCAACTTCTTTTAGTTTCTCTCCAGTTTCTTTCCAACCCCTATTTATTTCAGTTTGCTCTTTTTTTAAACTCTTTAACTGATTTTCAGTTTTTAGAATTTCTCTTTGTAGCTTTTCATATTCTTCTGCCCCTATGTCTCCATTTTTAAAGGCAGCCTCAGCTTCCTTTTGAGCCTGCTTTAAAACGTCAAGCTTGTTTTTTGTGTTTTCTATTTTTTCTGCCAAGACTCTTTGTTTTTGAGCCAAAAGGTCAGTATTTCCAGGGTTAAATTTTAGCGAATTGTTAATTTGCCTTAATTGGCTATCAAGATTTCTACTTTCTTTGTTGAGATCTTTCATAGCCTTGTCTAGCTTGGTTGAGTCACCGCCAAGCTCGACCGTTATTCCCTTTATTTTTCCTGCCATATTTACCCCCTTTCTGCAATAAAAAAGGACCCTTTCAGGTCCTTATTTTTGCTAAAATCTATCAAAATCACTTTGAGTTGCTTCTCTGTCTGTGTTGCTTTCATTTTGAGAATAGAACATATCATTGTATTCAGTCATATAATCTATGATCATACATATATTCATTTCACAAAAGGCTTCATAGGGCAAATGCCTTTTAAAAGCTCCAGCCATAAGCTTTTCTGTAGTGAGTTCGTGACTGTCGTCACTTTCTAAATTCTTTTTTTTTGAATATTAGAAGTCATTGAAGATAAGAAAAGCTCAATAATATCTTCCATCAAATCAAATACTGGAAGATTGTCAAAGCTACAACACCACTCTTCAACGTCATCCGTGATGTCAGGATTGCCTGTTTTGGCCATCATATGAAGTATTCTGTAGAATATTTCAATATCTATGCTTTGCATGGCCCTAAATTGAGCAGTTAAATCATCTTCAAGATTTTCTAGTTCATTTGAATTCACATTTTCAAAAATCTTCATGATATCCTGAAGAGCATCACGCTTGTATCTTGTCTTATATTTGATTAAAAAGCCACCATTTACTTTTAGCTTAACATCTCTTCCATCAATATTAATTATTTTTTCCATGGCATCCTCCTACACTTCGCTTTCATTTGTTGTGTATACCTTCTTATAAAAGTTCTCATAACTTTCTGAGCCCTTCATTACTTTTGCCTTTATTCTTCCTGATGGGTCTGGAATTGCAGAAAACTTTATCTTGTCAGTTCCGATTTTTGTCTTTTCTTCCTTTGTGTTAGACTCTAGCTTCGGTCTGGATGCAGATACCTTATATAGAACGTGCCTTACCTTGTTCTTGTCCCCATTAAATTCAAAGGCCATTGCAAAATTATTGGCCCTTGCATTTACATTTTCCACAATTGCCCCATTTTTATCTTTCGTATATCCAAGTACTTTTGTTTCAAAATCTTCATTCAAGGTAGCTATCTCAAGCTCTCCTTCATAGCCATTGTTTGTGAATTCATTATAATAAATCACATCATCAGCATAAAAAGGGTTGCTATCCCCTGAAGGGTCCAAAGATAGGCTTACTGCACCTGGCAACTTAAATACTTCTCCATATGTTAGCTTGTCTGCTTCTTCCTTTTGAATTGGAAATATATGGACATTGCTTAATCCAAATCTTACTTTATTTGCTTCTCCTGCCATTTTGTACCTCTTTTCTAAATAAAATATTTTATTAAATACATATCTTCTGATTCAATATATATATCTTCAGACTTTTCCCAAACTATTTCATTTTTGTTCAGGATACTTTCTATTTCCTGCTCATTTTCTCTTGATTTGATAGTAAAGTAATACTCTATTGTATATTTATATTCACTGTGATATACACTATCATCAGCCATATAATTATCAGCCCCTCTAGCATAATAAATCAAATACGGAGGGTGCGTTACACTGCCAAATCTCATATATGCAGCAGGAAGATTTATTTCTTCTAAAATCTTCTCTATAGGTTTCATTTTTCCAACCTTTCAGAAATTCTTTTTAAAAGTAGAGCATTTGCTTTTTCTTCATTCTTTAAAATATGAGGAAATGCCTTTGTCCTGGTTTTTCCATTTCTTGTCATATGACCATGTTCAAGAAGGTGGGTTAACTGGCCTTTTTCATTGTAAACAGTTTTAACTTTTCTATTGCTTTCAGTAACTGTTTTTTTAGATGTCCAAGATTTAGCATACTTACCAGTTTTTTTAGGGCTATCTCTTTTGAGATTTGCGACTAGATCATCTGAAACATTTTCAATTTCTTCATCAAGAATCTCATGTACTTCTTTGCTATAGTCATCTAATATTGCTTCTAGCTGTGCTTCAATCGATTTTGCCAAGTTTACCACCTACTGTCAATTCTATATAGTCATCCTTTTTATATGTTCGCAAAACCGAATATAATTGGCCATTATATTTTATTTCACTCTCCCCACTATATTCAAATTCATTCATTGTTATGGTATAAGTGGGTCTTAATCCTGTTATTGCTGCGTTATAAATTTCTCCTCTAGAAACTGAATCCACTTTACAAAAAACTTCTGCAGATTTATGCTTTTTAATCTGGTTTAATTCTTTGTCAGAAGTAATCTCAACTTGCAAAAGTTCTATAACGTCATCTAATCTTTTCATTTTTTTACACCTGCTTTTATGTAAAAATTGTTCAATCTCCACTTTAAATGGCGAGGAATATCCTCGCCACCTTTATACCTAAATTCTGCATAATCGATTAAAAATGCTGTGTGGCTTTCATTATCCAAATCAAGCTCAATACCTTGCATCTCTTTTAGTTCGACTTTTACTGATTCGATTGTATTTTCCAAAATTATATCTCTTTTACTTGTCGAAATTCCTAATTTCAGTTTTAGAAGCTCTAAAACTTCATCCATATGCATTATTCTCCCTTGTCTTCACTCTTTCTTTTGCTAGACTTTTTTCTCTTTTCTGGTTTTTCATCTTCTTCTTGTTCTACATTATCAGAGCTGTTTTCTGAGTCTGAATTACCAGAATTTTCTAGGGCTGTAACATCTAGTTCTTTATTTTCTTTATCTCCATTCTTTAAACCTTCCTCAGAGATTTCGGCAACTGGAACTACCCAGTCACCGCCTTTTTCTAGTATTTCAAAATATCTTTCCTTGCTTACCTCGAATCTATCTCCAACTTTTCTATAGACTCCTTCTACCTTGTCCTTAAAATCGTATATAGCACATACTGTAATCATATTACTCCTCCTTATACTTCACTGCCTTTTGCAAAATCTAAAGTCTTAGTAACGGCCTTATTTTCTATGTTTACTCCAATAAAGGCTTCGGCTATGATTGGCCTGCCATCATATCTAGCTGTACCCTTAAATAAGGTATTGTCTTCTATGAAATTCGCATGTTCAGATGCAGCAAATGTCGCCCCTGCTCTTTCCCCAAGCAAGTATAGTTCACCATATCCACCAATCATATCTCCTTCTGGCACGAATGGTAATGTTATTATTGCACCACCAATGACCGGCATTTCATTATTAATCTTGGCTACAATAGCTCCAGATGCATCAAAAGTCAAAGCCTTTGCCATAAGCTTATTTTTAGTTGTGTCATTCATGACCCAGAACTTTTCTTTAGTTGCATAGTTTGACTTTAACCCTGATATGCCTAAAAGAAACTTAGTAAAGAAATCTGCCCCATTAGCATTTTCCAGTTTAACTAAGTTGCTTGTAGATAAATTCTCCCACTTTCTGTCCTTGCTAGAGTAACCTTCTGGCTGGGTAGCCTGGGCAAGCCTTGTTACAATTCCAAGTGGCATTTTCTTACCTGTTCCGTATAATATAGCCTTATCTATTGCTAGCCCTATTGCCTGGCCTAACATATATAGTATTTCATTATACAAATCTACAGGATCTGCATCTTCTAGTGTAGCATTGCAAATTGGAATAAATCCACCCACCTTGTAACCGTCAATTTCTACTTCATTAAAGCCAAATGAAAGTTCGCTTAATTTGCTGCACGCTTCCATCCATATAGCTTCTGGAATGCTACCAGCAATTGTCTGTCTGGCCTTACCTGAAACTTTTCTTAGTCTTACTTTACTGATTAGCTTTGAATATTCATGAAGAGAATCTCTTAAAAGCTCTAGGGTAACTGTAGGAATTAGCAGGTCTGCTTCTTTCACTCCCCTAGTTTCCCTAATTTTATTTTTTGTTCTTTCAAGAAAGTCCTTTACATCATCTCTTTCCACATGTAATTTTAAAGTTTCCCTAGTATTTCCACCGAAATATTTTCTTCTTGTCATTGATACGATCTCCTTTTCTTCTTTTGCTTTTTTTCTTTCCTGAATTGGTTCTGCTGGTTCTGGCTCATCAATTGGGACCCCAGGCTCATTATCTTCTAGCTCATCAATCTCTTTTTCAATGTCGCCTATTTCTTCTTCAAGGCCTTTGACATCCTCATCATACTCCTTCTTTTCTGCTTCAAACTTGTCAATCATCTCATCAACAACCTTCTGCTCTTCTTCGGTCTTGACTTCTTCAATAGCAGCTTTTAACTCTTTTTCTCTTTTTGCAAAGTCTTCCCCCTTCTTCCTAAGTTCATCTAACTTATCTTTTAGTAGGGTTTTCTTTCTTGTAAGCATTATTTTTCTTAGCATATCTTTTTCATCCTTTCTTTACTATCAAGCTTCCACTTTTCTATGCTTCTGCTTTTTATTTCCTGGCATTGTTTTTCTCTGGCCTGAACGCTTGTGTCTTCATACGCAGGGAAAGTGCAAATACTAACTTCATGTAGTGTAGCTTCTTCAATGGCCCATTTTATACTTCCATCATCTCTAATTTCTGTGGATTCTTTCACTATATCAAAGCCAAAACTACACTGGTCTATATCGCCTCTTTTTACCCTGGAATATAAATTCATAGCATCGCTATCTTCTTCATTGATTTTTATTCGTCCCCACAATCCATAATTGTCAGCTCTTAAATTTAAAGTAGCTGCCTTTGTTCTTCCAAGGACATATTTACTATCGTGATTAATTAGGGCTCTAATATCAGAATTTATAGAGTTGTCAAAAGCACTTGCCTTTATTTCCTCAAAGCAGCCCTCCCACAACTCAGTTTCTTTTCCAAAAACAGCAAAGTAGCCCTCAATGAATTTGCCCTCATTTTCATCACTTCTGATTTCCAACTTGGTCTTCACATTTCTGTTTTGTATGTTTCCTTTAAGCATCTTCTTCACCCCCTTTTAGTTTTTCTTGCTGATCAATCATGTTAAGTGGGATGTAGTTTTCTAAAATCACAAGCTCTGAAAGCCCTTCTTTTGGTGATAGACCTACCCAATCCCTAACTTCATTGCCAGTCATTATTCCCCTTACATACATAGTTGAGCCAATTTCTGCAAGTTCTTTTAGTGAGTAAGTATAAAGCGACCTGGAGTTAAACTTAAAATATAAGTTTGGTGAATATAGTAATTTTTTAGTAAACTCTTGTTCAATATTTTTCGCTATACTCATTATCCTGCTACGAATAAAATTATTGTATTCTTCTGCATTAAAAGCTCCAACTCCAAGTAAAAAAGCAGGTATATTCAAAATACCTGCCACAGTTTTCTTATCAAGTTCAATTGTATCTTTTATGGCTATATCATTTAAAGTTAATGGCTTTACCTGCTGAACCTCTAATAGTTCTGCAGGAATTATCCAGGGTTGCCCCTGCTTTGAGCTTTCTAAATACTTATGATAAACTCCATCTCTACCTTCTTCACTTGCAAGCTCGGCAACAGTTGAATCTACTTTTACAATAAGAGATGGAATCACTCTATTGCTCATAAATTCATTTGTAGTTTTGTTTGCCTGCTTTATATTTTTTGCAACATCCCTTAAAACAACCCTATATGACTCTCCTTCAAATGGAACTCTTTGCCTTGGATTAATCATAAAGTGAAGTATTTCATCAGAATTGTAATAATTATTACCAACCCTTACTCCATATCCAGTATTGTTTTTTTGTAAAAAACCATTCGTGATTGGAATCAAGTCTTCAAGTATTCCATCTCGGTCTATTTTGGGATATACAAAAACATTTCCTTCTAACATCAGTGATTTTACCAGCCAATGCTTGAAATTAAATCCGGTCATTAGGGAGTAAGGTTCTATATCAATTTTTTTAGACAATTGATTTTTAACCCTCACATCACCATCTTCTTTATTTTCCATAAGATGAATTGTCATTGATGCTATTAGATCAGCAATCCTTTCTATTCCCGACCTAACTTCAGGACAATCGCTTAACCTGGTGTAGCCTTGAACATATAAATCACTGTCTGTGCTTATAAATTGAATCATTGGGCTTTTAGGTTCTGCCCTGGTTTTTTTGTTTTTAAATTTTTCAAACATGATACCTCCTAGTTTTCACTATTTTTATTTTTTAGCCATTTACTTGCTGTGTTTGACTTTTCCATATTCTTAAGCATTCTACATGATGCGAAAACAGATGCATCAAATAAGTCTATTCTCATTTTAGGCTCTATCTTTTCATATTGGATCATATCATCTGTTTTTTCTATCCCATGAACATTCTCAACGCAATACTCAAAGGCCCTAGAATGCATATAATATAAATTTCCACCTATAGCTTTTTGCTCAATTCTTCTAAATCCTCTTGTTTTGTTTATAAACAACTGTGGCTCGTCTTTTATATTAAATCTCTGCTGTTTCATATATAAATAAAACTCTTCTGAAAACTTTCTATCAAAACCTATCTGCTTAATATTAAAGCCTAGATCTCTCATCTTGCAAAACCATTTAACTATATCTGTGTGTTCTGTGATATCCCCATTTGTCATTGTGAGGTCGCCATCGTCTAACCATTCATAAAGTGGGATGGAATCTTCTTCTGCTTTCAAATGTGCTCTTGTTGATGGGAAAAAAGCATGTGTAATTATGATATCCACATCACCATGTCTGGCATATAAAGCAGTTGCAGTTAAGTCATGCATTTTTGATAAGTCTGCCCCTCCAAACCATTCCAACTTTAACCTTAACAAATCATTTATGGTCCAATTATATTTTTCATCTGATGCCTTGAAAGTATCCAGATTGAAATATGATTTCAATGATGAAGTATAAACATTAAGTGATTTTGCAAGAAAGTCTTTTCTCTGTTGAGGATCATTAAGGG
>NZ_ADGQ01000029.1 GCF_000147675.1 Peptostreptococcus stomatis DSM 17678 | reverse complement strand
TCATACACTCTAATCAATTGGATCTAGCTGAATTAGTAACTGCTTGTCTACTACCATGTCATTTACAGCAACCTTTATGTCGTTAATAACACCTGCAGACTTAGCAACTATGTTAGTCTCCATCTTCATGGCTTCAATTACTATTAGAGGCTGATTGACTTCTACTTCATCACCCTTCTTAACTAATAACTTAACCACCTTACCTGGTATAGATGCACCAATCTGGTAAGGATCATTCATATCAGCCTTTTCAACGCTCTTGATTAGGCCTGTATAGTTGTTATCCTTAATATCCACATCTCTTAGCATACCATTAAGCTCGAATGTTAGAGTCCTCATTCCATCTTCCTTAGGCTCTCCAATATCCACTAGCTTTATAGTTAAGTTCTTACCTTCTTCTATCTCTACCTCGCATTCCTGGCCAATGTTTAGACCGTAGAAGAATACGTCAGATTCAAGCTCACTTACATCATTAAAGTCCTTAACGTGGTTTACATAGTCATCAAATACCTTTGGATATAGGGCATAGCTTAGGGCCTGCCTCTGAGTTGGATTTTCTATTCCAAGGTCATTCTTTATGTGCTCCTTAATAGCATCAAAGTCTTCTGATGGCAACAGTGAACCCGGTCTAGCAGTAATAGCAGGTTCTCCCTTTAGAACAACTTCCTGAAGTCCCTTTGGTACTCCACCTGCTGGCTGACCAATCATACCCTTGCAGTAGTCAACTAGTGAGTCTGGGAATGATAAGTTCTTACCTTCTTCTAATATATTTTCTTCTGTAAGGTTGTTTTTAGTCATGAATATAGCTAAGTCTCCTACCACCTTTGATGATGGAGTAACCTTGATTATATCTCCAACTACCCTGTTGGCAACCTTATAGTTTTCCTTAACTTCTTCAAACCTATTTACTAGACCTAGGGCGTCTGCCTGTGGCTTCAAGTTAGTATACTGACCACCTGGTATTTCAAAGTCATATATTTCGGCATTTGAATTAGTAAGGTCACTTTCGAACTTGTAGTAAATCTTTCTTAGGTCCCTATAGTACTTGCCTAGCTCATTGTAGCCAAACATATCTATATGAGGGTCCCTGTCTGTAAACTTCAAGCCTTCTATTATAGCATTTAGTGATGGCTGAGAAGTTATACCTGCCATTGACTCTAGGGCTGCATCTACTATATCTACTCCTGCCTGTGAAGCCATTAGTAGTGTAGCAACACCATTACCACTAGTATCATGCGTATGTAGGTGAATTGGGGCCTTTACATTTTCCTTTAGTGCCCTGATTAATTCATATGCAGCATATGGCTTTAATAGACCAGCCATATCCTTTATACCTATGATATCTGAACCAGCTGCTTCTAATTCCCTAGCCATATTCACATAGTAGTCTATAGTATACTTAGTCTTGTCTGGGTCAAGGACATCTCCTGTATAGCACATTGCAGCTTCAACTATCTTACCAGTTTCCTGGGCTGTAGCCATTGATTGCTTCATATTTTCTGTCCAGTTCAAAGAGTCAAATATTCTAAACACATCTATACCTGACTTTGCACTTTCCTTGATAAATTCGGCTATTACATTGTCTGGATAGTTCTTGTAACCAACACCATTAGATGCCCTCAACAACATCTGGAAATTGATGCTTGGTATTGCTTCTCTTAACCTGTGTAGTCTAGTCCACGGAGATTCTTTAAGGAACCTGTAGGCAACGTCAAATGTTGCTCCTCCCCACATTTCAAGAGAGAACATATCCTTCTGGTAGTATTCTGTGGCCTTGGCTATATTCATAAGGTCAAAAGTCCTGAACCTAGTTGCTATCAAAGACTGGTGGGCATCTCTCATTGTAGTATCAGTGAATAGAAGTTTCTTTTCATTCTTGATTTCTTCTATATAGGCCTTCTTGCCCATCTTCAACAACTTGTCCCTACTACCTTCTACCTTTGCAATTTTCCTAAACCTCGGTTCGTACAAGGCATCAAATGTCTTTCTTTCTTCACACTTATTTTCATTGACCACTACATTACCTATAAACTTAAGTAATTTAGTACCCCTGTCCTTACTTTCCTCTATATCAAATAATTCCGGGTTTTCATCTATAAACTTTGTAGAGCATTCACCTGCTATAAATCTTGGGTCTAGTAGTACATTTATTAGGAAGCCGACATTAGTCTTTACTCCCCTTACCCTCATTTCCTTGATAGACCTAACCATCTTGTTGATAGCACCCCTAAAAGTCCTATCGTAAGAAATAGTCTTTACTAGAAGAGAGTCATAGTATGGACTGATTACTGCACCAGTAAATCCATTACCACCATCAAGCCTGATACCTGAACCTGATCCTGATCTATATACCTGGATTTTTCCAGTATCTGGCATAAAGCCCTTCTTTGGATCTTCAGTTGTGATTCTACACTGGATAGAAAAACCTCTTACATGGATATCATCCTGGCCCTGTATATTAATTTCTGGGTCAGATAGCTTACAGCCTTCAGCTATTAATATCTGACTCTGAACAATATCTACACCTGTAACTTCTTCTGTAACTGTGTGCTCAACCTGAACTCTTGTGTTCATTTCTATAAAATAGTAGTCTCCATTCTTGTCTACCAAGAATTCTAGAGTACCTGCATTAGTATAACCGACATGTTTAGCTATCCTAACAGCATCTTGACAGATCCTTTCTCTTACATCAGGGTCTAGAGAAAATGCTGGTGCAAATTCTATAATCTTCTGGTGTCTTCTCTGAACAGAGCAATCTCTTTCGTATAAGTGGACGATATTTCCGTACTTGTCACCAAGAACCTGGACTTCTATATGCTTAGGATCTTCTATATACTTTTCTATGAATATAAGGTCTTCTCCAAATGCCTTCCTTGATTCACTTCTTGCATTTTCAAATTCTATTTCAAGGTCTTCTTCACGGCGTACGATTCTCATACCTCTACCGCCACCACCGTTAGATGCCTTTACCATTACAGGATAGCCTATCTTTTCAGCTACTTGCTTGGCTTCCTTAACAGTCTTTAGGGCCTTTTCAACACCTGGTATTGTAGGTACATTTGCCTCATGTGCAACTATCTTAGAATTTATCTTATCACCAAGTTTTTCCATTATAGATGAGTCTGGGCCTATAAATGTGATTCCGTTTTCTTCACACTTCCTGGCAAATTCAGCATTTTCAGATAAGAAGCCATAACCTGGATGTATAGCATCTACCTTTTTTCTCTTAGCTAGAGATATTATTCCATCTATATCCAGGTAGGCATCTACCGGACCCTTACCTTCTCCTATAAGATAGGATTCATCTGCCTTAGTTCTGAATAGGGCATACTTATCTTCTTCACTATATATACCAACACTTCTGATCTGTAACTCTGCACAGGCTCTGAAAATTCTTATGGCAATTTCACCTCTGTTGGCCACCAAAACTTTATTAAACTTTTTAAGCATATGTCAACCTCCACTTTATTTTTAAATTTAATACATCTATTATATACCAGTTTCGGTTTATTTTAAATACCTAAAATCAAATTTTTTATAAAATAATGATTTATAAGGCAATTCTTAATTAATAAAAGCATATAAGACGTACATTCTATATATTAATAAAGGTTTTCCCGACCTTTCAGCTTAATTCCTGACTTTTATATGGTTTAAATTTTTCTATATACGGTAAAATTGCAATTATTTTTAGTTTAACCTTCAATTTTTGTGTATTATCTAATTATTTAATCCAATATATAGCTTATTATATGTCGTCTTTAGGTTTATTCTTGCATTTATCCTTTATATTTATGACATAATTTATATCGAATATTCATTTTATTTTTATAACTATTATTCGTTAGATTTTCCTGTGTTTTAAAGTCTTCATATTTTAAATCTTCTAAATGGTAAAATTTCTCCCTCTTTTTAGGCATTATATATAAAAATATAAATCCAGACA
>NZ_ADGQ01000030.1 GCF_000147675.1 Peptostreptococcus stomatis DSM 17678 | reverse complement strand
ATAAAAAAGAGAGAATATCCTGTATAATTGAAATAACCACAAATCAAAAACGAAAGGAACTCTCTCTATGAATACTATTATAGCACAAAAACAAAGATATTTGCCTCACACTTCAGAAACAAAATACCACGCAGTAAAAACATATAGAAGTGGATGCTCTATTAGGTTTGTATGTAGAAAATACAAGATATCTAAAGCCTCTCTTATGCGTTGGAATAAGAAGTTTGATGGTGATAAAGCCTCGTTAATAGATAAGTCTCATAGACCTCATTCTAAGCATCCTAAGGCTCATACTGATGATGAAATTAGGCATATTAAAAACTATATCAGAAGAAACCCTAATATATCTATGATTGAATTATATGCTAAATTAAATAAAAATAAGTCCTATAAGAGACACCCTTGTTCTCTTTTTAGACTTCTAAGAAAAATGGGATTCTTTAAAAATGAAAAAAAGAAAGAGAAAAAATACATACCTAAAAAGTATCATACCCCTGACAATATAGGTGAAAAATGGCAGCTTGATGTTAAATATGTACCCCAAAAATGTTATGTTGGAGATATGCTCGATAAGTTCTATCAATATACTATGGTAGATGAGGCAAGCAGAGAACGATTTTACAGTAACTTAACCTTCTATTTATATGATGATTTGATTATACAAATGAAAAGATATTTATATAAGTCTAACAGATTGCCTATGCAGGTTTTAGGTTGATTATCTCCTATTGAAATTTGGTATAATGGTTGGAGAATAAACTCCAACCATTATACCAAATTTCTATTATTTTCTCTCTATAAAATGTCTCACATCATTTACAAACATACACATATTTTAAAGCATATTCACATAAACGCTGGCGAAATCTCATTTCTTCTGTTATACTTTTCATAAGAGATACTCCTTTTTGATATTGTTTTTGTTGTTAAAAACTATTATATCAAAGTATCTCTCTTTTTTTATTTATTTCTGTAACATATGTCTTATCACATTACAAATTCAGATTTTTTATATATCCTACCTGTAAATTAATTTTTATATATATAATTCACATTTAAAGTTAACTTATAAAACTTCCCATACTTATTTTTTAATAGAATTGAATCCCTATTTTGATACTCCTAGCATAAAAGCTTCCTTAACTAGCTTTATTTTCTTTCGTCTTTTATTATTTTCCCATCACTTATAGTTATTATTCTATCTGCCTCTTTGGCTATATTTTCATCATGTGTTATCATAAGTAGGGTTTGATTTAATTCACTTACAGTACTTCTTAAAAGACTCATCACTTCTTCTGTAGTTTTGCTATCTAGGTTTCCTGTTGGTTCGTCTGCAAATATTACAGCAGGTTTATTTGACAAAGCTCTTGCTATTGCCACTCTTTGCTGTTGACCACCCGATAATTCGTTAGGAAATTTTTTAAGTTGATCTTCTAATCCTACTTTTTTTATTATATTCATTATGTATTCTTTATCTTCTTTTTTACCATCTAATTGTATTGGTAATATTATGTTATCGTAAACATTTAGCACTGGTATAAGGTTAAAACTTTGGAATATAAAACCAAACTCTTGTCTTCTTATCCTTGACAGTTCATCATCATTTAAACTATATATGTTCTTATTACCTAATATAACCTCTCCAGAAGTTGGCTTATCTAGACCTGCTAAACAATGTAGAAGGGTACTTTTTCCAGATCCACTTGTACCAATTATAGCAGTAAACTTGCCATTTTCTACCTCTAATGAAATTCCATCGACGGCTTTTACTATATTATCTTTTTTTCCGTAGTATTTCTTTATGTTATTAACGACTATTTGACTCATTCTACTCTCCTTTTATTTTAATGCTTTTATTTCCTCTACACACTTTCTATATACCAGTGTTGATACTATTATTCCAATAATGATATTAATTGTAACCATAAAAATATAATCCAATATATATACATTAAATTTAAAGTTAATTAAATAAACACCTACTTTAAAGTAATATATTATTTGTATAATTAAAGCTATTATAGAACCAACTATACCAGATAAGGCTCCTATGTATAATCCTTCTCTCACGGTTATTTTCTTTATTGATTTTGGTGTACTACCTAATTTATTAAGTAGAGAATAATCATAAAGTCTATTGAAAAATTCATTAACTATAACATTAACTAGGTTTACTACTCCCAATATAAATATAACAGCTGCTATTACCTTAATTAAGAGCATCTTATTATGTATTAATGCATTTAGCTCATTATTCTCTTTTTCAATATCTTGTACAGCAGTTCCTTGATAATTATTAAATGTCTTATATATCTGGTTGTCAAGATATGAATTTTCCTTACTCATTCCCTTATGTTGCTTATATATATTAATAGTTTTATACCCATCAAAATTAAAGGCATTAGCAAATTGCTTATTGGTCATTATAACCTGGGCTGAATCATTAGCTACATAGTATAAGTCTGCATATGTATTTCCTTTTACAATAGCAACTACTTTAAATTCCTTTGTATCCAAATCAAGTTCTGACCCATTAAAATATTTTTCCGTATCTACAGAGTTTCCTTTTGGATAACTAATACTAATTTTATCCCCAACCTTATAATTTAAGATAGGTTTTTTATCTATTTCGGGATTATAAAGGATAACTTCATTACCTTTTAAGTTTTTCACATCTCCAGATTCCCTATACTTGTTTAATTCAGCTATCATTTTGTCGTCATATCCAAATGCACATAATTTAAGTGTATATTTATCATTATTTTTAGTCAATACACCCTTTAAAACATTTTTATAATATTCTAGTTTTCCTAATTCATTGAAATACTTAATATTATTAATTTTATCTTTTTCCAGGTCCATTCTGGAATATAAAGAATTAATTTTTTCTATTTTTCTTATTAGAGGCTTTCCACTCGAATCCTTAATGCTAATTAACTTTCTTACATCTTTTTCACTAAAGCCATCTGAAATATTCTTACTCGGTTGCATACTAATACTGTAATCCAGTTCATTTTTATTTAGCTCAGCCATATACTTATTTTGTTGGTCCTCAACTTTTATATAGTAGCTTGCAAAAATGATTAAAGACGTGGATACAGATAAGGATAATATGATAGATAGAATCTTCTTTTTATACCTATATATATAGGCCATCGCAAGTTTAGAGTTAATGTTTCTATTAAAGAGCTTAACTTCTTTTGACTTACTATAATTTTCAATATTGCCATTTAAAAGTTGAACATTAGTATATCTAAATATCTTCTTTGTATAGAATGTTAAAATAACAATAATATTAGCCAAAAGTACAGCCATTATACCTAACACCGACTTGAAATCTATACTTAAGTTAATTTTATTTAAAGATATGTTGGTTGAAAATATACTAACAAGGTTTGGAATAATCGTACTTGTCATATATCCTACTATTCCCCAAGCAAAAATAAATGCAGCTAGTTCAATCAATAATAATTCTAAAAAACTCATTGAAAATAGGGTTTTTTTCTTCATACCTAGGGCTAAATAGGTCCCATATTCCTTACTTCTCTCTATTAGATATATATTATAAATTGCATATAAGATATAAATATTTATAATTGAAATAATAAATAAAGTTACTATTAAATTCTTGTAACTTTTGGATAGCATTGCAGTATTGAGCATTCTATTTATACTTATATCTTTTGAATCTATTCCAATACCTATAAGCATATCTTCAAAGTCTTTCAAATACTTCTTATCAATTACCAGACTGTATGTGTTATTCTGAAAGTTTTTATCAGCATTTTTATTAAAAGCATATATTTGCAAGCTACCATTTAATTTTAAATTTGGTGAATCACTTAAAATACCCACTAATTTATAATTTTTAGATATAGTATTTTCATTGTTATATTGACTTAAGACTATACTATCGCCTAACCTCAAATCTTTTTTTAAATTCTTTAAAACCCATTCTTCTAATGCGATTTCATTTGTATTCTCAGGCATTCTACCGGATAATAAATCTATTTTATTTATTTTTAAATAATCCTTATTCACACTAAGTATGTTAAATGTGGTATTAGATTTTTCTGATGATGAATCAATATAGGTAGACCTACCTATTAGCTCTACTCCAGGTCTGGATTTTATTTCTTCCAATTGATTTTTATCCTTTAACTTGACTTTGAAATTATCAGGAGATATCTCATATTTTATACTGTTTATTTCACTTTCCTTTACTCCATTATATACAATTACACTTGTAATAAAAAATATATTACTAAGTAAGAGACATACAAATATTGATAATGCTCTTTTTTTATTCTTAATCATATTTCTATACACTAAATTCAGTATCATATTATTTCTCCCCTTAAACTATATTAGATATTTAAATAGTAAAATTTAATTTTGAGCCACAGTCGTATTGCTATTTAATATGTCATAAATAAAGGACTCATTTATTTTACATACACTGTGTTTTTACTTGAAAGACTAGATTATCTATTACTTATTACATTTTTTATAAACTATCTCATGATGAATCTCTATAAGACCTCTTAACTAAATCATAAAATATTTTTAACATTTTTTCAAGAATTTTTTTATTTTTATATTTATTCTGTATATTAATATGAATTCTGACCCCATATATACATTATCACCAAAATTAACAAGAAAAATAGTTATATATATTTAGACGCCCAGGTTTTATATAATAAACTCCAATAATTATTTCAGTCATATTCCTTAAACGCTATCCAGAAGATATTAATTTTCTGAAAATTTTAAATTAATTAATGATTATTATTGACATGATATTTTATAGATGATATATTGGTTGATAGATAACGAATATTTTTAGGAGGAAATTCACTATGCTAAATACATTTATTAAAAAAGAAATTTATTGTATAATATTATTTGTAATTTCAATCATTTACTCTATTGTCAATAATAGACAAGCTAATATACCCTATTATATACTTTTATTGCTAATATTTACTCTTTCAAATTACATATTCAATTACAGAAAAAAGTCTGTCAATAAATAAGCTGTAATCTATTTTAAACAGCCCTCCTATTATGTCTATTTAAAAAGTATATTTTTATAAAAAACAGCCTTGGCGAGGAGTTTTCCTCTCACCAAGGCTATTCTTATAAATTATTTATGGATTATCCTACACAACATTTGAAATATAGAAAATATTATTCTACATCAAATAGGATATTTTCTTCTGTTTCCTTATCAAAGAAGTGCATTCTATTCATATCAAGGGCTAGGTCTAGAGTCTGACCTGGCATTATATCACTTCTACCATCAAACTTTGCTATTAATTCTGTTCCCTTGAAATTAAGGTAAGCATATATCTCTGCTCCCATTAGCTCTCTGATTACTACATCGGCCTTAAACTGGCTATTTTCAGACATATCAAGGAATACTTTCTCCTTATGTATATCTTCAGGTCTAATACCAATTGTAATAGTCTTACCTACATATCCCTTTTCTTCAAGGAAGGCAGCCTTACCCTTAGGTATTAGGAATTTTACTTCCTTACCTGGTAGACTTGCTACTATATCTTCACCATCTTTAAGGATTTCAGCATCCATAAAGTTCATCTGGGGACTACCTATAAAGCTGGCTACAAACTTGTTAACTGGATTGTCATATAAAACCTTAGGCTTGTTTATCTGCTGAACTACACCGTCCTTCATTACAACTATCCTGTCACCCATTGTCATGGCTTCAGTCTGGTCATGTGTTACATATATAAATGTAGCTCCAAGGTCCTTGTGTAGCTTTGATATCTGGGCTCTCATCTCTGTTCTAAGCTTAGCATCCAGGTTTGATAGGGGCTCATCCATCAAGAATACCTTAGGATTTCTAACTATAGACCTACCTAGGGCAACTCTCTGTCTCTGTCCACCAGATAGGGCCTTAGGCTTTCTGTCTAATAGGTTTTCTAGCTGAAGTATCTTTGCAGCTTCCTTTACCTTCTTGTCTATTTCCTGCTTGTCCATCTTTCTTAGCTTAAGTGAAAAAGACATGTTGTCATATACACTCATATGAGGATATAGGGCATAGTTCTGGAACACCATGGCTATATCTCTGTCCTTAGGTTCTGCATCATTTACTACCCTATCATCAATCTTTAGTGTACCAGAAGTAATATCCTCTAGTCCTGCTATCATTCTAAGTGTTGTAGACTTACCACAACCCGATGGTCCAACTAAAACTATAAATTCCTTGTCTTTAATGTCTATATTTACATCTTTTGCCGCCTGGAATCCATTGTCGTATGATTTACATATATTTTCTAGCTTTACTGTTGCCATTATCTTACCTCTCATTCAAAATATAAAGCAATTTTTTCTAGACTTAAGTCTTGAGTAGTCTCAAGTCTAAGGTCTGCATCTACACCTATACCAACACTCCTCATATTGCAAGCCCTCATGGCTTCCACACCTGCCTGGGAGTCTTCAATACCAAATACCTGGTCAATAGCTAGGCCTATTCCCCTAGCAGATTCTATAAAGATATCTGGTGCTGGCTTGCTCTTTTCCACCTTGGCCGGATCAGCTATAAAGTCAACCTGGTCAAGTAGGCCTAAAATTTCTAAAATCCTGCTGGCATTCTTAGAAACCGATGCAAGCCCAATTTTTATATTGTTATCTCTTAATTCTTTTATGAAGTTTTCTATGCCTGGAAGTATGTCTTCTTTTGTCAGATCTTCCAAAAGCTTTACGTATTCGTCGTTCTTTTTGTCAGTTAAAATTTTTATATCTTGGTCTGAATACTTGTCTCTTACACCACCATACTCAAGTATTCTTATCAGGGAATCAGTTCTTGATATTCCCTTTAGGCTTTCATTGAATTCCTCATCGATGTCAATGCCAATGCTATTGGCCAAGTTCTTCCACGCTATATAGTGTAATTTAGCCGTGTCAGTTATGACACCATCTAAGTCAAATATTACTCCTTTTATCATAAAACCACCTTACATGCCTAATAGTTCTTTATGGCAAATGCCTCATATGGCTTTAGGGCCACAATATTGTCATTAATATCCAAGTCTTCATAGTTTGAAATCATCAGGTCATAGTTTCCTATTTTGTAGGCCTTATCTAGTTCAAAGTTTACCAGGTTTGAACCAAAGTTTGCGACTACCAGGATACTCTTACCATCTATAAATCTTTCATACGCAAAGACTTCTTTGTTTTCCCTGTCTATCAACCTGAAATCCGCTTCCGTTATGACAGGGTCAGTATGCCTTAATTCAATCAAGTTCTTATAATAGTAGAAGATTGAATTTTTGTCCTTTAGTGCATCTTCAACATTTATCTCTTTATATCTAGGATTGACCCTAAGCCAGGGCTGGCCTTGAGTAAAACCTGCATGTTCCTCATTGTTCCATTGCATTGGAGTCCTAGCATTGTCCCTAGATATCTTATATACAGCTTCCATAAAGTCATCTTTGGATAAAACTTTTCTATCTAGAACCAAGTCCCTGTAGGCATTTCTAATCTCTACGTCCTGGTATTCTTCTATCTCATACCTGCAGTTGACCATACCAATTTCTTCACCCTGGTATATATATGGTGTCCCCTGCATCAAATGTAGGATAGTTGCAAACATCTTGGCACATTCAACCCTATAATCGGTATCATTACCCCATCTGGATATTACACGAGCCTGGTCGTGGTTTTCCAGATAAAGTGAATTCCAACCCTTTTTGTATAAGCCATTCTGCCATGCTGCAAAAGAGTCTTTAAGGTCTACCAGGTCTAGGTCCTTTAGCTTCCACTTGCCTGCCTCTGTTCCTTCAACGATATCAAGCATCATGTGGTCAAAGGTAAAGATCATATTTAGTTCTTTCCTATCCTGGCCACAGAATAGGAGGGCATTGTCAGGATGTGAACCAGGTGCCTCTCCAACTGTCATACAGTCATACTTTGATAGGACTTCCCTGTTCATCTCCTGTATATACTCATGTAATCTTGGTCCATTCATATGGTAGTCACCTATTATGTATTCACCCTGACCATTCTCGTAGTCTGGAAAATCCGTGTACTTAGATATGGAACTAATAACATCTAGTCTCCATCCATCTACTCCCTTGTCCATCCAAAACTTCATCATATCCCAGATTTCGTTTCTAACGGTAGGATTTTCCCAATTTAGGTCTGGTTGTTTCTTTGTAAATAGGTGGAGATAGTACTCTCCTGTAGCTTCATCATACTGCCAGGCAGACCCACAGAAAAATGAACCCCAGTTGTTTTTCTTGTCAGACCAAAAATAGTAGTCCCTATATGGGTTGTCCTTTGACTTACGACTCTCCACAAACCACTTGTGTTCATCACTTGTGTGGTTGGCTACAAGATCCATGACTATCTTTATATTCCTCTTATGGGCCTCATCTATTAGTTCAAACATGTCTTCCTCTGTACCGAAGCTTGACCATATTTTCCTATAGTCGCTAATATCATAGCCATTATCGTCTTGGGGAGATTCGTATACTGGACTCAACCAGATTACATCTATCCCCAGGTCTACCAAGTAGTCTAATTTTGATATTATACCCCTTATATCTCCAAGTCCATCCCCATTAGAATCATAGAAACTTCTTGGATATATTTGGTAGACCACTGATTTTTTCCACCACTGCATATATTATCCTCGCTTTATTACTAATTTATCTTCAAGTAAGTGTTTTTCCTTGTATATATCTAGGTCTATAGGGCTTCCCTTTTTCAAACTAATAGATACTTCATCCTGGTTTACATCTAGGTTTATCAACCTACCCCTATAGTTTATATTGAAGCTATATCCATCCCAGTCACCTGGTAGGATTGGGGCAAATGATAGGTGACCATCATAGGTCCTCATACCTGCAAAACCTTGAACTATAGACATCCAGGCACCTGACATACTTGTTATATGTAGGCCATCATCAGTATCCTTATTATAGTTATCTAGGTCAAGCCTGGCCGTCCTCTCATACATGCCTACCGCCTTTTCTTCTAAGCCAATTTCACAAGCTAATACAGAGTGTATACAAGCTGATAGACTTGACTCATGAACTGTCATTGGTTCATAGAATAGGTAGTTGTTTTTCTTTTCTTCATCTGCATACCTATCACCAAAATAGTAGATACCCTGTAGGACATCTGCCTGCTTTATATAACAAGATCTTAAAATCTTATCCCAGGCCCAGTTCTTATTAAGCGGTCTGTCGCTATCTGCCAAGGCATCAACTGGCTGTAGGTCCTTGTCAAGGAAGGTATCATGCTGGACAAAGACTCCCAAATCTTCATCGTATGGGTAATACATATTGTCAACTATATCCTTCCACCTACCTAATTCATCCTGGTCAATATCCAAACTTGCCAACTTAGGGCCTAATTTATCTCCTAGCTTGTCTACCATGGCCATAGTAAATTCAAGGGTCCAGGCTGCTATAGTATTGGTATACCAGTTGTTATTAACATTGTTTTCATATTCGTTTGGTCCAGTTACACCATGAATCATGTATTTTCTATTTCTCTGGCTATAGTGGACCCTATCTGCCCAGAACCTCGATATTCCAACTAATACATCTATACCATAATCTACTATGTATTCATAGTCACCAGTATAGTTCGCATAGTTGTATATTGCATAGGCAATTGATCCGTTTCTATGGATTTCTTCAAAAGTTATTTCCCACTCATTGTGGCACTCTATACCATTGAAGGTAACCATTGGGTAAAGGGCTCCCTTTAGTCCCTGCATATTAGCATTATGGTAGGCCTCAGCTAGTTGGTTGTACCTGTATAGTAGTAGGTTCCTAGTAACTTCCTGTGGGGCTGTAGATAGGTACATAGGTATAATATATGCCTCTGTATCCCAATAGGTTGCTCCACCATACTTTTCTCCTGTAAAGCCCTTAGGCCCTATATTTAATCTTAGGTCATCCCCATAATAGGTTGAGAACAACTGGAATATATTGTACCTAATACCCTGCTGTAGTTTTGGATTGTTCTTGATTACTACATCGGCTATATCCCACCTCTGTCTCCACTTTAAGGCATGTCTTTCAAACAAGTTGTCATAACCAGCCCCTGCTGCCTCCTTGGCAAGGTCCCCTGCCACAAGTGCTAGGTCTTCTTCCTTGTGGTCCCTAGTAGTCGTTGTGGCTATTATCTTTTCTAAGATAAGTTCCTGTCCAGGCCCCAGTTTTGATACCGCCTTGGTTGACACAGATTCGTCATCCATAGATGCCTCAAACTTGTAGTCTTGACCCTGGTCTGAGTATAGTCTTGAAACCATATAGTTACATATGGTAAACCTCTCAACACCAAAATTGTTTTCTATAGTTTTGGAAACTAGGTAACCAGTATTTTCATGGGCACCCTTGTCCAATACTTGCCAGAACTTTTCCTCGTAGTTAGAATCTTCATTTTCAACATCAGCATCGATATATGGAAGAAATTCCACTACTGCATCAGAGTCTAGGGCCTTAACAGAATACTTGATAGCACATATTTCCTTAGTATCTATACTCACAAATCTTTCTACACCTATCTGAAAAGTCTTACCAGACCTTTTAATCTGAAAGCTTCTCTTTAAAAGCCCCTTTTCCATATCTAGTTCTCTTCTGTATGAAACTATATCTTCTACATTAAGGTCAAGTTCTTGACCATCTATACTTACACCTATACCTATAAAGTTAGGTGAATTTATCATCTTACCAAAGTATTCTGGATATCCAATTTTCCACCAGCCTACCTTAGTCTTGTCCGGAAACCAAACACCCCCAATATAAGTACCTTGTAGGGAATCTCCTGAGTATTTTTCTTCAAAATTACCCCTCATACCCATATACTCATTCGCAAGGGACATTATGCTCTCCGAAAATCTTAGTTCATCTTTATTTAATTCATTTTCAATTACTTTAAATTCATTGTATTCGAATTCCATATTCCCTCCTTGTTCCGTGGATTTTCTGGCCATTTTACACTTGTCTATCTTATTAACTAAGATAGAACTAGCGACTTTAAAACCCTACGTTTGTAAACCTATTTTACTGATCCGGCTGTTATACCCTTTATAATCTGCTTCTGAGCTATAAAGTAGAAGATGATTACCGGTATAATTGCTATTGTCAAGCCAGCTAGGGCTAGGTGCCATTGCTTAGTATACTCACCGAAGAAGAAGAACATCTTTAGCGGTATAGTTTCTGAACCCAACTTGTTTATTACCAAAGATGGTAGCAAGTAGTCATTCCATATCCAAATTGTGTTTAGGATAGCCACTGTTACTGTAATAGGCTTAAGGATTGGGAATATAATATACCAGAATACCTGGAACCTATTACAACCATCTATAATTGCCGCTTCGTCAAGTGACCTTGATATACCATTGATTGTTCCGTGGTATAGGAAGATGGCCATTGATGAACCAAATCCTAGGTACAGGAACATTATACCTGGCCTGTTTAGCATACCCAACTTACCGAAGAATGATACTAGTGGTATCATTACTGCCTGGAAAGGTATCAACATGGCTGCAACGAATACGAAGAAGATTATTGAACTAACCTTTGACTTAACCCTTGAAAGGGCATATGCTGCCATTGACGAAAATACTATTATAATTATTACGCTGACAACAGTTATAATTATAGAGTTTGTAAATGTCTGTGCAAAGTTCAAATTTTCTGCTGCCTGCTTGTAGTTTTCAAACTGTATCCCTGATGTTAACTTAAGTGGAGATTCAAATATTTCCTTCTTTGTCTTTAGTGAGTTGACTACCATCAAGTAAAATGGACTCAACCAAAGTAAACTCAATATTGTTCCAAGAATACCTAGTATTATGTTTTTCTTTTTTGTACTGCTCATTACATCTCCACCTCCCTCTTCTTGTTATAGTAAACCTGAGTTAGTGATATTACTGCTATGATTATAAAGAATATAAGTGCCTTTGACTGGGCATAGGCCATCTTGTTTTCCAAGAAGGCTGTATTGTAGATGTTCATAGCAACCATCTGAGTTGAGTTATAAGGCGCTCCACCTGTTAATGACAAGTTCTGGTCATAAAGTTTAAATGAGTTAGAAAGTGTCAAGAACATACTTACTGTGAAGGCTGGCGCCACTAGTGGGAATATAACATGTCTAAACCTCTGGAAGACATTAGCCCCATCTATCTGGGCGGCTTCAACCAAGTCTTCTGGTATACCTTCTAGGTGGGCTATATAAATTATCATTATATAACCTGACATCTGCCAAGCTGTAAGTATTACCAAACCCCAGAAACCTGTACGAGTAGTTGACAACCAACCCTGTAGGGCTTGTGTTCCAACTGCCTGTCCTATGGCATCAAATCCCTGGATAAATACGAACTGCCAGATAAAACCTAGGATCAATCCACCTATAAGGTTTGGCATGAAAAATACTGTTCTCATTAGGTTGCTACCCTTTAACTTCTGTGTAACAAGCAGGGCTAATCCCAAACCTATGGCATTTATCAAAACAATTGACACTACTGCAAACTTAGTAGTAAACCAAAGTGCATTCCTAAAACCTTCATCTCCCAGTAGTTGTATATAATTAGTGATACCCGCAAATACTGGCGTGTTTATACCATCCCAGTTTGTGAAAGAATAGTAAACACCGTATAAAAGCGGAATAACAACTACCATGATTAGTGCTATTAAAACTGGTGCTAGAAACAACCAGAAAAATAGACCATTTTTACCTAATTTTTTGTTCATAATAGCCTCCTATTGCTTTTTCAAAATAAGGTGCTGACAAGTTGAAATCAACACGCAGCACCTCAATTTAATCATTTATTACTGTCTAGCCTGTCCCCAAGCCTTCTGTGAAGTCTTAACTATGTCATCCCAACTAGCCTGACCACTTACATATCTCTGGATTTCTGATCCAAGAGTCTTCTGTCCCCAGCTTGATGGATATCCCATGAATACCCAGTTAATTGTGTTTCCATCTTTTGCATACTTGTAGATTATCTGAGCTAGAGGATCACCGATCTTAGATTCGTCAAATCCCTTATATGCTGGTATAAACTTGAACTGAGTTAGGACATATTCCTTACCCTTATCAGAAGTATAAACCCAGTTTAAGAAGTCCTTAGCTGCCTTCTTAGTTGCGTCATCCTTAGTATTGTTTACTGCCCAGTACATTGGAACACCAACTGGTAACTTACCTTCAGCAACACCTTCTACTGGTATAGGAAGCATGCCTATGTTCTTAGCTAGGTCAGCATCTATCTGTTCTACAGAATTGTATACCCAGTTACCCTGCTGAATCATAGCAACCTTACCGTTAGAGAACAGCTTTTCAACCTGCTGAGAGTAGTCTAAGCTTGCTGTTGGCTGCACAGAGTACTTGTTCTGCATATCAAGAACATCTTTGAACTGCTTACCATACTTGAATTCTACATTCTTAGCTGTAAATGCCTTGTTGATATCTCCGTCAAATTCTGGAGAAAGGAATACATTTGATAAGTGAAGTCCTGTTACCCAGTCTTCCTTAGCTGGTAGAGCAAATACTGCATCTAAACCTAATTCCTTCTTCTTAGAATCTAGAGTCTTAACTGCTTCTGCCAACTTAGCATAAGTAGTTAACTCTTCAGCCTTGATTCCAGCCTTTTCAAATATTGCCTTGTTATAGATGAATCCGTAACCTTCCTGGTTGAATGGTAGACCGTATACCTTACCATCAACTGTTACACCATCTAGAGTCTTTGGAAGTGCTTCCTTAGCAACTGGTACATCAGTTAAGTCTTCTAACTTAGTCATCCAGTCCTTAACGTCCTGAGGTCCACCAATATTGAATATTGTAGGCTCATTTCCTGAAGAGAACTTAGACTTTAGTGCTGCACCATAGTCACCACCACCGCCTACAGTAGTTACATTAATCTTAACATTTGGATTTTCCTTCATATATTCCTGGGCCAACTTATTGAACTGGTCCTTGAATTCTACCTTAAACTGGAATACATCCAACTGTACCTGGTCGCCACCTGACTTACCGCCACCAGAATTTCCACAACCTGCTAGCACAGAAGCTGTCATCACACCTACTGCAGCTAGACTTAGTAATTTTTTAAACTTCATAAAAAACCTCCTAAAAAATTTAACACTTACTTTAAAAATTTTAACACTTGCATTATATGTTATACCCATTATAAGGAAAACTATTGCATTTACTTTAGGTAAATGTGATAAATTTTTTTATAATCAGTATATAACCTAATTAATACTAAATACTTACCCTTCTATCTTGTAGTCCACTATATCAGTCAGGTCAACATCCTTCTTTTCCAGTATGTCGATTAGTTTCTCACAGCTAAACTCACCTATCTTCATAGACCCTACATCGATATTTACAACCTTGTATTTGCTCTTGTTAAAGCTATTTGATTCTGCACCAAAGGCACCTATAATTATATCCTTTTCCTCGCAAACACTAGACAGGTAGTCAATAGCCCCGGAAAATATAAGGGAGTCGGTTATTACTACACCATCCATGTCTCCGTTGGCTTCTAAAAGCTTTTTCATAGACATATATCCCTCGAGTTTATTAAATTCGTTTTCCTCAACCATATCATCACTAAAATACAAGCCATTTTCCCTTATTGACTGGATATAACCATCATACCTATCAGTAGTAACCATTGAATCCCTCTTACCACCTATAAAGCCTATCTTTTTACAACCAAGACCAACCAAGTGATTTGTTAACTTCCTGCATGCATCTACGTTGTCTGTATCCACCGTATAGATATCATCGTATTCCTCGCTTTTACCTATTAGGATAAAAGGAAATTCTATATCCCTAAGGTAGTTCACTGTTGAATCACCTATCACTGACCTCATAAGAATTACCCCATCCACCTTGTTGGAATTTACCAGCCTTTTAATGGCATTGGTTTCGTTTTTACCATTATAGGCAATCAAGGTATCATAACCCCTCTTACCTGCTGTCTTGGCAACTCCCCTCAGGCTTTCCTGGAAAAATGGATTCATAAAGAAATCATCGTCTGCTGGTAGAACCAGACCAACATTTTTAGATATCCTATTGGCAAGACTACGGGCAATAGCACTTGGATGGTAGTTTAAACGCTCCATAACTTCAAAGATCTTTTTCTTTGTGCTATCACTGATGTCTGGATAATTTCCAATAGCTCTAGATACAGTTGCCTTTGACACACCGGCTTCATCAGCCACAGTCTGCATTGTAACTTTCCTTTGCTTTTCCACTATCCAACCCCCTCAATCTCAGACAATATTTTTCATCTCAGATAATATTTTTTTAAGCTACTAAACCGATTTAGTTCTATTTTTATTAGTTACTTAACCGGTTTCGCTAACTTTATACACAATATATCATACTTATTAATCGATTGCAATATATTTTTTTAAAATTTATTGAAAATTTTCAAAATATAGATTATACTGGTCTTACAATTTACTAGTTACTATATTTTTTCTAAAAATAGGTCTTGTTACTAGTGGTTATTAGTTAATTTTAGAAGGGAGAAAAATGTATTTATTACATTTTAATTAAGGAATATGAAACAATACATTTGTTTTGATGTCGGTGGTACTGGCATCGGTTATGGTATTATCGAAGAAAACGGAAATATAGTTAAAAAAGGCAGCATGAATTCAGAAGCCAGAACCCTTGGTGGTAAGGGTATAGTTGACAAGATGGTTGCCAAGACTAAGAGTTTTTTACCTGACTATAAGCTGGAAGGTGTTGCCATATCTACTCATGGTATGATAGATTCTAAAAATGGCATAGTCATGCACGCAGATGACCACCTGATACCAGGCTACTCTATGATGAGGGTCAAGGATATTATCGAGAGCGAAACCGGTTTAACTTGTCACCTTGAAAATGACGTTAACTGTGCCGGTCTAGGAGAACTATGGTTGGGAGCCAACACAGACAGAAAATTGGTCAGCATGATTACAGTTGGAACTGGTATTGGGGCCTGCCTGATCCAGGATGGTCAGTTAATTACCGGTGAGTGCATGTGTGCTGGCGAAATAGGTAAAATCATGATACCAGGTGGTAGGTTTGAGGATGTTGCTTCTACATATGCCATGACATCTGGACTGGAAAAAAGATTGGGACTGGAAACTGATAGTCTAAATGGTAAGATGGTCTTTGAAAGGATAGAAGCCGGAGACCAGGTATATATAGATGCTGTTGATAAGATGATTGACAAGCTGGCTATAGGCCTATCTACCCTTGCCTACATCTATAACCCAGGAATCATAATTCTTGGTGGTGGTATAATGGCAAGAGAAGATTACTTCAAACCTAGGTTAGAAGTAGCCTTGGCCAAGTATTTAACTCCACTTATCCTTAACAATACTGAAATCAGGTTTGCCAAGCTAAAGAACGACGCTGGCATGATTGGGGCCCTAAAGAACTTCTTGAATAAGAATGGAGACTAATATGATAAAAATAATGTTTGTATGCCACGGTAATATATGCAGGTCACCAATGGCTGAAGCCCTTTTCCGACATATGATAAGGGAAGAAGGTTTGAGTGACAAGGTATTTATCGATTCATCTGCTACTTCTTATGAAGAAATCGGTAATCCTGTCCACCCAGGGACTAGGAATAAGTTAAAAAAATATGGCATATCTGTTGATAATATGTTTGCAAGCAAGCTAAAAAGGTCTGACCTGGATGAATTTGACTACATCTTCACTATGGACCAAAATAATATGAACAATATAAAAAGAGAGTTCAGCGAGGTTGACCAAACTAAGGTTATGAAGTTTATGGACTTGACCGACCACCCTAGAGATATAGCAGACCCATGGTATACTGGCAATTTTGACCAAACCTATGATGATATCCATGAGTCTTGCCTTTGTCTTATGAAAATAATAAAAGACAGGCTTAAGGTCTAACCCCTGTAAGACCAATACTATTATAAGTTAATAATGAGATCAATAAAGGAGGACACATATTTATATGACCCTACTGGCCAGATTCGACCTAAATCTAACAAATCGAAATCAGTAGACATAAAAATGATATGTGTCCTCCCTTTCATTATATATTATCCTTATCTTTACCAATAAAAATAAACTAAACCATACTTATAGATTTTTTCCTATACTTTACTATACTTATAATTACCAACAATAAATCAACAAGTGGTATGGTCAACCAAATTCCATTTAAGCCCAAGACCATTGGGAGTATAAATATAAGTGGTACAAACAGAATTATCTGTTTTAGCATAACCAATAGTCCTGCTGTCTTTCCGTCTCCAATCGACTGGAAAAATGTCAATACCATTATCAGTATACCGTAAAGTATAAATATGCTATAGAAGATCCTAAAAGCCGGTATACCCATAGTCAAAGTCATTCCCTTGATACCAAAAAGCATCAACATATCCTTGGCAAAAATCTCTGATGGTATCCAAAATACTCCAGCCAAAACCAGGGACCCTACCACGAATACCTTAAAAATAGACCTTACCCTCTCGTAGTTTTCCGCCCCATAATTGGCTCCTATAGCCGGCTGTAACCCCTGGCTCATACCCCATATTGGTATAAATGAAAAGGCCATAATTCTGAGACCAACAGCCATAACTGCTGCAGCCTGGTCTCCACCATATTTAAAAGCTTGACTATATAACAGACTCTGCTGGATAATCGTCAAGACCTGCATCATCATAGCAGAAACACCTACCCCAAAGACTTCCTTGGATATGGCCTGTTCATTTCGTATACCTTTTATCCTTACGGTCTGGCTCTTTACCTTAAAATAATATAGGGTTACAAGTGCCTGAATTATCTGGGCTGTAATAGTTGCTATGGCAGCTCCTTCGATACCATAGTCCCCCATACTGACCATCAAAATAGGGTCCAAAATTATATTTATAAGGGCCCCTGTCCCCATAATCAGCATGGCTTTTTTCATCAAGCCTTCACCACGCATTACCATATTGGCAGCCTGTGTGAAATTAACGAAAATAGAACCCACAAAAATTATCTTCAAATACCTACTTGCATAATTTAGGATATCGCCACTAGCACCAACAAGGGCCAACATCTTTTCACAAAATACCAGGCCTATTACGGTAATTATAAGCGAAAATAATATTACCCAAAAAGACAGATTTGCCATTATCTTGTCAATGGTTTCCCTGTCCCTCTTGCCTAGTGCTCTAGATAGGACAGAAGCCGAACCTACACCTATCAGGGTTGATACACCAGTATTAAAAAATGTAAATGGCATGGCAATCCCTATAGCTGTCATCTCTTCCTGTCCCAAAATCTGACCGGCAAAGATACCATCCATCAAGGGATATAAACCTATCACTATCATACCCAGTATGGCTGGGACAGACAGTTTTATCATAATATCAATAGGTTTCATGCTTAATAATTCTTCACTATTTTTATTCATCACTACCTACCTTTCTAATCACTTATTCTTCCTTTTTCAGTAGCGATAAAAACATCTCCTCCAGCAAATACCTATTCGTTTTGAAACTTTCTCTAATACCCAATAAACCACAGGCAAGTATGATTGAATTAATCATATCCGTCAAATAATTATAACGATCCATTGACAGTTCTTGATAACCTGCAAGTTTCAACATAGATTGGATTTTTTTTACATTAAGTTCCTTCATACCTAAGTATAAATCCCTCAACTCATCATTATCCTGAATTTCCTGCAAAAGCATAACATAAATAGGCATATATTTATTATCATCCAAACATTTGTCAACAATAATTTTGGCCATTAGCTCTTCTGTTAAGTTACCAGATTGGACTTCAACTTGCTTGTCAATTTCATTAAACCTGTATTCACATCCTAAAACCATTATGTCATATAAAATTTCTGATGTTTTTTTGTAGTGGTGGTATAGACCACCAATTGACAGGCCACTTGCCTTAACTATGTCCTGCATGGTCGTATTCTTGTATCCCTTTTCTAGAAATATCTCCATCGCCTTAACTTGTATAATTCTCTTTCTTTCTTCACTAGTTAATCTTTTTCTCATAGGGGCCTCCTAACCGACACTAGTGTCGGTAATTATATTTTACTACTATTTTTCATATTTGACAATAATAAATACTATCATTTATTTCATAAAAATTTGCAATTCACCTTCATAGGTCTTATAGTATACAAGAAAATCGTAAACCACTTATAAAATCTATACAAGTCAAACTAAAATACCAGACCACTTCCATAGTCCTTAAGCCTTCCTCTTCCCAGTGAAATAACCTTCTTGCCGTGGTTTTCAATGAAGTCTATTATTAGACCACCATCAGGATGACTCTCCAGGTCACCAAAGAAACCTATATTGCCATGACCCAAGTCACAACTGGCCCCTCCTATAAAACCATAGTCCATCCCCCCTAAATCAATATATCCTGGCCTAATCTTTAATACATCTAGACCCTGATTTGTTAAGATTCTGTAAATACCCTCGTCTCCTGTAATTACAGCCCTATCCGTAATCTGGCATATAGAACAATTCGCATAACCCTGTTTGACAGGAATTATTTGAAGGTCCTGCCTAGCTTCCAGCAGATCTAATAGTCTAGGTTCTAAGGATTCCAACCTTCCTATGGCATACTTACCCGTAAAGGCAAGATTCAGGGCCACGTCTCCAGGATACTTGGTCTCTAATTTTTTTATCCCCTGGACCAGCCTGTATCTCCCCCTTATTTTTTCAGATAAAATTTCCCTATAATAGTTGTAGGACTCATTTGAGCATACAAAAGTCTGCCCGTCAAAAAATATCGACAGGTCCACATGTCCCCTTAGCCCTTCATATAGTTGGCTTTGGTCATATGAATTGCATAATTCAAAGCCCATAGCAGACAAAGTCCCTCTTATTTCATTATCCATACGAAAATCAACTATTATATTCATGATAACCACCACCTTAATATATAATACAACAAACTAGGACTTTAAAAAGCAGGCCCTATTTTAAAAGCCTGCTTTTATTATTGGGTTTATAAGTTATCCCCTAAGGACTAGTCGTTGTCCTTATTATTTTCTTTTTCTATATACTCCTTAAAGGAAATTTCATCATCATTTCTTTCTATTTCCTTAACAAACATCTGGAGCTTTTCTATCCTGTTCTTATCAAGAGATAGTACCTTGACCTTGGTAGATTCATCGAGTTCAATCTCCTGGCCCTCTTCTGGTAGACCGTTGATATAACCCATGATATATCCACCAATAGAGTCGAATTCATCAGATTCTAGTTCATTGTAAAGGTATTCATTTACATCTGTCAACTTTGTCCCACCGTCAACTATATATTCATTTTCGGCAACCTTTACAATTTCTTCTTCATCTTCATCGTACTCATCCTCGATATCCCCTACCAAGACTTCAACTAGGTCTTCAATTGTCAGGAGGCCTGATGTACCACCATACTCATCGAGAACTATAGCTATCTGGGTCTTGGCCAGCTTCATTTCTTCTAACAATTGGGATATTTTCTTGAACTCGTAGGTAAAGAAGGCTTCTCTCATGTATTTTTCTACATTAAAATTCTCCTCTTCTTCATCTGTCAAGAATATTATATCCTTTATATTCAAGATACCTATTATATCGTCAATATTTTCCTTATAGACAGGCATCCTACTTAATTTTTCTTCCTTAAAGACCTCCAAAATATCTTCATAGCTTGACTCTACATCTATAGCTACCATGTCAACCCTCTGGACCATAGCATCTTCTGCCTTCATATCACCAAATTCAAATACATTATTGATTATTTCTCTTTCTTCATGCTCAAGGACACCTTCTTCGTGGCCAACATTTACCATAATCTTTAGGTCTTCTTCAGTTACCAGGGATTTTGGATCATCATCCTTTATCCTGAATATCTTGAATATTATGCTAGTAACTATATTTATAATAAATACAAATGGTGTTAGTACTATAATTACAACCCTTAGTATCTTAGCAAAGGCCAGAGATACCCTCTCCTTGTTGTTGGCTGCAAGTGTCTTTGGAGTTACCTCACCAAAAACCAATACCAATACTGTCATGACAAGAGTAGCCATGGCTATTCCCTGATTACCAAATATACTCATAAAAAGAGATGTAGATATGGATGTTGCAGCTATGTTAACCGCATTGTTGCCTACTAGAATTGAACTTAGCAATTTTTTAGGCTGGTCTATTAACTTTTCTAATACACTGGCACCCTTGACGCCATTTTCTTTCAGGTGTCTGATCCTCACCTTGCTGACTGACATTACTGCTGTTTCAGATGCTGAGAAAAATGCAGACATTATTATTAAGCCTATTAAGACTACAATCTGAATCCATAAACTACCAGAATCCAATAAAACCACTCTCCTATTTTCTAAATTTATCTTGAGTATATTATAACACAAGTATTTTTATTTTACCATGAAAGCTTGACTTTTGAAGATGATTCTATTTCATCAAATTCTACTTCCAGCTTAACAGGTATCATATTCTTAAGTTCTTCCACATGACTTATTATACCGACACTCATATTTTCTCCTTGAAGTCTTTCAAGTGAAGTCATAACTGTATCTAGTAGGTCTCGATCTAGGCTTCCAAAACCTTCATCCAGAAAGAAGAACTCAAGTGGGGCACTTCCCTTTAACTGTATCTGTGAAGATAGGGCCAGGGCTAGTGATAGGGATACCAGGAAATTTTCCCCTCCTGACAAGGTATCAGCAGACCGCCTCAAACCACCCTTGTAGTTGTCCCTAATGACAAAGGCATAGTCCCCATCTATCTCCAGGGCATACCTACCACTTGTTATAAGGTCTAACCTCTGTGATGCATCATAAACTATATTTTGTAGGTAGGCCTGGGCTAGGTATTCTACAAATTTGTTTCCCCTCAAGACCCTCTCAAGGTCTAAAATTGAATCCATCTTGGTCTGATAATTTGCCAGATCTTTTAGGAAAGAAGCAACCAGGTCTAGGTCTTGACCCATCTTTTTATATTGGTAGGTAAGGGTAGATAGTTTGTCTTTTAGGATATCTAGCTTTTCTTCTAGGTCCTTACATAGGCCTTCTTGTTGCAACAAGGCTTCCTCTTCTACCGACCTACCTGCTAGCCCCTCTAGTACCAGCCTAATGGAATGACCTATTTCTAAGATTTTTTTATCATAGGCTTCAAGTTTAATCAAAGACTGGTCGTAGTCATCTTTAGACAGGGCCTCCTGCCTTAACCTGTCTATATCCTTAAACTCTTCCCTGGCCAGGATTGTTTCCTTCCTAACTTGGGTTGCTTCTTTTTGGCTTGTAAGGTCCTTACAAGACTCAAGTATTTTCCCTTCTTCAAGTTTTAATCGTTCTATGCTTTCCTCTTGAAGGCTTATATCCTTGTTGAGTCTATCAAAGGCCTCTTCCTTTCTTTGCATTTCTTCGTAGACCTCTTGAATATTGTCTGTGCCTAGGTCTCTTTTCAAAGGCCTTAACTGGTCTTCCAAACTTTTTGAGGAAGCGTCTAACTTGTCTATATTATCCTTATAGACCTCCAGCCTTGTCTTCCTGGATTCTAGGTCCACTATCAGGTCTCTTATTTCTTTTTCTATAGATGACTTGTCCCTATTGACCTTGTCCTTTTCCTTGTTTAATTTAGCTATTTCTTTTTCCTTTAAGTTTTTTAGGGATTTCTCCCTTTCTAATTGGTCATTTTGAGCCTTGTATTTGGCCCTCAAGACTTGAATATCTGACTTGGCTAATTCTAACTCAAGCCTGTCTAGCTCTTCTTTTTCCAGGCTTAATTGGGTTTCCAACCTGCCCAGGTCCAGTCTCCTCTTTTCCCTTTCTTGAAGCAAGCTATCTAGGTCTGCTTGGACCTCGTCTATATTCCTCTTGTAAATATCCAGGTCAATATTGGCTACTAAGCCCTGGTCTAGACTCTCTATCATTGAACCACATACCGGACAGGCATGACCCAGGTGGTCACCCTCCCTTAATATATTCTTTAGGTCTTTGGCAAGGTCTTGTAGCCTAAGCTCATTATTTTCCTTAACAAGGCTTTCCAACTGGGCCTTTTTATCCCCTATTTCTTTTTCCTTGTCCTTTATATCTTTCCTTAGTTGACTTATCTGGTCTTGACGCTTACCCGTCCTATCTCTTAGAAGTTTGGACTTGGCTTCATTATCTTCATGCTTAGATATTATAGCCCCCAAGTCATGAAGGTTCGTGTTCATATCCATTAGCTGGTCATCACTTGGGACCTTGATTTTCTCCTCTTCAATTATGGCATCAATAATGTTGCCCATCTGGTCTTCTAACTTGTTCAGGTCTTCCTGCCTGGTCTCCAGGACCTTGTCAATTTTCTTTATTTGAGTCAAAACATCTTCAACTAAGGATATTTTATCATTCTTGTCTTTTTCTAAGTTTTCTTTTGTATTTTCTAACTGGTAGGCCTCTCTTACCCTATTCTTATAGGCAGTATCCTGCATACTGGACTTGAGTTGCCTTTCTAGATCTAGCAGGTTTTCATTTTCCTCACCTATAGATTCCCTTATGACCTGGTAATTTTTTTCTCCCAGATCCAGTTCTTTGGAAATTTTTTCCAGTTGTATATCTAGGTCTTCCAACTTTTTTATATCTTCAGCTAAGCCAAAGTAGGTACTTGTTATCTCCAATCTTGACCTTAGGTCTTCCATAGAGTCCTTCTGGTCTATCAAGTCTTTTTCTAGGCCTTCCAACCTGACCTTTTCTAGGCTTAACTTGTGGACTTCCCTATATTCCTGGTAAATTTTTTCTTCTTCCACAAGTTCCTTCCTACTATACTTTAACTCCTCTTCCAGCTTCTTTATTTCTTCTTCCAGCTCCTTGTAGGCTTCTTGAGTTACTTCTGGATATTCAGCCAACTTGGCCTGGACTATATTAATTTGGTCGCCTACCGTCCTCTTGTACCTGGCAAGAGACACATTTAGGTCTGTCCCATACTCTTCAAGGTTAAATATCCTCTCAAGCATATTTCTCCTGTCCTTACCTGTTAACGACAAGAATTCACCAAACCTACCCTGGGGTAGGACTACCGACTTCAAAAAGTCACCCTCTTCTAGGCCAAGTATAGCTTTTATCTGCTTGTTAACATCTCCTACTTTGTCAGCCAAAACCTCGTAATCATCATCTGGTCCCTTGAACATAAGCCTTACATAGTCACTAGTAGCTGAAGTCTTTCCTGACCTTTCACTTTTCTTAAACCTCCTGGTAACCATATACCTGACCCTATCTTGGCCTAGGCCTAGTTCAAAGGTATAGGATATACTTGCCTTATCCCTATTTGAATTAATAAACTCTTTACTTCCCCTAGCTATATTTCCATAAAGGGCCAGGGTCATGGCATCCAATATAGTGGACTTTCCAGACCCCGTCTTTCCAAATATCCCAAATATACCCCTGGATGTAAGTCTTTCAAAATCTATGACCTGTTTGGAGGCATAACTATTTATTCCATCAATTTCTAGTCTAATTGGTTTCATGGTCTATATCCTCCCTACTGATCAGCTTATTAAACAGGTCTATCAAGTCCTGACGTGGGGCCCTGCCTTCATTTTCTTCCTTGTAGAAATCCACAAAATATTGGCCGATGCTGGCCCTGCTTATATCAACCATTTCCTTTTTGACCCAGTCTTGGCTTCCCTTTAGGACTGGCTTTATCTCGATGATGTTTTTCATCAATTTTTTCATCTTCCTAATACTCTCCAGGTCTATACTATCATTGGTTTCTATTTCAAAATAGGCAAATATGTCCTGACCTGACCTTTCTTCACATATGGCCATGGCCTGGTCTAGGCTGGTTGCCTTAAAAAGACAGATTGGCCTATAGTTGTCTAGGAGGACTTGATTTACATCAGGTTCCTGACCTGGCTCCAAATCAACCAAATAAACTGACTTAGATGAAGACCTCTCATTTTTACTATATTGGATTGGGGAGCCAGAGTAATATGCCCTATATTCCTTGGATATCCTCTGTGGCTTGTGGATATGTCCAAGGGCAGTATACTGGGACCTGGCAGGTAGGTCTGATTTTTCAACCAACAAAGAACCGCCCAACTCTATCCTGCGCTCTGAATCCGATATAGCAGACCCAACCACAAAAATATGGCTGACTGCTATGTTTATCTCATCATCCCTGTAAAACTTTTCTAAATCCCTGAATATCCTACCTACCTTCTTAGTATAGGACTCCTGCATTTCGTTTATATCATCAGTCTGGTCATAGGCTTCATTAAGTCTTTTTTCACTTGGATAAGGCAGACTGATTATATTAATTTTTTGGTCTCCTATTGCTATCTTTGTAAAGCATGGTTGGGCCTCTTCAATAGAAAATCCCCTATACTTTCCCCTAGTTGCCTGGCTCCTAGGATAGCCCAGAATAGTAATTCCTAGACCCTCAACCAGGGGTCTAACTGATTCCAACCTATCAGGATTATCATGGTTACCTGCAATTATAAAGACTGGCCTGGAACCATCCTTGGCTAACCTTTCTATAGTCCTATAAAATAGGGACTCAGCACTTGATGGAGGATTGTAGCTGTCATATATATCCCCGGCTATCAGGACTAGGTCTACATTATTTTCTTCTACAAGGTCTATTAAATTGTCACAAAACCTAACCTGTTCATCATGCCTATCATGGCCCTCTAGGGTCTTGCCCAGGTGCCAATCCGACGTATGAAGTATCCTCATAAAAACCTCCTAATCATAACTAACTAAGTCACCTACACTAAATAGGTATATATATTTCTCCTTTACCCTCTTGCCTGAAATATCCTCCAATGCCCTGGCATAAAGGTCTAGCTGTGGCTTATACCTGGCCACTATATCCTCATACCTATCCTTACTCACATAGTCGGTCTTGTAGTCAAGTAGGACCAAGTCACCATCCTGGTCTTCAAAAAATACATCGACTATACCAACCAACATCATTCTTTCAGATTCATCTATAGATTCATACTTGTATATCTCAGTAAGTCCTATATTATAGTCAATAGCCGTTTCCCTATGTAGGAGCCCCTGACTAGCTGCCTGGCTCAACCTGGCAAAAATCGGGGTCTTTACAAAGTCAGCTATCCACTTCCTATTTACTGTACCCACTTCTTCCGGTCTCAGTATATTCTTGTCAATCAAGCCTTGCAGGTCAGCCCCTATCTTGTCATTTAAGCCTTTGGTGTCTTCTCTTAACCTATATAAGCCCTCAAAGTCCAATAGCTCCATAACAAGGTGGAAAATTGTTCCCTTCTCACCTGGACTATAGGATATTTTGGTCTTAGAAGTGTGCATAAAGCTTGGTGTCTTGAGGTCAGGTATGGTCCTGCTCATATACATATTTTCATACTTGGTCTGGTCCTCTGCCTCTATTATCTTCTTAACCTCTGATACCGATATACTGGCCGGCTTTAGGGCACTTGCCTGGTAGGCATATGGCTTCACAATTGTCGGCTTGCGACCAGGATCCTTTTCTTCTTCCACTGGCTCAAGAGGCATATTCCTTATAGGTTCGACCCTGTTTTCAATATCCTTGGCCCTTTTGAAGACTGCCAACTTGTCCTCTACATCAATTAGCCAATTAGTGTCCTTATAGCCCATATAGTCACATTCCTTACCCCTTGCATCAAGGGCCTTGCCCCTGACTTCAAGGTTAGCTATGGACATCATTATCCAATCCAGGTAGGTCCTTGAATTTAATATTTCAAAGCTTTCTATCCTACCATCCTGGTCTCTTAACTTTGACTTCCACTCATCTAATTTTTTACTATAATCATCTATATTGGCAAAAAATACCAACTTTTCCTTGGCCCTGGTCATGGCAACATAAAGTAGCCTCATTTCCTCAGCTTCTTGCTCTAATTCCATCTTCTTATCAATATAGGTCTTGGCCATACTTGGAAAATTTATCCTCTTAGACTTGTCTATAATCTTTGGTCCATATCCTAGGTCTTGATGGAGTGACAACCTATGGTCGCTACTCTTAAAATTGAATTTACCATCTGCCTTGGCAACTATAACTAGGGGGAATTCCAATCCCTTACTCTTATGAATTGTCATTAGTCTTACAACATTTGCATCTCCTGAAAGTTCCTTGGCCTCACCCAAGTCAGAACCCCTGGTCTTGACCCTATCTATATAGTTTACAAAGTTAAATAAACCCTTGAAGGATGTTTTTTCAAAAGTCCTGGCCCTCTCGAAAAATAAGATAAGGTTATTCTGTCTATGCTGGCCTAACTCCAGGCCACCTACATAAGCATAGTAGCCAGTATCCTTTAGTAAGAACCATATAAATTCATCAAGAGGCATAAGGCTAGACATCTTTCTATAGGCTTTGATTTGGTCCATAAAGTATACAAGTCTAGCCCTTAGGTCCTTGTAATCCTGGTCAAGATTATCAAGTTCATCCTGGTCCATCTCATATAACTTCACCAAAAGTCCATATATGTCTGAATCCTTATCAAGTAGCCTCAATAAGGCGAAATCACTAGGTTTGAACTTATATATAGGCGACCTCATAACCGATAAAAGGCATATATCCTGCCTAGGGTTGTCAATTATCCTAAGTAGGTTTTCAAATATGCTTACCTCAAGGGTAGAGAAATAGTCTCCTCCTAAGTCTGAATAGATTGGTATGCCAAGTTGACTAAAGACATCTTCAATATCTTCCACCCTAAACTTTAAGGACCTGAATAGGACTACTATGTCCCTGTATTCTATCTTCCTATACTTGTCTAATTTTCTATCAAAAACCAAATATGGCTTTTCCCTATTGTTTACCACCTGGTCTATATAGGCCCCTATGGCCTGGCACTGTGACCTAAAGCTTGATATGGACCTAAAGTCTTCCAAATCTACCCCTTCCAGGTCTAGTCCATCTTCATTAAATACCTTGTCAACCAACCGTACTTCTACAGGTCCCCCTATATTAAAGTTTTCCATGGATAAGCCTGGAGTGATGCCAGTATTGTCACTGTCATTGCCTAGGTCTCTATAGACACTTTCATCTATACTATCATAGTCCAGCTCCTTAAAAACAGCACTTGGATTTAACCTCTCCTCATCCGTATAGTCAAGCTCTCCTGTAGCCTTCCTCATAATGGACATAAAGACATGGTTACAGGCCTCTAGTACCTGGGCACTACTCCTGAAATTGTTGTATAAGAGGATCTTACGTCCAGCTTCAATAGGACCCTGGCTAATAGCATATTCATCATACTTTTTCATAAATATCTCTGGCATGGCCTGTCTAAACCTATAGATACTCTGCTTGACATCTCCAACCATAAACCTATTTCCAGGACTGGTCCTAGAAATAGTCGACAGGATTAATTCCTGGACCATATTGCTATCCTGGTACTCATCTATAAAGACCTCTTCGTATAGGTCCCTATAGGCCAGGGCAATCTTGCTAGGTTCAAGACTTCCACCCGACCTATCTATCAAGATGTCTAGGGCAGTATGTGTTATATATGAAAAATCTACTAAGCCCAGGCTCTTTAACTTTTGCCTATAGGCCTGCCTAAATCTCTTTGTTATATTGGATACTGCCCTCATATATGGATAGGCCATATCTAACTCTAGCCTAACCTCATCTAGACTTATATAGATCCTGTCTTGGATTGACTTTATATCACTAATTATACTATCAACCATTTTTTTTATAATCTTATATTCTGCCTTTACATAGTCATCCACCTTTGAACCTATCCTAAAACTCTTTATATCACTCTTTCCTGACCTGTAGTTGTCTATTTTTTCCTTCAAGTCCTCAAGGTCCAGTTCAAGAAAGTTTGCATCCAATTCCGGATCAAAACTTGTCTTTTCCTGGCCAAGCCTAGAAGATAAAACTCCTAGTATTGACCTAATATAGACAAGGTGCTGGCCTATAAAATCCCTATACTTGACCAGGTCATCATAGGCCTCTAGTTTGTCAATTACTTCCTCTAGCCTATAGGTGTATGAAGCCAATATGGCTACTTCATTGGTCAGGTAAGGTCCTAGATAAGAAGAAATAATATCCTTGTCTTCCTTGTCCTTAGTATTGAACTTTTCTGCATTATCATCTAGCCAGTCCTCTGGATAGGCCGATGAGTCTATAAAAGTATTAAGCATTAGTATCAAGTCCATAAGGGGCCTATCATTGTTCCTGGCTGAATATATGTCTACCAGGCTCAAAAATTCTTCATTTTTTTCGTTATAAAGGTCCTCAAAAAGGTCCTCTATTACATCCTTCTTTATCATTTCAATTTCTGCAGGGTCACCAGTCCTAACATTAGGGTCTAGGTCAGTAGCATGAAAATTTTCCCTGACCACACGACCACAAAATGAGTCTATAGTGGTTATATCAGCCCTGTTCAATAGTAGTAGTTGCCTTTGAAGGTGGTCATTTTCAGGGTCCTTGTCCAGGGCATCTTCCAGGGCTAGGCCTACCCTCTCCCTCATTTCATTGGCTGCAGCCTTAGTAAAGGTAACCACCAAAAGTTTATCTATATCTATGGGTTTTTCCTTGTCAGTAACTAGGCTTATAATCCTCTCGATTAAGACGGCTGTCTTTCCTGATCCAGCTGCGGCTGCTACTAGGAGGTTTGACCCCCTATGGTCTATTACACTTGTCTGTTCTTTTGTCCACTTAGTCGCCACTAGTTACTCCCCCTTCCTTGTTCTTTTTTGCCAATATCTCTACTATGTCACTATAACGGCCACCCTTGACCTTCTTAGGGTTCTTATTAGCATCTCCATCCACCTTGCCCGCCTTTGGCTTGTCAGCAAGAGGTATCTCTATATCCCTATACTTATCTGTCTTCATACTAGGGTCAAACTGGCATACCGACTTATACTCACAATAGGTACAGGCAGTTAAGGCCCCCTTCCTAAATGGGCTAATATCTATCTTTCCATCGTATATATCCTGACAAATCTCCCTAGACTTGTTCATGACAAAGGTCCTTACAGTGTCAAATTCCCTTGGAGACATACTAGTTGTACGACTTTCATAGATAGAGCCATCTGCTTTTAATTCAAGCTTTAGTATATCTGAAGACTTACCTTTTTCTAAATCATTATCCATATGGCCTATTATATCCAGGTCATTGACGAAAAGACCACTAAATTTATTTTCCTTTAATAGTTTTTTATCTAGGTCTTCCTCAGATAAGGCTAGTCCATCAGCCAGACCAGACATATCAAGGTCTTTGTTGGAAAAGTTTGAGTAAAGTACTCCTGCAGGCTCCATCTTGCCAGTCTTGTCAGCATTTATCACTGCATTCATGTACATAAATAGCTGGAGCTGGAGACCACCATAAAGGCTGGTTAGGTCTATCTCCTTTCCAGATGACTTATAGTCGATTACCCTTACAAACTCTCTTTCCCCGTCTATACAGGTATCTAGCCTGTCAATCTTACCAATAATATTGACCTTTCTTGACCCATCAAGGTCTAGGTTTAGGGGTGGGTAGGCAGAGTTAAAACCAAAGCTTAGCTCAAAGCCACTTGGTTGGAAATCTCCTTTTTTTACCTGCTTAGACATATTATCTATCGAATCTACTAGAGACCTGTTTAACCTACTGTATAGGTACCTGTACTTTTCTGAACTGTCTAATATATAGCCTGTCCTTGACTTGACAAGGTCTTGAGAAATTTGGTCTACTGACATTCCTATATAGCCCTTGTCTATGTCCTTCCAACTTAGGTCTATTTTTGCCAATGACTTGGAAAATTCATCTAATATCTTGTGGGAATATATGCCTGAATCCATAGGGGAAAACTCGTTTATAGGCCTCTCCTTGGCAGCCAGTCCATAGTTCATAAAATATGAAAATGGGCAGGCAGCATACTTTTCAAGCTTTGATACACTAAATACACCCTTGCCATATAGGATCCTGGCCTGATCGACATTTAGGTTGGAAACCCTATTATCGTAATTTAGGCTAGACTCAATCATATTGTCTACCTTCTTTTTCTCTTCAAGGCTAACCAGCTGGTCATATATGTGGCTAGTATCCAGGTCTGAATCCAGGAAGTTTTCCATCTTAAGTCCTGGGAAAATCTTCATAATCTTTTTGATAAGTGAAGACATCTTCATAGTATCCCCCTTAAAGTTGGATACCGGGTGAGTAATAATTAACCTCTTCCTAGCGATTCCCATAGCCCTGTATATCAAGAAAACTTCATCATAGGTCTTTGATTTCACATCAGAATCAAAACTTATACCCATTTGTCCTAATTTTTCCTTTTCCCTATCGCTAATTAGGGTCTGGTCCCCTATTGTCTTAGGAAATACACCCTCATTTACCCCCATAAGGATTAGGACCTTGGTGTCCGGGTTTTTCATCCTGTCAACACTGGTAACAAAGACCTGGTCATTAGAAGGCGGTATAATACCAAGCTCGAAACCAGACAACTCTGCCTCCATTAGCCTTATATATCTCTCTAAACCAATCTTTTCATCACCTAAAAATTCTACCATTTCGTCCAATACATCTACAAAAATGTTCCATACCTGTGAATACTCCTTGGCCTTGTAGTGGTTTTCCTGGCCCTTAAATTCCTCTATCAGGTCATTAATCCTTTCTGGTAAGCCTATATCTAGGGCAAACTGGTATAGGTGGGCGGATATGTCCCTTAGGCTATTCTTGCCCTTAAGCTGGTCATGTAGCTTCTCTATCGGCTCCACTACCCTCTTCCTAATATCATTGATATGGGTATTGTCAGGTTCTGAATCGTCCTCTATATTATGAATTAGGGGCCTATCCCAGTCCTTAAACCACTCGGACCCCCTTATACCATTGGCTATGACATAATTTTCAAGAAGGCTTACATCCTCATGGTCTATACCAACAAGGCCACTCTTAAGGTAGTTAAATACTGAATTATATGAGTAGTTTTCCTTCTTCATATTCAATATAGACGTCAAAAGCACAAGGATAGGATTAGTCTTGGCTTCTAACTTTTGGTCTAGGAAGTAGTTTAGCTTGTAGTCTCTAAATATAGCCCTTACCAGGTAGGCATAGGAATCTAAGTCCCTAGTCGCCACCGTAATCTCCCTATACCTATAGCCCTTGTCATTGACAAGCTCAACTATCTTTCCAGCTACATATTCGACTTCCTTATATATATTTTCAAACTCTATAAGGTCAATGTTTTCCACTTCTCCTTGGAAAGGCTTGGCCCTATATAGGTTTATATTCTTTTCTAAATAGGCCAAGTCTGGACTCGAATAATAGCCCTGGCTAACCACTTCTATATCCTCCAGCCTTTTTAACTTGTGCCTGTTGCATATTTCTATAAGCTTTAAATAAGTAACATGGGTCTTGGAAAAGACTGTCTTGACCTCCAGTCTGGATTTTAAATCCAAAAGTAGGGATATATATGTATTTTTAGACAGGGCAATTAGATCCTCTATCAGGTCATACTGGACCGGTGTAAAGCCTGTAAATTCATCTATAAAAATAGTTGCTTCCCTAATTTCCTCATAGAAAGCCAACTTCTTAGATAATAATTGTATCCAGTCTTCTGTATCTATATAGTCTTCTTCCATCAATTTTTCATATGATGAATAAATCAGACCTATATCTTCCAACTTGGCCTTAAGAGCATGATCATCAGTCCTAAGAGCCATCTCTTCCAGTTCTTCTAGCCCTATCTTGTTTTGCTTTAACTCAATTAGGGCATCCTTTACTATATCAACCAAGCCAGTTGAATCCTGGGGCATCTTAAGTGTCTTAAGGTCTTTTGATACAGACTCTATAGCCCTATAGGTCATCATACCCCTGGCAGAAGAAGTCAATTTCTTTTCCTTAAGTCCACCAACCTTGGTAAATACCATATTAGCCAGGGTAGACATACTTACCACCCTTATCCTAAGGTCTGGATCCCTATCCTTTAGGAGCCTTAGACTCAACTTTTTTTCCATTTCAAATGTATATTTTTCCGGTACCAGTATAAATATTGGTCCCCTAGAACCTGACCTGGCCTCCTTGAAACATAAGTCCAAGAGGACCTGGCTCCTATCCGAACCAATCCTTCCTTTTATAAATCCTACACCCATCTTATACCTCTTCTCTTAAGTCCTCTAGTTTGAGATTTCTTATCTCCCCTATAATTGAATAAATTATATTTCTGTTGGCCGCATGCCTGTCCTCAGAATAATCAACCATCACCTGCCTATCTATTGCCGGCTGGTAGTAGTACATTCTTATATTTTCATAGTCTAGGTCACTACCTATTGACTCCTTGCAGACATACATATATACCCTTGTCTGCATCTTATTTTCCGCATAATTTTTTTCTATCTTCTTTCGTTCTGTCTTCCAGTCCCATATATCCAACCTGATTAATTCCCCATTTTCATAGACCTTTACCAGGAGGTCATAGGTCGCCTGGATCCTATCTTTTAGCTCTATCCTATGTTCTGGTAAAAAGATGACATCCTGGCCATACCTATTTTTGTATAGTCTGTAGATCTTCTTGACCCTATCCAGGTCCTTATCGTAGTCGCTAGTAGACCTAATAGGGTCTATACCTAGAAATATCCTTTGACACATAAGGTGAAAGTCTCTACCATAGGACATATTTTGCTCATAGTCCCTATCAAGCTGGCTGTCATCTGACCAAAAAATATGTCTGATATACTTGTCTATAAATTCTTTTTTACTTCTCTTCCAGGCACTTAGCATATTTTGGCTAAATATCAACTTATCCAACCTGTAGTCTAAAATTTCTTTTTCAATCATATATCCCACCTATTTTTCCGCCCCATTCCAGAGCTTCTTTCTCTCCTCTATATATCCTCTTAATATTTCAAGATAGCTAGAATCCTTTCTAAACATATTCCTATTAAGGCTTTCTATAAATTTATTCTTTGAGTTCAAAAGTAGGAGACTGGACTTGGCCCTGGTAATACCTACATAAAGGAGCCTTACCCTCTCACCTATTAGGGCTAGTTTGAGGTCGTCCTCATAAGAAGCCCTGGTCTTGCCCCCATTTACCCCTAAAATCTTATCTATGTCCATATTTACAAAGGCTTCAGGATACTTAAAGTCGGACCTAAGATACTTCCTGTCCACCCTAAAGTAGTCATCCAAACTAGAAGGGAAGTCCGACTTATTTATACCTGTAATAATGACTGCATCCCATTCCATACCCTTAGACTTATGAATAGTAGCCAGGGTCACACTTCCACCTAAGGGGTCTGTCTCCCCCATATCGTATATGGACTCTATTGCCCCATCAAATACCCTACTATACCTCTTGTCTAGGCTAAGAGCTAGTCTTACCAGGTCTGCCCCTTCATAGGAAAGTAAATTTCCCAGATAAAATACTATATACTTAGACAAGAGTACTTCATTGCTGGTCAAATTCAGCCTAGTCAAGATATGAGAAACTAGTCCTAGCTTGTCAGCCTGGTTATGGTCACAAATAGACCTAATCGCTAGCATGCTTTCTGACATCCTCTTTGAAAATACCATTCTTATACTGTCATCAAGCCTTACCCTTGCCCTAGATATCCATTCATCCATATATAAGCCATCATAAATCAAGGCCTCATAGTCTTCCTTGGCCAAGCTTGTGGCTATAGACTCAAGGTCTTCCTGACTTAAGTCAAGGTCAAACCTTGCTACAAAAGCCTCCATGACTAGGTCCACAAAGTTATCCCTTGTGGGCTCTAGTAAGAAGTCCAGGGTCAATTTCAGGTCACCTATTACTTTCTTCCTAACCTTAGAATCAGCCCCCAGTTTGTCATATTTTATATCTCTGGCATCAAGGTAGTCTCCTAGATCATCTGTATCATAGTTAGAAAATGACAAGACCCCAATACTATAGTTTGGGAAGGCCTTTTGGTAGTAGCCTATTGTCTTGGCAACAAGGTCCCTCTCCTCTTCTTGGTTTTTTAGTGACCTGGCAGCCACCATATACTTGTCTGTCTTTGGATTTGACTTGTAGGCCTGTCCACTCTCCACTGGCTCAATATGTATACCCTCCAAGTGGTCTTTTGCCTGGTCCACCAAATGATTGGCTAGGTCTAATATATCCCTACTAGACCTAGCTGCCATATTCATCTCATAGAAATGGTCGGCCTGTAAGCAAAAATCCTTGAAGTACCTTGGATCTGACCCGGTAAAGGTGCCTGTTATACTCTGGTTAACATCCCCGACCCTTACAAGGTTTCTTTTAGATTTTTTACGGCTGGCCTTCTTATATGAAATTATATCTATAATCTTGCCCTGGATTTCATTAGAATCCTGGCATTCATCCTCAAATACATAAGCATACCTGGCCTGGTATTTTTCCGCTACTGACTCGTTTTCTACCAGGATCCTATAGGCTCTTATCAAAATATCATCATAGTCAAAGTAGCCCTCTTGATCCAGTATAGTCTGGTAATTCTTGTATATAGGTCCAATTATCTTCATAATAGTGGCCTGGCCATGATCTAAGTATGCCTCTAGCCTATCTACACTAATATCGGCATACTTCATCAATTTTATGGCATTTAGGACAATATTTGTAAACTCCCTATACCATTTGTCCACCTGGGCCTGGTCATCTCTAAGGTCTTTTTTTAGAAAGGACCTAATTCTGGTTTCACTCGCAGGTATAGACTCATATTCATCTATGGCCATCTGGATTAGGATTCCCTTTTTGTAGTCGTCAATTATCTGGCTTTCCTCACTTAGCATGGCTATGTCAGTGTTTTCCCTTATAATCTTCATGGCCAGGGAATGTATAGTCATTACCTCGAAGCCTCCTTTGTCTAGACCCTCGTCCTCCAAAATCGCCCTAATCCTCGACTTAAAGTTATTAGCGGCACTATTCATATATGTCAAAACCAGGATCTTGCCATCCTGGTCATCATCCTTCATTTTTTTCAGGAGCTTGGCAACTAAATTAGTAATTATAAAGGTCTTGCCTGCACCCGGAACCGCCTGGATCCCCATGCTACCAGACTTGTATTTCATAATTTCCTTTTGGTCTTTCCTAAAAACTATGTCCATAGTAGCCTCCTGTCTCCCAACTGGTCATATCCATTTATGGCCAGGTCTGAATGTAGTAGGTATATATTCAGGTCTTCCAAAGACCCCTCACCCAAAAATTCCCTAGTCGACCATAAATCCTTCATATAGGTCTTGTTCTTGTCTACTTCCAAGTCCCTGTAAATCTGGTCTAGGTTAGTGTCATCAATATTGGTCAAGAGGCTATCCTCCATATATGCCAGGTCGGTATCAAGATTGTTTTCCACCCTTCTGATATAGGTTTTTGAGTCTGCATCAAAGACCAATAGATGGTCCCTCTCATTTGCTAAAAATTTATACTCATCTAGGGTCATTACCAGGATATTATCCCTAGAGGCAAGCTCCATTTTAGTCATATTTCCTGGGAAAATACTTGAATATTCCTTCAAAAATCCTAACCTGGCCTCATCACTAATGGATATAAAGTCAACCTTGTCACAGGCCTCTATCAGTGTATTTAGATCCTTTAAATGATCACAAAAACTACTCACGAGTACCATATCATGGTCATCTACACCAGCCTCCATTAGGTGTTCTTTAAAGAATTTTTTTGCAAACTCCTGGTCCGGTACCTGGCCATATATATCTACAGACAGGTCCCTGCGAATATCAACCATTAGCTTTTCTATATTTCTCGCTAAATATATATACGTCTTGTCTGGATTAAAGACTCTTAATAGTTCCAACTTGTAATCTTGGCTCAAGATAAATTCCAAGTCTCTATGGATAGCCAGGGCACTAAATACAAGATTTCCTGTACGGGTCCTCGTAATTATCTCACTTGTAGGCATATAACTTAAGCTTTGCCCAAAAATCTGTCCAATCTTATCTGCTTCATCTCTTGATATAAGCCTCTTATTAGGTACTATAACAGCTATCCTGTCAGGACTTACCTTGTCTTGGTTGATTAGATCTTCTAGCTTGTTTATAAGACCAACATACATATCATAGTAACTGTCATAATGTAGGTGATCTATATTTCCAAGCCTATTGACAAAATCTAGGTCCCTTTGACTAGAAGCAAGCAGGTCCTCTAGGTTAACATAGTCCCTATGACCTGTGAGGGACTTATAGGTCTCATTTTCTAGTAGGTCCTTGTAATACATCTCTATAAGACTTGGTAGGTCATATAGGCCCAACCTATCCATTATAGACCTGTATTCAACTATTACATTCTTCATATCATCAAAAATATGCCTGTTGGATTTTGACATCTTAAACCTTGAAATTCTATGGGCTATGGCATCATGAGGTATAGACTTCATACTAGCCTCAATCATGGCCCCATAAACCTGGTTGGCAATATTTATATTATTAGAATTTAAACCTTGAAAATATCCATCAAAATACCTCCTGTCACCTATTATCTTGTTCAATAAAAAGATACTTGCCAAACGTGACAGGGTATTTGGCTTAACCCCCTCACCAATTAGGGGCCAATAGAGGTTGACTTGATCTACTATATAGGCCTGGATACTTGTGATATTTATTTTTTCATAGTAGGAACCACTAAAAATAGACCTCAGCCTGTCAGTCAAGACAGCCTGGTCTAAAGAACCCTGACAGAATAGGTATTTGTCCCCTATAAACTCTTCTAGTATATTCAGTTTATCTATATCCACGTCCTTCTTAAAGCCTATTTTATCTACTGTCATAATCGGTCTCCCTAACTTAGATATTGTCGAAAATAGTTAAATTTTCCTAATTATATTATATCATACTTTCGCTTCAATTATATTTCTCTAAAGGCTAAACCTATCTTTCAGTAAAATTATAATTAGAAGTGTATAGAAATAGGTTTAGATGTTTTTTTATTTCCTAATAGAGCGCTTTGTCGAGTACATTTTTTAATTTATAAACGATTTTTAGTTAAGCATTTTCATTTTTAGGCAAAGAAAAAACAGTAAATCTTTTTCAAATTACTGTTCTGTGTTAGTTTTATATGGCTCTATGTCAAATAACGTTGGTGATAATTTAAATCAATAAAATCTATTAAATTATGCGGCAGCATCCATAGCAAACTGATAACTATGGATGTTGCCCTTTTGTATTTTATACCTTTCCATTAACATTATCCTTGCCTTAAAATTCCTAAAACTCCTATATCCGTAGGATACTCTTTTAATTACCTTTATCTTGTTGTTTTTACCCTCAACCATAGCATTCGTATAGTCATATTTTAATGAGTTTAGCACATATTTTCTAAGCTTTTTAAGGCTTTTTATG
>NZ_ADGQ01000031.1 GCF_000147675.1 Peptostreptococcus stomatis DSM 17678 | reverse complement strand
GAGAGTACAATCTCTCTAATAATATGGTTACTATAGCAAGGAGGATACACCTGTTCCCATTCCGAACACAGAAGTTAAGCTCCTTAGCGCTGAAGGTACTTGGTGGGAAGCTGCCTGGGAGAATAGGACGTAGCCATGTGAAGTGCCGAAGTGGCGGAACTGGCAGACGCACAGGACTTAAAATCCTGCGAAACTTATACTTTCGTACCGGTTCGATTCCGGTCTTCGGCACCATACAGTATACCTGGTAGATTTTACCAACATTGTGGACCATTAGCTCAGTTGGTTAGAGCGCCCGGCTCATAACCGGTAGGTCCGGGGTTCGAGTCCCTGATGGTCCACCATATAACCATAGGGGTGTAGCTCAGTTGGTAGAGCGTCGGTCTCCAAAACCGTGCGCCGGGGGTTCGAGTCCCTCCACCCCTGCCATCCAGAAAAATACATTTTAATATTTGGGCCTATAGCTCAGGTGGTTAGAGCGCACGCCTGATAAGCGTGAGGTCGCTGGTTCGAGTCCAGCTAGGCCCACCAAATATTAGCCTAGATAGCTCAGTCGGTAGAGCAGGGGACTGAAAATCCCCGTGTCGGTGGTTCGATTCCGCCTCTAGGCACCATATTTTTTGGAAAAAGTACTTGACAGATATTTCTCTAAATAGTACAATAAACAAGTCGTCAAAAACGACATAA
>NZ_ADGQ01000032.1 GCF_000147675.1 Peptostreptococcus stomatis DSM 17678 | reverse complement strand
GAAATTTCTTTTAACAAATAATATAAATAAAAAACGGAGATAGGCCCCTCTTTTTTGAGGATACCGTCTCCGTTTTTTATTATACTTATCTTATTAACATTGGCTTCTTAACTTATATATTTTTTATTTATTTGTTCCTGGCCTTTCTTACATCCTCCTGGCCAAGACACATACTGACTCGTCTAATTTCTTAAATTCTACGTCAGTCTTTTCAGTCAACCCATCTATAAACTGCTGTCTAAGTGGTAGGTAGTACTTGTTGAAGTCTACATCTAAATATGCCCAATACTTGCAAGTAGATGGTCTAGTCCTCTTCCATATGATTTCATCAAATTCTTCGCTGATAACTTCGTTTAGCTCTTCAGTCCTTCCACCATCTAATAGGAGGTCTCTGATTACATTATATATATGTCTGATTGGTAGACCCTCATACTCAGGCATATATTCCTGACCTAGGCCATAAAATCTCTCTTTTAGGTTTATTATCTGACCTTCATCATAGTCAACAACTGCCTTGATAACATAGGCAAACCTGTTTTCTATTATACTCAAACTATTATCCATCCACTTGTCATCGCCTGCATACTTGTTGGCCATATCGTCTGGATCTCCTATTTCCAGGCAGCCATATCTTTCATCAACCTGCCTGGCCAAGTCTAGGTCTAGGCCCTCATCTTCTGATAGATTGATTACTGCCTGAACGAACTTTTCCTGTTGCAGCATTCTAGTATATGCTTTTTTAAAATTTTCTCTAATATCTGTCATAATCCTCACCCATATCCCTCTATTTTTCTTATCATTTTTTACTACTTTAACCTGTAAAAATTAATATTTCCTTAATTAAGCTTGTCTATATTATAACGCATTTGATAAATTTTTCATATACTTTTTTTGAAATTTATAGAAATTTTTACAAAATTCTCAAACATATTATTATTTTGCCTATTGGGTTTGCCGTATAATAAGCCTGTAAATATAAAAAACACCTTAAATTGCAAGATTTTATTCTTATTTTTATTTATTTCATATACTCTTCTCATTATTTTTAATAAATATTTTAACAAAGTCTGTTAAACTAGTAGCAAATATTTTTACTTTTTTATAGAATTTAGCTATAAATTTAACACATTTGATAGACTATATCAATAAAAAGGGCCAGCTAGGCAACTGCCAGACCGACCCTATTTTACTATCTATAGTGAAGTTTTATATTTTTTTTTAGCTGAAGAATAGTTCTATATCATCTTCTACTGTACCTATACCTGCTATGCCAAAGTTCTCAACCAATACTTTAGCTACATTTGGTGATAGGAAGGCTGGTAGAGTTGGTCCAAGGTGGATGTTCTTTACCCCTAGGAATAATAGTGCTAATAGGACTATTACTGCCTTCTGCTCATACCAAGCTATATTGAATACTAGTGGAAGGTCGTTGATATCTTCTAGACCAAACACTTCCTGTAACTTCATAGCTATTACTGCTAGTGAGTAAGAGTCATTACACTGACCAGCGTCTAGGACTCTTGGTATACCATTTATATCTCCAAGGTTTAACTTGTTGTACTTGTACTTGGCACATCCTGCTGTTAGGATTACTGCCTCTTTTGGAAGGGCCTTGGCAAAGTCTGTATAGTAGTTTCTACCCTTCTGTCTTCCGTCACATCCGGCCATTACTACGAACTTCTTGATTGCACCTGTCTTTACTGCTTCGACAATCTGGTCAGCCAGGGCTAGTACCTGGTTGTGGGCAAATCCACCAACTATTGTTCCCTCTTCAATCTGAGTTGGGCTAGCACACTTCTTAGCATGTTCTATAATTTCTGTAAAGTCTTTAGTTGAACCTGCTTCACCTGGTATATGCTTACATCCTGGGAAACCTGCTGAACCTGTTGTATATATCCTATCCTTGTATGAATCCTTTGGTGGCACTATACAGTTAGTTGTCATCAGGATAGGCCCATTGAAGCTCTCAAATTCTTCCTTCTGCTTCCACCATGCATTACCGTAATTACCTACTAGGTTGCCATACTTCTTTAATTCTGGATAGTAGTTAGCTGGTAGCATTTCTGAATGTGTATAAACATCTACACCTGTTCCCTTTGTCTGTTCTAGCAATTCCTTTAAATCTGATAGGTCGTGACCTGAAATCAAGATAGCTGGGTTATTTCTAACTCCAAGGTTAACCTCTGTGATTTCTGGGTTACCAAATGTACCCGTATTAGCTGAGTCTAGTAGGGCCATTCCCTTAACGCCAGCTTCACCAGTTGCCAATACCAAGGCTATTAACTCATCTACACTTAGGGCCTGAGTAGTCTTGTATAGGGCTTCCTGTAAGAAGGCATCTACCTCTTCACTATCATAGTCTAGCATGTTAGCATGCTTTGAATATGCTGATAGTCCCTTTAGACCATATATTGTAAGTTCTCTTAAAGACCTTATATCTTCATTTTCAGTAGCTAAAACACCTACTGTCCTTGCCTTTTCATCCATAACATTTACATCTCTTTCATCCCAAAGAGCTACTGGACTTAGGCTTGATGCGTCATCCAACTGGGCTATTAATCTCTTCTTTGCATCTAGAGTATTGTAAATTCTCTGTACGAATACATCGAAGTCAAAGTTAGCATTTGTTATAGTTGTGAATAGGTTAAGAGTAATCAGATGGTTGTCTTCCTTGCTGATAGTCTTACCTTCTGCTCTTAGCTTTGTAGTTACTTCTGATATACCCTTAGTTACATATACTAGAAGGTCCTGGATCCTGGCAACTTCTGGTGTCTTTCCACATACACCCTTTACTGTACAGCCTGTGCAACCTGCTGTTTCCTGACATTGATAACAAAACATGTTTATTTCTTTCATATTAATATCTCCTTTTCATTCCAACAATTTTTTTGATTTTTAACATACCCTTTTTTGATTTTGCCCCTCTAGGATATTGGGGTCTTATTATTTGTGTTTTGTGTTTCACTTTTATTTAACTTATGTACTCATTATAGTATCGGGTCAAAAAAAAATCTGTTGCAGATGCAACAGATGAAAAAAATTTATTTTATTTAATTTTTTATTACTATGTTATGCTCATAAGCCTTTTATATTTGACCCACAAGCATAAATACTATCCCCTTTTGTTTTTATTTTTACTTTTGTTTTTCTTTTACATACTCTTGAATCGCATCACATACATACTGGGCCATTCCATCTCCAAATTTATCCAGGTTATTTTTAAATTCTATATTTTGAACATATCCATAACCAATACTTGAAAATACACCTATCTTACAATCAAAAGCATATTCGCAAAGATGTTTATGCAGTTTTTCTGCCAAGTCTATATTTTCTTTGGATGTAGAACTTAGCCCTTTTGATAGGTTATCAGAAAAAGCAAAGAATATTTGATTAAAACCATCGGTAATTTCTTCTTCTTTTCCCTTTTGTTTTTCGATAGCTTGATCAATAACTTCTTTTCCATATGTATCCACAGCTGCCTGTTTATACTTTTCATTATCCTGGTATGTAAATCCCTTGAATTTTTCTTTCACTGACATAGTGACTCTCCTTTCCTTAGACTCAATAGTCTTTTCTAATGTGTCTATTAGTGTCAGGAGTCTTTGCTTTTCATTTTGCATTAAAGTTAGTTGTTTTCTTAGATGATATAATATCTCTTCATCTTCTTGTCTTATCAATTCTTTTATCTGTCCTAGAGAAAATCCCAAATACTTATAGTATAATATCATTTGTAAAAAGGATATATCATCTTCAGAATAATATCTGTATCCATTTTTATTCTTTTTTGGAGACAGCAAGCCGATTTTGTCATAATGATGTAAAGTGCGCACCGATACACCACTAATCTCACTAACTTTCTTGATTAAATACATTTTCGCACCTCCTAACAATGAAGAGTATAAACTATTACCTAATGTCATAGTCAATAGGTTTTCTAATATTTTTAAAAATATCTTGTCTTACTTGTTTAACCTTATTACCGGTCTGAGATAGACCTATTAACATGACTCCTTATATCTCCAACCAAAAATAGGGATCCAGCCCCAATAATGGCCTTTTTCTTAGGATTTTCATTAGTGACTTTCTTTTGCCTGGACTTGGATTTCTTAGACCTTTTTTCTGTTTCATGCATTCTGGCCTTTTCATCCCTAGTCAACCTATCTACCAGGTCAAAGGAATAATCTACAGCCTGGCCTATATCTTCTATACATATAATATCCTGACAGTACATCCCTACCCTATAGGCCAGTTCTTCTACGTCCATTGCCCTTGGATTATTAGGCAGGGTTACTATCACCCTATCAAACCTGGGTACTAAGATCTTGACTATCCCATCTACATCCTTGTCAGCTAATAGTCCTAGAACCAGGATCTTGTCCCATTCCTCTCCTAGGAGTCTATCTATTTCTCCGACCAGGGACTGGGCTCCATCCAGATTGTGGGCCCCATCTATCATAAATAGGGGACTATCCATAAGAATTTCCATCCTACCCGGCCACTTAGACTTAAGAAGACCTGAATAAATAGCCTCCCTACTTAACTTGTCTGCCAGTCTATTTTCCATAAGGTAGGCTGCTATATTCAAGGCCAAAAGGGCATTTTTTGTCTGGTGCCTGCCTATCATCCTTATTTTAAGGTCTTCATACTTGTTTCCCAGGTAGTCTAGGGCATCAAATACCTGGTTGTTTAAGTTAGACTTTTTGATTTCTATACCTGAGTTTCTCGATATAATCAGGTTTGCCCCCTCTTCCTTGCAGACTCTTTCTACAACTTCAGTAGCTTCTGGTCCCTGTTCATACATGATTACCTGACCCTTTTTCTTTATAATTCCAGCCTTTTCATAGGCCACCTTGTCAATTGTATCCCCTAGGACCTTAGTATGGTCAAGACTGATTGATGCTATTGCACTTACAAGAGACTTGTCGATGACATTGGTAGCATCATACCTACCACCTAGTCCAACTTCCAAGACTACATAGTCTACCTGCTTGGATGCGTAATATACAAAGGCAGTGGCAGTCACCAATTCAAATTCGGTCGGATGGGCCAAGCCCTCTCCTAGCATCTTTTGACAGGCTTCCTTTACCAATTCAACACTATCTGCCAGGTCTTGGTCATCAATATTACAACCGTTTAGCCTAATCCTTTCATTGAAAACTTCCAAAAAAGGTGATGTGTATAGGCCTACACTGTAGCCTGCTTCTATCAGGATATTGGATATAAAGGTAGAAGTTGACCCCTTACCGTTGGTTCCTGATATATGGATAAATTTCAACTTATCTTGGGGCCTATCCAACCTATCTAGGAGATTTTTTATGGAATCTAGGCCCAGAACCATGCCAAACTTCTCCACTCCATGTATAAATTCTAATGCTTCACTATAGTTCATCTATAAATTATTGGCCAAATAAAAATTCAAGCCAAGTTCTCCTTTCTAAATCATTTTTAACTTTTTTTCTATATATCCTATAATTTTACCTCATAATCTAATTTATGTAAAATACCCCCTCCCTAAATCTTATTAAAGTAATGTAAATTCTTATTATAGGGCTTTTTGAAATTCATTTTTAGGGTTGATTAATTTACATTTTCTTGATAAATCCTAGCAAATGCGTTATTATAATTATAGGAAAGTTTATAAAATTTTAAACAATTTAGGAGGTTTAATTTATGAATAACTTAAGTAATTTGGAACCAAAAGAAGTGTTTAGATGGTTTTACGAAATCAACCAGCACCCTAGAAGTTCTGGAAACGAAAAAGAAGTAAGTGATTTTTTAGTACAGTTTGCCAAGGATAGAAACCTTGAAGTTTACCAGGATGAAATCCTTAACGTAATTATAAAGAAGCCTGGTACACCAGGTTATGAAAACTCTGAGCCCCTAATTATCCAGGGACATATGGACATGGTATGCGTAAAGACTGATGATTCCAACCACAACTTTGACACTGATCCTATAGAAATGATAGTCGAAGGTGACGTGCTTAGAGCCAACAACACTACTCTAGGTGGAGACGACGGAATAGCAGTTGCCTATGGTCTAGCTATATTGGATGCCGATGATATCCCTCATCCTCCACTAGAACTATTGGTAACTACTAACGAAGAAACTGGTATGGATGGTGCCATGGCCCTAACAGCTGACCACCTAACAGGTACTCGTCTACTAAACCTGGATACAGAAGTAGAAGGTGAATTCTTGGTTAGTTGTTCAGGTGGATCAAATATAGACCTTAGTTTTGACATAGCAAGAGAAGCAAATTCAAGCAAGGCCTACAAGCTATCTATATCTGGCTTAAAGGGTGGTCACTCTGGTGTTGAAATAGACAAGCAGAGGGCTAATGCTATCAAGCTAGCCGCTAGACTTCTTTACCTGGTAAAGGCTGATGTTAGACTTGCATCATTTGATGGTGGTATCAAGCACAATGCAGTTCCAGGAAATGCTGAAGTTGTATTTGCTACAGACAAGTTTGATTCATTGAAGGAAGGCCTAGATGCCCTAATAGCTGACCTAAAGGAAGAATACAGGGTTGAGGATCCAGGTCTAACAATAAATATCACAGAAGCTACTGCTGACCAGGTATATACTAAGGACCTTAGCGATTCAGTAATAGACATGGTTATGGCCCTACCAGATGGAGTCCAGTACATGAGCAAGGATATAGAAGGCCTAGTTCAGACATCCCTAAACAATGCCGTAATCCTAGAAGAGGATGGTAAGCTGGTACTTACTGCTTCAGTTCGTTCTGCATCATCTAGCTCACTAAGAGAAATCCTAAACGTGGTAACTATTATAGCCAACAGAATGGGTGCAGTAGCAAGAGAATACTCTGCATATCCAGCATGGCAGTATGAAGCTGTTTCTCCACTTAGGGATATAGCTGAAAAGATATATGTAGATATGTACGGAAAAGAACCTCATATTACATCTATCCATGCGGGCCTAGAGTGTGGACTATTAAAGGGTATCTTGCCTGATACTGACATGATAAGTTATGGACCAAGTATATTCGATGCCCATACACCAAAAGAACATATGTATATATCATCTGTTGGAAGAGTTTGGGAATACACTAAAAAGCTACTTGCTGCTTTAAAGTAGTCATATAAAAGAAAATAATAACTTTAAGACTGAGATAAGAGAAACCGGCTGAATACCAACATATAACAGATTTCTCCCAATCTCAGTCTTTTTTATTTCCCCAAGCTTTCTACATATAAATCTAAAAAAAGTTCAATTTTTTGAAGAAATTCCCAAAAAAAAATTGACTATTGAGTTCCATTGTGAGATAATAAGTCCATAGAAAAGCGAACTATTTTTACAAAACTTATAATAATGTGCGTATATTGTACATTTACTATATTATTTTTATGGTTCTATTCATAGGAGGTTTAAAATGAATAAGATTTATACTGGTAAGACAAAGGATGTATTTGAAATTGACGATAAGAACGTCTTGTTAAAGTTTAAAGACGATGTAACTGGTAAAGACGGTGTTTTTGATCCAGGCGAAAACCAAGTAGGCCTACAGATAGAAGGGGCTGGTCGTTCAGCTGTTGCTATGACTAAGTTCTTCTATGAAAAGCTAAATGCTATGGGACTAAATACTCACTTCGTATCTGCTGATGTTGACAAGAACGAAGCTGTAGTTAGAAAGGCCAAGGTATTTGGTAAGGGTGTAGAAGTAATTGTTCGTTACAGGGCAGTAGGATCATTCATCAGAAGATATGGTGAATATATAGAATCTGGAACTGTAATCCCTCCATACGTTGAAGTAACTTTAAAGGATGACGATAGAAACGATCCACTAATCACTAAGGATGCTCTTGCCATATTAAATATCATGACAGAAGCTGAATATGAAGAACTAGCAAAGCTTGCCCTAGAAATAGGTGAGGTTGTAAAGGCTGAGCTAGCTAAGAAGGACCTAGAATTATACGATATCAAGTTCGAATTCGGTATGGTAGACGGCAAGGTTGCACTAATAGATGAAATATCAGGTGGAAACATGAGGGCTTATAAGGGAGATGAATACATCGAACCTCTAAAGCTTGAAAAAATCATGTTGGGTTAATTTGGCCTCAATTTAATATAATTCACATATAATATGACTAGGGATTTTTCCTTAAATATCTCTCTAGTAAAAAAGATGCACTTATGGCCTTTTCCTAAGTGCATCTTTTTGTATACTATTATATTTTCTATAAATCATCCTATTAGGACTTGGAATATCAGCTTATTAGAACTTGGCCAATCTTTCTTCAATAGTTTTAAGGATTTCTTCAAACTTTTCCTTCTTAGCCTTTTCTTCTTCAACCAATTTTGCTGGTGCCTTATTTACAAAGCCAGGGTTATTCAGCTTGCCTTCTACCCTCTTTATTTCAGCTAGGGCCTTGTCTCTTTCCTTATTCAGTCTCTCTTTTTCCTTTTCAAAGTCTACCAATTCATCTAGCGGTATAAATAGCTCTACCCCGTCTATTACTACGGATACTGCATCCTCTGGTATACCATCCTTGTTGTCCTGGATTTCAACTTCTGATGCTGATGCCAAAGACTTGAAGTATTCCTTGCCATCTTCCATGGCCGGTCTCTTGTCATCTGTAGGTACAATAATTATCTTGGCCTTCTTTGAAGGTGGTACATTCATCTCTGCCCTTACATTTCTAACATTTCTGATACCATCCATGATTAGGTTCATCTTTTCCTCTTCAGCTAGCATATCATCAGCTTCCTTGTAATGAGGATATTCAGCAGTGATAATATATCCTTCTACTGTTGGTAGGTATGAATATATTTCCTCTGTTATAAATGGAATAAATGGATGTAATAGCTTCAATATCTTTTCTAGTACATATGTCAATGTGTATAGGGCTGCCCTCTTAGCCTCTCTATCATCACCATATAGTCTTGGCTTGACGATTTCTATATACCAGTCACAGTATTCTGACCATGTAAAGTCATAGGCCTTCTGTAGGGCTATACCCAGGTCAAACTGGTCCATATTGTAGTTAACTTCTTTTACTAGCCTGTTGGCCCTGGAAATAATCCACTTGTCAGCTAGCGTTAAGTTGGCTTCAACTGACTCACGAGTTAGGTTGTCCAGTAGGCTCTCATCTTCTAGGTTCATAAATACAAACCTGGATGCATTCCATAGCTTATTGTTGAAGTTACGGGCAAATTCAACCCTTTCCATATAGAATCTCATATCGTTACCTGGTGAGTTACCTGTTGTAAGGGTAAACCTCAAGGCATCTGCACCATACTGGTCTATTATTTCAAGTGGGTCTATACCATTACCTAGGGACTTGGACATCTTCCTACCCTCTGAATCCCTAACTAGTCCATGTATCAAGACATGTTCAAATGGCTTTTCATTCATACAGAACATGGCTGAAAATGCCATCCTAACTACCCAGAAGAAGATTATGTCATAGCCTGTAACCAATACGCTAGTTGGATAGTAGTAGTCCAACATGTCAGTCTGGTCTGGCCATCCCATAGTTTCAAAAGGCCATAAACCTGATGAGAACCATGTATCTAGGACATCTTCATCCTGCTTTATATTGCTTGACTTACACTTAGGGCATTCATGTGGCGTTTCTTCGGAAACCATTATATGACCACAATCCTGGCAATAGTAGGCTGGTATCTGGTGACCCCACCACAACTGCCTGGATACGCACCAGTCCCTGATGTTTTCTAGCCACTGTAGGTAGGTCTTGTCAAACTTGTCTGGAACAAACTTTAATTCACCCTTCTTTAATATATCTATAGCTGGCTTGGCCAATTCATCCATCTTTACAAACCACTGTAATGATAGTCTTGGCTCTACAGTTGTATGACACCTGTAGCAAGTACCTACTGCATGGTCATGTTTTTCTACCTTGATCAGGTAGCCAGCTTCTTCCAGGTCAGCAAGCAAGACCTTCCTACATTCATACCTGTCCATACCCGCATACTTACCTGCCAGGTCATTCATTGTAGCATCGTCATTCATTACATTTATCTCTTCAAGCTGGTGTCTCTGACCAACCTCGAAGTCATTAGGGTCATGGGCTGGTGTCATCTTTACAGCACCTGTACCAAATTCCTTGTCTACATATTCATCGGCAACTATAGGCAATTCCCTGCCAACCAATGGTAATATGGCGAACTTACCAACCAGGTGGCTGTACCTTTCGTCTTCAGGGTGTACTGCCACACCAGAGTCTCCTAATAGGGTCTCAGGTCTTGTAGTGGCTATTTCCAAATACTCTTCACTATCCTTGATAGGGTACTTGATGTGCCAGAAGTTACCCTCCTGGTCCTCATGTTCTACCTCTGCATCGGATAGGGTTGTCTTACAGTCTGGACACCAGTTTATAATCCTGTTACCCCTGTAAATATGACCTTCCTCGTATAACTTTACAAAAAACTTAGTAACGGCCTTGTTGCAGCCTTCATCCATTGTAAATCTTTCTAGGTCCCAGTCACATGATGCCCCTAGTTTTTTTACCTGGTTTACTATCTTACCACCAAATTCTTCCTTCCAGGCCCAGGCATGTTCAAGGAATTCTTCCCTACCTATCTCATACTTAGACTTGCCAGTTTCCTTTTTGATCTTGTCTACTACCTTTACCTCAGTAGCTATAGAGGCATGGTCAGTACCCGGTATCCATAGGGCCTCATAACCATCCATCCTCTTCCACCTAGTCAGGATATCCTGTAGGGTATCGTCAAGGGCATGCCCCATATGTAGCTGACCAGTGATATTTGGTGGTGGCATTACTATAGAGAAGGACTTTTTAGTCTTGTCAATCTTTGACTTAAAAAGACCCTTGTCCTGCCACTCTTTGTATATTCTGTCTTCAAAATCCTTGGGATTGTAATTTTTAGCTAAATTCTTATCCATTCTTAAACCTCCTTAATTTATTTTCTTACAAAAAAAGCTTCCATCCACAAAAGGACGAAAGCTCGCGTTACCACCTTAATTCCGGCTAATAGCCGGCACTCAAAACCTATAACGGGGTCAACCGTACTACACTAACATATAATTATCTATTAGATAACTAGACTTCATGCAATATGCTCAGAAGCTACCTTCAACACACCATCTTTAAAAACCTTCCACCAATGATTTTCTCTCTGTAAAATAGGCCTGTTTACTCCTCTTCTTCAAGGCATAATATATAATTCCTATATAATAAGTAGATTATATAGCATATTAGACCATTTTTCAAGAAAATTTAGGGGCTTTTTGTAAATAATTCGTCTTAAGTGATATTTGATTTTTTTCTTCGAATATTTAGACAATTCTTATTTTTACCACCATAAAAGCCTAGTATTTAGGGGTCTTTTCTAATTTTAATTTAAAAATTTAAATCTGTAATGAATACTTTTTTTCTAATTTTTTTTCGCAATTTTTTTGCTGGATTTACTAATTTAAAGAAACTTTAACATTTGTTTTATGGATATTTTTCTCTAATAATTAACTTTTTTATGCTTTTATTCTTATATAATATGTTGAAAAATTAGTTATTTTTTATAATTTGTTTAAATATATTAATATTCTTGTTTATTTAGAGGTATTTCTGTGTTATACTTTATACGAATACAAGAATTTTAGAGAATTTATTATTAGTTTATTTTTATATGGAGGTATACAATGAGCTTAAAAGGTATCTTTACTGCTATTGCAAAAGTTCGTCGTGACGTCTTCACAGAAGTGGCAAGATTTGCCTATGAGGATAGTCCAAATTACAACACATTAGAAGAAATTCCGTACAAGATAGTACCCGGTGAAATCGCTTCACATAGAGAAAGTATTTTTTTAGAAAGGGCTATCGTAGGTGAAAGAATTCGTTTGGCGATGGGTCTTCCACTTAGACGTATTTCTGAGCATGCTCCTATACCAGCCGGTATAGATGAGAAGTCTCTTACAAATACTATCTACAAGCCACCATTTGTCAACATAATCAAGTTTGCGTGTAATTCATGTCCAGACAATGTATATAAAACTACTGATATCTGCAGGGGATGTTTAGCAAGACCTTGCGTTGAAGTATGTCCAAAAAAGGCTGTATCAATGGTAAACGGCAAGTCTTTCATTGATCAGGACCTATGTATCAAGTGTGGTAGGTGTAAGGCTGTCTGTCCATATGATGCAATAGCTAAGTTGGAAAGACCTTGTGCCAGGGCTTGTGGTATGGATGCCATTGAATCAGACAAGTATGGTCGTGCATCAATAGACTACGACAAGTGTGTATCTTGTGGTGTATGTATTTCATCCTGTCCATTTGGTGCCATAGCTGATAAGTCTCAGATCTTCCAGTTAATAAACGAAATTAAGTCAGGTTCTAGGGTTATAGCTGAAATAGCACCTGCCTTTGCTGGCCAGTTTGGACCTAAGGTTACACCAGAAAAGTTAAAAGCTGCCCTACTAGAATTAGGTTTCTTCGATGTTGTTGAAGTTGCCATAGGTGCTGACCTTTGTACTATAGAAGAAGCAGAAGACTACATGAAGAATGTACCTGAAAAACTAGACTTTATGGCTACATCATGTTGTCCATCATGGTCTGTTATGGCCAAGAAACTCTTCCCAGAGTTTGCTGACAATATATCAATGGCCATGACACCAATGGTATTTACTGCACGTTTCATCAAGCAGAGATACAAGGATTCTAAGGTTGTATTTATAGGACCATGTGTTTCTAAGAAATTAGAGGCAACTAGAAAAACAGTAAAGAGTCATGTTGACTATGTACTTACATTTGAAGAAGTAATGGGTATGTTTGAAGCCAAGAATATAGTCCTTGAAGAAATGGAGCCAGCAGATAATATGAGCTTTGGTACTGGAGCCGGTAGAGGTTTTGCAGTATCTGGTGGTGTTGCCAACGCTGTTGTGGATGTAGTCAAGAAGATTGATCCAAACAGAGAAATACCTATCGACCAGGCTGATGGTCTAAAGGAATGTAGAAATATGCTAATGCTAGCTAAGGCTGGTAAGAGAAATGGCTACCTGCTAGAAGGTATGGCTTGCCCTGGTGGTTGTGTTGCCGGTACAGGTACTATCCAGCCGGTCAACAAGAGTACTGCTACAGTAAATAACTACAAGAAGAAGGCCGAAAAGCAGGTTGCCAACGAAAGTAAGTATGCTGAAATGCTATCTAAGTTGGACGAATCTTGGTTTGACGAATGGGAACTAGAAGTTGAATAAATAATACTAGAAGTTGAATAAATAATAATTGAACGAAAATTATCATAAATAATAGGGGCTGGTGTGTATTATCTACGCACCAGCCTTATTTTTATAAATTTATATGTATGCAATTCTTATATGAGTTTGTTTAAACCTAACATTGGCCGTATAAACTCCAACCAATATAATCACTGCCCCCAATATTTGAACTAGTCTTCAAATTATACCAACTTGGTAGTAAAGTCTTCGATATTCCAGACTTCATCTACTACATCATTATAGAATTCAGGCTCATGGCTTACCAGTAAAACAGTCCCCTTAAACTCCTTTATAGCCTTTTTCAATTCATCCTTGGCATCTACATCCAGGTGGTTGGTAGGCTCGTCCAAAACCAGGAAATTAATATCTTTTAACATAATCTTACACAACCTTACCTTGGCTGCCTCTCCTCCCGATAAGACCCTCATCTGGCTGGTAATATGGTCATTTGTCAAACCACACTTGGCCAAGGCACGCCTAACTTCTATATTGTCCATACCCGGATATTCATTCCATATTTCATCCATGGCCGTATTTGTATTTTCATGTGAAGATTCCTGCTCGAAATATCCAACTTCCAAGTAGTCACCCAATCTCAAGTCTCCCCCAAACGGCTTTACTATACCTAATAGGGTCTTTAGTAGGGTAGACTTACCTATACCATTCATTCCCTTTAGGGCTATCTTCTTGCCCCTCTCCAACCTAAAATTTAGTGGCTTAGTTAGTGGCTCATCATAACCCAAGACCAGGTCGCTAGTCTCAAATATCAACTTGCCTGAAGTACGAGCATTCCTAAAGGCAAAGGTAGGCTTAATTTTTTCCTTTGGTCTTTCAAGAATCTCCATCTTGTCTAGTTGCTTTTGTCTGGAATTCGCCATGCCCCTGGTAGCAACCCTGGCCTTGTTCCTGGCTATAAAGTCCTCCAGTTTCTTCCTCTCTTCAACCTGCTTTTCGTAGGCCTGTTCTTCCTGACGTTTCTTAATTTCATTTAGCCTTTCAAATTCATCATAATTACCCTTATACCTATTTAATTCCCCATTTTCCAGGTGGTAGATAACATTACATGTATTGTTGATAAAGTCGATATCATGAGATACCAGTACAAATGCATTTTCATATTCCTCTAGGTACCTAGTCAACCAGGTAATGTGTTCTTCATCCAGGAAGTTGGTAGGCTCATCCAAAACTAATATAGTTGGATTTTCCAGAAGTAGTTTTGTCAATAGGACCTTTGTCCTCTGGCCTCCAGACAGGTCTGTAACATCCTTGTCCAGGCCTAAGTCACCCAAGCCCAAACCGTTGGCAACTTCCTGTATCTTGGCATCTATGGTATAAAAACCACTATGCTCCAACATGGTCTGTATTTCAGCAGTATCTTCAAGATACTTACTCATTTCCTCATCACTGGCCTCACCCATCTTGTCATATATTTCTAGCATTTCCTTTTCCAGGTCAAACATATGCTTGAAGGCATCCCTTAGGATTTCCCTGATTGTCTTGCCCTTTTCCAGGACAGTATGCTGGTCAAGGTATCCAACTGTAACCCTGTTTGACCACTTTATATCCCCTGCATCTGGCATTTGTCTCATTGTAATTATATTTAAAAAACTAGACTTTCCTTCTCCATTTGGACCTACCAGGGCTATATGTTCTCCCTTTCTAATCCTAAAAGATACATCTTCTAAAATAGTCCTGGCCCCAAAGCCATGACTAACATTTTCTACAACTAACATCTAATCCTCCTAATCTTTATAATTTTATTGTAAATTTTATCACTGTAATATTGTTTTATTATTAGCTATTATATCATGATTCACTACTATATAATATTATTAATTCGTGATTTATTCAAGCAAAAATGTTGTAAAATGCACATATTTACAGTATAATTATTAGATAGTAAGGAGGTTAATTATACATGAAAAAAGAAAATCCTGAAGATAACAAGATAAGAAGGAAACCTGCTGGTCAATCTAGCAAGTCTTCTAATCGTAGGCCATCTTCGAATAATTCTGATTTAATGTTACCATCAGAACGTTCAAAGTCGAATGGCAGCTCAGATAGAAGAAAAAGTAAGACCAGCTCATCAAATTCCAGAAGGTCTTCTACCTCTAGTAATCCTCAGACAAAAACCAGGGCTGTGAGTCCAGGGTCTAAGTCAGGAACTAGAAACAGAAATAGCAATAAAAACTCTGCAAATGCAAATGACAATAATAAAAAGAATATTTCTAAGAGTAATAATTCAAAAACACTTAAGAGAAAGATGAGGTCAAGAAGAAAGAAAAAGATTATAGGTGGTGTAATAGCCTTCTTCATAATCGCATCAGCTCTTGTACTCGGTTTTGTATTCGCATCTCTAAAGGATGTAAAGCCAGTCAATGAAGCCTTGCTTGACAAGTTGACCCACCAGACTACTACTATCAAGTATTCTAATGGTGAAACTATGTCTACAGCACCTTCCCAGTACAAGAAGACACCTATCCCTCTAAGTGACATGTCGCCTTATCTTAGAAAGGCTATAATATCCATAGAGGATGAGCGTTTCTACTCTCACAGTGGTGTAGACTATTGGGGGCTAGGACGTTCTGTTGTTAAGACTCTTGTTGGTAAAAAACAGGGTGGTAGTACAATACCTATGCAGGTATCAAAGATACTCCTAACTAGTAGTGACCAGACTATGAGCCGTAAAATTAAGGATATCTACTATGCACTTGAAATGAGTAAGTCAGTCAACAAGGACAAGATTTTGGAAACATACCTAAACAACTACTTCGTTGGTAAGAGCTTATCTGGTGCTGAAGCCAGTGCCATGGGATACTTTAACAAGCATTCAAAGGACCTTACTTTGGCAGAGGCAGCAATGTTAGCCGGTGTAACAAGGAACCCATCTAAGTATGCCCCATATTCATCAGCAAGAATAACCGGGGATGAATCCAAGTCAGACCTAGACCATAAACTTTTATTCTTCCTTCCAACAGAGGGACTAGAAGGGGCAAATTCAACTGAAAAATCTATGTATGAAAAACTTTATGAGTGGGACCTAGTAGACCAGGATACCTACAAGCAGTTGAAGAGTGGTGACCTACTTGTCAGAAAGGCTATAAACAACCCAGATGCTAAGACTAGACAGGAAGTCGTACTTAGCAAGATGAAGGAACTAGGTGTAATAACTGAAAAGCAGTATGTGGCTGCAATTAACGAAAAAATTAATATCCAGTTCCCTGATTCAAACGAAAAAATAGCAAACTCTGTAGAGAGTTTAATAGAATATGATGTAATAGACGCCCTAATGGAACAGGGTAAAACTGAAGAAGAAGCTAGAAACATGTATTACAACGGTGGTTTGATAGTTAATTCAACTATAGATCCTAAGATACAAAAGTCAATCGAGGCTGAATATGCTATTAATTCAAACTTCCCTAACGATACTGTAGCAGCTAATGGTCTGAGTGAACCTCAGTCAGCAAGTGTAGTTATAGACTACAAGACTGGTAATATCAAGGGCCTAATAGGTGGTAGAAACATCAAGGCAAGGAAGACTCTTAACAGGGCCATCACACCTTACCAGCCAGGTTCTACTATCAAGCCTCTATCAGTCTATACACCTGCTATAGACACTCAGAAGGTTACCCAGTCTACCCTAATGTCAGACACAAGGGGTGGCTATAGGTTTAAGGAAAATAGGGCAGACAACCCGGAAACAACTACTAACGGTTATGGTTCTATGAGTTTGAGACATGCCTTGGCACTATCATCTAATACAATCGCCTACAAGACAGGTGAATTACTAGGACCAACATATGATGATGCCATAGATGTTATGATGGACTACTTGAGAAACTTCGGTATTACTTCTATCCTTGACTTCAAGGAAGAGAAAAAGGCCGGTATGCAACGTAGTGACCGTCACTTCAACTCATTGGTATTGGGTGGTTTGACTAAGGGTATATCGCCTCTACAAATGGCAGCAGCCTTTGGTACCCTAGCCAATAATGGTGTCTACATCGAGCCAGAAGTATTCACTACAATAACTACATATAACGGTGAATTAATAATCAAGAATACGCCTAAGACACATAAGGTTGTAGACCCTGATGTGGCCTATGTTGTAACTGATATGCTAACAGCCGTTATCAAAGAAGGTATTGGTAACAATGCAGCCCTAAGTTCTGGTATACCGGTAGCTGGTAAGACTGGTTCTTCCAACAACTATCTTGATACTTGGTTTGTCGGCTATACACCATACTATGTAGGGGCAACTTACATAGGTGATGATGCCGGGGTCAAGAACGAAGACGGAACGATTATGCAGAGGCGTCGTATCGAAGGTGGTGCCGCAATGACATCATCAAGGTTATGGGCAAAGATAATGAATAGGATTCATCAGAACCTTGAATACAAGACCTTTACTAAACCTGATAATGTGTATATGACTACTATAAATGCTATAGATGGAGGTCGTGCATCTTATGGTGTATTAGCAGCCTTTATAAATGGAACAGCACCTGATAGGTACAGCTATGCTGCAATACAGACACCAAAGAAAAAGACACCTTCAACTAGACAACCCGCTCCTGGAGGTGGCCAGACTACTCCGAGGACACCACAGAATCCTCAGCCTAGTCCTCAGCAACCAGGGACAACACCCGGCCAGCAACCGGGGACAACACCAAATCAGCCATAGTTTGACAGGTATGGGGTAAAATATCTAATTTAAAAATATATATAAGTAAAAGGGAGTCACATTTTATGACTCCCTTTAGTATTATCTAATTACTTTTTTCTTCTTGAGCGATTATTTCTATTTGCCCTTTCTATATTGAGTTTATTGCCCTTTATCTTCCTGTTTTTCATTTTTTCTATAATCTCTCTGGCCTTGTTCTTGTCTACATCAACAAAGGTATACTTGTCATATACATCTATGTTCCCTATAAACTTGCTCCTGATACCTGTTTCACCAGCTATGGCCCCCAAGATATCCTTGGCCAAGATCCTCTGGTTCTTACCTACATTTAGGAATAATCTAGTTACATCCGATTGGTTCAATCTGTGCCTATCCCTAGATTTTGGTGCTTCTTCGACTATTTCCTGCATTTCTTCATCGCCCATGCTATTTTTTAGGATAGCCGCACAAATATCTATCATAGAGTAATCTTCCTCATTACAGAAGTCCTCTATCCATTGTACATGCTTGGCTATATTTCCTTCCTCTAGGGTTTCCTTTACACCTTGGAAAAATTGACTAACCTTCTTTTCCTCTACATCATTTACAGACGGTATGTCATGCTTTACTATCTTTGACTTGGTATATCTTTCTATATCTTTTAACTTCCTCATTTCCCTACCAAAAGCAAAGGAAAAAGCTATACCTTCTCTACCGGCCCTACCAGTCCTACCTATCCTGTGTACATAGTACTCATCATCCTGAGGTAGCTCGTAGTTGATTACACACTCTACATCATCTATGTCTATACCCCTGGCAGCCACATCAGTTGCCACAAGTATATCTATAGTTCCAGCCCTGAACTTGTCCATAACTATGTCTCTTTGAACCTGCTTTAGGTCACCGTGTAGCGAATCAGCCCCATAACCCCTGGCCTGTAGGCTTGATACTAGTTCATCTGCCCCCTTTTTAGTATTAGTAAATACCACTGTTAGCTTTGGGTTGTATACATCAAGAAGTCTAGTCAAAACTTCAAGCTTGTTAGATTTCCTTGTTTCTATATAGTACTGCTTGATATTTGAAACTGTAAGGGTCTTTCTTACAACCTTGATATGGACAGGGTCCTTCTGGTACTTCTTAGTTAGCTCTAGAATGGCCTTAGGCATAGTAGCTGAGAATAGGGCTGTCTGCCTTTCTTCAGGCACATTTGACAGGATAGTTTCTATATCCTCCCTAAAGCCCATGTCTAACATTTCATCCGCTTCGTCCAAGACAACCATCTTTACCTGGTCTAGCTTTAATGTCTTTCTATTTATATGGTCGATTACACGTCCAGGTGTACCTATTGCGACCTGTACACCACCCTTTAGAGCCTTTATTTGCCTGTCTATAGGCTGTCCACCATATATTGGTAGGGTACGTATACCCTGCATGTATTTTGCAAGCTTTCTGACCTCCTCAGAGACCTGTATAGCCAATTCTCTGGTAGGACACAATACTATTGCCTGTAACTTTCTATTGTCTCTATCAATATTTTCTAAGATTGGTATACTGAAAGACGCTGTCTTACCCGTACCTGTCTGGGCCTGGCCTATTACATCATGACCCTCTATCATACATGGTATGGCCTGGGCCTGGATTGGAGATGGCTCTTCGTAACCTAGATCCTCTATAGCTCTCTTTATTTCTTCACTTACTTGTAATTCATTGAATTTTGTTATTTCCATATATTTTCCTTTCCTTGTACATACTTTGTACACATTCTTGTTATTATACATCTAATGAAAGAAAAAATCAATTGTTTTTATATAAAAAGGTCTTATATATCCTATAGTTCTTCCTTTACACTTAAAAAATTTCATTCAAATTATAAACCTATTTATCCGAACATATTTATCCGAACATATAAAAAATCCTCCTTGATGCTAGCATCAAGGAGGAAAAATAGATATTGTTTATTATCTTTATATAATTATGTATTTTTATTAGATGGGTATATAATCTATCTACTGTTCAACAGTAAAGACTACCTCTGTATCATTTGCTCCATCAAAATGGAATATTGCTGTATATTCTCCAGCCTCAGTGAAGTGATCAGCCTTTATTGATAACATGCCTAGAGACTTAATATATTTGCATTCATTGATATCAACTCTTATCTTCTCTTTATTCGGCTTTATTATGTCTACACTTGTAACTGCAGGTGCATCAAAATTTTGGATATCAAACTTGGCTTCATCATTTACCTTCATCACCCTGTCAGCATATCCTTCAGCCCTAAACCTTACTTCTATATTTACATTAGTAGATTTTTCAGGATTTGATGTTTCATCAGAATTCTCATACACCTTCATATTGTATATTGGAGCTCCTAATCCACTTCCAAATATATACTTAAATGTATTGTATCCATTCTGAGACAAGTATGCGGAATTATCATTGTAATATTCAGCAAAAGTCTTGTATACACCATTATTTAGCCTGTTATTCTGAACATATGTAAGGTACCTATCCCAAACAATTCTCCTGTTTATAGTACCGTTCATCAAGGCTATTTCTTTTGATGTACCTTCCCAAGTATCTCCAATCTTCTTTGCACTAGCTACATCATATGATAACTTTTCTAGTATAAAGGCGTTGGCAACCATATCAAACTTGAAGGCTATTTTAGCTGGCATAGTCACGCTGCCGCCACCGTCTCCTCCAACTGAAGGCTTAGATGTTCCGCCTCCTGTAGCAGATGTAACTACGTCAGCCCTGGCTGCCCTAGTTGTCCTAGTTTTAGCTACATCTTCAGACTTTTTCTCATTGGCCTTAGCATTAGGATTTGCATTTAGGACAAACTTGAAGTTACTATCATGGTAACCATCATACTGGACAGTTAGGTAATTTACACCCCTCTTAAGGTACTTTATACCGTCATTTTTTATCCTAAATGTCTCACCTACTACATGCCAAGGGTTTTCTGCTTCATTTTCTGCTACATCTTCACCCTTAGCCTTTAGGTCTTCATAGTTTTCATCTGGATTTACTACCCTTTTTCTAGTAAGCTTTTGGCCATTTAGATAGACTGTCTGGATACCTGTATCCTGCTGGAATATATATGAGAATCCCTTTAGGTTAAATATGATAGACTTTCCTACTACATATTCACCAGAATCTGCTGTCAGTATTACTTCTGGAGCCTTATCCTTTATGTAAATAGTCTCAGTTTCAGGAGACTTATTATCATAGTAGAACTTTAGTAGGTGCTTTCCATTTCTCTGGATTGGTCTTGAAGAATTATATGAAATAGTCACATAACCAGTACCATCAGATGTAGAAGACTTTCTTATCCTAAGCTGTGCTTCTGAGCTCGGCTGTGTATAAAGCTTGCTTATCTTTATTAAGTGATCGTACTTATTCTTTTCTTCGCTATTACTTAAGTTATACTTGAATACTAGGTCTCTCTTATAGTCAAATACTCTTGGGTCAGCCTTTTCAGTTGGGTTTGGATTACCAGCTGATGAAGGATTATTAGACTGTGAACCTGAATTTGATGGCTTCTTGTCATCATAGACTATTTTTATCTTATCAGATGTCTTGTCCTTATACTCAATGATTAATTCATTTTCACCCTTTTTAAGAGTTGAAGTTGCATCATTTGCATAAATCTTTAGTTTGGCCTTATCACCATCTATAGCTTTAACAGCATAAACTTCCTTTTTTGTACCATTATCAGAAAGATATATCTTTCTAGCAGCATTAAACTTGGCCCTCTGATCCTTATTTGAATAAGTATATTCTAGTTCAACATTTTCACCGTACTTAAAGAATGGAAGTCCACTGTTAGCTGAATTTGACCCCTGTGATTCATTTGGTGTAGCTGTAGTCGTAGTATCTACAGACTTTTTTGTAGTGTAGTCTACATCAAATGTAGTTCTTGTAGGATAAGTCAATTCTTTTCCATCTGCACCCTTGGCTACATTATGGTAGTCCCAAACGGCCATTGTGGCGTGTCCAAGGACTACGTCTGGAGTAGAATCTTGGCCTGAACCCGTATACTTGTAAGGGAACCTCTTGTAGATATTAGAAATATTTTCTTCAATAACCTTATTGTTATTTAATACTACTTTGATTTTTGAGTGAGAACCATCGAATTCTCTCTTAACAATTCTCTGTTCAACATCGACTTTTGAGAAATCCTTCTTTACCCCATCAAGGTAGACTTCCCTTACACCTGATTCATACTTTGACGCATCTACTACCAAGTATGATACTGTATCTGCTACAGTAACTATTCTAATATCTAGCGATGTTTTTTCGTCAGCTGAAGCTCTAGTTAGGCCTACTGCTGACAAGATTAGAACAAGTGACATTAATACTGAAATAATCTTTTTCATACATAACCTCTTTTTCTATCCTTTTTAAAGCTATTAATCTAATATTGTAAGATTTTCAAACGTAGGTGATTTATAAGTACTCTTACTTATAACCTTTACAGTCTTGTAGCCTTCTACTTCTATTGTGAATATATCGCCCTTAGCTACACCCTCTACAACACAGCCAAAATTCTGGTTGAAAGAGTTAGTTATGTAATAGATATTGTTTTTACCATACTCATAACCCTTCGGATTGTGTGTTAATGTTGTAGTTTGGCCTGAAGCATTTGTGACTTTTACAATAGCCTTTCCAGTCCTTACTGCATTCGTCCAATCACTATCAGTAGAGTACAAACCTCCAGAATATTCTAATTTTGCTTGTGGGTCTTTTTTAGGCTTAGGGGCTTCTACCTTCTTTATAGTAACTGTTATCTCAGCCTTGACATTTGGGTTCTTAGTAGACTTTAACTCTACCTTTATTGTAGCATCTTTACTTAAGTCTTTGTCTGCTTCAATAGTTATTGAACCGTCATCAGCCTTCTTAACTTCCACTCCCATAGGGTAGTCACCAATTTTAGCTATTTCAACTTCGGCATCTTTACCGGCTAACTTCTGTAACTTAGTATCTATTACTTCAGTCGTTAATTTTAGTGACTTGCCTGCATCCATGCTTACATTGTAGGCACCGTCAGCCCCATTAACACCTTCACCTAGTATCTTAATTTCTTTAACCTCAACCTTATTTACTGCTGGCGCACTACTTCCACCACCAGAGCTTGAGCCAGAAGATGTTGTATTATCTGCAGCATCTTTAGTCTTTATTTCATCAACTAACTTGTTTGAAATTGTGTTTTCACCACCAACTACATATACCTTCTTAGCTTCTTTAACAAGCTTTTTTGCATTTTCACTAAGTGAATCCTTCTTTACTAGAACTATTGGGGCATTCATCTTCTTAGCTAGAGGAGCTGCTGCCAATGCATCGGCAAAGTTTGTTCCTGATGCCAATACTACAACATCGCTCTTTCCGAATTCTTCTGCTATCTTTTCAGAAGTTTCATACCTATTTGTGCCTGCAATTCTCTTACCGAAGTCATTTGCAACACTTGACTTACCACCAAATGTATATAGGCCTTTTAGTCCCTGAGGTAGGCTAGTCTGAGTCTTTCCATTTACTAATAGAAGAGGTAGATTCTTCTTAGCAAGAAATGCTCCTGAAGATAGGGCATCCGGGAAGTCCTTACCTGTTGCAACACCGACTTCTTTTTTACCTGTTGATTCTACAATCATCTCTGAAGTCTTGTACCTGTCTGTACCAGCTATTCTATTAGTCTTGAACTTAGAAGCCAGGCTCTTTTCTACACTTGAAGATATAGAGTTTTCTCCACCAACCAATGTAACTTCACTTATACCCTGCTTTGAAAGACTAGCATCTACGTTGCCCTTAGTTGCCAGCACAATACCCTCATTGTTTGCTGCTGCTACTGGTGCAATTGAAAGAGCATCTGAAAACTGGTAACCATTTACCAGGTATGTCTTCTTTACTCCACCTAATTTTTCCAATACTTTTAGGGAAGTTTCTGTTCTATCCGCTCCCCCGATTCTTTCTACTTCTGTTTTGTTAGTTGTTGTGTCTGCATATACGCCTGGCGTAATACCACCAACAACTACTGCCATTGCTAAAGCTATACCAATGGACTTAGTCTGCTTAATTTTCATACCAAATTCCTCCTATTATATCTTCTTTTAACCTATTTAAGGCTAAACTTTCCTATTATTTTAGCATATCTGCTACCTATTATCAATATATATTGCGATAGATTTTTTTTGTTTATTTTTAATTATTAGCACTTCATAGCATTTTTTATATAGAAGGAATTACGACTATAAACAAATAACCCTCCTTACTAAACTTTTTGTCCAGTAAAGAGGGTCATACGAATCCCTATGCTTATTTTTTAAATATTATTTATAAATTTTTTCCACTTTTCCAGGTCTCTTTTGCCTATCTCTAGACCCTGCCTATAAAGACCTTCAAGAATATCTACATTCTTCTCCCTATTTGATATCTTCATATCTTCAGGATATACTACATAGGCCTTTCCCTGGGCTTCTAGCATATCTATCCGGTCACATATATCATTATATACTTGTGGCCTATCTATGATTCTTTTGGCCATGGCAGGATTCTTTCTGAAATATGCCTCCATCAATCTAGGATGCTTGACCGGCTTTTTCCTATATGACCTTTCTTGGGTCCTAACTATAAAGAATTTTTCATAGCCTTCGCTAATGGCAACATCAAGGGGTATACCACCCAAAACTCCTCCGTCATAATATATCTTGCCCTCATACTCTGTGGCTTTCATAAAAATTGGCAGGGATGAAGATGCCCTTACTATTTTCATCAGGTCTGGCAATTTCTTTATATCTGAATTGGTAAATATCCTTGGCCCATCTGCTGCCATATCATAGGCAATTATCCTAAACCTGGTTGGATTGGCCATGAAAAAGTCGAAATCTAATGGCAGGGCCTGGCCTGGCCCAGATGTATGTTCATATATATACTCTGAATTAAAAAATCCCTTGCCCTGTAAAAAAGTCTTCCAACCACCAAAATTTGGGTCTGCTGCTAACTCCACAAAAGATCTCTTAGTCCTCACTTTGTCCCTGGCTATATAGTTTACAGTCATACTAGATCCTGCAGATAAACCAACAACATAGTCAAAATATATACCATTTTCTAAAAGGGTATTGGAGATACCACAGGAAAATGCAGCCCTCATACCTCCGCCCTCGAATATCAGGGCAATTTTTTCTACATTGGTCTTGATGTCATTCTTATTCTTTTCAGTGTCAGCACCATTCATGCCACTACTGATATTTTCTTCTATATTAGTATTTATATTAAGCATGTTCTCCATATTCTATAACCTCCATTACAGAAGCCTCTACCGCCGCCTTTATCAAACCCTCTACATCTAACTTGGATTCTGACTTTTCTATGCGTTCTAGTCTAGGCTTAGTCACTGGCTTCTTAGGTGAAAACAAGGCACAACAATCAGTTTCTGGTATTATTGATGTATCATATGTTCCTATCTCTTCTGCCAACTTTATAATATCAACCTTGTCCATGGCAATCAGTGGCCTAAATATAGGTAGTGATACCGCTGCATTTGTACAAACTATACCCTGCATAGTCTGGGATGCAACCTGGCCTATACTTTCACCTGTAATCAAGGCGTCACAATATCTTGATTTTCCTATTTCCTCTGCTATCCTCATCATAAACCTCCTGGATAGGATAGTAGTCTCTTCTTCGTTACACTTTTCAGCTATAGCCTTTTGTATATCAAGTATATTCACCATATGTAACTTTATAGGACCACAGTACTTTGATAGGATCCTAGCCAGGTCCCTTACCTTTTCCTGAGACCTCTCATTAGTAAATGGATAGGAGTGGAAGTGAACAGCCTCTATGTCTACCCCCCTCTTGGCAACCAACCAAGATGCAACTGGACTGTCTATACCACCGGAAAGCAGGGTAATAGCCTTGCCATTAGTACCAAGTGGAAGACCACCATAAGCTGCAACTGCATCTGTATATACCAAAATGTGTTCCTTCCTATATTCACAAGTAATTGTCACTTCTGGATTTCTAACATCAACCCTTATATCAGGGTTGTTCAGCTTGCTCAATACATAGCCTCCAATATCTATACTCATCTCCTGGGAAGTCAGCCTAAAGGACTTGTCCCCCCTCTTTGATGCTACCTTAAAAGTCTTGGCCCCCTGGGCTACCCTTTCTTTGAGCATATATAGGGAGGTTTCCTTCAATAGGTCGTAGTCCTGGTCCCTCTTTATAGCTGGACAAACACCAACTACACCAAAGACCTTCCTTACCTCTTCTATAACTTCCTCATAGTTGCTGTCGTCCACATCTATATATATTCTTCCATATTCTTTATATACGTTGAACTTGCCCATTGGCTTTAACATATTCCTAATATTTCTTATAAGCTTGTTTTCAAAGATATACCTGTTCTTACCCTTAACACCTATCTCACCATACTTGGCTATCAAAATATTATACATCTATCTAACTCCTTTATACTCATACTTTTGCCACAGAATAACCTTGCTTATCCGTCTTTTGTATCCCTTTATCTTATCTACAAGATAGACTTCTTATCTCCTATTTTTCTTGGCAAAAAACCTAATCATTTCTATGTGTTTTTGTAGTTTTTCAACTACATAGTCCATCTCTTGTCTGGTATTTTCCTCTGACAGGCTAAACCTGATTGTTCCATCCACCTGGGCAGGACTTAGCCCTATAGCATTTAGGACATGACTCCCCTTTTTCTTGGCTGAGCAGGCAGACCCTGTAGATACATAGATACCTTCGTCATCCAAATAGTGGAGCAGAACTTCTCCCTTTACACCGTCAAAACTGATATTTAATATATGGCAGGCCCCTCTCAAGAGGTCGGTGTTTAACTTTATTCCGTCTATCTTCTGGGAAATTCTCATATATAGGTAGTCCCTGTTTTCCCTAATCTTTTCTATCTTACTGTCAAGGTCTTCAAATAGGATATCTATAGCCTTACCTAGGCCGTATATACCCGGCACATTTTCAGTACCAGACCTCAGATCAAATTCTTGACCACCGCCTGTCAACAGGGGTTTGAACCTATTAGGGTCCTTGATATACATAAAACCTATCCCCTTGGGTCCATGAATCTTGTGACCACTTACAGTCATAAAATCAGCCCCTATATCCTTCATCTTGAAGTTTATCTTACCATAAGCCTGGACAGCATCAACATGGAAAAATACCTGGTCATGTCTGGATACTATCTCGCCAATCTGCTGGACTGGTTGGACAGACCCCAATTCGTTATTCACATACATTATACTTACCAGACAGGTCTTGTCTGTTATAGCCTCTTCCAATTCATCCACATTTACCAGACCGGTTTCATCTACACCTAGGATAGTCACCTCAAAGCCTTCCTCTTCAAGTGACCTCACAGTATTTAAAACTGCTGGATGCTCTATAGATGAGGTGATTATGTGGTTTTTTCTCCTCTTGTTTAGTCTGGCCACACTTCTTATAATGGCATTATTACCCTCTGTTCCTCCTGATGTAAATATTATAGATTTATCTTCAACTCCAATTGTATTTGCTATATTCTCTCTTATCTTCTTTATCTTTTTTTCAACCAAAAATCCCTTCCTGTAGGCAGATGATGGGTTGGCAAAATCATCCCTAAGGGCCGTGCACATCTCATCTACTACTTGATTATAGGGTTTTGTAGTTGCGCTGTTGTCTAGGTATACCTCCATAAAATCAACTCCCTTTCAAACCTTAATTATATCATATCTTGAGCTATTATATAAGATTTCAAGCATTATTATACAATGAAATTAGGATGTTTTTCCATACAGTTCACAAATTATCCACAAAAAAATATATAGCATCAAGGATAATTTTGTCTCATCGCTTTATAACTTTGAGAGCTTTTAATTACCCTTGACACTATATATCACACGTTAAAATGTATTTACAGAAAATTATTATATATATGTTTTTATATTCTTATTATAAATCATATCTATCAAGTTTATATTTTTTTTATCATACTCACGATAAATAGATAGCCTCTCTCTCATTTTTAAGGTGTCAGATGGCCAGCCAGCTATTAAAAAGGCATTTATTTCTCTATCAAGATCATTTATTATTGGATCATGTGATGTACATGACCAAATATACCATTTATTATTTCTTTTATGTAGAACTACTTCATAGTCCACAGAAGCTATACCTGGTTGGTCAAAATCTGAACTAGTCTTATCATAAACATAGTACACTTCATTTAGTCTGACATAAGCCGTGTTCATATTTATGGTAACAAGGTGAGAATTAAAATTTTTGGATGTATGCTTTAGAGTATTAGGTGTGTAGCCTGCATATCTAAGAGCCCTTTCTCTAATTGAGTTTCTCTTTTTAAAATAATATGTGAAGACCTTTGACTCCTTATCAATTAGCCTAGTATCGTAATCACTAAAATAAGAATTGTATGAATTAGATATAAAAGTCTCTGCTATAGAAGATACTTGCCTCTTTTCTTGATTTAAAAACCACAACCTGGTAGGTAATGATATTATTATTATCAATAAAGTTATCTGTAACAAAAGTTTTTTTGTATTTAATTTCATAAAACCACCCTCTTCATATCATTATAGTATAAAATCTAAAAATAGTAAATATTAAAATTATATTTATTTAAGCTTCACTATTCTATTTATTTTTATGGTTGATTGTATAATCAATTTGTACAACTGAATAAAAAATGATTCATTGTGAATCCTGTGTTAAAATATAAGTCACCACACAAATATATACAGGAGGACCACAATGAATCAACTTAATTTTAACACAGAAAAGAGAAACTTTAAACACCTAAGTGAGTATGAAAGAGGAGAAATTTACGCCATGGTCGAACTAGGACACTCAATATCCTCAATTGCCAGGCATTTGAACAGATCAAGAACTACTATTTACAATGAGCTTAAACGTGGCAGGGTAGAACAAATAAGAAATGGACACAAGGTTACAGTATACTACCCCGATGCAGGACAAACACAGTATGAAAAAAACAGAAAAAATTCAAAAAAGAAGTTCAAGGTATTAGAATGTGTAGATTTTATCAAGTTTGTAGATGAATCATTTAAGGAACAATGCTGGTATTTAGATGAGTGTTATGGTAGAGCAAAGTCAGAGAAGATATTCAAAAATACAGTATGCACAAAGACACTATACAAGTATGTTGAACTAGGTTTTTTGAAGATAAAAAACACTGACCTGCCTCAGAAACTTAAAAGAATTCCAAAGTCTACAAGAATTCGTATAAATAAGAGAAAGTTTGGAAAATCAATATCTGAAAGACCAAAACATATAGAGCCCAGAAAAGAATTTGGACATTGGGAAATAGATACTGTAATAGGCAAGAAAACATCAGACCAAAATGTTTTGCTGACGATAATAGAGAGAAAATCTAGATACTATAAGGTTATCAAAATAGATTCTAAGTTCTCAAAACGAGTAAATGACGCACTTTTAGATTTTATAATGGAAAGCAAAACAAAAGTTGCCGAAGTATTTAAAAGCATAACAAGCGACAATGGTTCAGAGTTTTCAGGGCTAAGTGACCTTGAATCACTTGTACCTATGTACTTTTGTCACCCATACTCTTCATTTGAAAGAGGCAGTAATGAAAGACACAATGGGATATTGAGACAATTCATTCCAAAAGGTAGAAGTATTAATGACTTTAGTGAGGATGAGATTATGTATTTTGTTGACATAATAAATGCTAAGCCTAGAAAAAATCTAGGATACAGAACACCTGAAGAAATCTTTGATGAAGAGATGGATAAAATATACTCTACGAGTGATGTGGCTTAAAGTATAGAAGCCCTCTTTTAAATATCAGTTTACTAGTCCTAAAATAGCACTCAAGACTAAAATGAATAGGCAAGGCCTAGTCTTGACATATATTTTAGGACAAGTGCCGATATTTTTGCAAGAGTGGCAAAAAAGTGTACAAATTGATATTGCAATTTACGATCCTTTTTAATATATAAGGAAGAACTATTAGCATATTTAGATGCAAGTAGTCTAATAATTCACCTTACAAAAAACATATACTTATGTTACACCATACATTGTTAATATATAAAAAATTTGACAAAAAATATAATCAACTATATAATAATATATATTATTATTATGTTTTTTATACTCTGATTTATAACTATAATGCAATAATGGCTACTTATAAAATTTAATTTTTTAAGAGGACATTTATTATTTGTAGAGTATAGAAAGTTTTTAAAAATAGAATTTTCTATTATCAATTTAGATAAGTGATATGAAGAAGTTCTACTGATACTTATAGATAATAAAGCAAAAAATAATCGAAATATCTAGGTTAAAATTATGATACTTATCCGGCTGTTATATTTACACAGAAAAGCTGAATAACACCACGTAATAAATGCTTTAAAGGATTGCATTATTAACCGAAATTTGTTTTATAAGGATTTAATGCTAATTGGATAGAGTGAAAAAATATTTAGATAGTATTGTTTTGACATAAATACTGTATAGAGGGTTTTATGTATTTGAAAAGTACAATGTGCATATGAATAGTAGGTTAAAGATATTTTATAATAAATTTGTTATATAACATATGTAGGTATAATAAATTATTTAAAATATGAATATTATTAGTATTTTAGGAGGTATATATATGAAAAAAGTTAGATTTTTAGAAAGTAAGAAATTGATCGCTGTTATTATGTCTTTATCGTTGGTTACAACTTTTTTATTAGCAAATTCTTATGCAGTTACAGATATTAATTATGATAAGAGCGAAATAATATTAACAAGAGCAGAATCTAAAGGTAAATGGATAAAAGGAAGTAATGGTAAGTGGTGGTATAAACACTATGATGGAACATATACGAAAAATGATTGGGAAAAAATAGGTGGATATTGGTACTATTTTGATGAGAGCGGATGGATGGTTACTGGTTAGAAAAAAGTTAATGGAGATTGGTACTATTTTAATCAATATGGAGAAGGTAGTGAAGGACAAATGAGAACTGGTACTATGTATAAGAATGGAAAAAAATATGTGTTCAATAAAGGAGGCTCACTATATATAACAGAATTGGATGTTTCGAGAGTTAGACAAGCGAGAGATAAATGGTGTTGGGCAGCAGCATCTGAATCTGTTGGAGGCTATAATCTCAATAATTACAGAGATCAGTACGATATAGTAAATTATATAAAAGGATCTTCTTCAATTAATGAAGGAGGAACAAATGATGAGATAATGAGAGCTATAAATTATTCTTCTATGAACATGAAGTCGGCTTCTGTATATGGTGAACCGTTTTCGTTCAGTAGAATAGTAAGTTCAGTTGATTCCTTGAAACCTTTTGTAATAATAATGCGTTGGAATAGTGGTAAGGGGCATGCTATTGTTTGCTCAGGATATAATTCAAATAATAGATTAGTGTATTGTGTTGATCCATGGGAAGATACAACAAACACATACTATTCATATAGTGATTTAGTTAATGGAACACATATAGAAACAGGTACTGGAACATTTGAAGATACAATTTATTATTAAGGGGGTAATATTATGAAAAATAATAAATTTTCTGCGTTAATACTATCATCAATCATTAGTATTACAAGTATGGTTTTTTTTGCCTTTAATAAAACATACGCAATCACCTATGATAACCTACAAAAAACAGAGTTAAAGAATTTACATGGATGGACAAAAATAAATGGCAAGTGGTATTTTACAAATAATAGTGGTAAAAAAGTAAAAAGTAGTTGGCTCTATAATCATGATAAGTGGTATTATATGACGCATGATGGTAGCATGAAAATTGGTTGGTTGAAGTATAATAACAAATGGTACTATTTTGATGAAAATGGTGCAAATGTGAACTTGGCTTGGAGAAAAATCAGTGGTGACTGGTACAGGTTTAAGCCTGATGGTTCTATGGTTACAGGCTGGATAAGTGTTTCAAAGAGTATATACTACGCAGATATCAGTGGTAAATTAGTTACAAATAAGACAATGAATATAGATGGATTTGATTATACTTTTGATAAGGATGGACGAGCATATGGTACAAACTCCAATAAAATAGAAAGTATTTTGTCCAATATAATGTACGATGATGTAGATAATATATATGTATCCTTAAATCCACCTGTTAAAACATATAAAGTAAAAAAAGATGATATTAATTCTGTGATATCTCTTGTAAATTTAATTAAATTAAATTCTATTACTCAAAATAATAAATCAGAAATTAAAGACTTTACAGGTGGTGGTGCAAGTGTAAATATTGTTTTGAAGGATTCAAATATTATCAGATTCTCGTTAAATGGAAATAAGTTTAGGATTAGTTACGCAGAATATATAAATCAGGATAATAGTTGTAAAAATCTTGAAGAATTATTGTATGCTTTATGTGAGTCTAACTAAATAGGAGGGAAAAGATGAAAAGTAGAATAAAAAAAATTATTGCACTCTCAATGCTAGTTTTATTATTTGCAGGAACTTATGCAAATGGTTATATGGAATCTAAGCATTTCGATCTATTTACCGAAGCAAAAGAATCAAAACAGATAAAAGAAGATGAGAATAAATTAGTAAAATTTATTAAAGGTAATAATTTGGAACTTGACAATAAAGAACAAATTGATTACAAAAATGCGATAAAGATTTATACTGATATAAACATTGATAAAGATTACAATTTAAAAAACTTATATGAGGATCTAAATCATAGTGCGTATATTTGGAGTATACCAATAACAGATAAATTTTATAGAGCGGAATATGCAGAATCAAAACCATTAAACGAGAGTATAAAGCATCTTCTCACAAAAGAAGAAATATTAGAAATCAATTCTAACCAAGGAAGGTACAAGCTATTTCGTTTAAAAACTTATGATAAAGAATTGGTTAACTATAAGAATATCGTTGATAATTTGATAAATAAAAATGATTTAAATAGAGATGATGTAAAAGTTAAATTTATTGGAAATTTGAATAATAATAGATATTTAAAGGCAGTCGTATTTGTAAATAAACAGCCTAAATTTATAGTCCCTTTTGAATTGAACATATCAACTAGATCAACAACTAGAGATAGCGATGGTTACATAATTACAGATTTTAATAAATATCTTGCGGATAATAGTAAATAGTTTAGAATGAATATATAAGGGTGTGTAAAAAACTGTGCGAGAGTGTAGAATTTTTTCTGTAAATTTGCCTTCTATGGCAATTTTGTCAATTTAGACAACTTAAATTTATATAATAAGTGACTTCAGAGTTGGCTTTCAAAAAGCCTGCTCTGTTTTCATAATATTATTTATTTTTTTGCATGTCAAGAAAAACTGACGTTTTCAGTTTTTTTACATATTAATATCCAATACGTTCTTCGTACATAATTGATAACTCTCCGAAAATCACTCCCCAATTTCTAATAGGATGAGTCCATTTCCTGCTTATTCTCTCTATCGATAGATACAATGCCTTTTCTAACGATAGTTTAGTTGAAAATACACTCCTATTTCTGTTTAATCTCTTAAATTGAGAATTCAAGCTTTCTATCGCATTTGTTGTATAAATTACCTTCCTTGTTTGAGGTGAAAATTTAAATATTGGTGTTATGCAGTCCCAATTTACGTACCATGATTTCATTGCATTCGGATATTTTTCAGACCATTTTTCATCCACAGCATCTAAGTTCTGTCTAGCCTGTTCTTCATTGTTAGATAAATATATGCTCTTTAAATCACTTGCAAATTCCTTCTTGTCCTTATAGGATACATATTTCAATGTATTTCTAACTTGATGTACTATACATCTTTGGTATTCTGTATTAGGAAAGGCTGCATTAATTGATTCTTTTATACCTGATAAGCCATCTGCACAAAGAATTATTATGTCCTTGAGACCCCTGTTTTTTAATTCATTGAGGATTGAAAGCCAGTATTTTGATGATTCTGCATCTCCGATATACATTCCTAGAACTTCCTTTAAGCCATCTTTATTTATTCCTAAAACTATATATGCAGCTCTCTTTTTTACTATGCCTGAATCTTTTACTGAGAAGTGAACAGCATCGATGTATATCACCGGATATATAGGATCCAAAGGCCTATTTTTCCATTCCTCTATCTTTGGTATTACCTTATCGGTAATATCTGATATTAGAGATTCTGATAGCTCAAATCCATATATATCTTCTATTTCCTCTATTATGGTTTTATTACTCATTCCAGATGCATAAAGGTTTATTATCTTCTGCTCAATTTCTGATATATCCTTTTGTCTCTTTTTCACTATCTGTGGCTCAAACTCTGAGTCTCTATCCTGAGGGACGTTAATTTCAAGTTCTCCCATTGAACTTCTGACTTTCTTAGTCTTATATCCGTTCCTATAATTACTTGATTCATCTTCTCGAGTATATTTTTCATAGCCAAGATGTTCATTCATTTCTGCTTCTAGCATGTCTTGCAGAGTTTCTCCTAGTAAATCTTTTAATGCTTCCTGAATATCTTTTGCAGTTTTGATATCATAAGTCTTAATTAATTCACTTACAATATTTTTCTTTGCCGGATCCATTGGTTCTTTTTTTCTTCTTCCCAATCATGACCACCCGTCCAACGGGTGGTTTGCACAAGGGCTATAAGCCCAAGGGTTACCGGCCAGCGTCTAAAGGCGCTGGCTTTCACTCTGTTCAAGCTCGGCCTTTGACTCGTCGCCACCCTTTAAAGGGTATTTGTACTACTTGCCATCCCTAAAGGGATCTTCATATTCTTTGACACTCAATTTATCAATGGCTATATCATGTTTTTCCTGTTCTTGAATATACTTCTTTATAGTTGCTTCATTCAATCCAACTGTACTTATATAGTATCCTTCAGACCAAAAATGCCTATTTCCAAATTTATATTTTAAGTTTGCGTGTTTGTCAAATATCATTAGTGCACTTTTTCCTTTGAGATAACCCATAAATTGTGATACACTAATTTTAGGTGGTATACTTACTAGCATATGTACATGGTCTGGCATAAGATGACCTTCTAGTATTTCTACACCTTTATACGAACATAATTGTCTCAGAATTTGGCCTATACTTTGTTTATACTGATTGTATATTATTTTTCGCCTGTATTTTGGTGTAAATACTATATGATATTTGCACATCCATTTTGTGTGAGATAAGCTGTTCGCTTTATTAGCCATAAAATCACCTTCCTATTCGTATTATTGAGCTTGAACAATTCAATTATACTACGGAATGGTGATTTTTTTGTATAACATCTGTCGCGCACCCGCATAGCGGGTGGATTATTGTTTCGCACGCTTTGCGAGCTCAACAGGGACACGTCCCTACATTTTAAAAGCCCTCCTATGATAATTATATTTTACCATAGAAGGACTTATTTTAATTTACAGAGTTTTTTTGCATACTCTTATTGATATTGCAATTTACGTATTTATTTTTATTAAAAACTGTACTCAAATACCACATTAAAATAGTTGTAATTTACATACCATTTTTGTATACTTAGTATATAAAGGAGATGTTTATTTTGAGTAGCTTTATTTTCGCATTAAACTCGACTCTTCCAGTCTTCCTGGTAATCCTAGTAGGAAGATTTTTTATGAAGGTTGGTATAATAAATGAGGAATGGACAAGGATTTCTGACAGGATGGCCTTTAGGTATGCCCTGCCCGTAGTCCTGTTCCTAGATATAGCCAAGATGGATATACATAAGGACCTGGACATGACCTTTATCATATTCTGTATGGTATCTACAACGGCCATGTTTTTTTTAATTTACCTGATAAGCATGGTTTGCCTAAAAGACAAGACCATGGTGGGGTCATTTGCCCAGGGGGCTGTCAGGGGTAGTGCTGCCATATTGGGTATACCCTTTGTAACGAATATATATGGTGATCCAGGGATGGTACCCCTGATGATACTGGCAGCCGTACCCTTGTTCAATGCCTATTCGGTTGTCATCTTGACCATTTCATCAAGAAAGTTTTTAAGTGGTTCCAAGACAAAAATTCAGTACAGGCTGATTCTAAAATCAATCTTTAAAAACCCCCTAATCAGGGGCATCTTGATTGGTTTTCCATTTTGTATACTCGGCATCAAGTTGCCACCTATCTTGGACAAGAGTTTGACCTCTATAGGAACCATGGCAGTACCCCTAATGCTAATATCAATAGGGGCAGACTTCAAGATGAGCGACCTGACTGCAAAATTCAAGCCGTCAGCCATAGCATCTACCATAAAGTTGGTGATACTACCACTAGCTGTACTTCCTATAGCCATCTATATGGGATTTAGGGATTCAGCCCTGATAGCTATCCTGGTCATGCTAGGAGCACCTTCAGCAGTGTCTGGATATATAATGTCCAAGGCTATGGACAATGACTATGTCTTGATGTCAAATATAGTGGTCATGACCACCCTATTATCATCAGTGACCTTTACCTTCTGGATCTTTATCTTGAGGTATATGTCCTTGATATAGGAATACTAGTCATTTAATAATGTAAATAAGAGCCTTGTATTAGCCAGTAGATTTATTATGCCTGGCTAGGACAAGGCTTAATATATAAGGTAATTATAAAGATTTTCCGGATTAAGTAGAGGGAGGAATAACTTGTTAATTTTTGCAATTGAAATATTAGGAACTATAGCCTTTGCCGTATCAGGCTCAGCATTGGCTATAAAAAAGCAAATGGACCTACTAGGGGTCATTGTTTTGGGCCTGACCACTGCTATAGGCGGTGGAATTATCAGGGATGTCATAATCGGAGTCATACCCCCTTCTAGCGTCCAGGATACCATATATGCCAAGGTTTCTATAGCCACATCATTGTTAGTCTTTCTAGTGGCCTATATATACCGTGATAGGCCCATCAAGTATAGTTTCAAACTGGTCTACAACAACCTTCTTTTGGTATCTGACTCTATAGGTCTAGGCCTCTTTACAGTTGTAGGTATAAATGCAGCCTATCACAGGTTAAATTCACCCGGATTCTTCCTCCTAGTCTTGGTTGGTGTGGTTACGGGTGTAGGAGGTGGCCTGGTAAGGGATATTATGGCTGGGGACAAGCCCTATATCTTTGTCAAACATATATATGCATCGGCCTCTATCCTGGGTGCTATAGTATGTATATACCTATGGGATATAAGCGGCCAAAGTATAGCCATGCTGGCCGGAACATCAACAGTCTTTTTGATAAGGTTCTTGGCAGCCCGCTTCAAACTAGACCTGCCTATAATTCAGGGTCATAACTTTAAAGAATAAGGAGAGTATTTATGATAAACAAAAATGACTACAATAAGATACCGGCAAGGGCTCGGTATAGTATGATATTTGGATCTGCAATAGGCCTTGTTATAGCCCTTGCCATCATAGTATCTATATGGCAAATACTACATATATTTCCAATACCCAAACCAGTATTTTTCTGGTATAAGTGCATAGGAGGCCTGATTATAGGCTATCTAGGTCTATACTTGATATTGGAGCCAACGTTGGGTTATAAAAGACACCTATACAGGATTAATGATGAAAGTATAGATATTATAAAGGGTGTATTTTTTATAGAACACACAGTAATACCTATTCGTAGGATGCAGCAAATAGATATCAGCATAGGTCCCATTAACAAGCTGTTTAACCTGGCTGATATAAGCATAACTACCGGTGGTGGTGTGGCCAGTATAGACTTCTTGCCCCTAGACCAGGCAGATCTCCTGGCTGAAAACCTAAAGAAAAAAATTAATGAAAGGGTGGTCTAGGTATGAAATTCAAGAACCATCCAATAATACTTTTAAAACCCATTCTTGCTATCATGGGTTTTCTTGCCTGGCTTACCTTTTCAATAATAGAAGAGATAGTTGAGGGTGACCTTAGCCTTATTGAGTTATGGACTGATCTAGGTAAGTACTTGACAAGAGATATGATAGGCTATATTTTAGACCACAAGATACCTTCTCTTATGTTTGCTGGAATGCTTGTAGTCATCATGCTTTTTCTACTTAGGTCATTTTTTGAATGGAAGAATTCCTCTATAAGCCTTGGTCAAAATACCCTATTTTATACCAGGCAGGGGCTTTTGGGTAAGGTTCACAGGGAAGTCAACTTCTCCAATATAGCTAATGTAAATATTCGTTCAGGAATTATATATGGTATATTGGGATTGAGTGTTTTGACTATAGATATAGATTCTTCGGCAACTGCCAAAGAACTGGACTATAAAATATACCTATCCAAAAAAAATGTCCAGATATTTAAGAACTGGGTTCTGGACCCCAATAAGAGAATAGAAGTCTCTTCTGAAAAAAATGAAAGTCTTGCTATCGAAATAGAAGGTCCTAGTGATAAAGAGAATACTCTTGTAGAAAGTGATTTAAATGAAGATAAAAAAGTCGATTTAAGGCCAAAATATAGGGGTAACCAACAAGACCTGGCCACATATACTTTTATGTCAAAAGATGCTATACGCCACTTTTTCTTGGATATTAGTGTTTTTAATATTGTTCTCTTTGTAGCAGCTATAATTGCCCTAATAACCAAGGTGCTGGCCTTATTCGCCATAGCCAACCTCGGTATGATAAAGACTTTTTCAAGTAAGATAGATGCCCTTTACCAATTTAAGGTCAAGAGGTATCCAGACCATATACACATTGAATATGGCCTATTCAACCTCAAAGACTTTACTATACCAATAGAAAATATATCCTCTGTAGCTTGTCATAAGTCGATTATAGCAAGAATATTTGGTTACAAGTGCCTAACCCTTGACGCTATAGGATATGGCAACGAAGTGAATGAAAATAGACTTCTTTCACTATATATGAAAAATGATTCTATAAATACCTTTATGGAGAGAGTCATACCAGAGTTCACCCTGGATGAAGATGAGAGTGATTATATACTTAAACCAGTAAGTATCCTAAAATACTATGGCCCCCTATTCACTATCAGTTTCCTCCTTATATTTGTAGTAATTGGCCTACCCCTGGGTAAGTACTGGACAGGACTAATAGGCCTGCCCTTAGCCCTAGTCGCTAGCCTATATAAGTTTTTAGGACGTAAGATAAAACTAACAGATAAGGACTTGATAATAAAAAAAGGTCTCTTTTCATCTCAAACCCTTATCATACCGATTAATCAAATAGATATGTTAACCATAAACCAAAACCCTGTCTACAAGAAGTTGGGGCTTTACTCGCTCACTATATATAAGAGGGATCCCAAGACGGGAAAAACTGTTGTAGATACTGGTCCCTATCCGGTTGGTATATTTGACCAGCTAATTGACTACTACATCAATGGTGAAATTCCTAGCCAATAAATAACAAAAATAAAAAGATAGTGCCAAGAATAAATTTTTCTTTAGCACTATCTTTTCTATTTTCCTAACCTAGACCTGGAAGTGGTCTAAGTATACATAACAATTTAGTTTTCTTTTTCCTTAGGACCACAAGAACTACAGTAACCTCCACAGCCATCTTCATGACCACAGCCACAAGCTCCCTTCTTCCTCATTCTCTTGATAGCAAAACCAACTGCTACCGCTATTACTGCCAATACTATTAGTGTTGACACCATTGAAGTATTTCCCATGTCTACACTTCCTTTCAAAAAATACCTTACTAGTTATTTTCTGGTACGGCTCTCTTAGCTTCAACCTTATCAAACTTAGGTTTTCTAAACATTGCATAGATCATAGCAACTAAAATCACTACTGCTACACCTGTCCATACTGTTGGAGCTGCACCCATTACTAGTACATTACCAAACTGATATACCATTAGGGCTATTGCATATGCAAAGCACAACTGGTAGGCTACAGCGAACCAAGTCCACTTAGCACTGTTCATTTCTTCCCTTAGAGCACCAACTGCTGCGAAACAAGGTATGCATAACTGGTTGAATAGCATGAAGCTTAGGGCAGATACACTTGTAAATAAAGTAGCTGCATAGCTTATTACTCCTGCATCATCAGCGCCAACTTCACCTAGACCAGCAACAACACCCAATGTACCTACTACTACTTCCTTGGCTATTAGACCTGAAGCTGTTGCAACTGTGGCTGCCCAGTTACCAAAGCCTAGAGGGCTAAAGATTGGTGCTAGAGTTTTACCTATAGCTTCAAGGAGTGAATGACTATTGTCAGAGAACTCAACAAATTCAAAGCTAGTAGATATATTCTTTAAGAACCAGATTACTACTGTTGCAACTAGGATTACAGTACCGGCCTTTACTATGAAGGCCTTAACCCTATCCCATAGTGTTCTTAGAACATTTGAAGCAAGAGGCATATGGTATTCTGGTAGCTCCATTACGAATGGTGCTGGATCTCCTGCGAACTGCTTAGTCTTCTTTAACATCAAGCCTGAGATTATAACGGCTAATATACCTGAGAAGTAGCAAACTGGGGCGAACCACCAGCCCTTGCTGCCTGCAAATATCGAAGCTGCAAATAGGGCTATTATATCTGTCTTGGCACCACATGGCATGAAAGAAGCAACCATAATAGTCATCCTTCTATCATTGTCATTTTCTATAGTCCTAGTAGCCATAATACCTGGTACTGAACAACCTGTACCTATAAGGATAGGTATAAAAGACTTACCAGATAGACCAAACTTACGGAAGATCCTATCAAGTATGAAGGCTATTCTTGACATGTAGCCTATATCCTCTAGGATAGCCATAAATAGGTAAAGTGTTGCGATTATAGGTAGGAAGCCAAGAACTCCACCAACACCGCCTATGATACCGTCTACAACTAGGCTGTTTACCCAAGGAGCCACTCCAGCTCCCTCTAACATCTTACCTACGTTACCACCAATTATTTCACCAAAGAACACATCATTTACCCAGTCTGTAACTGGACCACCAACAACAGTTACTGCCACATAGTATATCAAGAACATCATGGCAGCAAAGATTGGTATAGCCAATAGTCTACTAGTTACATACTTGTCTATCTTATCACTTGTAGTAAGACCAGCTCTTCCCTTGCTTACTGTTCTTGCAACTACATCTGTTATATATGTATAACGTGCATCTGTTATGATACCTTCACCATCATCATCAAAGTCTTCCTCAGCCCTTGCTATAATTTCGTCGATATTATTTCTTTCAACAGAAGATAATTCCAATTTTTCTGTAGCCTTTGTATCCTTTTCAAATAGCTTAACAGCATACCATCTCTTGTATTCAGAATTTGCTAGACATCCTGCACTAGCCTCTATGTCTGATAGGACCTTTTCAAGCTTTTCATCATAGACATTAACTACTTCGTGCTTTCTTCCAGCAACCTGCTTAGCAACCTCAATTACCTTGTCTATATTCTTACCTCTAAGGGCAGATATTTCAACAACAGGATAACCAAACTCTTGGCTTAGCTTGTCAGTATCAATCTTGTCACCATTCTTTTCAACTACGTCCATCATGTTTAGGGCCAATACCATTGGTATACCTATTTCTGATAGCTGAGTTGCCAAATAAAGATTTCTCTCTATATTAGATGCATCTATAACGTCAACGATTACATCTGGCTTTTCATTAATTAAGTACTCTCTACTTACTACTTCCTCTAAAGTATATGGTGATAAAGAATAGATACCTGGCAAGTCAGTTATATTAACTTCCTTGTCCTTCTTATATACACCACCCTTTTTTTCAACCGTTACACCTGGCCAGTTACCAACATACTGGTTAGAACCTGTCAAGGCATTGAACAAAGTTGATTTACCACAATTGGGATTTCCCGCTAAGGCAATTGTTATGCTCATTTTATTCCCCTTTCAATTCTCAAAATATTATACGTTGATTTCTTCTACTTCGACACATTCTGCATCTTCTCTTCTTAATGACAGTTCATAACCTCTTACTCTAATCTGAACTGGATCTCCAAGTGGCGCTACCTTCCTGACATAAATTTCAGCATTCTTAGATAGCCCCATATCCATAATCCTTCTCTTTAAAGGACCTGCACCATGTATCTTTTTGATTACATAGTTCTTGCCTACTATGGCTTCTCTCAGCGTTGTCATAATACTCCTCCTACCTTTTTATTTTTTCGTTGATATTGATAATATATATCGTCAATATAGCATAAAAATGAACCATACAGTCCTACCGTATCGCTCATTATGCTTTTAACTACATTTATACAGGACTTACCATTATCTTTTTAGCCAAATCTGGCCCAATTGCAACCCTACTATCCTTAATATTAATTATAAGGTTACCCGCATTTTCAGCTACAACAGTAACATTGGCATCGACAACAAACCCCATATTAGCTAATAGCTTTTTCTGATCTCCTTCGATTTTAATTTTTAAAATTTTCAGTGCTACTCCCATTGGTGCTATGGACAAATTCATAGTAGTTCCTCCTCCCCAAACTGTAATTAAAAGCGTTGAATTGCTTATGAAAAAGACTTAAAACCTTTATTTCTACATCTTAGTATAAAACATTCAGTAGTATATGTCAATAAGTTATGATAGTTTTTATCTCTTGAAGAAGCGAGTCATGCTAATACTTCAATCAATTTTATTATCAATATATTCAGACTATTATTAATATACATTTATTATAGTGATATTTACTATATTATTTGTCAAGTCACTATAGTATATCAAAAATTAAGCCAAAACCACAAGTGTTTATATCTCTAAATATACAAAGACACTGGTTTTATTGAACCAGCGTCTCTATAATCTCTCTCTGTATATTTATTCTTCCCTTATATTTCACAAGTACCTGGAGCCTCATGACATCATTAGCTATACTTGCCTTCCTGATACTTATATTAGGTGCATTTACCTGGACATATATCTTCTTGTCCTCTATCCTAATATTTCCATAACCAGTTTCCTTTAATTTAGCTAGGACCCTACTTATCATATTTTTTGATAGGTTGACCTTACCCAACTTGGCTTCTTCAACCTTAAATACTAATTCATTACTGGTATTTGACAGGCTGGCTTCTATATCTACCTGACTATTCCATAACCACAACTTTACCGGGTATTTTATCAATATACGGTCACCCTTTAAGCTATAGCTAGCCTCCTGCATTTCTGCATTCCCATTGTGGGCCAAGGCATATTTAAGTAGCTTCTTGAAATTATAATCATCAATTTTTATTTCAGATACTAGCTTGCCCTTGTCCAGACTGATATTACCCAAAACCTCTCTATTATATGAGTCTATATCAACATTGTCTGATACATTCCACAGTCTATCATCATTTTTAAGTCTGTCACTAGGCTTTAAAAAATAGGTTACCGTCAGCATTAACAAAGCAAATAAAACTGTCAACCCTAACAATATCTTTATTATCTTCTTCATAGCTTCCCCTCCACAGTTTTATTATACCACACTACGATGATTATATCTTCCCGGAGATAAAAAAAGAGTCACCAGTAAAACCAGTGACTCTTGATTATTCAGTTGTAATTCATATACTGTTTAACGACTATATCTTTAGCCCTTATATGTATTTAGAAATTTACAATATACTAAATATTATTTATATTTTAGTACCATCCTCTAAGCTTCATAGCAGTAGCAACTCTCTTTACAGAATGCATGTAAGCAGATTCTCTCATAGTTACTCCGTATTCTTCCTTTATAGCCCATAGAGCTTCGAAAGCCTTAACCATAGCTTCGTCTTCCTTAGCTTCTACTTCAGCTTCTGACCAGTAGTATCCGTATAGGTTCTGTACCCATTCGAAGTAAGAAACTGTAACTCCACCAGCATTAGTTAAGATGTCTGGAGTAAGTATGATACCCTTTCTGTTAAGAACTTCGTCACCTTCTGGAGTAGTAGGACCATTAGCAGCTTCACAAACAAGCTTAGCCTGGATCTTTTCAGCTACAGCAGCGTCTATAGAGTTTTCAAGAGCAGCTGGAACCACAACGTCTACCTGTGCAGACCAGAATTCGTCCATAGATATCATCTTAGAACCTGGGAAGTCAACTAGGTTACCCTTTTCAGCTCTGTAATCCCACATAGCCTGGAAGTCTAGTCCATCTTCCTTGTATATAGCATATGGTCCAACTTCCTTAGCCCATTCAGCTACAGCAACAACTGTTCCGCCTAACTTCTGGATGTTCTTAACTGTGAAAGCACCAACGTTACCGAATCCCTGAACAGCTATCTTAGCATGAGTCATATCTATACCCATCTTCTTAGCAGATTCTCTTACTGTAACAGCAACACCGTATCCAGTAGCTTCGTTTCTACCAAGAGATCCACCGAATTCAACTGGCTTACCAGTTAATACACCGATAGAAGAAACACCAACTAGCTTGTTATATTCGTCAACCATCCAAGACATTATCTTACCGTTTGTATTTACGTCTGGAGCTGGAACGTCAACCTTTTCACCGATTAACTTATAGATACCATCGATGTATCCTCTAGATAATCTTTCTAATTCACCTTCAGATAGTTCAGATGGGTCAACTATGATACCACCCTTACCACCACCGTAAGGAATACCAGTTACTGAGCACTTGAATGTCATCCATATAGAAAGCGCCTTAACTTCTTCTAGAGATACGTTTGGATGGAATCTGATACCACCCTTAGTTGGTCCAACTGCATCACAGTGCTGAGATCTATATCCCTTGAACACCTTTATAGAACCGTCATCCATCTTAACTGGAATGTTAACTTCGATAACTCTTCTTGGTTCCTTTAATAGTTCATAAACCTGTGGTTCCATTCCTAACTTGTCACAAGCATTCTTAACCTGAGCCTGTGCCATTTCAAATACATTTGCCATTTGTAAGCCTCCTTAAATTTAAGATACTCTAAATTTTATTTATTCCAGAAAAACATATTTTAAGCACAAAAAGTGATTCGAAAATCCCTTTCCTGTGCTAAAGAAACATTTTCCTGCCCTAATAGAATTATAACACATGTAAGTTAAATAGTGTATAATAATTTATATTTTAACAATATTTTTTGTCCTATATTAATTATCTTAAATGATTAAAAAAAATACCGAATGTGTCTCCACATTCGGTAGTCATAGGGCCTTTATTGGGTCCCTTAAATTCTAAATTTGCTCTTGCTATTATTCTGGCTGAGGAGCATCAACTGGACAAACACCAGCACATGATCCACAATCGATACAAGCTGAAGCATCTATAGTGTAGATATCTCCTTCAGATATACAAGATACTGGACATTCAGCTGCACAAGCACCACAAGCTATACAAGAATCTTTAATTACATATGCCATTTTCATTTCCTCCTAATTAATTATATTTTATCGATAGACTTATTATAACAAAGTCTCTGTCTTTTTGCAATTGATTTTTTAAAAAAATAAAAAAATTTATTAACACTTATAACCCTTGTTATTACTCGTTTTTTTATTTCCTATTTTTATCAACTTTCCATGTATTTTATATTAATTGAGAATTGAATATCTATAATGATTTACTTTCATTATCAGTAGTTATGTATTTTCATCCAGTATTATACGATCTACATACTATTTATCCATTATATTATAACTTCGACTATAAACCCTTATTATTCTTTTAAAATAATATATAAAAAAAAGATATAGGATTAAGGTCTAGCCCCTATCCTATATCTACATATTCTAATTATAATATCTAATTAAATTTAACCTTCTAAATTTTCCTTCATCAAGTAAGAAAGGGTAAATAAACTCTCTGTCAAGTTTACATTCTCTACTATAATGTCACTTGGTACTTCAAGGTCTATTGGAGCAAAATTCCAAATACCCTTTATACCAGCCCTAACAAGTTTATCCGCTACAAGTTGGGCACCGTTTTTAGGTATACATACTATAGCTATATCTACATCATTCTCCCTAACAAACTCTTCTACATTATCTGAATCCATTATTTCAAAATCTCTGATCTTTAGACCTATCATCTTTGGATTAGCGTCAAAGACTGCTATTGTTTCAAATCCAGCAAGTCTAAAACCAGTATAGTTAGTTAAGGCCTGACCCAGGTTACCAGCACCTATCAAAATTGCACGGTACTTCCTATCCAGTCCAAGTATCTTACCTATTTCCTTGTGAAGAGCCTCTACATTATATCCATATCCTTGCTGACCAAAACCACCAAAGTTGTTCAGGTCCTGTCTAATCTGAGAAGCTGTAAATCCTATTATTTCACTTAATTCTTTTGAAGATATCCTCTGCACATCTTTTGACAATAAGTCTGCCAAATATCTATAATACTTAGGTAATCTCCTGATTACGGCCATCGAAATATTCTTATTTCCCATTCTAGTCCTCCTAGTATCCTATATTTTATAAAGTCATAAGCTGATTCTTGTTAAAAAAGAGTCAACTCTAGCATTTTACACAATTATAATATATATTATACCCCATTTTCGATAAATTTAAAACACTTTTTATCCTATTATTTGTTCCCATTTATCGTATAATTTGGATAAACGCTTTTCAAGGTCACTTTTTTCCTGATTGACCTCTTTCATACGCTCTGGACTAGTGTAGACCTCTTCTTGACAAAGCATATGGTCTAGACCACCGATTTGTTTCTCAGTTAATTCTATTTCGACTTCTAAATCTTTTATTAGTTTTTTGGCCTTATTTTCATTCTTTTTAAGCTCTTTTTCCCGTCTTCTTTCTTCCCTTATCTGGGTCTTCGTCTTGCTTACCTGGTCTTCCATATCAGCCAAGTAGCTCTTTTCAGACTCCTGTTTCTTCTTATTTTGATAATATTCGTAATTACCCAAATATTCTTCTACCCCATCTGGTTTAAGTACCAGGATTCTGTCGACAACTGTGTTAAGGAAATATCTATCATGCGATATGGTTAATAGGGTCCCTTCGTATTCTTTTAGGGCATCTTCAAGAACTTCCTTCGAATCTATATCCAGGTGATTGGTAGGCTCATCCAGTAGTAGGAGGTTTGACCTTGATAGGATTAACTTTAATATGGCAACCCTGGCCCTTTCACCACCGCTCAGACTCCTTATGCTTTTGAATACATCTTCCCCTTCAAATAGGAAGGCTCCCAAGAGGTTCCTAACCTCTGTTTGGGTCATATGAGGATTGTCATCCCAAACCTCGTCTATAATAGTATTTTCCAAGTTTAGGGACTTCTGTTCCTGGTGGAAGTAGGCTATATCCACCCCTTGACCAAGCTTGTAGTCACCATGGTCCTGACTTTCATCCCCCATAATAATCTTAAATAGGGTGGACTTACCTACTCCGTTTGGCCCTATCAAGGCAACCTTCTCCCCCCTATATAGGTCAAAGTCCACACCCTCAAATAGCTTTCTATCATCAAATGACTTGGCCAGGCCCTGGACCTTTAGGACATCATTACCACTATGGTGTCTTAGGACAAAGTTAAACCTAGCCTTTTTTCTCAGCTCTTGTGGTTTTTCTAATCTATCTACCTTGTCTAGCATTTTTTCCTTAGACCTGGCCCTCTTAAGGTGCTTTTCCCTACCATAGGCCTTGAGTCTTTCTATTGATTCTTCCTGCTTTTTTATGTCCCTTTGCTGGTTTTCATACTGCCTTAGCCTTATCTCCCTATTGATCTTAGCCTGTTTCTGATAGTCTGTATAGTTTCCATTATAGGTCGTCAGGTGTTTGTTTTCCATTTCAAAAATCCTGTTTACAGACTGGTCCAGGAAGTACCTATCATGAGAAATAATCATTATAGTTTCCTCATAAGACCTTAAAAAACCTTCCAACCATTCTATGGCATCAGCATCCAGGTGGTTGGTAGGTTCATCTAGTAGCAAAAGTGACGGCTTGCTCAGAAGGAGTTTGGCTAGTAAGACCCTGGTCTTTTCTCCTCCTGACAGGACATTTACAGGCTTGTCCATTTCTTCATCACTAAAGCCTAGACCCTTTAAAGTTCCTCTTACTTCACTCTTATAGGCATATCCATTATTTTTTTCAAATTCCTCATATTTTTTACCATAGGTGTCCATGGTCTTTTTTAATTGGTCTCCCGATGAACCCCCCTTGTCAGATAGACTGGCTATCTGGTGTTCCAAACTCCTCAGTTCTTCCTCTGCCCCTATAAGGTCAGAGAAGACAGAGACTACTTCATCATATATAGTCTTTTCCGAGTAAAAGTTGGTATTCTGTTCTAAATACCCCAACCTACAATTCTTTGAGGTAAAAATTTCCCCCCTATCATGGGGTAATATACCTGTTATCACCTTAAATAGGGTCGTTTTTCCAGTACCATTTACCCCTACTATACCTATCTTGTCCCCCTCATTTACCGAAAAGGAAATATTTTCTAATATGGTCTCCACTCCAAAAGTCTTGGAGACCTTATTACACGATAACATTATCATAGACCTACCCCCATTCTATTCCTGGTCTATCTTTAGGTTAGGAAGGGCATTTAGGTCCATGCTATCTCTCCTACCCGCCATATACCTATAGTAACCTGCACAGGCTATCATGGCTGCATTGTCTGTACAAAGGACTAGGGGTGGATACCTTAAATCTATACCTTCTCTGGCACATAGGTCTGCCATCTGGTCTCTTAGGCCAGAATTTGATGCAACTCCACCAGATAGGGTTATAGTCTTGTAGCCCTTATCCTTACAGGCCTTTATCGCCTTATCAGTCAAGACATCTACAACCGCGGCCTGAAAAGATGCACAGACATCCTCTGGAACGACCTCTATATTCTTCATCTTCATTGAGTTTAAATAGTTTAATACAGAAGACTTAAGACCACTAAAACTAAAGTCATACCCCTCCTCATGGATACATGCCCTCGGAAAGTCTATGGCCTTGGGATTACCCTTTTTGGCAAGCCTGTCAACTATAGGACCACCAGGATAGCCTAAATTCATGGCCCTTGCAACCTTGTCAAAGGCCTCACCAGAGGCATCATCCTTGGTTTTGCCCAAGATTTCATACTTGCCATAGCCATTTACTTCTACAAGGTGGGTATGGCCACCTGATACTATCAGGGTGATAAAAGGAGGTTTTAGGTCCTTGTGTTCTATATAGTTGGCAGAAAGATGGCCCTCTATATGATTTACACCAACAAGGGGCTTGCCTAGTCCAAAGGCCAAGGCCTTGGCATAGGATAGGCCCACTAGTAAGGCTCCTACCAAACCGGGACCATATGTAACAGCAATATGGTCTATATCATAAAAAGTCATACCAGCTGTATCCAGGGCCTCCTGGACTACCGGATCTATATTCTCTATATGCTTTCTGGATGCCACTTCTGGCACTACGCCTCCGAATTTTTTATGTATATCTATCTGAGTAGATATGATATTGGCAAGGACCTCCCTACCATTTCTAGTGATGGCACAGGCTGTTTCGTCACAACTACTCTCTATAGCTAAAGTTATAATATCACTCACTTACTAAAACACCTCCCTGAGCTGTTTCCACATTATTATTGCATCTTCCCTATTGTTCGTATAGTATTCCTTCCTAACACCGCCTGCCAAGAAGCCATACTTCTTGTATAGGCCCTGGGCCACAAAATTTCCAGACCTTACCTCTAGGGTTATGGAAGCCATCTTATCCCTGTCACACATATCAATTAGGGCTTCAATAAGACCATTACCTATCTTTTTCCCCCTAAAATCCTTGTGTACAGCCACATTTGTAATATGGGCTTCATCTAATATATACCAGGCCCCGACATAGCCTACTATCTTGCCATCTTCTTCTGCTACTATATATCTTGACAGTTTGTTCTTTAGTTCCCCCCTTAGGGAGTTATATGACCAAGGGTCCTCAAAGGCAGATACTTCTACCTCATAAACCCCCTCTATATCATCGACAGTCATCCTTCTATAAATCATTTTTCATAGCCCTCTGCTTTTCTTCATATTGAACCTCTGCCTGAGACTTTCTAATGTACATAGGCATTATATCATAGCAGGTATGGATATCTTGTCTCATAGTATACTTGTATAAGGCACATGCACATACACTAGCTGCCCTGGATACATTTGTATTATTAGATGCCAAGCTTATATTAGGACCTAGGTCTCTTAACTTGTCCTTATACTTGTTGAGACCTTCACCCAAGAATATAGTCCGTCCATCAAGATCTTTTACTTCTTCTACCAGGTCATCTATATCCACAACCCTTATATCCCTAACTAGCCTTGGTCCCCCATCTATGTTTTCATATATGGCAGAATATACCTGGCTAGCCTGGGCATCTAAAATTGGCACTAGTCTGGCCTGACAATTATATAAATTATAGGCTAGGCTTTCTAGGGAATTTACACCTACTATAGGCAGGTTTCTTACATGACCAAGGGCCTTTACAGTTGCCATTGCTATCCTAATCCCCGTAAAGGAACCTGGACCAATACAAACTGCCAGAAGGTCCACATCATCAACCTTCATATTAGCCAACTGGAACAAGGTCTCCAACATGGGCATTAACTTTTGTGAGTGGGTCCTCTTGTCATTTATCACAAGTTCTCCCAACAAGTCCCCATCTGACCATAGGGCTACGCTGGCAGCCCTAGTCGAAGTATCTAAACCTAAAATAATCATCCTCTAGTAACCTCCTCTACTAGCCTCTCATAGGCCTGGCCCCTAGGTATAAATTCCAGGCGCCTACCCTCATCTTCATACTTTATATTTATATCCAACCTCTCATCAGGTAATACATCTTCTATTATCTGAGACCACTCTATAATACAGACTCCTTCAGAACCTATATATTCTTCAAAACCTATATCATACATCTCATCACTTGATCCTATCCTATATACATCAAAGTGGTTTAGCTTTAACCTGCCCTCCTCATATTCATTGACTATAGTAAAGGTAGGACTAGTTATATCATCTTTTATATCCAGGCCAAGGGCAATAGACTTTGTAAGGGCGGTCTTGCCAGCACCCAAGTCACCATTTAGGCACAAGATAGCTCCTGGAAACAAAACTTCCCCTATCTTTTTACCTAGACTGGAAGTAGCTTTTTCATTTTCTAGATAAATACTCTTCATATAGCCTCCTCATACATCAAATAATATTATTATACCATTAATAGACTCTATCCCACAAATAAATATGCCTAAAAAGACACTACCCAAGTCTATTGACTTCCAAACTCAATAAAATCTGAAAGCCCTAGACTCGGGTAGTGTCTCATTTATAAATATTATAATCAATATATGTTTACTAATTTCACGTGTCCATATATACTAAAAATTACATCTAGGTATGGACTCATAAACCCCTATAGGTTTTTATTTTCCTGCATTCCTAGCAGCTAACATACAAGAAACGGCTATAGAAACTAGCTTAGCAGATTCTCCGTCAGACCTAGAACATACAACGATTGGTACCTTAGCACCAACAACTATACCACCGAATGTCCATCCACCTAGGTACTTAGCAGTCTTAAGTAGTACATTACCAGCTTCGATTGCTGGAACTATTAGGATGTCCGCATAACCTGCAACTGGATCATCTATACCCTTTACTTCAACGGCATGTAGGTCAACAGCATTGTCCATCTGTAATGGTCCACTTACTATACAACCCTTGATTTCACCTTCATGGTTCATCCTCTGTAGAGCAACCGCATCTACTGTAGCTGGCATCTTTTCATAGTATTTTTCCTTTGCACAAATCATTGCCACCTTTGGCATTTCATTTCCTAGGGCATGGGCAACATCTACAACATTTTCTATTATACCCTTTTTCTGGTCAACATCTGGGGCTATAAGCATGGCACCATCAGAAGTCAGGTAGTATTTTTCCTTGTTTTCATTAAATAGGATACCAACATAACTTAGGGTATTCCCTGTTCTAAGGTTATTTTCCTTCTTTACTACTGCCTTTAGTATTACAGAAGTATCTATTAGACCCTTCATTATCAAGCTAGCCTTACCAGCAGTAACCTGGTCAACAGACTTCTGAGCCGCATCTGCCAAGTCTTCTGCATGTACCAATTCCATATCAGATATATCTAAGTTACCTTCCTTGGCAACATCTGTGATGATATTTTCATCACCAACTAGGATGGCCTTTGCAAATCCTAAATCAACCGCATTTCTTAAAGATTCTAATGTGGCTAAGTCGTGTGGTGCTGCAACTGCGACTGTCTGAATTGCATCACCAGTTTTTTCCTTAGCTAAATTAATAAAATAATCCTGATTTATCATTCTATACACTCCTATAACATAAGTCTTATTATCGTAGGTTATCCAAGAACCACTCACTTATATATATTTTATCATATTTATAGGAGAATAGTATCGTTTTCTTGAATTTTTTTGTAAATTTTTGTATTTTTTAACATTTTGTTTATATTTATAATCTTTTTTAAGCATTTCACCTATTAAAATATATCTGTAATCAGCCTATATCGTCCCTTATTCCGTTAATCTACAATTCTTGCAAAAAGTTCCTTTCAACTATAGTTGTAAAAACAGTACACACAAAAAGGGACCCTAAAAAGGATCCCCAACAAATCGAGTTAAGAGAGACTATAAATCTCTATATATTTATTAAGCGTTTTGCTTCTGGTATTCGTCATATGCATATAGGGCTGCACCTATAGCACCAGCCATCTGAGAATCAGGAGATATCAAGATATCACATTCTAGTTCTTCTTTAAGAGCCCTTACTATACCCTTGTTCTTACTAACTCCACCTGTCATGGCTACAGGAGTCTTCAAACCACCTCTTCTTGCCAAACTAGCAACCCTTGTTGCAACAGATGCGTGTATACCTCTTATGATATTTTCTAGAGGAATCTTCTTAGCCATACATGATATAACTTCTGACTCAGCAAAAACTGTACATGTAGAACTGATTGGTGTAACTTCTGTAGCCTTGGCATCTAGTTCCCCTAGTTCATCTAGCTTTACATCCAATACGCCAGACATAACTTCCAAGAACCTACCTGTACCGGCAGCACACTTATCATTCATCAGGAAGTTAACAAGACCACCCTTGTCATTTAGCTTCAATACCTTTATATCCTGACCACCGATATCTATAATAGTTCCGGCACCACCAAAGATATATCCACCACCCTTGGCATGACAACTAAGCTCACTAACAGTCTTGGCAGCTCTTTCATAGCTATTTCTACCATATCCAGTCGATACGATTAGGTCTATTTCATCGAAAGTCATTCCTGCCTTACCAAGCACTTCCTCAATAACTAGGTCAGAACCCTTAGTTCCAGCACCCAAGCTAACTACACCTTCACTTACAATTTCCTTACCATCCTTCATTATCACACACTTTGATGATGTTGATCCAATGTCAATACCCATTGTGTATACACTGCTCATTTTAAAACGCCTCCTGTACTCATATATAATTTGTTTAGATTAAATATCGTCGATAGATTTTAACATTTAGTATAATACCCATTTTTGCAAAATATAAATTTATTTCTTAACATTTTGTAGCAAATTTTAATTCTTAGCAACCGTTATCCATTGATAATTAAAAAACAATATCAAGGACTATTGACAAACCCATCTCCTCGTCAATTATATCATATAAAAGGCCCCAATTTCAATATCTTATTGAAAATAGGGCCTCTTATAAATTTTCATTTAATTTTTATTCCTAATTTAAGCTAAATTATTTTTTATCAATTTTTCAATCTTTCTGTAAAGTGGTATTGTAATTATTGATAATAATATACCCTTTATTAGGTTAAATGGAGCTATAAACCAAAGAACAAAAGATAATAGATCCTTTACATTAGGATTGATAGCTGTACCCATGCCAATTATAGCATCTAGTCCCATAAGCTGACCGTAGAATGGCAACATTATAAAGTAGTTCATAGCTGTTCCTATAAGAACCATAGCTATTGTTCCTAGGGCCAATCCCTTAACCAAAGTCTTTAAGCTCTTTTCTTTCTTATAAACAAGAGATGCCACAACTACAAAGGAAGAACCCACTACTATATTGGCTATTTCACCAACCCCACCTGTACTAGTAGCTGTAATCAGGTGAAGAAAGTTCTTTACTGCTTCAACTGCAAAACCTGCTATTGGTCCAAGCGCCAAACCTGCTACTAGGGCTGGCATATCTGATAAGTCAATCTTTAAGAAACCGGGAAATAGTGGTATTGGCATTTCTAAAAACATCAATGCATACGCTATCCCAGCCAATAGGGCTACCTTTACCAAAGAGATTGTAGATACTCTTCTCTTCTTTAAATTTACTGAATTAACCTTTTCCATTTTATCCTCCTGTTTTTCGAGGGAAAAATAAAATTCCTGGAGAAAACATCCCCAGGAATAACAACTTCATCACAATAAACATTGCTATAGAATACTTCTCTCATCCAGACTTTACTGTCGGCTTTGGAATTTCACCAAATCAGCTTACGCTCGCGGGCTATACCGCCGGTAGGGAATCTCACCCACCCCCGAAGATTAATTTTATTTATTTTACAAGATTATTATATTAGAATCTTGTCTAAAAGTCAATATTATTTGATCATATTTTAAGCCTGTAGATCCTGGCTAACCCCCTTCATTGAAAGGGATACTCTGCCCTTGTCCTTGTCAATTCCTATAACCTTTACCATGACTATATCACCAACTGTCAAGAAGTCTGATGCATTTTTTACCATCTTATTTGATATCTTGGATATATGGACCAGGCCATCATTTTTTATACCAATATCGACAAAGGCTCCAAAGTCTACAACATTCCTTACCGTACCATTCAAGACCATGCCTTCTTCAAGGTCTTCTAGCTGCATTACATCTGTTCTTAGAATAGGCTTTGTACCACTTTCCCTGATGTCCCTACCAGGCTTTTTAATTTCTTCAATTATATCCTTTAGGGTAGCCTGACCTACCCCTATGTCTGAACTAAGTTTGTCCAAGCCATAATCTTTGACTTTTTTATCTATTTGGTCTAGCCTTGATGCATCCACATCATCTAAACTGTAAGCCAGTAGGTCTAACATGGCTAGACAGGCCTTATAGGATTCTGGATGAACCCCAGTATTGTCCAAGGTATTCTTTGCATTTGGAAGTCTTATAAAGCCTGCAGCCTGCTTGAAGGCAGCTGGTCCTAACCTCTTTACATTTTTTAAATCATTAATGTCTTCAAAGTCTCCATTTTCATCCCTGTAGGCAACTATATTCTTGGCTAGGCCTGAAGATATACCAGCAACATGCTCGAGTAGGGAGTATGAAGCTGTATTTGCATCCACACCTATCTGGTTGACAGAGTCTTCTACCACACCATCCAAGATCTCAGTCAGTCTCTTTTCATTTACATCATGCTGGTACTGGCCAACACCTATACTCTTTGGCTCTATCTTTACCAGTTCAGCCATAGGGTCTTGGAGCCTTCTAGCTATTGATATAGCACCTCTTATGGATACATTTATGTCTGGATGCTCCTCATTGGCTAGTTTGGAGGCAGAATAGACTGATGCCCCTGCCTCATTTACTATCAGATAGGAAACCGGCCTATCTATTTCACCTATCATGTCTGCAACAAATTTTTCCGACTCTCTTGAAGCAGTCCCATTACCTATGGATATTATATCAACCTTATGCTTTTGAATTAATTTTTTGAGGATAGACTTGGCCTCCTCCACCCTATTCTGTGGCTTGGTTGGATATATAGTTGTAAAATCCAGTAACTTACCATTTTTGTCGACTACTGCTATCTTACAACCAGTCCTATAGGCTGGGTCAAATCCCATAACTACAGCATTTTTTATTGGTGGCTGTAAGAGCAAACCCTGGAGGTTTTTGCCAAATACCTTTATAGCTCTTTCCTGGGCCAGGTCTGTCAGGTGGTTCCTGACCTCCCTCTCTATTGCCGGGAAAATTAGTCTCTTATAGGCATCTTGGGCAACTTCTTCCAGGATACCTTCATTTCCCATATTTTGAGGACTCCTGTATGAGTCAACAATCTTGTCTATCATTTGTTGGTCATCAACCAAGACCTTAACGCTTAGGAAGCCTTCCTTTTCACCCCTGTTTATGGCTAGGGTCCTATGTGGCAGGATATCTACAACCCTCTCAGTAAAGTCATAGTAGATTCCATATACAGAGTCCTCTTCTGACTTGGCCTTTGACTGAACCTGGCCTCTTTTCAAGGCCTGGGACCTTATATACTTTCTTATCTCTGCATCATCACTCATGACTTCTGCAAGTATATCTTTTGCTCCTGATATGGCCATGTCAATATCGTCTAGACCATTTTCCAGATCAAGAAATTTCTCTGCCTCTTTTCTTATATCTAAATTTTTGGATAGGAGTATCATATTAGCCAGTGGTTCTAGACCCCTCTCCTTGGCAATAGTTGCCCTAGTCCTCTTTTTCTGCTTAAAAGGGGCATATATATCTTCTACCTCCTGTAGGGTCTTGGCCTTGTCTATAGCTTCAACCAGGCCCTTTTCAAGTTTGCCTTGTTCATCTATCAGCCTCTTTACATCCTCTTTTCTTTCTTCAAGATTTCTAAGGTAGGTCAACTTGTCCCCAAAATCTCTCAACTGGACATCTGTCATCTCTCCAGTCATTTCTTTTCTATACCTTGCTATAAAGGGTATTGTATTACCTTCATCAATTAACCTTATGGTATTTTCTACCTGACTTGGACGCAAGCCCATCTCTTTAATAAGTATTTCTTTAATATCCATAATTTCCTCTTAATATATTTTTTCGTATCTAGATTAAGTCCAGTTATTTATACTTTTTGCTTTAGGTATTCGAACATAAAATTGTCCAGCTTACCATCCATAACTGCATCTACATTAGCATTTTCTTCATTTGTCCTGTGGTCTTTTACCAGCTTGTAGGGTTGGAATACATAAGACCTTATCTGACTTCCCCAGGTAATCTGTGAGTACTTGCCCTGGAGGTCTTCTATCCTCTCCTTGTTCTCTTCTTCCTTTAGTTGGATAAGCTTGGCCATCAAAAGCTTCATGGCTATATCCTTGTTGGAATGCTGACTCCTTTCATTCTGACACTGGACTACTATACCTGTAGGTATGTGCGTAATCCTGACTGCAGAGTCTGTCGTGTTTACATGCTGACCACCTGCACCTGATGACCTATATGTATCTATCTTTAGGTCTGTCTGATTTATTTCGACCTTTATATCCTCGTTTAATTCGGGTACTACATCTATTGAAGCAAAGGATGTATGTCTCTTACCAGACGAGTCAAAAGGAGATATCCTAACCAACCTATGTACTCCCTTTTCACTCTTTAAGTGACCATAGGCATTTTGCCCCTGGACTAGTATGGTTGCCGTCTTTATACCTGCTTCAGGATCTGAGTTAATATCTATTAACTTGACCTTATAGCCACTGGATTCAGACCACCTGATATACATCCTTAGCAACATTTGGGCCCAGTCTTGGGCATCTAGTCCACCAGTACCAGAGTTCACCGATAAAATTGCATTGTTGGAATCATACTGACCACTAAATAGCATTTCCATTGTCATGCGGTCTAGATTTTCCCTGGCATCTTTTACCTGGTCAATTATTGAATTTTCTATTTCCTGGTCTTCTTCTGTGCTATCTTCTTCACTTAGTTCTAATAAAATATTTATATCCTCTATGGAAGTTATTAGTTGGCTATACTGTGTCAACCTGACTTCAATAGTTTTATTTTCTTGCAAAATCTTATTGGACTTGTCAGTGTCCTCCCAAAAATCTTGTTCAGCCATCAATTTTTCAATATCTACCTTTCTAGACTCTAGACCCTTTAGGTCAAAGTGACTCACCCAATTCTTTGGCCTTCTTTATCATATCTTCATATTCAGACTTATAATCTTGAACGTTGATCAACCCTATCACCCCTTAGTTATTTACTTAATTTCATTATTTTATTATAGCACAAAAATGCACGCCATAAAATATGGCGTGCATTGATAAAAAAATTAAAATTTTAGAAAGGCTCTTGCCTAATTAAGCATTCATACAGTTCTGAACTTTACCAGTTTCGATTTCTACCTTAAGGTTGTCAAGGGCAGTTGAAACCATATTATCTACTGCAGTTTCAGTAAAGAATGCGAAATGTCCTGTCAACACAACATTGTCCATTCCCATTAGCGTTTCAACTACTGTTCCTTCTATCTTCTTAGGATCTATCTTCTGATTTACGTATAGAGTTTCGCATTCTAGAACGTCTAGAGCTGCTCCCTTTATCTTTCCAGATTCTAAAGCTTCTACTACATCGTCTATATTAACTAGACCACCCCTACCAGTGTTAACTAGGATAGCATGATCCTTCATGTGCTTTATTCTATCCTTGTTTATCATATGGTAAGTACCATCAGTTAGTGGTAGGTGAAGAGAAACAACATCTGCTTCTTCTAGTAAAGCTTCAACAGTATCTCTATATTCTAGGATTCCATCTGCACCTGGGTTTTTAAATTCGTCAAAACCTATAACCTTAGCCCCTAATCCCTTGAATAGAGTTGCAGCTGTAAGACCTATTCTACCAGTTCCTATTATACCTACTGTACAGCTTCTGATTTCCTTAGAGATAAGATCCTTATTCCAAGTGAAGTCACCCTTAAACTGAGCTGCTCTAATATGTCCGATATTTCTTAGTAGTGTCATAGCGTGTGTAACAGCTAATTCAGCTATTGCATTTGGAGAATATCTAGGTACATTTGTTACAGAGATTCCGTATTTTCTTGCAGTCTTAAGGTCGAACATATCAACACCAGCAGTTCTAGATGCGACCTGAGTTAGGCCATATTCCTTCATCTTCTTGAATATTTCTTCATCCTTAACAGGTATAACCTGCTGGGTAGTTATTCCGTCATAACCCTTGGCCTTTTCGATTGATTCTGGTGTGATTAGACCATATTCTAAGTCTACCTGAACTCCATTTTCTTCTGACCATTTTTTAAATGCCTTTTCTTCGTAACCCTGTACATGATATGCTAAAATTTTCATAACACTGCCTCCTAATACACATAAATTTACTTTAAACTAATAAAAACATTAACTAATAATTTTGATTCTTTTTCTTTAATTTTATACTATATTCTGTTAATTTAAACGTTTTCTCAACATATTGATTAACAACACAATTTTATAAACACATAAATATTAAAAACACAAATTTTATGTCACTCATATGACAATAACAAATTTTTAACTATCAATATTAAAAAAACACAGCTGAATTAATACTTCAGTTAAAACTATGATAATAGGTCGCCATATACTAGATACGGCGACACAACTACCACTATATAGTTTGTAGATTAAAAATTCTACTTAATTACTTAACAGCCTTTAAAGCTTCAAGTATTTCTGGTATTACCTTGTAAAGGTCACCAACGATACCATAATCAGCAACGCCGAATATTGGAGCATCTGGATCCTTGTTTATAGCTATTATAAGGTCAGATTCCTTCATACCAGCTAAGTGCTGTATAGCTCCTGATATACCACAAGCTACGTATAGGTTAGGCTTAACAGTAACACCTGTCTGTCCTACCTGGTGAGATCTGTCTATCCAACCAGCGTCAACAGCTGCTCTTGAAGAACCAACTACACCACCTAAAGCTTCAGCTAATTCAGCTATAAGCTTGAATCCGTCTGGAGTTCCTAGTCCCTTACCACCAGATACGATTATGTTAGCGTCTGTTAGGGATATCTTTTCGTGTGCAGACTTAACGATTTCTAATACCTTAGTTCTGATATCAGATTCCTTAAGATCTATGTTTAACTTAACAACTTCACCAGTTCTAGAGTCATCCTTTGGAGCCTTGTCCATAACACCAGGTCTAACTGTAGACATCTGAGGTCTATTGTCTGGGCATATGATAGTAGCCATTATGTTACCACCAAATGCAGGTCTTGTCTGCTTAATCTTACCATCTTCTGGATCTATTTCTAACTTAGTACAGTCAGCTGTAAGACCAGTATTTAGTCTAGAAGCTATTCTTGGAGCAAGGTCTCTACCTATATGAGTAGCACCAACTAAAACTATTTCTGGCTTGATTTCATGAACAGCATCAACTATAACCTTAGTATAGGCATCAGTTGTGTAGTTCTTTAAAAGAGCATCATCAGCTACATATACAGTTTCAGCACCGTAGCTAATTAATTCTTTTGCCAATTCGTCCATATCCTGACCAAGAAGTATAGCATTTAACTTAACTCCTCTAACGTCAGCTAATTTTCTACCTTCTCCTAGTAATTCAATTACAACTGGAGTAAGTTTTCCCTGTCTCTGTTCAGCATAGACCCAAATGTTCTTGTACTGATTCAATTCATTTCTATCCATAATACTCTTCTCCTATAAACAATTAAATTATATTATATGTACAGCCTTTAATTCGCTAACAACCTTAGCTGCAACTTCTTTTTCAGTTCCTTCTAATATAACACCCTGACCCTTTACTTCTGGTGTAAATGATCTAAATACTCTTGTAGGTGATGCCTTAAGACCAACTTCAGTCTTTTCTATATCAACATCATCTATTGAAAGAACCTTAATTTCCTTTTCATAGGCTTCGAATATTTTATCTATGTACATATGTCTTGGTTCGTTAAGTTCCTTAACAGCTGTAAGTAGAGCTGGCATCTGTAATTCGATCATTTCATATCCATCTTCTAACTGTCTCTTAACTGTAAGTTTCTTTCCATCAACCTTTAGACCTTCTACATATGTAACCTGAGGTATTCCAAGCTTTTCAGATATCTGAGGACCAACCTGAGCTGTATCTCCATCTATCGCCTGTCTACCAGCTAATATTAAATCATAATCTCCAATAGCTCTAATTCCTGCTGCTATTGCATTTGAAGTAGCCCATGTATCTGAACCACCGAAAGCCCTATCTGATAGTAGAATGGCTTCGTCAGCTCCCATTGCTAAACACTCTCTAAGCATTACATCTGCCTGTGGAGGTCCCATTGAAACAACTGTTATATGAACATCTTCATTAGCATCCTTGAATGCTAGAGCCTGTTCCAAGGCATTTGCATCATCTGGGTTTAATATACTTGGTACACCTTCTCTTATCAAAGTGTTTGTTTCTTTATCAATTCTAACTTCTGTTGTATCTGGTACTTGCTTTACGCATACTATGATCTTCAAAATTCACACCACCCTCTTATTTTAATACATTTCCTGCGATTACTATCTGCTGAACCTGAGAAGTTCCTTCATAGATTGAAAGAATTCTAGCGTCTCTGTATATTCTTTCTATTCTATAGTCCTTAACAAATCCGTATCCACCGTGTAGCTGTAATGCCTTGTAAGCAACTTCATTAGCTACTTCTGCAGCATAGTACTTAGCCATTGATGATAGAAGAGCAGGGCTCTGCTTGTTGTCCTTTAACTGAGCTGCCTGATGAACTAATAGTCTAGCAGCTTCAACCTTAGTAGCCATGTCAGCTATTGTAAACTGAGTGTTCTGGAACTTAGAAATTGTCTTACCAAACTGTACTCTTTCCTTAGTGTACTTGATTGCTTCATCTAGAGCAGACTGAGCAACACCAACTGCCTGAGCAGCAACACCTATTCTACCAGCTTCAAGAGTATTCATCATAACCTTGAAACCGCCACCTAGCTTACCAAGTAGGTTTTCTTTTGGAATTTTCATATTTTCAAATATAAGGTCTGATGTTCTAGTACCTCTGATACCCATCTTATCTTCGTGTGCACCATGAGAGAATCCTTCCCACTTAGTTTCAACTATGAAAGTAGATATTCCTCTAGTTCCCTTACCCTTTTCAGTTACAGCAGAAACTATAGCAAAATCACAGAAAGGACCATTAGTTATCCAGCATTTTCTACCATTTAGTATATAGTAGTCACCTTCAAGTACTGCAGTTGTCTGAGTAGCACCTGCATCTGAACCAGCACCTGGCTCTGTAAGACCGAATGCACCAACTAGTGTACCATCAGCTAGTGGTTTAAGATATTTCTGCTTCTGTTCTTCAGTACCGAAGTTGATTAGTGGAAGTGCAACCAATGATGCACCTGCAGTTACGTAAGTACCACAAGAAGCATCTGCTCTTGATAATTCTTCCATTATTAGCGCGTATGAAACATAATCTGCTCCCGCACCGCCATATTCCTTTGGTACGATTGGGCAAGAGAATTTATATCTAGCTAGCTTGTCAATAAATTCCTGTGGCATATCAACGCCTTCTCTGTCCATCTTTTCAGCTAAATCAGTATCATACAATTCACGCTGGCAAAAATCACTAATTGATTTTTTTACTAATTCATGCTCTTTTTTTAGTATCATTTTTAACCTCCAAAAATTTGATTACAATTACGCTAATATTTCAGCGAATGTTTGTATTCTTGTTCTTATTTGTTCTATGCTAGTTGTTCCCTGTTCAATCTCAATAAATAGGTGAGGTACTCCTGCCCCTTCCATATCCTTCTTGAAGATTGGATAGTCATATTCTTCTGGGTCACAGAATTTCATTAGTGCGTAAACAACACCGTCAGCGCCTAACTTCTTAGCATCTTCTACTACCATCTTACCTCTTAATTTAGCAGGGTCGTATGCTAGTGAACATCCTTCAACGTCAGCCCACCACTGTGCCATTCTTTCTAATGCGCTACCACCTTCTGGGATTAGAGTTCTGAACTGTCTAGTTTCCTGAGCAATATCATCAGCTACTATAGCCATGTTATTTGCTTCGAATACTTCTAATAATCCCTTATCATCTAGTATTATACCAGAAGTGATTATCTTCTTGCCCTTAAAGTCTTCCTTAGGCATAGCCTTTAGGCCTGCTACCAATTCTTTAACTAAAGCTGTATGTTCTTCAACCTTCATAAAGTGAGCACTCTTTAATAC
>NZ_ADGQ01000033.1 GCF_000147675.1 Peptostreptococcus stomatis DSM 17678 | reverse complement strand
TAACTTAGCCAATACTGAAGCTGTCATAGAGTCTGGGAATAGGTCATGTCTAACTACAATTACTGTCTTAGCCTTATCATAGAATCTTCTTGAGATCTTAATAGCAGTCTCAATTCTGTCTCCTCCACCTATTACTCCTGGGTCTGGTGTTGGTGTTCCACCACCACCGCCTCCTCCTGGATTATACGGCTTCTTTTCATTAGTAATAGTAAGACCATCTTTCATGTTACCTTCATAAGTTACCTTATACTGGTCGCCTTCAAGTTGAATAGCATTAGCTGTTTCACCTACTTCTTTAACAGAGTAGACATAGTCATTCCCTTGTGGATTTGCCTTATCTAAATTTGTCCAAGTATGAGCAGTTGTCCCGTTTGGTAGTTCAATCGGTGCGCCTTCATTTTGTCCATTCTTTAGAAGCTGTACTTTAATCTTAGGATTATTTCCAGTCACATTTTTCCATTTTTTAGTCACTTTTACATCTATTTTTGTCTGTTTATTTTTGATTATTAAAACTCCTGCTGGATCCTTTTCGTAACTAACTACATATCCTTGTGGAACAGTTTTTTCAACTACTTCGTACTTAATTAGCGTTCCGTTGGCCTCATACTTAGCTAGACCTGTAAATGTATGTTTCCATAATCCTGCTGCATTAAGTTCTTTTTCTTGTATTACAGTTGCACTACCTTCTTTTTTAAGCTGGGCTACTACAGAACCCTTAAGTGAACCAATCCACTTCTTTTCTACTGATACATTTACCTTTTCTGTATTTGTATTTGTAATTGTAAATCCACTTGCCATTGTTCCTGATACACTTGCTGTATAGCCCTGTGGAACATCTTTTTCTTCTACTGTATACTTGATTTCTGTTCCGTTGGTCTCATACTTTGGTTTACCTGTGAATGTAGTTGTCCATCCTCCACCAGCAGTAAGTTCTTTTTCTTCTATAACAGCAGGGTTGCCTACTTTTTTAAGGACTACCTTTGCTGAAGTTTTA
>NZ_ADGQ01000034.1 GCF_000147675.1 Peptostreptococcus stomatis DSM 17678 | reverse complement strand
TCTTTTTTATGCATAAAATAAGGCTGACAAAAGGTTAATGTATGATTTATATAAGGGGCATAAGTAGATAAAAGTATATAACAATATATAACAGGTTGAGATCAGTTTAATTATAATGATAAATTTGGTCTTTATTTATTTTCAAAATAGTACATAAGACTATAGGTCTAATTAGGCTTATGGAGGTTTTATGAATAATTACGAGATTGGAATGATAGGAGAAGAAGCAGTAGCCCTTTATCTTGAAAGAATAGGCTGTAGGATAGTGGACAGGAACTACAGGACCAAGAGGGGTGAAATAGACATAATTTTTGTTGAGAATGAAGTTTTGGTCTTTGGTGAGGTGAAGACCAGGAATAGTACATACTTTGGCAATCCTGCCCAGGCGGTTGATTCAAAGAAGATGGCCAGGATTATTTGTCTTGCCAAAAATTACCTTTCCTCAAAGGGCAGCTTGGATTACCCAGTAAGGTTTGATGTATTTGAAGTATATTTCAAAGAAAAAAAGATAAAGCATATAAGGAATGCATATACTATAGGAGGTAATATATGATTAACAAGATCAAGTCAGGTATGGTCATGGGGGTAGATGGTCTAATAGTTGACATAGAAGTAGATATATCCAAGGGTATGCCCTATTTTAGTGTGGTTGGCCTAGCAGGCACAGAGGTTAAAGAGTCAAAGGAGAGGGTTAGGTCGGCAATTATAAATAGCGGTTATGACTTCCCCCTAAATAGGCTGGTCATAAACCTGTCACCAGCAGATGTCAAAAAGGATGGGTCTTACCTAGACCTTGGTATATGTGTAGGCATATTGAGGGGCAAGGTTAAAAAATCAGATGACTACCTGGCTGAGTCCGGCTTTTTAGGAGAATTGTCCTTAGATGGCAAGATCAAAAACATGAGGGGGATCCTGTCTATAGTAATCAGGATGAGGAAAGAAGGGATTAAGAGGGTTTTTATACCCATAAGCAATTACCCTGAGTGCAGGGAGATAGAGGGTATGGAAGTTATAGGTCTAGACAGCGTTAAAGAGTGTATAAAAATCCTTAATATGGCACCTGATCAAATGGAATCCTATTTGGCTAGTAAGTACATTAACCTGTATGGAGATAAAAATAAAGAACATAATAAGGAAGATAATGAAGAAGATAAAAATGAAGATAAAGAAACTGAAATGCCTGTAGGCAAACCTGGAATTATGGAGGATGACTTTTATAACATAAGGGGAAATATAATAGCAAAGAGGGCTGCCATGATAGCAGTTGCAGGTGGCCACAATATGCTTATGATAGGACCTCCAGGTACCGGTAAAACAATGATAGCAAGGTCCATCAAGACCATATTGCCCAGGCCCAGTATCAAGGAAGAATTAGAAATAACCCAGATATACAGTGCGGCAGGACTCCTAAAAGAGGGGGAGGGGATAAAAAAAGTCAGACCCTTTAGGCAACCCCACCATACTGCTACCAAGATATCCATTATAGGGGGTGGTGTCAAGGCCAGCATGGGGGAGATTACCCTTGCCCATAGGGGGGTCTTATTTTTGGACGAAGTAGCTGAGTTTTCCAAGCAAATACTAGAAGCCCTAAGGCAACCAATTGAAGATTCTATGGTAAATATTTCAAGAATCAACCACAGTGTGACCTATCCAGCTGCCTTTCAATTGATAGTATCCATGAACCCATGTCCATGTGGCTACTACAAGAGTCATAAGGAGTGCACGTGTAGACAGTACGAAATAGACAAGTACTTAAGCAAGATATCCGGACCTATACTTGATAGGATGGATGTCTTTTGCGAGGTGGGAAAGGTTGATTTTGAAGACTTTGACGATAGGTCGCAGAGGATGACTTCTAGAGAAATCTTAGAAGTAATCGAGTCTGCAAGGAATATTCAAGCAGATAGATTTAAAGACAGAGACTTCTATGTAAATTCTCAAATGACAAGTGAAGATATAGAAAAATACTGTTATCTAGACCAAGATTCGTCCATGATGGCGTCAAGGATATATAAAAAGTATGGTTTAAGTAATAGGTCCTATACCAGACTCTTGAAGTTGGCTAGGACTATAGCAGACCTTGAAGCTAGGGAGACTATATCTAGCAAGGATCTCTTAGAGGCTTTTTCCTATAGGAAGGCCTATTACAAGTACTTTAATCGCTAGATGAAACAAGGAAAATATAAATTTTACAGTGGGACCTTATTGCTAGATGTATGTATAGAAGTTGTAGGTATATTTATAGGATTTATAGTAGGTGAATTTGATTTGGAGGATAAGTGATGGATAATTTTTTTATATGGGCCAAGGAAGTTATTGGAATAGGTCCTAGGAATATGAAGCTTTTCTATGAAGAAAACAAGGACGGCTTAGAGGAAATATTTATGGATGTAGATTTCAAGGGATCGATTGGAGAATCAGTTAGCCAGACGAGACTTATGGATTCTGCCAGTCAAATAGGGTCAAGAGACTTTATAGGTTGGATTTTAGACCTTGGTAAGACCTACTTTTCTAAAAAAATCATGGATAAGATTAGCAAGTATGGATACAATCAAGCCCTTATAGATGAAATAAAAAATAATGTCAGGATAAACAAGGCTTCATATGTATGCTATGATTCAGAAGACTATCCTGACTTATTGAGAAATGTATATGACCCACCCTATATCCTTTATTACTATGGGAATATAAGTGTGGCAAATGCCTATCCTCTATTATCAGTTGTAGGAGCCCGCAAGTCTACAGACTATGGAAAAAATGCCAGCAAGTACCTGGTCAGGGACCTATCAGAAGCTGGTATAGGCATAGTGAGTGGTTTGGCCCTGGGTATAGATTCCCATGCCCACAGGTACTGTATGGAGGGTGGGTCTCCTACCATAGCCGTGATGGGGACTTCTATAGATAATATATATCCCAGGTCAAATACCAACCTATTTAAGGAAATATTAGACCAGGGTGGCCTTATTTTATCAGAAACTGGACCAGGCGGCCAAACCTTTAGGGCTAATTTTGCCATGAGAAACAGGATTATAGCTGGCCTATCCAGGGGAACCCTGGTAATTGAGGCTGGTAAAAAGAGCGGGTCTCTTATAACTGCCACTTACGGCCTGGATAATGGCAGGGAGGTCTACCTGGTGCCAGGAAGTATTTTTTCAGACCTATCATATGGTTGTAATGAAATGATAAGTAGGGGAGGAAAAATTGTACTGAGTAGCAAGGATATACTAGAAGATTATGAAGCTTTTTATTCTTTTGATTCCTTAAATAACAAAAAAAATAAGAAAAATACTGGTAATAATGACTCTGTTTGTGATAATATTAGAAATGATAAGTTAAAAAGGCAACAATTTTCTGAACACGAGTGTGCTATTTTGAAGCTTTTATCCGAAAAGGGGGCCTTAGAAATTGACAAGATTTCTCTTTACCTTAATATTGAGATAGGAGATGTCATATTTTGTGTCAATAATTTATCTATGATGGATTATATTTTTGAGGTGGGTATCAATACCTACCAATTAAATAGGGTCCTTATAATATAAAAAATGGAGGTGTTGTTTGTGCCAAAAGCTTTAGTAATAGTTGAGTCTCCAGCAAAGGCAAAGACTATCGAAAAATTTCTAGGCAAAAACCACTATGTTGTAAAGGCATCTGTAGGACATATAAGAGATTTACCCAAGAGCAGGTTGGGGGTTGATATAGATAATAATTTTGAACCCGAGTATATAAATATTAGGGGTAAGGGACCTGTAATAAAGGACCTTAAAAAAGAGGCTAAGAAGGCCTCAAAGATCTATCTGGCAACCGACCCCGATAGAGAGGGGGAGGCAATCTCCTGGCACCTATCCTATATACTTGATATAGATCCTGAGAGCCAATGTAGGATAGAATTTAATGAAATAACTAAGGATACAATAAAGAAGGCTATAAAGAAGCCTAGGCAGATAAATATAGATTTGGTTGATGCCCAACAAGCCAGAAGGGTTCTGGACAGGTTATTGGGTTACCAGATAAGCCCAATCTTGTGGCAGAAGATCAGGAGGGGCCTAAGTGCTGGTAGGGTCCAGTCGGTTACAACCAAGTTGGTATGCGATAGGGAGACAGAAATTGAAAATTTTGTGCCTGTTGAATACTGGTCCTTGGATTTGATTTCAGAGGTGGATGGATGTCCAGTTGAATTTTCTTTTTATGGTATAGATGGAAAAAAACTTGACCTAAATAATGAAGACCAGGTCAATGAGATAATTGACAAGATAAAGGGATCTAGTCTTCTTGTTAAGAAGATAGATACAAGGACTAGGAAGAGGGCTGCAGTTAAACCATTTACCACTTCTGTATTACAGCAGGAGGCTGTAAATAGGCTGGGCTTTACTACCAGGAAAACAATGAAGATAGCCCAGGAGTTATATGAAGGAGTAAATGTAAAGGGTGAAGGCAGCCTTGGTTTGATTTCTTATATCAGGACTGATTCGCAGAGATTGTCTGAAGAGGCCAAGTCTTCTGCCAAAGACTTTATATTGAATTCCTATGGACAGAAGTACCATTCAGAAACTAAGGACAAGAAGTCCAAGTCTAAGACCAATTCCCAGGACGCCCATGAGGCTATCAGACCTACGTCCGTTTATAGGCATCCAGAAGAGATAAAGGCCTCTTTATCAAATGACCAATACAGGTTGTACAACCTAATATGGAAGAGGTTTGTAGCAAGTCAGATGGCAGATGCCCTATATGAAAGTATGAGTATAGAGGCAGAAATTGGCCAGTATACTTTTAAGGCATCTGGATCAAAGCAGGTTTTTGATGGCTTTACCAGGGTTTATGATTACTATGATAGGGAAGACAAGATTCTTCCTGAAATAAAACTCAATGATAAGTTGGGGCTTAAGGAGATTGATCCAGAGCAGCATTTTACCCAGCCACCTGCCAGGTATACAGAGGCAAGTCTGGTAAAGACACTGGAAGAACTGGGGATTGGTAGACCTTCAACGTATGCACCTACTATAGGAACTATCCTGACTAGGGAGTATGTGGAAAAAGTGGGGCCAGCTATAAAACCAACTGAACTTGGAAAGATAGTTACAGAGATACTAGAAGAGAACTTTGAAATGTTGACTGATGTAGACTATACTGCCCAAATGGAATCTAGACTTGATAAGATTGAAGATGGTCTTGAAAACTGGAAAGATGTGGTTTCAGAATCATATGCTCCACTGGCATCATCCATCAAAGAAGCTATTGAAAATATAGAAAAAATTAATATGGATATAGAGACCGATGAAGTCTGTGAAGTCTGTGGGTCTAATATGGTAATCAAGCATGGTAGGTTTGGCAAGTTTATGGCTTGTAAGAACTATCCGGAGTGTAAGAATACCAAGCCTATAGTAGACAAGGTAGGGGTCAAGTGTCCAAAGTGTGGAGATGGGGATATAATCATAAGGAAGTCTAAGAGAGGTAGGGTATTCTATGGTTGTAGCAATTATCCTGACTGCGATTTTGTAGAATGGAACAAACCTACAGGTCAGGTATGTCCTGACTGTGGATCCCACATGGTTGAGAAGGTAACTAAGAAGGAAAGCAGGTCAATCTGTTCGAACAAGGATTGTATAAGCAATCAGAAGCCTAAGAAGGGCAAGGACAAATAGGTTAATACCTAATATGATAAGACTAATAATATAAGGGAAAAATCAAAAAATTATTAGAATATAATGAAAATTATAAAAATGCTTATCAAAATAGTTGAAAAAATATACAAATTGTGGTAACCTTAACTTGTGTATATTGTTTAAATTGTGTGTATTTTTAAAAAATAAGGTCACACTAGGTTTAGTTCAGATAATATTAAAAAAGACCAATAAAAAAATATATGATAATTAATAAAATTAGGAGGGGGTACCACATGACAAGTGAGTTGTTATTAAACACGAGAAAGATAAACAAGACACTTCAGTCTAATGCAGGGACATCTGTTTCTTTTGATCAGTTGTCAGTTATACTAAGTGATGTACTTGATTCAAATGTCTACATAGTTAGCTTGAAGGGTAAAGTATTAGGACACCATCTACAGAAGCCGGAAGATAGTTCAATAATTATCGATGAAGATAGTAATAAGAATGTCTTCCCAGCTGAGTATACAGAAAATATCTTGAAAATATATGAAACTAAAGAAAATATATCTGGTGAAGAAGCTCTAAAGTTCTTCCCACATGAACAAAATAGGTTGGCTAAGTTTACTACAGTTGTACCTATATTTGGTAGTGGAGATAGACTAGGAACACTTCTATTATCTAGATATAACAAGTCTTTTGTGGATGAAGACCTGGTAGTTGCTGAATATGCAGCAACAGTTGTGGGTCTAGAGATAATCAGGGCTATCAGTGAAGAGATGGAAGAAGATATGAGGAAGAAGACTGTGGTTCAGATGGCCATAGGAACACTTTCATATTCTGAACTTGAAGCAATAGAGCATATATTTAATGAATTGGATGGCGACGAAGGATTACTAGTTGCCAGCAAGATAGCAGATAAGGTTGGAATTACCAGGTCTGTAATAGTAAATGCATTGAGAAAGTTTGAAAGTGCGGGAGTTATAGAGTCTAGGTCACTTGGTATGAAGGGTACTCATATTAGGATCCTAAATGACAAGCTGCTAGACGAACTGGCAAAGGTAAGATAGGAAGATATATTACTATACTTTGTGAGTGATCGTTTGTAAGTCACTTGTAAGTTACCAGTATATATTATGTGCGTTAAAAGTGGCGTTAGGGTGATGTATTACCTTAGCGCCATATTTTTTAGGAGGAAGATATGCCATTAGCAGATAAGTACAGACCTACTAGGATAGAGGATGTCGTTGGTCAAAAACATATTATTGGTAGGGGTAGGCTCTTGAATAATATGATAGAAAAAGCCTATTTTCCAAATATGATATTTTTTGGTCCGCCGGGTGTAGGTAAGACAACAGTGGCTGAGATAATAGCAGCCAGGGCAGATAAGAAGTTTTTTAAAATCAATGCGTCTAATTCGTCTATAGATGATATAAAGAGGGTTATAGCCTCTATAGGTAACCTTGATGCCCAAAAGGGAATCCTCCTATATATAGATGAAATCCAGAGTTTTAATAAAAAACAACAGCAGTCAATTTTAGAATTTATAGAGAATGGCCAGATAAGCTTGATTGCAAGTACAACAGAAAATCCCTACCACTATGTCTACAAAGCCATCCTAAGCAGGAGTATAGTCATGGAGTTCAAGTCTATTTCTTTAGAGGATATAGTCAAGGGACTTGAAAATATAGTGGGCAGGTACAGGGAGGCCAGCAATCTAGACCTGGTTTGTGACATGGAGGCCTATGAGGCAATGGCAAATGCATCCGGTGGTGATATGAGGTCGGCAATCAATCTCTTAGAGTTGGCCATAAGTGAGTCCAGGTTGGATAAGGATGCCAGGGCCAAGATTGATATGGGTGTAATTGAGGGCTTGAACATATCTACTAGCTATAATTTCGATACTAGTGGGGATGTCCACTACAACCTATTAAGCGCCCTACAAAAATCAATAAGGGGCAGTGATCCAGACGCAGCCATATACTATTTGGCCCGCCTAATTAAGGGGGGAGACCTGGCGAGTATCATTAGAAGGCTCTTGGTCATAGCCTCAGAAGATGTGGGTATGGCCTATCCCAATGCCATAGTGATAGTCAAGGCCTGTCTTGATTCAGCCATGCAAGTGGGCTTACCAGAGGCAAGGATACCCCTGGCCCAGGCCTGCCTAGTCCTTGCTACAGCTCCTAAGTCTAATTCAGCCTATATTGCTGTGGATAGGGCCCTGGCAGATATAGACAGTATGGTCCAGGATGATATACCTAACCATCTCTTGGATGCCCATTATAAGGGGGCTCATTCCCTAGGTCATGGCAAGGGGTATAAATACCCACATGCATATCCAGACCATTATGTAGACCAACAATACCTACCAGATAATATGGTTGACAAGGTCTATTACGAGCCACAGAATAATAAATTTGAAAGTCAGATAAGGGACTTTTTGAATTATTTAAGGGATAAAAAGTCTGAATAAAGGCTAGAGGTTGGATTTTATAATTTGTATAAAATAGAGAGAATCTTGAAATTTTAATAAAATTTTAATCTTGACTTTTTTACTAGGATATAATATTATAGACGTAGAGTTAATTCGTATCAATTTACTAGGAATTAATTCGAGAAGAGGTGAAAACAATGAAGCTTTCAACTAAGGGTAAGTACGGTTTAAAGGCAATGTTTGAACTAGCTGTCAGTGGCAATGAAAATGAACCAGTTCCACTAAAATATATTGCCAATAGGCAAGAGATATCAGATCAATATTTAGAACAGATTTTCTCAGCACTTAAGAAGGCCGGTTTGGTCAAGAGTGTGAGAGGGGCTCAAGGTGGTTATTTCCTATCAAAGCCTGCGTCTGAGATAACTGTAGCAGATATCTTGAGAGTATTAGAAGGGGATATGGCTTTTACAGAATGCTTGTTGGATGAAGATGCCTGTAAGAATTTTGATTCATGTTCAACTAGGTATGTGTGGGCTAGGATCAAGCAGGCAATTGAAGATGTTACTATGTCTATATCCTTACAGGATATGGCGGATGATTACAATTCAAACTTCAACTACAGGGAAGATGACATTACTTTAAAAATGAGAGAAATCAAATAACTCTTAAATATATTTTATCGATGAAAAGAAGGGCCTCGAGCTCTTCTTTTGAGTTTACAAGAATTATGGAGGAAAAATGAAAAGAGTTTTGTTGGGTATGAGTGGTGGCGTAGATAGTTCAGTTGCCGCCTTTCTACTACAAAAAGAAGGTTACGAGGTTGTAGGTGCGACCATGGCCTTATGGGACTTTAAAGACGGAAATAAGGATACTTCAATCGAGGACGCAAGGGTTGTCTGTAATAAGTTGAAAATTGACCACCATGTCCTGGATTTTAGGGAAGACTTTAAGGACCTTGTTGTAGACAATTTTATAGATGAGTATTTTGCTGGTAAGACACCAAATCCGTGTGTTTTTTGTAATAAGACAATTAAGTTTGGGCTTTTATTTGATAAGGCCAGGGAACTCGGCTGTGACTATGTGGCGACCGGCCACTATGCCCTGGTAGACTTTAATGAAAAAAGTGGTAAATACGAAATAAAAAAGGCATCGAGTGATAGCAAGGACCAGACCTATGTCCTATACAACCTAAACCAGGAAAAATTGGCTAGGACCCTATTCCCAATAGGTAAGTATGACAAGGATACTATTAGGGATATGGCCAAAGAAATTGGCTTGGAAGTCCATAACAAGCCTGATAGTCAAGATATATGCTTTATACCAGACCATGACTATGAAGCTTTCTTGAAGGAGAATTCCAAAAAGAAGGTAGAGGTTGGTAACTTTGTAGATAGGTCAGGCAAGGTCTTGGGCAGGCACAAGGGTATAATAAGCTATACAATAGGCCAGAGGAAGGGGCTAGGTATAACCTTTGGCAAACCTACCTATGTAGTGGCTATAAATGGCCAGGACAAGTCAATAGTCCTTGGGGATAATGATGACCTCTTTAAGACTAGCTTGACTGCCAGGGATGTAAATTTTGTCGAATGGAGTCAGGATGAAGTTGTTGGTCCTATAGATGTTTATGCAAAGGTAAGATATGCGGCCAAGCCTGCACAAGCCAAAGTGACATATATTGGCAAGTACAGGGTTAGGGTCGACTTTGTAGAGCCTCAAAGGGCTATAACAAGTGGTCAGAGTGTAGTATTCTATTCTGAAGATAGGCTCCTTGGAGGGGGTATTATAGAATAGGATGTACAGTATATAAAAATTGGTAAATTATATGACAGAATAAGTATGTTTATTAATTTTGGTTGATTGTATAATCAAGTTGAACAATTAAATAAAAAATCCATAGCTATACTTCTGTGGTAGAATGTAGGTGTTAAATCAACAATAAACCAAAGGAGTTATAGCTATGGATCATGTATGTTTTACCACAACTAGACACGAAAAAGGGAAACATCTTTCTTATGATGAACGAGTTTTGATTCAGATTCGCTTGAAAGATGGATGGTCATCTAACAAAATTGCTGATGAAGTCTTCTAAGATGAGCTTGACCTTATATATCGACAGACAGCTTTGTAATATGCATTTTTAGTTATCAATGTTCAACTTTGTATATTTGTAAATAATGTGAGACATTTTTTAGAGAGAAAATAATAAAGATTTGGTATAATGGTTGGAGATTATTCTCCAACCATTATTTCCCTGATTTCAATAGGAGATAACCAACCTAAAACCTGCATAGGCAATCTGTTAGACTTATATAAATATCTTTTCATTTGTATAATCAAATCGTCATACAAACCTAATAGAGCATCCACTTCTATATGTTTTTACTTCGTGGTATTTTGTTTCTAAAGTGTGAGGCAAATATCTTTGTTTTTGTGCTATAATAGTATTCATAGAGAGAGTTCCTTTCGTTTTTGATTTGTGGTTATTTCAATTATACAGGATATTCTCTCTTTTTAT